>JACQYB010000035.1:54627-68361 GCA_016208415.1 Betaproteobacteria bacterium | reverse complement strand
TGCAGCCATTCCTGCAGCGCGGTCTTGGGATCCTTGAGTGATTGCCGCGGGTCGATACCCTCCAGCAACGGCTGATAGAGCCGCAACACCGCAGAGCGCGCCGCCTCGAAGCCGCCATCGAGCAGCACGGCGCCGAAGATCGCCTCCAGAGCGTCGGCCAGGATGGAGGGACGCCGAAATCCGCCGCTCTTCAACTCCCCCTCGCCGAGTGCGAGGAAATTGCCCAGTTGCAGGGCGTCGGCCAGGCGGTGCAGGGTTTCCTGCCGCACCAAGCTGGCGCGCAGGCGCGAAAGGTCACCCTCCCGCGATCGCTCGAACTCCCGGAACAACTCCCAGGCAACGACAAAGTTCAGCACGCTGTCGCCGAGGAACTCCAGCCGTTCATTATGCGGAGATCCGAAACTGCGATGGGTGAGCGCCTGGACGAGCAGTTGGGGATTGGCGAAGCGGTATCCGAGGGCGCGCTCCAGGGAACCGGTATCCATCGGCGATCAGCGGACGGCGCCGGGCTTGCCGCCAGAGGCGCGTCCCTCGAAGGTCACGCAGAGATCGACATTATCGAAGAGGTGAATGCGCCGGTCGTAGGCGAAGGCGATCATCGCCCCGTCCTGCTCGCGGGTGATGTCCAGATCCCGGCCCCGAATCGACCGGATGTCCTCGACATCGGCGCGCCGATCGAACAGCTTGCGCAGTTCTGCAGGATTGGAGGCGCGGGCCTCATCGCTGCGGGCAAGCGCACTGACATTCTTGCGGATCGCGAAGTACTCCATGTACGCGGGAAATACCTTCATCGCAACAATGGCAAGCAGTGCCAGAACGGCACCCACGAAGATCACGCCGACGAGGCCGAGCCCACGCTGATGACCCATGTCTTCCGTCCGATCCTAGCTGAAGCCGCCGACGCGCTTGAGATCGCTGAAATTGAACCAGATCAGGAACGCCCGGCCTACGATGTTGTGCTCGGGGACAAACCCCCAGACCCGGCTGTCGCTGCTTGCATCACGGTTGTCGCCCATGACGAAGAAGTGGCCCTTCGGTACCTGGCAGCGCAGTCCGTCGCTATTGTAGTGGCAGTTGTCCTTGAAGGGGAATTGCGAGCTGTGGGGAACGAACGCCGGCGAGTCGTCCTCCACCAGGATCGCATGGTCCTTCTCGCCGAGCTGCTCGACATACTGCGGAGAGAAATAGAGCCGTTCCCGGTGAAGATAGTCCTGAACGCGCCGATGCGGGATCTCTTTGCCGTTTATCAGCAGATGCTTGTTGATGTACTCAATCGTATCGCCCGGCAAACCCACCACGCGCTTGATATAGTCCAGCGAGGGATTCTCCGGATAGCGGAAGACCATTACGTCGCCCCGTTTGGGCTCATTCATCTCGATAATTTTGGTATTGACGATGGGCAGCCGGATTCCCCAGGTGAACTTGTTCACAAAGATGAAATCGCCCACCAGCAAGGTCGGGATCATCGATCCGGAGGGGATCTTGAAGGGCTCGATGACGAAGGAGCGCAGCAGGAAGACCACCAGGATCACGGGGAAGAAGCTCGCGCCGTACTCCACCCACCAGGGCTCCCCCCCGTCCGCGGGCCGACGCTTGCGGAACACGAGACGGTCGGCAAACCACGCCAGGCCGGTGACCACCAGGAGCACGAAAAGGATGACCGCGAAGTTCACTGCCTCTCCCATTACTTGTCCACCTTCAGGATGGCCAGGAAGGCCTCCTGCGGAATCTCCACACTACCCACCTGCTTCATGCGCTTCTTGCCCGCCTTCTGTTTCTCCAGCAGCTTGCGCTTGCGGGTGATGTCGCCACCGTAACACTTCGCCAGCACATTCTTGCGCAGCGCCTTGATATTCTCGCGCGCGATGATGTGCGACCCGATCGCCGCCTGCACCGCCACGTCGTACATCTGGCGCGGAATCAGTTCTCGCATCTTGGAAGCCAGGTCCCGTCCCCGGTATGTCGCGTTCGCGCGATGCACGATCACCGAGAGCGCATCGACGCGATCACCATTGATCAGGATGTCGAGCTTCACCACATCGGCCGGGCGGTATTCCTTGAACTCGTAGTCGAGGGAGGCATAGCCGCGGGACGCCGACTTCAGCCTGTCAAAGAAGTCCATGACCACTTCGGCCATGGGCATGTCGTAGACCAGATGCACCTGGCGTCCATGGTAAGTCATGTTCACCTGAACGCCGCGCTTCTGGGTGCAAAGGGTGATCACGGTTCCCACATAGTCCTGGGGCACGAAGATCTTGGCAGTGATGATGGGCTCGCGAATCTCCTCGATCTTCGAAGGATCGGGCAGCTTCGCCGGGTTCTCCACCAACAGTTCGGTGCCGTCGCGCATGAGGACCTGGTACACCACCGTCGGGGCGGTGGTGATGAGGTCCATGTCGAATTCGCGCTCGAGGCGCTCCTGCACGATTTCCATGTGCAGCAGGCCGAGGAAGCCACAGCGGAAGCCGAAACCCAGGGCCTGGGAGACCTCCGGTTCGTACTGCAGCGAGGCATCGTTGAGCTTGAGCTTCTCCAGCGACTCGCGCAGGGCATCGTATTCGTTGGGCTCCACGGGATAAAGGCCGGCAAACACCTGCGGCTTGATCTCCTTGAAGCCCGGCAGCGCTTCCATGGCAGGGCGATCGGCGAGGGTGATCGTGTCGCCCACCTTGGCCGCCTTGAGTTCCTTGATGCCGGAAATCACAAAGCCCACGTCACCGGCGCTGAGCTGTTCCCGTGTCTGCGACTTGGGCGTGAACACGCCCACCTGTTCGCACAGGTGAGTGGAACCCGCAGACATGAGGAGAATCCGGTCCTTGGGGCGGAGCACGCCATCGACCACGCGCACCAGCATCACCACGCCGACGTAGTTGTCAAACCATGAGTCGATGATCAGCGCCTTGAGCGCTGCCTGCGGATCGCCTACCGGAGGTGGGATGCGTGCGATGACCGCCTCCAGGATGTCATCCACGCCCTGACCGGTCTTGGCGCTGGCCAGCACGGCCTCGCTGGCATCGATGCCAATGACGTCCTCGATCTCCTCGCGCGCACGCTCCGGGTCGGCAGCCGGCAGATCGATCTTGTTCAGTACCGGGACCACCTCGACGCCCAGTTCGATGGCGGTGTAGCAGTTGGCCACCGTCTGCGCCTCCACACCCTGGGAGGCGTCCACCACCAGCAACGCTCCCTCACAGGCGGACAGGGAACGCGACACCTCATAGCTGAAGTCCACGTGGCCGGGCGTGTCGATGAGGTGCAGGTCATACATCGCCCCGTCGCGCGCGCGATACTTCAGTGCCGCTGTCTGGGCCTTGATCGTGATGCCGCGCTCCCGCTCCAGATCCATGGAGTCCAGCACCTGCTCCTCCATCTCCCGGTCCGACAATCCGCCACAAAGCTGGATGATCCGGTCCGCCAGGGTGGATTTTCCGTGGTCAATGTGGGCGATGATCGAGAAGTTGCGAACGTGCTGCATCACAGAAAAAAGGGTGCGGAGAGGAAGGCCCTCTTCGGCACCCTAGGCTCGGTCCGGAAAGGCGCGATTCTATCGGATATCAGCCAAGTAGGCACGAACCGCGCCCGGGTCGAGAAAGTAATGGCAAAGCTGCCTGTCACCCGCCATCAGGACGGGGACCCATGATCCGAAGCGCGATTCAAGCGCCGGATCGTCGGCGATGTCGACAACGACCACGTCGAAGCCCAGTTCGTCACGCAAGGGTTCCAGCGCCCGTTCCATGTCATCGCACAGGTGGCACCAGCGGTGCCCGTAGAGGGTCAGCCGAATGTGGGTATTGTCCGTCATTCCTCACCCCGCGCCGCGAACGCTCACGAAGGCCTGATTGTCGCCGCGCCAGGCGCCCCGCGTCGCGCTCTGGCGCATGAACGGTGCCGCGAGTGCTGACCGGGAACCAGCGTTTGCTATAATCATCCACTGGCCTTGCACCCGGTGCGGCCTGTCGAGCAATTCGGTCATGACCTTCAATATTGTCAATAAGGGAATCCAAGAATGAAACACTCTCTCCTCGTTGCTGCCCTGGTTGCCCTGGCTGTTACCGCCTGCGGCAAGAAGGAAGAACCTGCTGCTGCCGCGCCCGTTCCGGCGCCTGCGCCTGCTGCCGCCCCGGCTCCTGCCGCCGCTCCGGCCGCTGACGCCGCCAAGCCCGCCGATGCGGCACCGGCACCTGCCGCGGCTGACGCCAAGCCCGCCGACGCCACCGTCGTGGACAAGGCGAAGGAAGCCGCCACCGATGCCGTCAAGGCAGCCGGTGACGCTGCCAAGGACGCAATGAAGAAGTAATCTCCGCGTCCGGCTGTAAGCAGGGGGGCCAGCCGTGAATGGTGGCCCCCCTCTTGTTTCTGGGCGCGCACAGTCAGCCCGGGTTTGCGATACCGGCGTTCAGGCCAGGTCACGCCACCCCAGGCCGGTGTCCTGATCGGCGACGTCGATTTCCTCTGGTTCGCACCCCATTGCCGCCGCCAGGGCGGAGCGTGCAAGGTCCGGCGTGTTGTTGCTTTGGCTCAGGTGGGCCGCCACGACATGGTTGAGACGGCTGCGATCCAGCGCGGCCAGAAGCGCACGCGCCGCGCTGTTTTCCAGATGCCCGAAGCGCCCAGCGATCCGCCGCTTCAGTGCCCGCGGATAGGTACCCGCCTCCAGCAACTCCGCATCATGGTTGCATTCGAGCACCAGGGCGTGGCAGCCGCTCAACATCCGTTCGATGTGAGGCGTCGTACACCCGGCATCGGTGAGATGCCCCAATCGATGGCGACCGTCGGACAGCATGAATTGCACCGGTTCGCGGGCGTCGTGGGGAACGGGGAACGGCGCGACCTGCAGATCGGCAATGTCGAACACAGTATGGGAGTCGAAGATCTCTATCCTCGCTCCTTCGCCCGCTTCCGACCCCAGCCCCGCCAACGTTCCCGCGGTCATCCAGACGGTCACGCCATGGCGACGCGCAAATCCCATGAGCCCCGACACGTGGTCGCTGTGCTCGTGGGTCACCAGGATGGCGTTCAGGAATTCCGGTTCAACGCCCAGCCGGTGCAACCTGCTCCTGGTTTCCCGAGGCCCGAACCCGCAGTCGATCAGTACAGTCGTCTTGCCCGCCTGGACCAGCAGCGCATTGCCGCGGCTGCCGCTGCCCAGCGACGCGAATCGCATTACTTGAGTTGGTCGTAGAGCAGGCCCAGGATGCGGCTGGCTGCGCCGGAGGTATCCGCCCCGCCCTCGCGGGTCAGAACGCTCACCATGCTGGCGTTTGCCGCACTGCGAACGTGAATGCGGTACTGGATCCTGGAGTCAGCAGCGGCCGCCTTGTCGTCGCTGCGCCAGAACATCAGCCGGGACAAGAGGCCAGGTTCGCTCTTGCGACCGTCCAGGTTCGGATCGACGTAGCGTACGTAGTACATGCCCTGGGCGCGGTCACGATCTTCAACCGTGAAGCCAACCCGATCGAGCGCCAACCCCACCCGTCGCCAGGCACGGTCGAAGGACTCCTGCAACTCAAGTGTGCTGCTGCCGTCCGCGGCCTTGGTCTGGCGTGCCCGAAGTCCTTGCGGCTCGGCGGCGAGGATGGTGCGCGCCCGGCTCTCCTCGGCACCGAGTCGAACCATCAGGCGCCGCAACATCTCCGCCTCGAGCTCAGGGTCGGCGGCGCGCGGTTGCCATACGGTCGTGTCCTTGGCCTCGCTGGTGAAGACCTCGATCATGCTCCGATGGCTGACATAGATCTCCGTCGTGCCCGGTGTGGCCCCCCGCTCGAGCCGCGTGCGGAACTTGTCGCGCTCTGGCGTGGAATACAGTTGGTCGACAATCTTGCCCAGGGCGCTACGGATTGGGTCCAGCGGGATCTTGGCACGGTTCTCCGCCCAGTCGGTTTCCATGATTCCGGAATCAGGGGATTCGAGATTGACGATGAACCCCAGTTCCTGCCAGAACTCCTTGACCACCGGCCAGAGTTTTTCCGGGGGCTCGGCGGCCACCAGCCAGCGTTGGGAACCGGCACGCTCGATGCGCATCTTGTCGACGTCAGGAAGCACTTCCGAGGTTCCGGTGGTGCGCGTCTGGCCGCTACGCTCTGCACTGTAGACGGAGTATGTAGCCGTGCCCTTCGGGCTCACATCGGGAACGGAATAGCGCTCGTCCCGGGACGGCGCTGTCAGGTCGGGCGGGATCTCGAGCGATGGCAACTTGCCGGCAGACTTGTAGTCGACTTTCTTCGATTCCAGCAGAGAACCCGAACACGCCCCCAGGCTCAACGCCACCGACGCAACCAGAACAATTCGCAGACGATTCATGTAGCTTTCCCTGTTAGGCATCCTGTGCGAGGGGAATCCCGACGTCCCGCATCGCCAGACGCACGCGCTCGTGGTATTGCTCGGCCAGCGGGGTGAGCGGCAGACGGATGCCCCCCTCGACAAGACCCATTTCCTTTAGTGCCCACTTGACCGGGATTGGATTCGCCTCGACAAACAGCTGGCGATTCAGGCTCAGCAGGCGCGCGTTGATATCACGCGCACGCAGGGCGTCACCTGCAAGGGCGGCGGCGCACATTTCGTGCATCAGGCGCGGCGCGACATTGGCCGTCACCGAGACGTTACCCTTGCCGCCCAGCAGGATCAGCGCCACCGCCGACGCGTCGTCCCCGCTATAGACCGCGAACGAAGGCGGCGCCTGGCGAACGAGACCCGCGCCCCGCTCCATGTTTCCCGTGGCGTCCTTGATGCCGACGATGCCGGGCACCTGAGCGAGGCGCAGCGCGGTTTCGTTGCTCAGATCCGCAACGGTGCGTCCCGGAACGTTGTAGAGGATCAGCGGGATGTCGACCTTCTCCGCAATGGTGCGGAAATGGCGGTAGAGCCCTTCCTGGCTGGGCTTGTTGTAGTACGGCACCACGGACAGGCTGGCAGAAGCGCCCACCTGCTGCGCGTAAGCCGTGAGTTCTATGGCTTCGCTGGTGGAGTTGCCGCCCGTGCCGGCAATCACGGGGACGCGCCCCGCCGCGTGCTCCACCGCGATGCGCACCAGTTCGCAGTGTTCGGAAAAATCGACGGTGGGAGACTCCCCCGTGGTGCCGACGATGACGATGCCGTCGGTACCTTCGCGCACATGAAAATCAATGAGATCCCGCAGCCGCGGGAAGTCCAGGGAGCCATCCTCGTGCATCGGCGTTACGATGGCTACGATTGAACCAGTGATCATCGAGACGTCAGTCCGTGTCGGAAACTTGCGATTCTACTTGATCCGCGGCCATGGACCCAAAGCCCCGCCATAGCGCGTGCTGGCGGGGCGCCCATGACCTGGCCTGCACATGTCCGGGCCTACAGATCGGCAAGAACCCTGATGTGGCTCGCGACGCTGCGCGCCAGCGCCGACAGCGCATAGCCCCCTTCAAGAATCGAAACGATGCGCTTGTGGGCAGATTCGGCAGCGACCTGCTTCAACTGCTCCGTCACCCACGCGTAGTCCGACTCCACCAGCCCCAGCGAGGCCATGTCATCCTCGTAGTGGGCATCGAATCCGGCCGAAATGAAGATCGCCTGGGGCGCGAATCCACGCAGGCGTGGCATCCAGATGTCACCGACCACCTGGCGGAAGCCGTCGCCCCGTGTGCCTGCAGGCAAGGGGACATTCAACATGTTGCGTGCCGGATTGTCGGTCCCGCTGTAGGGGTAGAAGGGGTGCTGAAAGGTGCTCGCCATGAGCACCCGTTCGTCACCGGCAAAGATGTCTTCGGTGCCATTGCCGTGGTGGACGTCGAAATCCACCACCGCCACGCGCTCCAATCCGTGAGCTTCCAGGGCGTGGGCTGCCGCCACCGCGACGTTGTTGAAGAAGCAGAATCCCATCGCCCTTCTGCGCTCGGCGTGGTGTCCCGGTGGGCGTACGGCGCAGAAGGCATTTTCGGCCATGCCCGCCATCACCAGATCCGTTGCGAGTACACCCGCCCCGGCGGCGCGAAGTGCTGCCTGCAGCGTGCCCGGACTCATGGCCGTATCCGGGTCCAGGTGGACGATTCCATGCGTCGGAGCGCTGTTCACGATGGCATCGATGTGCTGGCGCGGATGAACCCGCTCCAGATGTGCCATTTCCGCCCTGGGTGCATCGTGGAACGAAAGGTGGACGTCCAGCCCGGCCGCGATCAAGCGATCATTGATTGCCGAGAGTCTGTCCGGACACTCGGGATGATGTGCGCCCATATCATGGTCAAGGCAGTCGCGGTGGGTAATGTAGGCTGTCGTCATGCAATCATCCTGTCGTCGAATCTTCGCGCTGGCGCGGAAGGTGGCGCGCAGCGTGGAGAAAGCGCCAGTCGGCAACATTATCGCGGAAGGTGGACCCGCGCCTCAAGCCGATACTGACGGCATGGATGGCCGCATTGATATCACGCGTGACCATCAGCCACGCCCGCAGCGCGACGGCAGGGCGACCCTGGCGCTCTGCGGCAAGCCAGTTCCGCCTCCGACGGCAAGTCCAGGTCGGGCATGGGGCAACGCGGCTATGCACGCTTCGGTAGAATTGGCGACTCGTGCATGCCCCATGAGTTCTTCCTATGGAAATCCCCGTGTTCGGCCGCTGCCCGGCGGTACGCTCTCCTCGCCGCGTGCAGTTCGTCTCCGGCCGTGTCTTCGGCATGGTGCTTGCGGCCGGGTTGAGCCTGGCGGGACTGAGCCCGGCATCCGGCCAGGACACGTACGCCGAGCGAACGAACGTACAGGCTTTCATGGACGAGATGGCACAGCGCCACGGTTTTGCCCGCGAACAGCTGCAGGACTGGTTCTCCCGCGCAAGCTTCCAACCGGCCGTGATCAAGGCCATCCTTCCGCCCGCCTCGCCCAAGCAGCGGTCCTGGCGCATCTACCGCAGCCGCTATCTTGACCCGGTGCGGATCGCAGGGGGATTGCGCTTCTGGAGTGAAAACGAGGCGAGTCTTGCCGCCGCGGAGCGGCGCTGGGGCGTGCCTGCGGCGATCACCGTGGCCATCATCGGCGTCGAAACCGTGTATGGGCGCATCACCGGAGACTTCGAAACCTTCTCCGCCCTGGCCACCCTCGCCTTCGACTATCCTCCGCGCGCCGACCTCTTCCGCAATGAACTCGAGGAACTGCTGCTGCTCGCCCGGGAACGTGCGGTCAGCCCGTTTTCATTCAGCGGCTCCTACGCCGGAGCACTGGGCATTCCCCAGTTCCTACCGAGCACATATCGACTCTACGGCAGCAAGCTGGAGGGAGACGGCAGCGCGGATCTGTTTGCCAGTGAGCGCGACGCCATTGCCAGCGTGGCCAATTTCCTCCACAAGCACGGCTGGAGGGCCGGCGAACCCGTCGCAGTGCCCGCCATGGTGCATGGCAACGATCACCTCGCCCTGGCGGACGGCAAGGTCGAACCCCGCTTTTCCCCCGACGATCTTCGCGCCCACGGCGTGGCGCCCCGCGCACCCGTGCCGGAGCTTCCCAGCACCCTGGTGGATCTCGTCACACCGGGGCGGCCTACCGAATACTGGCTCGGGTTTCCCAACTTCTACGTGCTGACGCGCTACAACCGCAGCAGCTTCTACGCCATGGCGGTCCATCAACTCGCGGAGAAGTTGAACGCGGCCCGCACCACGTCGAGTCAGAACATCTCTTCGGGCAGGGCCAGTGCACCCGGGGCACCGTAGATCACGGTGCGCGCCAGTCCAGGCGCCTGGGTGAGGAGGTGGTCGGCGTAGAAGCGGGCGGTGACGAGCTTCGCCCGCAGGAAATCGGCCTCCGGGTCCCCCTTGTCCAGTCTGCGCGCGGCCGCCAGCGCCGCCCGTGCCATCTGCCAGCCGCCGGCGACGATGCCCAGCAGTCGCAGGAAAGGCACTGCCCCCACCGACACGGCCCTGACGTCCGCCGCATAGTTGGCGACGATGTAGGCCGCAGCGTCAGCCACGGCCTGTACGCCTTCGCCCAAGGCCCGCCGCATCGCCGCGAAATCGCCGCCGTTCCTGGCCGCGAGATTCTGGTCCAGCGCGCGCGCCATGGCCAGCACAGCCTCGATGGTGGCCCCGCGTTCCCGCGCAATCTTGCGTCCAATCAGGTCGTTAGCCTGGATTCCTGTTGTACCTTCGTAGATCGTGGTAATGCGTGCATCGCGCATGTGCTGGGCGGCACCCGTCTCTTCGATGAAGCCCATGCCCCCATGCACCTGCACCCCCAGGTAGGCGATCTCATTGCCGGTCTCGGTGCTCCACCCCTTCACCACGGGGATCATGAGGTCTACGAAAGCCTGCTGGCGCTTGCGCTCCTCTGCATCGGGATGGCGGATCGCCGCGTCGTGGGCCGCCGCGACCACATAAGCCAGGGTGCGCATGGCCTCGGTCTGCGACTTCATCATCATCAACATGCGCCGCACGTCAGGGTGATGGATGATGGTCACCTTGGGCCCGCCGCGCACCCCGATGTCGGTTCCCTGTACCCGTTCCCGGGCGTAGCCCAGCGCCTGCTGATAGGCGCGCTCCGCCAGCGCCACCCCCTCCAGGCCGACGGCAAAGCGCGCCGCGTTCATCATGATGAACATGTACTCGAGGCCGCGATTCTCCTCCCCCACCAGGTGCCCCACCGCGCCCCCATGGTCGCCGAACGCCAGCACGCAGGTCGGACTGGCGTGGATGCCCATCTTGTGTTCGATGGATACGCAGTGCACGTCGTTGCGATCTCCCAGTGCGTCATCCGCACCTAGCAGAAACTTCGGCACGACAAACAGCGAAATGCCCTTTACCCCCTCCGGCGCATCCGGGGTGCGAGCCAGCACCAGATGGACGATGTTCTCGGCCAGATCGTGCTCGCCGTAGGTGATGAAGATCTTCTGGCCGAAGATGCGGAAGCTGCCGTCGCCGTGGGGCACGGCACGGGTGCGCACCGCCGCCAGGTCTGAGCCCGCCTGCGGTTCGGTCAGGTTCATGGTCCCGGTCCACTCACCGCTGATCATGCGCGGCAGGTAGGCGGCCTTCTGCGCGGCGGAACCGCGCAGCATGATGGCTTCAATGGCCCCGCCGGTCAGCAGCGGACACAGGGAAAACGCCAGGTTGGACGACTTCCACATCTCATTCACGGCCGCCGACACCAGCTTCGGCAGCCCCTGCCCGCCGAACTCCGGCTCCCCGCCCAGGGCATTCCAGCCGCTTTCGACGAAGTGGCGATAGGCCTTCCTAAATCCCTCCGGCATGCGCACGGCACCCTCGTGCAGCCGGGCGCCTTCCTGATCGCCGGTACGGTTCAGCGGCGACAGCACGTTGGACGCAAACCTGCCCGCTTCCTCAAGGATGGCATCCACGAGTTCGGCGGACACTTCTTCGCAACCGGGCAGCCGCGCCACTTCGTCGAGGCCTGCCAACTCCTGCATCGCGAAACGCATGTCCCGGATCGGGGGAAAATACTCGCTCATCGCTGGACCCCATTCAGTTGTCCGTGGGCGTGCGACCACGCCGGACAGTCACTTGTTCAAGAGATAACGGCTATCGTCGAAGGTCACCACCCGCCCCGGACGGTAGACCACCATGAGCGTGATCGCCATGCCGCTCAGGGTGCCCTCGGAGAAGCCAAGCAGGACGAAATACGGCAGGTATTGGTCAAGAAGCTGCTCCGCCGGGTAGACCGACGCCACGTAGAGTATTCCGGACGCGGCAATGCCCGTGAGAACGGTGTTCAGCCACGCCCCGAAGAAGGCGTTGGCAAAGATGAAGACAAACAAATGCGCGGGCAGGAAACGCACCACCAGCCAGTAGATGCCCTGGGCGATCGCCACCGGAACGGCGATCATGACCATCGCGTTGAGCCCATAGGTCTGCCACGCTGCCGCCCCGTTGAAGGTCGTCGCCGCGAGCACCGCGCACAGCGCGACGATTCCCAGTTGCGGTCCGAAGGCCAGTACTGCCACGGTGGCGCCGAGAAGGTGGTAGTTCAGGCCCGGCCGTACCCCCGCCTGAAGGGTCCACAGCAGTGCCAGGGCCACCACGAAGCCGAGAAAGACGTGGGATTGAGTGGATTCCTTTAGCCGGCCCCAGGGCGCAGTGCGCACAACCCAGACCAGGATCGCGAACAGGGGCACGAAGGCCGCAAGGCTCCATCCGGATGGAAACAGTTGCGCCGGAAAATTCATCAGCCCTATCGCTCCCCGCCGGAAACCGCCGCCCCCTGATCAATCAAGTGCCGCAGTCAGTTCCGGCACGATCTGAAACAGATCCCCCACCAGGCCGTAGTCCGCCACCTGGAAAATCGGCGCCTCGGGATCCTTGTTGATGGCCACGATGACCTTGCTGTCCTTCATCCCCGCCAGATGCTGTATCGCTCCGGAAATGCCGATGGCGATGTAGAGCTGCGGGGCCACGATCTTGCCGGTCTGGCCGACCTGGTAGTCGTTGGGGACGAACCCGGCGTCCACCGCCGCCCGCGACGCCCCGAGCGCGGCACCCAGCCGGTCGGCGAGCGGTTCCAGCAGCGTGTGGAACTGCTCGCCGCTGCCCAACCCGCGCCCACCGGAAACGACGACCCGTGCGGCACCGAGTTCCGGGCGAGCCGAGACGGTCAGCTCTCGCCCCACCACTCGTGACAATCCCAGATCCGGTCCCGCCGCCAGCAGTTCCACTGGCGCCGGGCCGCCACCGTCAGCCGCAGCCGCGAACGCCGTGGCACGCACGGTGAGCACCCGGATCGCGTCCGCGGATCGGACCGTGGCCAGCGCGTTGCCGGCGTAGATCGGCCGCACGAATGTATCCGGCGCAAGCACGCCGACGACGTCCGAGATCTGCGCCACGTCCAGCAGCGCCGCGACACGCGGCGTCACGTTCTTGCCAAAGGTGCCGGCCGGCGCCAGGATGTGCGTGTAGCCCCCGGCGATCCCGGCCACCAGCACCGCCAGGTTCTCCGCTGCATGATCTCCGTAATGGGGTGCATCGGCCAGCAAGACGCGCGCAACGCCCTCCATCGCGGCAGCCTGGTGCGCCACGGCTGAGCAACCCGAGCCCGCCACCAGCAGGGTAACGTCGCCCCCGCATTCGCGCGCCGCCGTGACGGCGCTGCGCGTAGCCGCCCGAAGAGCGGCATTGTCATGTTCCGCAACGACGAGAATCGCCATCACAACACCTTTGCTTCGTTCTTCAGCTTGTCCACCAACTGAGTTACGTCCGCGACCCGCCCGCCGCCGGTACGCTTGGGAGGCTCCACCACCTTCAGCGTCGCCAGCCTCGGCGTGATATCCACCCCGAGTTCCTCCGGCTTCAGCGTATCCAGCGGCTTCTTCTTGGCCTTCATGATGTTGGGCAAGGTGGCGTAGCGCGGTTCGTTGAGCCGCAGATCCGTGGTCACCACCGCAGGCAGCGGGATTTCCACGGTCTCCAGCCCGCCGTCGATTTCCCGTGTAACGGTCGCCTGCCCGTCGTGCAGCGCCAGCCCGGAGGCGAAGGTGGCCTGGGGCCAGCCCAGCAGCCCGGCGAGCATCTGGCCGGTCTGGTTGGCGTCGTCGTCGATGGCCTGCTTGCCGCACAGCACCAGCGTAGGTTGCTCGCGTTCTGCCACCGCGCGCAGCAGCTTGGCCACAGCCAGCGGCTGCAACTCCGCATCCGTCTCGACGAGGATGCCACGGTCGGCGCCAAGGGCCATCGCGGCCCGAAGCGTTTCCTGGCACGCCGCCACGCCGCAGGACACCGCCACAACCTCGGCGGCGGCACCGGCCTCCCGCAGGCGTATGGCTTCCTCCACTGCAATCTC
>JACQYB010000035.1:0-54605 GCA_016208415.1 Betaproteobacteria bacterium | reverse complement strand
ATGGACATCTTGACGTTCGCCAGATCCACCCCGCTACCGTCCGCCCTGACCCTGACCCTGATGTTGAAATCGATGACCCGCTTCACCGGTACCAGGACTTTCAACGCCTTACTCCTCGATTTCCGCTTGGGGGATTCTTGGGAGACGCCCCCGCCACGATTCATTATGGCCTTGCCCTCGTCAATTGACAGGCACCCGGTGCAGCCCCAGAATTCCATACGCCATCGTATGGCGATACATACGGTAGCGTATGGCCAATCGTCTGTCAATGGAACCAGAACACTCACCCGTGGAGTAGCGCGCATGGACGAACCGTCAGCCGGCGGCAAGGCGACCCTCGACCGGGATTCCTGGATCCAGGCCGCCATCGGCGTTCTGGCCGAGGAAGGAATCGATGGCGTGCGGGTCGAAGTGCTGGCCAAGCGCTGCAAGGTCACCAAGGGGAGCTTCTACTGGCATTTCCGCGATCGCCAGGATCTGCTTTCCGCGGTGCTGGCGGACTGGCGCGAAGGGCGCATCCGCGACATCACCAAGCAGACCGCCGCCATGCCGGGGCAAGAACTGGATCAGATCCATCACGTCATCGACGTCTACAGCGCCAACCGGAACCGCAGGGGCATTCTCATCGAACTGGCGGTGCGCGACTGGGCGCGGCGCGATGCCGAGGCCGCGGTGGTGGTCGAGGAGGTGGACCGGGTGCGACTGGAGCTCGGGCAGCGGCTGTTTCTCCAGCGCGGCGTCCCGGATCGGGAGGCCGCCGCGCGCAGCCTCCTGCTCTATGCCTATGTATTTGGCCAGAGCCTGATGAACTACGACCACTTCGCGACGGACATCCCTGCCCTCAAGAACTGGATCGCGGGGCACATCGCGGGCGACGAGGCCTGAGGCGCGGCACCCTTTCCCGCGGGGCTGCCCTGCGGTGCGCATCCCGCGTACGGCGTGCTCAACGCCCCTTCCAGTGCGGCGGGCGCTTTTCGATGAACGCGTCGATCCCCTCTTCCGCATCCTCGGTCATCATGTTGCAGGCCATCACTTCCCCCGCGTACTGGTAGGCGGCGTCGAGCCCCATCTCCAGTTGGCGGTAGAACATGCGCTTGCCCATGGCCACGGCCGCGGCCGACTTGGCACAGATGCAGCCCGCCAGCCGGGCCACTTCGGAATCCAGTTCACCCGCGGGAACGACCCGGTTGACGAGGCCGCGCGCCAGTGCCGTCGGCGCATCGATGAAGTCCCCCGTCAGCAGCATTTCCATGGCCTGTTTGCGCGAGACGTTGCGCGACAGCCCCACCCCCGGCGTCGAACAGAACAGTCCCACGTTGATGCCCGAAACGGCGAAACGCGCCACGTCCGCCGCCACCGCCAGGTCGCACATGGCGACCAGTTGGCAGCCCGCCGCTGTGGCGATGCCATGCACCCGGGCGATGACCGGCTGCGGCATCTCCACCAGGGTGGTCATCACCTTGGAACACTGCCGGAACAGCGCCTGCATGGTTTCCTTGCGGGGATTGGTCCGCATCTCCTTGAGGTCGTGGCCGGCGCAGAAGGCTTTGCCGGCGCTGGCGACCACCACGACGCGAACCGAACCGTCGCCTGCCACCTCGTCCAGCACGGTCTGAAGGGCGGTGAGCATGGCCTGCGACAGGGCATTGAACTGCTGTGGGCGGTTGAGGGTGAGGGTGGTGACGCCCGCGGCGTCACTGCGCAGCACCAGGGGTTCTTCGCACGCTTGGGGGATGGCGCTCATGGGAGTTTCCTCCGGGAGATGTTGTGGCGTTTACTCGATGGCGTCCGCGGAGCGCGCCTGTTGTCGCAGGATGAACTTCTGGATCTTGCCGGTAGAGGTCTTCGGCAGTGGGCCGAAGACAACGCGCTTGGGCGCCTTGAAACGGGCCATGCGCTCACGGCAGAACTCGATCAGCTCCGCCTCGGTGACCTGGGCGCCTTCTTTCAACTCGACGAAGGCACAGGGCACTTCCCCCCACTTTTCGTCGGGCTGGGCCACCACGGCGGCGGCCATCACCGCGGCGTGGCGGTAGAGCACGTCCTCCACCTCCACCGAGGAGATGTTTTCGCCGCCGGAGATGATCACGTCCTTGGCGCGGTCCTTGATCTTGACGTAGCCATCGGGCTGCATCACCGCCAGGTCGCCGGTGTGGTACCAGCCGCCACGGAAGGCCTGCGCGGTGGCCGCGGGGTTCTTGAGGTAGCCCTTCATCACCAGGTTGCCGCGGAACATGATCTCGCCCATGGTCTCGCCGTCCCGGGGCACCGGCTCCATGCTGTCCGGGTCCATCACGGCAATGCCCTCCTGGGCGTGATAAGTCACGCCCTGGCGGCCGTTCTTCGCCACCTGCTCGTCCAGCGGCAGTTCGGTCCACTCGGGCTGCTTGGCGCATACGGCGGCCGGACCATAGGTTTCCGTCAGGCCATAGACGTGGGTGATGTCGAAGCCGATGCGTTGCATCTCTTCGATCACCGCCGCAGGCGGGGGCGCTGCCGCCACCAGGGCGCTCACCTTGTGCGCTATGCCCTGGCGCCACTCGGCGGGGGAATTGATGATCAACGAATGGACGATGGGCGCCCCGCAATAGTGGCTCACCTTGTGTTGGCGAATGGCATCGAGGATGAGCTTGGGATCCACCCGCCGCAGGCAGACGTTGGTCCCCGCATTGGCCGCCATGGTCCAGGGGAAGCACCAGCCGTTGCAGTGGAACATGGGCAGTGTCCACAGGTACACGGCGTGGGGCGGCATTCCCCAGCTCACGATGTTGGACAGGGCATTGAGATAGGCGCCGCGGTGGTGATAGACGACACCCTTGGGATTGCCCGTGGTGCCGGAGGTGTAGTTGAGCGAAATGGCATCCCACTCGTCCTGCGGCCCCTTCCAGGCATGGCCCGGATCGCCGCCGGCGAGGAAGGCCTCGTAGTCGGTGCCGCCGACCCGCTCGCCCGGACCTGTGTATTCGGGATCGTCCACGTCAATGATCTGAAGCGCGCCGCCGGCGATCTCCAGGGCCTTGCGCACCGTGGACGAATACTCGCGGTCGGCGATGAGCACCTTCGCCTCGCCGTGTCCGAGCATGAAGGCGATGGCCTCGGCGTCGAGCCGGGTATTCAGCGTGTTGAGCACCGCCCCGCACATGGGTACGCCAAAGTGGCACTCGAACATCTCCGGAGTGTTGTTGAGCATCACCGCCACCGTGTCGCCCCCCCCCACGCCGTGGCGCGTCAGGGCGGAAGCCAGCCGTCGCGCGCGCTCGTAGGTCTGTGCCCAGGTCTGGCGCCGCTGACCATGGACCGCGGCGAGGCGCAGGGGATAGACGTAGGCCGCCCTCGCCAGGAAGCTCAGCGGGGTCAGCGGAACGTAGTTGGCTTCGTTGCGATCCAGACCGGTGCTGTAGGGGTTCTCGGTCATGACTCTCCTCCGGAGCGAACGCTGGTTTCGTGTTTTCGTGCGGGCGTCAGGGTCCGGCGCAGCCGCGTGCCGGGCCGAAAGGCGAACCGGCCTCACGCGCGATCTCGTCGAGCCACTGCCGTAGTTGCACCATCAGGGACAGGGTACTGGCGCGCAGTGCCACGGCCCCGCCGCGCGCATCGGGCGTGGCTGCCAAGGTTTCGGCACGGAAGGATCGGTGGGCCAGTACGGCACCCGAGCCGGGAGCCAGCACGGCAACACGCACCTCGATCACGCCAAGGCTTACGAGCGCCGAATCGAATCGCTGAATGAACTCGTCCAGGTCGACGCGCAACGCGCAGCCCCTCGCGCCGATGGCTCGTTCGCCCCCGGGAAGCAGCGCGACGCGCAGGGCATGGCCGAACAGCTCGTCTGCCGGCGCCGCCCAGCGGATCTCCCGGTAGGTTCCGCGCCGCGTACCCTGGTTCTCCGGCAGGCGATACTGCATGGCACTGCTTTCCAGCCACGACGGCGCGCGCACCACGATTGCCGACAGCGGAAGGGCCGGGACGCTTCCCCCCTTCTCGACCGACCCCAGATCGTGGCGCTCCGCCAGAGGCGACCTGCCACCCACACAGCCGGACGCCGCCGCGGCCAGCGCTGCAAGAAGCACCATCCTGCGTGTCGCGGGCGTCACTTCACTTCCTCCTGCGCACCGGACCCCGTCCACGCAAATCCGCTCTCCCCGGGACCGGGAGACGGTTTCTGACGCCCGAAGACGAGGGACTGTGGCGAGCGTTCCAGATCCTCCAGAAGGCGTCCCAGGCGCCGGGAATTGCTTTGCAGATCCCGCAACAGGGCGTTGGCCCTCGGATAGGCATCGGACGCGACGCCGGAGCCCAGTTGCGTCGTCAGCTCGCCCACGCGGGCAGCGGTCCCCTGCATCGACTGCACCAGACTCCGCATGTCCGCGACCAGCGGTGCCGCGTCGGCACTGGCACGCTCAAGGTTTCCGAGCATCGCCTGCACCTGCCGCAGGTTTTCGGGCGCCAGCACCCGCTGCACGCCCGCGATCACGCCTGGCAACCGCCTGCCGGCCGATTCCAGCCCCGCCGACGCCGCCTCCAGGCTGGACAGCGTGCGGCTCAAGCGATCGAGGTTGTCCTGGTCGAGCACGCGATTGACGCGCCCCACCAGGTCGCGCACCTGCACCGCCACCTCCCGTGCCGCGTCGGTCAGGCCCTCCATCTGCGAGGAGTCCAGCGCCACCTGTGGCGGATGGTCGCCCGGCGTGGCCACGAGCGGCTCACCGGTACCGTCGTCATCGAGGGTGACGTAGGCGATGCCGGTCACGCCCTGCACTCCCAGCCGCGCTCGGGTATGGGTACTGATCGGAGTGGTCGCGGCGATCCGGGCCGTGACCAGCATTCGGCGCGGATCCGCCGGATCGATGCGGATGTCCCGCACCTTGCCCACCCGCAGCCCGCGAAACCGCACCTGCGACTGAACGTTCAGGCCATCCACGCTGCGGGTGGTCACGAGCACGACGTCCCGGGTGTCGTCGCGCCCGCCGGACAGCCACCACGCCGCGGCGGCCGTGGCGAAGCCCAGCGCCAGCGCGAATACACCGGCCACCAGGGCATGGGCACGGTTTTCCATTGCTAGCGCAGGGCGCGGGAACCGGCGAGGGCGCGTTGCATGGCCTCGCCACAGAAGAAATTGCGGAAGAAGGGATGGTCCACCTGTATGACTTCGTCAAGTGTGCCGAAGGCCAGTATACGCTGATCGGCAAGCACGGCAACGCGGGTAGCCAGCGCCACCAGGGTATCCACGTCGTGGGTCACCAGCAGCACCGTCAGGCCCAGTTGTTCGCGCAGTGCGAGGATGAGGCGCACGAACGCCGCGCTGCGGTCCGGATCCAGCCCCGCCGTGGGTTCATCGAGCAGCAGCAGTTCCGGCTCCAGCGCCAGGGCGCGGGCCAGCGCCACCCGCTTCACCATTCCCCCGGAGAGTTCCGCAGGCATGCGCCGGGCGTGCTCGGGCTTCAGTTCCACCTGGGCGAGCTTGATCATGACCAGGTCGCGAATCAGCTCCGCTGGAAGCAGCCTCAATTCGCGCATGGGAAAGGCAACATTGTCAAAGACGTCGAAGGCCGAGAATAGCGCGCCATGCTGGAACAACATGCCGAAACGGCGCCGCAGCGCGCGGTCCCGATGGACATCGCGCGAGTACAGCGGTTCGCCAAACAGACGCACCGAGCCTTCGGTGGGCTTGATGAGTCCATTGATCTGCCGCAACAAGGTGGTCTTGCCACTGCCCGATCCGCCCACCAGTGCGACCACTTCGCCTCTGCCGACGACGAGGTCGAGATCGTGCAGCACCCAGGTGTGCCCGAAGCGCGTCGACAGCTTGCGCACCTCGATGACCGGCATGGTCATACGGGGACTCCGATGCCTCGCGTGGCCACGGCGAACACCGCGTCCACCAGCAGCACGCTGGTGATGGAAATCACCACCGAGCGCGTGGTATTGGCCGACAGGCTCTCGGTGTTGGGACGTACGTGCAGCCCGAAGTGGCTGGCGATGAGGGCGATGAGAAAGCCGAACACCACGCCCTTCGCAAGCCCGATCCACAGGTTCGCCACCGGCACCGCCCGGGGCAGGGTCGCGATGAAGAACTCGTAGCCGATGTCGAGTTGCACCTGCGCCGCCACCATCCCGCCCCACAGGGCCATGGCGGTGGTCCACAGCACCAGCAGGGGCATGGCCAGCGAAAGTGCCACCACCTTGGGCAGCACCAGCCGCAACGTGCGCGAAACGCCAAAGGTAGCCAGGGCGTCGATTTCTTCGGTCACGCGCATCACGCCCAGTTGCGCGGTCATGGCGGACCCCGAGCGTCCCGCCACCAGCACCGCCACCAGCACCGGCCCCAGTTCGCGCACGATGCCGTAGCCCAGGATATTGACGATGTAGATGTCCGCGCCGACGTTGCGCAGTTGCAGTGCCGACAGGTAGCTCAGCACGATGCCAATGAGGAAGCCCACCAGCGCGGTCACCGGCATGGCGCGCACTCCCGCCTTGTAGACGTTGGCGGATATCTCCCGCAGCGGAATCTCGCCGGGATGGCGCAGGCAATGGCCGGCGTCCAGCACCAACTGGCCGAGCAGGACCACGAGGTTCGTGAGATGGGCCCAGACCTCCAGGCCGAACCCGCCGGCCGAGGCAATCCAGTCCGGCCGGGGTGGCGGCGGAACAGCCTGCGCCCGACCGGCAGCATGTGACGCTGCAACGCGCTCCAGCACGGCCCGCTGCCTGGGGCTGACCACAAGTTCCGGCGGGAAGCGTTCCTCCCAGCCCTGCCACAAGAGCAGGCCACCCACCGTGTCCAAGGCGCCCAGTCCGGACAGATCCCAATCCAGATCCCGCCGAGCGCGGCAGTTGTCCAGGGTGGGTGTGAGTTCAGCCAGGCACGGTGCCAGACGGGCGAGGATCCAGTCGCCCGACACCCGTGCCACCGGCTGTCCCCGGACGCCCCGTTCGATCCGCAGCGACGGTTCCTTCGCCACCGGCGCGCTCAAACCCGCAGCGATCGTGGCGTCATGGCAGGCAGCTCACACCAGTGCGCGGCTCTTTTCATGCAGCGAGCGCACCCGCAGTTCCCGCCCCACGGTATCCCATTGACGCACCTCGTCGGCGAGGGCGGCCGCGGTGAGCGAAGCGTTCGCCAGCCACTCCTCCTCGATCCCGCAATGGAAGCCGCGACCGGTGGTACGCAGTTCCATCGCCGGAAGCACCTCATCGTGGCGCGGCCGATGCAAGACCACCGCCAGGCGCAGGCACAGAATCAGTACCCAGTCAGGGCTGCCCGCATCCAGCGGCAAGACCCGTCCCAGCTTGCCGCGATGACCCAGCACGATACGCGCCAGGCGCGCCTGGTCCATGCGCGAGAACCCCGGCATGTCCGCGTTGGCGAGAATGTAGGCGCTGTGCTTGTGATAGCCGTTGTGGGCGACGGAAATGCCGATTTCGTGCATCAGCGCGGCCCAGCGCAGAAAGCGACCGTCGGTGTGCGCCTCGTGCGCCGTATCCGGATTCATCTGGCGCAGCAGCGCCGCCGCCGTAGTCGCCACCCGACCGGCATGGATAGAATCCACCTGGTAGCGTTGCATGAAATTGGCCACCGTGGCGTCGCGCAGATCGTGGTGGTGATAGCGCCCCAGCAGGTCGTAGAGAACCCCCAGCCGCAACGCACCTTCGGAGAACTCCATGACCTCGATCCCGAGCACGCCGAACACCGCCGACATGATTGCCAGACCGCCGGGGATCACCGGCACGCGGTCGGCGCGCAAACCGGAAATATCCGCCCGACCCAGATCCCCGACGCGCGCCAGGTGCGCGACCAGCCGCTCCAGGCCGTCACGGCTGATGCCCGGACCGCCAAGGCCGTTGAGCTCGATCATGTCGGCAATCGCCTTGGCGCTGCCGCTGGACCCTACGGCCCGCTCCCACCCCAGCGACCGATATTGGGCCGCAATGGTCTCCAGTTCGCGGCGCGCAGCCAGTTCCGCCTCCCGGAAGCTGGAACGGTCGAAGCGCCCGGGCCGGAAATAGCGCAGCGAAAACCCCACGCAGCCCATGTACAGCGACTCCAGTGCCAAGGGCTCGAAGCTGCGGCCAATGATGAACTCGGTCGATCCCCCGCCGATGTCCACCACCAGCTGCTGCTTTTCCGGATCCGGCAGGGTGTGGGATACCCCCACGTAGATGAGCCGCGCCTCTTCCCGGCCGGCAATCACCTCGATGGGAAAACCCAGGGCCGCCTTCGCACGCACCAGGAACTCGCCCGAATTGCGTGCCAGGCGCAAGGCGTTGGTGCCGACGGCCCGAACTGCCCCGGGATCAAAGCCACGCAGTCGTTCGCCGAACCGGCGCAGGGTCGACACCGCGCGCAACTGCGAATCCGCATCCAGCCGTTTGTCCGGCGTGATACCGGCGGCCAGGCGCACGGACTCCTTGAGCGAATCGAGGGGATAGATCTGGTCGCCCACGACACGACCGACCTGCAGCCGGAAGCTGTTGGAACCCAGATCCACTGCAGCGACCAGCTCGAAACTCATGCATTGCCTCCCCGGCGGCCATGCGGCCGGTTTGCGCCGGCCGAAGGAACGTGCAGAATTCTATCATCCGGGCGCAGGCGGTTTGGGAACGGGGTCAGGGCACCAGGCGTCATCGCCCTGTAATCCAATGGTCAACAAATACACCGTTCAACCTGAAGGCCCGGGGGAACTCCACATCCATGAACCGCTTGTTCGAAGTCATTCGCACTCCGCTGGACCCGTTCCTCAACCGGGAGCTTTCCCTACTGGCCTTCAACCGTCGCGTGCTGGCCCAGGCGGCCAGCGCCGACGTGCCGCTGCTCGAGCGTCTGCGCTTTCTGTGCATCGTTTCGAGCAATCTGGACGAGTTCTTCGAAATTCGTGTATCGGGCCTGAAGGAGCGGGTCAAGCTCGGATCGGTCACGCCGGGCGTCGACGGAATGACCCCGCGCGAAGTCCTGCGGCGCATCGGCGAGGAGGCTCACGACATCGTCGACCAGCAGTACGCGCTGCTCAACGATGAGATCCTGCCCACGCTGGCCCGCGAAGGCATCGTCTTCCTGCGCCGCGGCCAGTGGAACGAAGGCCAGCGCCAATGGATCCACGACTACGTGCTGCGCGAGGTGTTGCCGGTGCTCACCCCGGTGGGGCTGGATCCCTCGCACCCCTTCCCGCGGGTGCTCAACAAGAGCCTGAACTTTGCCGTCGAGCTGGAGGGGCAGGACGCCTTCGGGCGCGCCTGTCGGGTGGCCATCGTCCAGGCGCCGCGGGCGTTGCCGCGCGTCATCCGCTTGCCGAGGGACCTGACCGGGGTTGAATACGGCTTCGTCTTCCTCTCGTCAATGATGCACGCCCACGTGGGGGAACTGTTCCCCGGACTGGCGGTGCAGGGTTGCTACCAGTTCCGCGTCACCCGCAACAGCGACCTGTTCGTGGACGAGGAAGAGATCAAGAACCTGCGCACCGCGCTCCAGGGCGAACTTCCCCAGCGCCACTTTGGCGACGCGGTGCGCCTTGAGGTGGCAGACAATTGCCCCGGGACGATGACCGAGTTCCTCCTCCAGCACTTCGGGCTGCGGCGGCAGGATGTCTACCGCACGCCCGGCATCGTCAATCTGGTCCGCCTGATCAGCGTGCCCGACGGGGTTGAGCGCGCGGACCTCAAGTTCCCGCCGTTCCACCCGGGGCGTCCGGGGTCCGTCGAGAAGACTCCCGACCTGTTTGCCACCCTGCGCAACCAGGACGTCCTCCTGCACCACCCCTACCAGTCCTTTGCGCCGGTAATCGAATTCCTCCAGCAGGCTGTGGATGACCCCCAGGTGCTGGCGATCAAGATGACCGTCTATCGCACGGGCACGGACTCCGTCCTCATGGACACCCTGGTGCGCGCCGCCCAGAAGGGCAAGGAGGTAACGGCCGTCGTGGAACTGATGGCGCGCTTCGACGAGGAAGCCAACATCAACTGGGCGGCCCGCCTGGAGGAGGTGGGGGCCCATGTGGTGTATGGGGTGTTCGGCTACAAGACCCACGCCAAGATGCTGATGGTGGTGCGGCGCGAGGAACAGGGCCTGAAACGCTACGTCCATCTGGGTACGGGCAACTACCATCCGCGCACCGCCCGCCTCTACACGGATTTCGGCCTGCTCACCGCCAACGAGGAGATGTGCGCCGACGTCCACGACGTCTTCACCCAGCTCACCGGGCTGGGCAAGGCGGGCGAACTTCACCACCTGTGGCAGGCGCCCTTTACCCTGCATGAGCGAATCGTTGCGGCCATCGCCGCCGAAGCCGAGCGTGCCAGGAACGGTCGGCCGGCGCGCATCATCGCCAAGATGAACTCGCTGGTGGAGCCGGAGGTCATCCGCGCGCTTTATGCGGCATCGCAGTCCGGGGTGCGCATCGATCTGGTGGTGCGCGGGGTATGCGCCCTGCGCCCCGGGGTGCCGGGGCTATCCGAGCGAATCCGCGTGCGCTCGGTGGTGGGGCGCTTTCTCGAGCATACGCGGGTGTTCTACTTCCACGCCGACGGTGCCGAAAACATCTACCTCTCCAGCGCAGACTGGATGGAGCGCAACTTCTTCCGCCGCATCGAGGTGTGCTTCCCGATACTTGACCCACGGCTCAAGCGCCGCGTGATCCGGGAGGGACTCAAGCCCTATCTGGCCGACAACGTCCTGGCGTGGGAAATGGACGCTCAAGGCAACTATCACCGGCGGCGCGCGCGGACCAGGCGCATCAATGCCCAGGAACTTCTGCTGGCTGCACTCGAAGGGCACTGACGAGGCGCGGCCGCGGGGGCGCATCAGCCAAGAGGAACTTCCGGTGCATGGGCGGGTTGCACCCCGGGTGTTCAAGCCCGCCGCGCCGAGGTGACGCTCGCCACCTCGCGGATCTGGGCCAGCGCACGGTCCACCTGCGCAGCCCCCGTTACCTCGATGGTGAATCCCATGCGCGCCACATCCGCCCGCGTTTGCGTGTTGACGGCGGTGACGTTGATCTTCTCACGCGACAGGACATCGGAGATGTCGCGCAGCAGTCCCTGCCGATCCATGGCTTCCAGGTGGATATCCACCACGTAGCGCCCGGCTTGCGCTTCCCCACTGGCGGCCCCACCGCCCCACGCCACCGTCACCACCCGCTCCGGGTGACGCGCCAGCATCTGGGCAAAGTTCGGGCAATCGGCTCGATGCAGAGATACGCCCCTGCCGCGGGTGACGAATCCGGAAATCTTGTCCGGCGGAACCGGCTTGCAGCAGCGGGCAAGCTGCGTGAGCAGGTTGCCCACGCCCACGACAAGAATGTCGCCCCCACTACCGTCGGCCTTGCTGGGGCGGGTCTGGACCTGCGCCTCGGCATCCGCCATCGGCTGCGGGGTCGTGCGAAGGGCGATCTGGATCTGACGCGGCCCCAACTCGTCGCGGCCCGCGGCGAGGTAGAGAGCATCGCTGCCGGCGAGGCCGAGGCGTTTTGCGAGTGTCTCGATGTTGGCCTGGGCGTGCCCCTCGCGCTGCAATTCGCGCATGACGAAGGCGCGGCCCCGGGCCAGGGTTTCCGCTGTTTCCTGATTGGCGAACCATTGGCGCACCTTGTTGCGCGACCGCGAGCTCGCAAGGTAGCCCTGCTGAGGATTGAGCCAGTCGCGGGACGGACCGCCCTGCTTGGCGGTGATGATCTCCACCCGCTGGCCGTTCGAAAGCGCCGTATTCAACGGCACCAGCACGCCATCCACGCGCGCCCCGCGGCAGCGATGGCCCATCTCGGTGTGGACCCGATAGGCGAAATCCACGGGCGTGGCACCGTGCGGCAGATCGATCACCTTGTCTTGCGGGGTGATGACGTAGACGGTGTCATCGAGCGCGGCGCGCTTGAACTGCTCCATCCAGCCGGCGCCGTCGGTGATCTCGTCGCGCCACGAGAGCAACTGACGCAGCCAGGCGATCTTGTCGTCGTAGCTGCGGTCCTGCCCGGCGCCCTCCTTGTAGCGCCAGTGCGCGGCCACGCCCAGTTCCGCATGGCGATGCATCTCGCGGGTGCGAATCTGCACCTCCAGCGCCCGCCCATCGGGCATGCGCACGGCGGTATGCAGCGAGCGGTAGTAGTTCCCCTTGGGGACGGAGATGTAGTCGTCGAACTCCTTGGGAATCGGCTGCCAGAGGTTGTGTGCGATCCCGAGCGCGGTGTAGCAGTCCTTCACCTCATCCACGAGGACACGTACGGCGCGCACATCGTACACCTCACCGAATTCGAGATGTTTATCGCGCATCTTATTGTATATACTGTAAATGTGCTTCGGCCTGCCATAGACGTCGGCATCGATGCCAGTGGCCGCGAGCTCCGATTTCAGCCGCCCAACCGCTTCGGCAATGAAGGACTCCCGCTCCACCCGGCGTTCATCGAGCATGCGGGCAATGCGTTTGTAGGTCTCCGGCTCGAGATAGCGAAACGACAGGTCCTCCAGTTCCCATTTCGCCGGCCAGATGCCCAGCCGGTTGGCCAGCGGCGCATAGATGTCCATGCTCTCCCGGGCTACCGCCAGGCGCTGTTCCGTCGGCTTGTCGGCGAGGTAGCGCAGGGTCTGGGTGCGGCTGGCCAGGCGCAGCACTACCACGCGCACGTCCTCAACCATGGAGAGGAGCATCTTGCGCAGGATCTCGGCTTGCGCCCGCACGTCCGGCGCGCTTGGCGACCCCGACGAACTCACGTGGGCGCGGGTGATGAGCCTCAACCCGTTGAGACGATGCAGGCCAAGCACGAGTTGCGCCACGTTTGCACCGAAACGCTGTTCGAGCATCTCGCGGCCGTGATCGATGCAGTCCAGCACCGCAAAGAGCAATCCGGCCAGCCGCGTCTCGACATCGAGTTTCAGCGAAGCAACGATGAGCGCCATGCCCACCGCGTGGCGCAGCATGTCTTCGCCGGTGCCGAGAACGCGTCCCTCATAGAGCGGTCCCACTACCTCCAGGGCGGATTCCAGGCGCCGCCGCTCGTCGTCTCCCAGTCCCTTGTACAGGAGCTCGATCGACGCTCCGCCGATATCCGTGGGAGCAAGGGAATGTGTGACGGTGACCATGCGACAATTATCTCATTGCCCAGGCGGTCCCAGCGTCCATGTTGACGTGGCGCCCGCTGCGGGCTTGCACCACCAGACACACGAGACGATGTGCGCGTTCGTGAATTCCGTTCGCCGCCCGCGGCAAACCGCCGGTACTCGCCGATGATCCGCAGCATCCGCGACTGGCTGCGCGATCGCAGCGTCTCCCAACGGCCCGACGTCACCCCCGCACAATGGGCAGCGGTGGAGAAGCGCTTGCCGTTTCTCGCCAGTCTCTCCCCGGACGATCGCCGGCGGCTGCGTCAACTGGCGATGGGTTTGCTTGCCAGCAAGGAGATCAGCGGGGCAGGCGGATTCGAGCCGGACAACCACGCGCGCCTGTCCATCGCGCTGCAGGCCTGCCTGCCGATCCTCAATCTGGGCCTGGAATGGTACGACGGGTGGGTCGGCATCGTCGTCTATCCCGGCGATTTCATCATTCCGCGCCAGTTCATGGACGAGGCTGGCGTGGTGCACGAATTCGACGACGAAGTATCCGGCGAGGCCTGGCTGGGAGGACCCGTACTGGTTTCGTGGTCGGAAGACACCGGCGACGACGACGGCATGAACGTCGTGATCCACGAGTTCGCCCACAAGCTGGACATGCTCAACGGCGACGCCGATGGCCTGCCGCCGCTGCACGACGGCATGATCCGACGGGAGTGGCAGCAGGCACTTGGACGAGCCTTCGATGACTTCTGCGCGCGAGCGGATGCCGGCGTGGATACCGCGATCGATCCCTACGGCGCGCAGAGTCCGGCCGAGTTCTTCGCCGTTGCCACGGAGACCTTCTTTGAAGCACCCGGGTTGCTGCTGGAGGATTACCCCGAGGTCTATGAACAACTGCGCCGTTTCTACCGGCAGGATCCCGCCCACACCGCGACAACAGGATGATTCTGGCCGACACGCAGGCCTATTGCACCGGCGCGGAAACGCCCGGCGTTACCGCGGCAATCCTCTCCGCATCCTCGTCCGTTCTCTGACGCGCCGTCGGCAGCCGCGCGGGTGGAGACTGCACGAGGGGCGCCAGCGCCGGCGACAGGGCCTTGAGCACTTGCACCGCCAGGGCGCTGGTGAAGCGGTAATCGCCGGAATCGCTGCCGGGCACGAAGGCCGTCACGTTGCCGAAATGGCGGTCGCCGAGGAAGAACACGAACGTCGCCGCGCGGTTCATGGCCTTGGAAGAGATGACGTTGCCCCAGCGGTTATAGCGCTCCCGGCGGTGGTCGCCCGTACCGGTCTTGCCGCCCAGAGGCAGACGCCGGCCGTCCCGGCCGGCAAAGTACCCGGCAATGCGCCGCGCGGTCCCGCGTTCGACCACCCCCACGAGGGCGTTTCGGAGCGCCCGGGCCACCTCGGGCAACATCACCTGTTCGCCGCCCGAGCGTCTGCGCACAAGCTGTGTCTCGAAAGGCGTGCCGGCCGCGAAATCCAGCCGCTCGATGCGCACCGTGGGCACGCGAACGCCGTCATTGAGGATGATGCCCATCAATTCGGCCAGCGCCGCAGGCCGGTCGGCGGAACTGCCGATGGCGGTGGCGTAGGATGGAATCAGGGTTTCGAAGGGATAACCGAGCCGCTGCCATTCGCGGGCAAGCTGCGCGAATGCCTCCCCCTCGAGCAGGCTGCGGATGCGCACGTCCTGGGCGCCCTTGTGGCGGGTCTTGAACAGCCAGGCGTAGGCATCCCGCCTCTCCCTGGCGCTGGCCTCCACGGCCTCGTCGTAGGTGGCTGCAGGCCTTTCCCGCAGGTAGGACAGAAGCCAAAGCTCCAGTGGGTGCACGCGGGCCAGGTAACCGCGGTCGGACAGCGTGTAGCGCTCGGAGCCATACTTGACGAACAACTCCTGCAAAGCCACGGGGTCTTCCGCCAGTTCGGGCATCAGATCGGTCATGACCCAGGCGAATCGCGGCCAGTCGGCCTCGGGGTAAACGCTGCGAAAGACGGTGGCAATGCGGTGTGGCTGGGCCGAAACGTGGTCGAGCAAGGTATCGAAGCGCTCAGACTCTCCCTTGCCGCGGTAGCGCTTCCAGAACCGCAGGAGGTAGCGGCGGCTTTCCTCGTCAACGAAACGTTCCAGGTAATCCTGTCTGCGGGGATCCTCCGGATCGCGAAAGATCTCCGCCACGCCACCCGGCCTGTGCATGTAGTGCTGGACGATGTCGCGCATGAGACGGATGAAGGGCAGGTTGATGGACTGATTGAACGCGGAGGCCACCGTAGGCTTCCATTCATTGCTTTCGGAGTCGAAATTCTCGAAAGTGTGCAACCCTCCCCCGGTGAAAAACACCTCATGGGGCGATGCGGAGTAACGCCTCTGCATGGCAGCCTCCAGCGTGGCCGCAAGGCTGCGGTCCTTGGCCGTGGAGAGGTACTCCATCACCCAGCGCGTCAGCCGGTCTTCCGCTGCCGACAGCATCCGCATCAGGTCCTTGGAAGGCACGTCGGCCAGTTGCCGGTGTATCGCGGCGGTGATTTCGAGATAGGTGGCCAGGGTGCGAAGCTTGGCGCTGGAGCCGAGGTCTAGCTTGGTACCCTCGTTGATATCCAATGGTCGGTCAAGATTGTCGGCCTGCACACGCACCATGTTTCCGTCCGGCATGCGCTCGAACAAGGTGAAACTGACCAGGATCTTGGAGGGGTCGTCCGACGCCTGGAGCAGGTGCTTCCCGTAGAAGCCCTCGACACGCAGGAACTGCGGATCCGCCAACTGGCGCAGCAGCGCCGTTACATCCTCCTGAGCACGCCGGTGAAGGCTGCTGCGCACCGTCAGGTCCAGCCGGTCCAGTTCGTACACGCCGGGCTCACCAAGCCATTGCATCAGTTCGTAGCGTATGGCGTTGGCCGCCTTGCGTCGAACGAACGAGGACTCCACCCCGCCGTCTCCCGCCATGTCCTGACGCCGCAGCGGCGTCTCGATTCCGAGTGCCGCATCGCGCAGGGAAGGTGAAATGATGCCCGCCTGGGCGATCAGGCGGACGTAGCTTTCCGTCAGGGATGCAAGTGCCTTCTCCCCGGAATTGAGCAGGTACGAGGGGCGCCTCTGGGCCACCAGCAGGCTGATCACCTGTCGCAGCGCCCTCCCCTTTTCCTCAAGTCCAGTTCTGTCCAGCTCCGGCAACCGCAGCGACTGGGCCGCTCGCTGGGGATCGGCCCCGAACCAGATGCGCAGGCCGTCCCCCAGGCCGATGACCTCTCCGTGTGCGGGCACTGCCGCAAGGGGGACCGAGTTCACATAGTCGAGCACGATTCGTCGCCGCGCCGCGAGCGTCTCCTCCCCGTCGCGGTAGGCGCGAAGTGACGCCGACAGCATTTGGCGCAGCTTCTCCGCGGGTCCGGTCGTGACGCCGGAAGGGGAATGCCTGAATTTCTCGATCTGCGTCGCCAGCGTACTTCCGCCCGAAGAGGAATGCCCGGGCCAGACCATCTTCAAGATCTGGTCATAAGCGGCCCTGTAGAGCCTGTCCCATTCGATGGCCGGATTGAGCTTGGGCCGCTCCGGGTCGAGCAACTCGCGGTTCTCGATGAACAGCAGGGCTTCGACGATGATCGACGGAATTTCCACATACGACGCGAATTGATCACGCGGGTGGCGCGCCGAATAGATCGGATCCCCGCAGCAATCGAACACTTGCAGGCCCGCCTGGCTTTTCTCGGAGTACGGTGGGAACAACCCCCGATCCATGACCTCGGCCAACCGTGTCGACTGGCGGGCCTGCGCCGAGACCTCGAACTCTCTCGCGCCGAGCCTTTGGACGTAGTCCATGATGCGGTTGTAGCCGAGCCGTGTGTCATACGGCCCGGCACCCGGGAGGCGAAGTGCCCGCGCCGGTCCATCTTCGAGCGCAAACGTGGCCTCGCGGACGATGGACGAGAAATACCCCGCCTGAAAGGCTGAACTGCGGGACTCCGAATACATCATTATGAAAAGCAGCGCACACACCGCCAGGACGACCACGCCCAACACATACGCTGCCCCCCGTCGCCAGCGCACCCATACACTGCTGTCGTCCCGCATACCGTGGCACTTTCCCGAGCCGTTTGCCCTTGTCGCCCCTGGGGCCTCTTTGCATATTGTGGCAGACAATACCGCAGATTCAGCAACGACGCTGTCCATGACGATCCAAGCCGAGGGAAACGCGGGGGTGCCACGATCCAGCCTCCCGCGCGCGCGGGTTGCGCGCACCGAGGAGCCAGGGAAACAGTGCCAGAACCAGCGACCGCTGATCCTCGTAGGGCCGGCAGCCCAGTGACGTTGCGGGCCACCAACGGTAGCCCGCCCGGGGAGCAATTCCTGCTTTCAGTTGCGATGCGGATGCGTTTCTGCTATTAACCGCTTTTTTGTTTACGGGTTCGACCAACAAAATGGCAGAGGATCTCCTCCACACGCGCTTCGCGCCCTACGTCGCAAAAACGGGCGAAGAATATATGAACGAGGCGCAATTGGCGCATTTCCGCAACATGCTGGAGACGCTCAAGCGGGAACTCCTCCAGGACATCGAGCGCACCGTGCATACCATGCAGGACGAAGCGACCGTCTTCGCCGACCCGAATGACCGCGCTAGTCAGGAGTCGGACATCGCGCTGGAATTGCGCAACCGCGACAGGGAACGCAAGCTGGTGAAGAAGATCGACGAGACGCTCGAACGCATCGAAAGGACCGAGTACGGTTATTGCGAGAGTTGCGGGGTGGAGATCGGACTCAAGCGTCTCGAGGCCCGCCCGACCGCAACCCTTTGTATCGACTGCAAGACACTGGAAGAGCTGAGGGAGAAACAAGTCGCGAAGTGAACGCGGGCGGTACCCGTCGGAGCCGCGCCCGGCCTCTGGAAGTACGGCAGCGAACCCGCCTCCGTTCCCAGTGCTTCCCGCCTGCTCAGAAAAGCGTGTCTTTCGCCACGCCCTTGCGTTTGACCAACCGCCGCAAGTGCCCGAGCGCCTCGAGTTGAATCTGGCGCACACGTTCCCGGGTCAGCCTCAGTGAATCCGCCAGTTCCTCCAGCGTCCGGACATCCCTGCCGTTGAGCCCATAGCGCGCCTCGATCACAAGGCGCTGTTTTTCGTTCAACTGGCCTATCCAGGCTTTGACGAGCCCTTCAACTTCCAAATACTGGATCTGGATTTCGGGGCTTTCCGCATGCTCGTCCGCCAGTGACTCCCCAATCGACAGGTCGGGATCAATGTCCAGAGGCGCGTCCAGCGACGCGGTGCGTTCGTTCAGGGTGAGGATGTGGCGGATCTCCTCCACCGGCTTGCCGAGCAACTCCGCCACCTCCTGGGGCCCACAGTCGCCGACGCCGCGCGCTTCCAGTGATCGAAGCGCGCGCAATACCTGATTCAATTCCTTCACCACATGCACCGGCAGGCGGATCGTTCGGGACTGGCTCATGATGGCCCGCTCGATGTTCTGGCGGATCCACCAGGTGGCATACGTTGAAAAGCGGAACCCCCGTTCTGGATCGAACTTCTCGAGGGCGTGGATGAGGCCGAGGTTGCCCTCTTCCACCAGATCCAGCAGGGGAAGCCCGCGGTTGAGGTAGTGCTTGGCGATATTCACGACGAGCCGCAGATTGTGCTCGATCATCTTTTGCCGCGCTTCGAACTCGCCAATTCGCACCCGACGCGACAAATCCAGTTCCTGTTCCGGTGTCAGGAGCGGATTTGCGCCGATCTCATTCAGGTAGAGCTGCGTAACGTCGTTGAGGAACTCATCCGTCGACCGATCCCATACTTCGGGCGCAGCATCAGATGCCTCGTCTCGCCGTTCGTTTTCTTCGAACTCGTTGTCGTCGTCGAATTCCGGGTCACTCATTGTTGACGCGGTGGCAGGTATTTGAGGGGATCGACCGGCTTACCCTGATTTCTGATTTCGAAATGGAGTTTTGTCTGATCCGCATCACTGCTGCCAAGTTCCGCGATTTTCTGCCCACGCGTCACATTCTCGCCTTCCTTGACCAGCAGGCGCCGGTTATGGGCGTAGGCGCTAAGCAGCGCCGGGTTATGCTTGATGATCACAAGATTGCCATATCCCCGCAACCCGCTTCCCGCGTACACGACCTTTCCCCCTGCCGCGGCGAGTACCGACTCACCCGCCTGCCCCCCGATGTCTATACCCTTGGTGCTGCCGTCATTAAAACCCACAAGAACCTTCCCGACCACCGGCCATGACCATTCGACCTGCGCCTCGCCAGATTCAGCCTGCGCAGGCTCGCGCCTGACCGACTCCGGGAACGAGGCTGGAGGCGCAAGAGCTAGCTCGGGCGGTTTCCGGGCAGCATCCCCGGCCTTCTGAACCTGTGTCAGCGCCTGGTCGGAATAGGGCTGCTTGCCACCCTTCGGATCCTTCTTGACACCGTCCGGAGCGGCTGCTGCCATCGGCGGCGCAGCAACGCCGGCCGGACCCAGGGGTCGGGCCTCGACGGAGGCAGGAGCAGCTACCGGTCGAGCGGTGGCCGAACCCTCCGCAGGTGCCATGCGCAGTGCCATCCCCACCTCGAGCCGGTGCGGATTGTCCATGCCGTTCCATGCGGCGAGCTCCCGCACGTCCACGCCATGAGACTGAGCAATGCTGAAAAGCGTATCGCCCTTCTTCACAACGTAGGAACCCGCCCTTTGCTCACGAGGCTCCGCTGCCGGTTGCCGCGGCGCCGGAGAAGCACCACGTTCCACCACGGGCACCTGCGTCGTGCTGCTACACCCTGCAATGAGGGCAATTCCGACGCCGCACGCAATCCATCCACGTGCCCGGAATTCAAGATCTCGGCTCATTCGACTCCCGCAATCAGTGGTACAAATCGAACCGCGTCCAGCCAGGTTTCGAAGAACGGGCCGGCGACGCTGCGTTCAACGAGCATCAGCCTCTGCTCTTGCATGCCGACCGGCATGATCAGCCTGCCTCCCGGCGCCAGCTGCTGCCGCAGCGCTTGCGGAACAACGGCAGCTGCTGCGGACACCACGATTGTATCGAATGGAGCAACTTCCGGCAGCCCGAGCGAACCATCTCCATGCTTGAGGCGTACGTTGGGCAGCCTCAACTGCCGCAGGTTGGCTCGCGCCTTGTCCAGCAGCTTGCGGATTCGCTCCACGGCATACACTTCCGACGCGAGCCGTGACAACACCGCCGCCTGGTACCCACAACCTGCCCCGACCTCAAGCGTCTTGCCCAGCGCGCGTCCTTTGGCAGCGACCTCCAGCATCCTCGCCACCACAAAAGGCTGCGAAATCGTCTGCTGAAACCCGAGAGGCAGGGCCGTATCTTCATACGCCCTGCTGCGAAGTGCCTCATCGACGAAGACATGCCTCGGAATCGCTGCCAGCGCCCCCAGGACCGATTCCTGCCGTATCCCCTGCTCGCGCAGGCGTTCAATCATGCGGATGCGCGGTCGCTGCAGAGCGTGTCCAAGTACGTCGAAATCCCCTGACACCTGGTTCTCAGGTCGCAAGCCAGCGCTGCACCAGCGGAATGTGCACGCCGTGGGTGAGATCCATCTGAAGAGGCGTCAGCGAAACGTAGCGGTTCGCCACGGCGTGGAAATCCGTGCCGTCCCCCGCATCCTGCGCCTCTCCCGCTGCGCCCACCCAGTAAACGGTCTCCTGCCTCGGGTTGACCGTCCGAATGACCGGTTCCGCCCGATGGCGTTTGCCCAGTCGCGTTACCAGGACGCCTTGCAAGTCGTCCAGCGGCAGATCGGGAACATTCACGTTGAGAAGCGCCGGTTCGCCGAGTTCGCTCCGTGCAAACCGTTCCACGAGATCGCGCGCAACGGCCGCCGCCGTATCCAGGTGCCGGGCAGTCTTGCTTGCGAGAGAGATGGCCACGGATGGCAATCCGAATAGATAACCTTCGGTGGCCGCAGCCACGGTGCCCGAATAGATGGTGTCGTCACCCATATTGGCCCCATGGTTGATGCCCGACACCACAATGTCAGGCATATGGTCCAACAGGCCCGTAAGCGCCATATGAACACAGTCCGTGCGCGTTCCATTGACGAAGAAGAAGCCGTTGCCGGCCCGACGCAAGGAAAGCGGCCGATCCAGCGTCAGGGAGTTGCTGGCGCCGCTGCGATCCCGCTCGGGCGCGACCACCGTAACGTCGGCGATCTCGCCCAACGCCGCCGCGAGCAACTCGATCCCCGGTGAGAAATAGCCATCGTCATTGCTCAGCAGGATACGCATCGGATTGGCATCTTGCCGACCAGCGGACGGCGCTCCTCTTTGGATGAGGACAGGAAGGTTGGTGTGATTGGTCGGGGCGAGAAGATTCGAACTTCCGACCCCCTGCACCCCATGCAGGTGCGCTACCAGGCTGCGCTACGCCCCGACGAGGCGCGAAGTATACCAGAAACGCGCTGAGTCGCTCGACTTCGACACTTCGCCCTTCCGCATCGATCCCGACAACCCTCAGGGGATCAGAAGATCCCGGATGGCGGACAGCTCATCGCGCAGCCCTTCAAGTCCGACCGCAGCAGTGGTGTCTCCAGACTTGACGTTGCGCCCGCTGCGCTCTTCGAGCCTGTTGCGCGCGCCGCTGATGGTGAATCCCTGTTCGTACAGCAGATCACGAATGCGGCGAACCAACAGAACCTCATGATGCTGGTAGTACCGTCGGTTACCACGCCGCTTCACTGGCTTGAGCTGCGCAAACTCCTGCTCCCAGTATCTGAGAACGTGTGGTTTGACGCCGCACAACTCACTCACTTCACCGATCGTGAAGTAGCGCTTGGCAGGTATGGGCGGCAGATCAGGCTTGTGGCTGGCTTCCATTCATGCCCTGCTCGACGACCTGCTTGAGTTTTTGGCTGGCATGGAACGTCACGACCCGACGGGCGGAAATGGGGATTTCCTCGCCCGTCTTAGGGTTGCGCCCCGGTCGTTGAGGCTTGTCGCGCAACTGGAAATTGCCGAATCCGGACAGTTTTACGGTCTCGCCGCGCTCCAGTGCCATCCGTATCTCTTCAAAGAACGCCTCGACCATGTCCTTGGCTTCGCGCTTGTTCAATCCCACCTTCTCGAACAGCAAATCAGCCAGATCCGCCTTCGTCAGAGTCATGCCTTCTCCATATTATTGGCTTACCCCCGCAGGCGTGCTCCCAACGCCGCCTGAGCCGCAGCAAGGATCTGCACCAATGCCGCCTCCACTTCAGCATCTGCGAGGGTTCTCTCAGTATCTTGCATAACTATCCGGAACGCAACACTTTTTTTCCCGGCCTCGACACCCTTTCCGATGTAGACGTCAAACAGATGGATGTTCCTTAGGAAGCCAGGCGCGGCGCCCCGCAGACACGCAACCACATCCTCGGCCCGGATATCCTGATCAACGACAAGTGCAATGTCACGGGTCACCGGCGGAAACGGGGACAGATCGGAGAACTGCGGCAGCGACCGATCGAGAAGCACGGCCAGGTCCAGTTCGAAGGCAATGGGAGCCGTGCCCAGTTCATACGCGTCGGCCAGACGGGGATGCAACTCTCCAATGACACCGATCCTTCGTCCGTCGAGGAGGATCGCAGCCGCGCGTCCGGGATGAAAACCCGGCTGCTCGGCACGAACGAATTCGGCCTTGGATGGGAGCAGCAGCGCTTCCACGTCTCCCTTAACATCAAAGAAATCCACAGCGCGAGTTGCGATGTCCCATTGCTCCGGCAGTGCCGGCCCCGCACACAGCCCGCCCAGACGTATTGGCTGCCGAAAGCCAATGATCTCCCCCCCCGCATCGTCCCGAAAGAAGCAACGACCGATCTCATACAGCCGTACCCTGCCCACGCGCCGACGCAGGTTGTTGGCGAGGTTACCAACCAGGCCACCGACCAGGCTGGATCGCATTACGCTCATCTGGCTGGCAATCGGATTGGAAAGCAGGATCGGCGCTTCATTGGCACAGAAATCCCGCTCCCAGCGCGCATCCACGAAGCTGTAATTGACAACTTCCTGGTAATCGCGCGCCGTCAGCAGTTGCCTGATCGAATGCTTGCTGCGGCGTCCCTCGGACTGGGGCAGCATGCCCAGGGTCGCTTTCGGGGGACGCGCAGGAACGTTGTCATAACCATGGAGACGCGCGATTTCCTCAATCAGGTCCTCCTCGATGGAGATGTCGAAGCGAAAGCTGGGTGGCAGCACCTCGAACCCACCTTCCAGTGGACTTGCGCTCATCTGCAGACGACTCAGCAGCCCCTGGATCTCGCCATCACTCACGGCAAGGCCAAGCACCCGTTCCACGCGGGAAGTGCGCAATCGAACCGGGCGACGCGCGGGCAGTTGTGCCGTGGCATCGGTGACAGGCCCGGGAACGCCGCCACAGATCTCCAGCACGAGCTGGGTGGCCCGCTCGATGGCTTCGCGCGCCAGCAGGAAATCGACCCCACGTTCGAAACGGTGGGACGCCTCGCTCACGAAGCCATAGGTGCGCGCGCGGCCTGCCACCGCCTCCGGCGAGAAATGAGCGCTCTCCAGGAACAACTCCGTGGTTGTCGCCGTGACCCCGCTCTCCTGGCCGCCCATGATTCCTGCAAGGGCCAGCGCCTCGGCTTCGTCCGCAATCAGCAGGGTGTCCGAAGCTGGCTTGATCGTCTGTCCGTTGAGGAGCAGCAGTTGTTCACCCTCGCGCGCAAAGCGCACGTGAATGCCGCCGCTGAGCTTGGCGTTGTCAAACGCATGCATGGGCTGGCCCAGTTCGAGCATCACGTAGTTGGTGACGTCGACCAGGGCGCTGATCGAGCGTACCCCACAGCGTTCGAGCCGGCGCTTCATCCATTCGGGAGTAGGCGCCGCCGGATCGATTCCGGAGATGACCCGTCCGCAATACCGCGGACAGGCTGAGGGCTCGTCCAGCACGATCGTTCGCGCCGACGACGAGCCCGCCGGCACCGGCATCCCCGGGCTTGTCATCAGCTGATCACCCGTCAGCGCCGCGACCTCCCGCGCGATTCCCCTGATGCTCAGACAATCACCCCGGTTGGGCGTGAGCTTCAGCGTAAAACAACGGTCATCCAGATCGAGATAGGTTCGCAGATCCTGCCCCGGCGACGCGTCAGCCGGAAGCACCATGATGCCTTCGTCTTCCTGCGATAGGCCAAGCTCCCGCGCCGAACAGAGCATGCCGAACGATTCAACGCCACGCACCTTGGCGGCACGGATCCCCCCTGAAGGAAGCTTCGCACCCACCCGTGCGCAGGGCACATTGAGCCCCTCCGCCGCGTTGGGTGCGCCGCAGACGATCTGCAGCAATTCCTCCCCGCCGGCGTCCACCCGGCAAAGCTTCAGACGATCCGCACCGGGATGGGGTTCGCAGGCGACGATCTTCGAGACGACAACACCCGAGAAGTCCTGTCCCACCGGATTGACCGACTCGACTTCCAGGCCGGCCATCGTCAGCGTGTGCGCCAGACCCTCGCTGTCAAGCGACGGAGCTATGTGGGTGCGCAGCCAGTTTTCCGAGAACTGCATGATCTATCTGAACTGTTCGAGAAAACGCAAATCGCCGTCGTAGAACAGGCGCAGATCGTTGATGCCGTATCGCAGCATTGTCAAACGATCAGGCCCGATGCCGAATGCAAATCCCAGATAGCGTTCACAGTCGATCCCGACGGCCCTGAACACGTTGGGGTGAACCATTCCACAGCCGGCGATCTCCAGCCAACCGCTGTGGCTGCAAACGCGGCAACCCACCCCGTCGCAGAAGACACATCCCATGTCCACCTCCGCGGAGGGCTCCGTGAACGGAAAAAAGGACGGACGAAACCGCACCCGCAGGTCATCCTTCTCAAAGAAGCGCCGGAGGAAATCGGTAAGCAAGCCCTTGAGATCGGCAAAACTGGCGTTTTCGTCCACCCACAGCCCCTCCACCTGGTGGAACATGGGAGAGTGAGTGGCGTCCGAATCCACGCGGTAAACCCGTCCCGGCGCGATCACCTTGATCGGGGGCATCGGGTCCGTGTCGGCATGCCGATCTACATGCCCCAGCATGTAACGCACCTGGATGGGGCTTGTGTGGGTGCGCAGCAGAAGTCCGGGGGCACCTTCGATATAGAATGTGTCGTGCATCGAACGGGCGGGATGGTTCTCCGGCGTGTTCAGCGCGGAGAAATTGTGGAAATCGGTCTCGATCTCCGGCCCGTCGGCCACCTCGAACCCGATCGAGCCGAACAGCGCCTCGATGCGATCCAGCGTGCGCGTGGCCGGATGCACACCGCCAAGCCGCAGGCCGCGCCCGGGCAGCGTCACATCCAGCGTCTCTTCCCGCAACCGCAGATCCACGGCGGCTTCGCGAAGGGCAGCCCGCCGACCTTCCAGCGCCGATTCGATCGCCTCCTTGGCACGGTTGATGGATGCGCCAGCGGTGCGGCGCTCTTCCACCGGCAATGACCCAAGCCCCTTGAGAAGGGCGGTCAGTACACCACCCTTCCCAAGGTAGGCGGCCTTCACCTGCTCCAGCTTCGCCGGATCAGCCACCGCCGCGAACTGCGCCGTGGCCTCCCTGATCAGTCGATCCAAGTCCTGCATGCTGCACCACCCGTAAACAAAAAAAGGAGGCCGGGCCTCCTTTTTCCGTGCCTCGTCTCCTCAAGCGGCAAGCTTTTCGCGCGCCTGATTGGCAATCTGCGCGAACGCCGGCTTGTCGAAGACCGCCAGATCCGCGAGAACCTTGCGGTCAATCTCGATGGCTGCCTTCTTCAGTCCGTTCATCAATACGCTATATGTCAGGCCCAGTTCCCTCGCCGCCGCGTTGATCCGGGCAATCCAGAGGGAACGGAACTGGCGCTTGCGCTGGCGACGATCACGGTAAGCGTACTGCCCGGCTTTCATCACCGCCTGTTTGGCAATCCGATAGACACTCTTCCGACGGCCGCGGTATCCCTTGGCCTGATCGAGAACCTTCTTGTGACGGGCATGCGCCGTCACGCCGCGTTTGACTCGTGGCATCGCGACCCCCTTATGCGTAAGGCAACATGGCACGAACCGACTGCACGTCGGAAGCGCAAACCGCAGTAATCCCACGCAGTTGCCGCTTCATCTTCGTTGCCTTCTTGGTAAGGATATGGCGCTTGAACGCCTGGGAACGCTTGACCGTCCCGCCCGGCCGAACCTTGAAGCGCTTGGCCGCCCCCTTGCGGGTCTTCATCTTGGGCATCGAACTACTCCATCTTTTGGCATGGCAGCAGGTGCTCCGCACCGCGGAGGCTTCCGGAACCTGCAACCACTTCTCGGGCCATGACGCTGGCCCCAACGTTACCACTCCTGACAAATCTGTCAGCAGCGGGAAATTCAACTTGCCTGGGGAACCTTCTTCCGGCTGGGCGCAAGAATCATGATCAACTGGCGACCCTCCATCTTCGGGAACTGCTCAACGGAGCCATGCGCTTCCAGATCACCCTTGACCCGCTCAAGCAGGCGCATTCCGATCTCCTGGTGCGCCATCTCGCGCCCCCTGAATCGCAGGGTGACCTTCGCCTTGTCGCCCTCCTGAAGGAAACGCACGAGATTGCGCAGCTTGACCTGGTAGTCGCCTTCGTCCGTCCCCGGCCTGAACTTGATCTCCTTGACCTGGATCTGCTTCTGCTTCTGCTTTGCCTCGTGCGCGCGCTTCGCTTCCTGGTACTTGAACTTCCCGAAGTCCATCAAACGGCACACGGGAGGCGCCGCCATAGGCGCGATTTCCACCAGATCCACGCCGGCAGTCTCCGCCATTCTCAGCGCGCTTTCCAAGGAAACTATCCCGAGTTGCTCCCCCTCCTCCCCGACCAGCCGAATCTCGGCAGCAGTGATTTGTTCGTTGAGGCGTTGCTGCGTCTTGCTGTTTGGCTGAGCGATGGCGTAGTCTCCGACTGACTGTCAAACGGCTGGTGTGTTTTCGCGCATTTCACGCTCCCGCGACATGCGGGTGATCAACACGTCAAGCGACATCGGGCCCAAGTCCGTCCCGCCGCGAAGGCGCACTGCCACCAGATTTCCGAGCTTTTCCTTATCGCCGACCACCAACAGATAGGGGCGACGATGCAAACTATGTTCGCGGATTTTATAGGTGATTTTTTCGTTTCGCAAATCCGCCTCGGCACGAAAACCCGCGCTCGTCAGTGCCCGGGCGACCGATTCCGCATATTCAGCCTGGCCTTCCGAAATGTTCATCACCACTGCCTGGACAGGTGACAGCCAAAGCGGGAATGCTCCCGCGTGATGTTCGATCAAGATGCCAATGAAGCGTTCCAGGGAGCCAAGGACGGCACGATGCAACATAACCGGCACATGCCGTGCGCTGTCCTCGCCGATGAATTCGGCGCCAAGCCTCCCCGGCAGGGAAAAGTCCAGTTGCAGCGTGCCACACTGCCACACCCGCCCAAGGCAGTCCTTGAGCGAGAATTCGATCTTGGGGCCGTAGAACGCGCCCTCGCCTGGCTGAAGGTCGAAGGGCAATCCCTTGCTCTCTAACGCATCGCGGAGCGCTGCTTCCGCCCGATCCCAGGTTTCGTCGGAGCCGATCCGTCTTTCCGGCCGCGTGGACAGCTTGACCAGGATGTCGCGGAAACCAAAATCCGCATACACCTTCTGCAGCAGATCAATGAACGCCATGGATTCAGCCAACACCTGATCCTCGGTGCAGAAGATGTGCGCGTCATCTTGCACAAACCCCCGCACTCGCATCAGCCCGTGCAGCGCGCCCGACGGCTCGTTTCGGTGACATGAACCGAACTCGGCCAGACGCAGCGGCAGGTCACGATAGCTCTTCAAGCCCTGGTTGAAGATCTGGATGTGGCCTGGGCAGTTCATGGGTTTTACGGCGTAGTCGCGCTCTTCTGCGTGGGTGGTGAACATGTGCTCCGCATACATCTCCCAGTGGCCGGAGCGCTCCCAGAGGGTGCGGTCCATCACCTGCGGCGTGCGCACCTCGGAGTAACCGTGCTCGCTCAGAACCCGGCGCATGTATTGCTCGATCACCTGCCAGATCACCCAGCCATGGGGATGCCAGAAAACCATCCCCGGCGCCTCCTCCTGGAGGTGGAAGAGGTCCAGATGCTTGCCAAGACGCCGATGGTCGCGCTTTTCCGCCTCCTCGAGCATGTGGAGGTAGGCATCCTGATCCTCCTTGCGCACCCAGGCCGTGCCATAGATGCGCTGGAGCATCTCGTTGCGGGAGTCCCCCCGCCAGTAGGCACCGGCCACCTTCATCAGCCGGAAGACTTTCAGGTGCCCGGTGGAAGGCGCGTGCGGACCACGACACAAATCCACGAAATCCCCCTCCCTGTAGAGGGAGACGTCTTCGCCGGGCGGGATCGAGGAAATGATCTCCGCCTTGTAGTGCTCGCCGATGGACTTGAAGAACTCCACCGCGCGGTCCCGCTCCCATACCTCGCGCACGATCGGAATGTCGCGCTTCGCCAGTTCGCGCATGCGCTGCTCGATGCGCGCCAGATCCTCGGGGGTGAATGGGCGCTTGTACGAGAAATCGTAGTAGAAGCCGTTTTCGATGACCGGGCCGATGGTGACCTGCGCCTCCGGGAACAACTCCTTTACCGCGTAGGCCAGGAGGTGCGCCATGGAATGGCGGATGATCGCCAGGCCTTCGGTATCCTTGCCGGTCAGGATCGCCACCTCGGCGTCCCCGAAGATGCGGAATGACGTATCTACCAGACGCCCGTCCACACGACCCGCAAGAGCAGCGCGTGCCAGGCCCGAGCCAATGCTTGCAGCGACCTCGGCCACGGTCACGGGCTGCGCAAATTCCCTTCTGGAATCGTCGGGCAACACTATTACTGGCATATCGAGCACTCAAGAACGAATTGGACGTCAGGCGTCCCCGTCACCCCATCAAGAAGACCGCACCAGATCCGCGCTCAATACGCATCGGACGCCGGCCCGCTTCCCATTGACCGTCCGCTACCCCTTGACGCGGTTGCGGTACTCGCCGGTGGCCGTATCGATTTCGATCTTGTCCCCGATCTCGCAGAAGGCGGGAACCTGCACTTCGTAGCCCGTGGGGATCTTCGCCGGCTTCAGAACCTTGCCCGAGGTGTCACCACGCACGGCCGGTTCCGTATAGATGATCTCCCGCACCACCGAAGAGGGCAACTCCACGGAGATGGCGCGCCCCTCGTAGAAGACCACTTCACACGGCAGACCGTCCTCGAGAAAGCGCAGCGCGTCGCCCATGTTCTCCGCTTCCACCTCGTACTGGTTGTATTCGGAATCCATGAAGACGTACATGGGATCGGCGAAGTACGAGTAGGCGACCTCCTTGCGCTCGAGCACGATGGGCTCGAGCTTGTCGTCAGCCTTGTAGACCTGCTCGGTGTTGGTGCCCGTGAGCAGATTCTTGAGTTTCATGCGCACCGTTGCCGCGTTACGCCCACCGCGGTTATATTCCGTACGCAGAACCACAAAGGCATCGTTGCCGAGCTTGACCACGTTGCCGACGCGAAATTCCTGTGCGAGTTTCATGATGGACTGCCTGCCCTAAGTGCCGGAAAAGCTTTCAATTATAACTGCTCCCCCACAAACCGCACCAGTTGGGACAGCAGATCTTCCTGGCAGGAAAGCTCCTCCGCCCAGCGCTCCCCATGACTTCGCAATTCCGCCAGGCACGGGACGAGTGCCTGCCACGTTGCGCGCACGTCACCCGCCAGATTCCAGGCGTTGGCCATCGCCGATATTGCCGCCGCCGCTTCCGGCCTCAGCCGCTCCGTATATCGTTCCATGAAGGCGCCCAGTTTGCGCAGATGCACTTCGTCGTGTTGCGGGTAGATGTGCCACAGGAACGGTCGGGCCGCCCACTGGGCGCGAACGAACGAGTCTTCGCCGCGCACCACATTGAAGTCCGAGAGCCACAGCAGGAGGTCATGGTCGGGCTGCTCGACGAAAGGCACGCCCCGCAGCGTCAGCGCGCCGACCTGTCGCTGCATTCCAGCCGATAGCCTCGCTCCGTCGCAGAACCGCGTCACCGCTTCCCCGCCAACCCCGTCAGGAATCAGCACCTCGATTGCCCCCGGGGAATCGCGCAGCGCCCCGAACCAGCTCTCCAGCGGAGCGCTGTCGTAGCAAAACAAGCTCAGCCGCAGCACGCCCGCCTGCCTTTGCGGAAGGCCGAACAACGACTCCGCAGCCTGCCGCTTTGCGGCATTCATGTCGAACTGCCGGCGCACGTCCATCAGCCCGCTCTCGCGCAGCAGCCCGCCGCTGTCGGCGGAAAATCCGGGAAAGAAAAAGTGTTTTTGCAGCGGTAGTCGGGGATGGGTGGAGACCAGCCGATGGCAACCCTCGACCCAGGTCTCTGCGCTCAGGTACTCCAGATTGACCCACACCGGCTGCGGCAGGCGTGCCGCCATGGCCTGCTCGAAGGACGCGGGGAGATGGCATCCGAACAATTCGATGACTGCGTCGCCAGGTTCGATCGCGACAGTGGGCCCGTCCCGCCCAGGGGTCCATCGGCGCACCTCCACCCCCTGCACGATCTGCACATCGGCGGCGCATTCGACCTGCCGACACAGGCGCGAAAAGGTCCGAAGATCGTCCACCCACAGGCGCACGCGCTCGCCGCGTTCATGACGCAACTGGCGGGCCAGGCGCCAGGCGACACCGATATCACCGTAGTTGTCCACCACGGCGCAGAACACGTCCCAAAGCATGGCCCATTGTAGGCCAACGGATGCGACCGGCCGCCACGGTGCGAACGGCGGGCGCGATCCCCTGCCGTCTTGTGCAATGGGCCACAACCAGGTTGCCCCCGCCGAACCACTTGTTGACCCCGCGCGCCGGCGCTCCATAATCTTCCATACGGATCCCCCTGGGCGAGACTTCCTGGACATGTACCGCCACAATTGCCCAGTGGGCCGGCAAGAACAGGATGTGCCTGAACTTTGGGACCATTTCCCCCCACGAATGGATGAACCGCGCACGGAGAGGCAGTACCCATGGTCCGAAAATCCATACCTATCCATGACCTGCGTGCGTCCGGACCGATTCCGGCGGCGACGGGGGAATGCAGTGTGCCCACCGGCAGCCTGCACGATCTGCGCGGGCGCAGGATGCGCGACCTGCGCATTTCCGTGACAGACCGCTGCAACTTCCGCTGCATCTATTGCATGCCGAAGGAGGTCTTCGATCGCGACTACCAGTTCCTGCCCCGCGATTCCCTGCTGAGCTTCGAGGAAATCGTCCGCGTGGCCCGTCTCTTCGTCGGCCACGGCGTGAGCAAGATCCGCCTCACCGGTGGCGAGCCCTTGCTGCGCCGAAACATCGAGCATCTTGTGGAGATGCTGGCAGCCATCCCGGGCATCGAAATCACCCTCACCACCAACGGCGTGCTTCTCCCCCGCAAGGCGCAGGCTTTGCGCGATGCCGGCCTCGACCGCATCACCGTGAGCCTGGACTCCCTCGACGAGGAAGTCTTCCGGCGCATGAACGACATGGATTACCCCGTCTCCCGCGTGCTGGAGGGTATCGAGGCAGCCCGCGCCGCCGGATTCCACCCGATCAAGATCAATGCGGTGGTCAAGGCCAGCGTCAACCGTGGCAGCATCCTGCCTCTGGCCGGCCATTTCCGCGAATCGGGGCATATCGTGCGCTTCATCGAGTTCATGGACGTGGGCGCCACGAACGGCTGGTGTATGGACGAAGTGGTACCGTCCTCCGAAGTCGTGCGTATCATCGATGCCGAGTTCCCGCTGCAGCCGGTTGATCCCAACTACACCGGCGAAGTCGCGGAGCGCTGGCGCTACCGCGATGGCGGCGGCGAGATCGGGGTCATCTCGTCCGTGACCCAGGCCTTCTGCGGCACCTGCACGAGGGTGCGGCTCTCCACCGAGGGCAAGCTGTACACCTGCCTCTACGCCACCCAGGGCCACGACATGCGGGCGTTGCTGCGCAGCGACCGATCCGACGCCGAGATCGCCTCCGCCATCGGCCTGATCTGGCAAGGCCGTTCAGACCGCTACTCCGAAATTCGCACGGCGCAGACCGCAGCCTCTCGAAGAATCGAGATGTCCTACATTGGAGGCTAGCCGCCAGCATGCCTCGCAGGGACACGACTACGACCGCCCGTGCCGCAGGGGTCACCGGCCTCGTCTTCGCCGGGGGTTTGGGCCGGCGGATGGGCGGCGCGGACAAGGGGTTGTTGCTCCTGGACGGACGCCCCCTGATCGAGCGGGTTCTGGAACGGTTCCGCCCGCAGGTGGAACACCTGCTCATCAACGCCAATCAGAACGAAGCCCGCTACGCCGCCTTCGGGCATCGGGTGGTACCCGACCGTATCGGCGGCTTTGCCGGCCCGCTGGCTGGGCTGCACGCCGGCATCATCGCCTGTCTGTCGCTGCCGCAACCCGCCCGATATCTGGCCACCGTACCGTGCGATTCGCCGTTCCTGCCCATGGATCTGGTGGCACGGCTACGACAGGGGCTGGAAGGCGCTGACGCGCAGATCGCCGTCGCCCGCACCGGCGACCAGGCCCACCCGGTCTTCATGCTGTGCCGCACCGGCGTTCTGGAGGATCTGTCTGCGTATCTCGAAGGTGGCGGGCGCAAGATGGATGCCTGGTACCGCCGTTTGCCGTTTGCCGAGATCGCCTTCGACGACGAGGCCGAAGCCTTTGCCAACATCAACACCCGCGACGAACTCGCGGCATTCTCTGCCCGGGAGGGAAATGCGTGACTTCCATACTCCGCGCCATCAGTTGCCTTGACGACTACGACCCGGAGAGCCTGCCGGTACCCCAGGCCCAGGTCATTCTCCAGTCGCTGGTGGAGCCGGTGACCGGCACGGAGCGGCTCTTCGTCAAGAACGCTCTGGGGCGCGTGCTTGCCCGGCCCGTGATTTCCCCCATCAACGTACCCGCCCACGACAACTCCGCCATGGACGGCTACGCCGTGCGTGCGACCGATCTGCACGGGGACACGGAAACGCGGCTGCGGCTCGTCGGTACTGCCTTTGCCGGGAGGGCGTTCGAAGGATACGTGGGGCCGGGAGAATGCGTGCGCATCATGACCGGCGCCCTGTTGCCGGACGGCGGCGACACCGTGGTCATCCAGGAGGTCGTGAAGGTCGAGGGTGGCGAGGTGCTCATTCCCGCTGGCCAGAAGCCGGGCCAGAATACCCGGCGTAGCGGCGAGGACCTGCGCGCCGGGTTGCCCGCACTGCCCGCTGGTCGATCGCTGCGTCCAGCGGAAATCGGCCTGCTCGCTTCCCTGGGGATTGCCGAAGTCACCGTTTTCCGGCGCGTGCGTGTCGCGCTGTTCTCCACCGGCGACGAGCTCTGCTCCATCGGCAGCCAGCCGAAACCGGGGGAGGTGTTCGACAGCAACCGCTACACCCTCTGCGCCATGCTCACGCGGCTGGGATGCGAAGTGCTGGACATGGGCGTGGTACGCGACAACCGCGAAGACCTTGAAGCGGCCCTGCTCGCCGCCAGCGCCAATGCCGACGCCATCGTCACCAGCGGTGGCGTCTCCGTGGGCGAGGCCGATTTCATTCGCGACACGCTCTCGCGCCTGGGTGAAGTCGTGTTCTGGAAGATCGCCATGAAACCCGGCCGTCCCATGGCCTTTGGTCGCATCGGCAATGCTTTCCTCTTCGGCCTCCCCGGCAATCCGGTGTCGGTGATGGTGACCTTCTACCAGTTCGCCCGCGACGCCCTGCGCAAGCTCTCGGGCGTATCGCCCCTTGATCCGGTGCCGCTTCTCGATGTGCCCTGCGAGACGCCCCTGCGCAAGAACCCGGGTCGCACGGAGTTCCAGCGCGGCCACCTATTCGTCCAGGACGGACAATGGAAAGTACGGGTAACCGGTGCCCAGGGCTCCGGAATTCTGCGCTCCATGGCCGAGGCCAACTGCCTGATCGTGCTGGAGCACGAACGGGCCAGCATTGCGGCCGGAGAGGTGGTGAAGGTACAGGTCATGGACGGGCTGGTCTGAACCGGCGACGGGCCCGCTACAAAAAAAGAGCGCCGGTTGCCCGGCGCCTGGAGGGGAGGAGAGCAATTCGAGGATGCGCCTGCCTTGTGCGCGTCCTGATTCAGAACACGTACCCGAGCCACAGCGCGCCCCAATGACGGCCTGTGACGTGGATGGACAACGAGAGATCCTTCATGTCGTTCACCGGACGCTGTTCCCGGGCGGTGGCTACTACCTGCAATCTACGGCTGTGGCGGCAGAAGCTTTAACGTGAAACTGCTCATATCCCCGGACGAGCAAGGAGCGGGAGTGGGCTTGCCCGCGATACCGGCGGTGGACCTCGCGGGCAGCCCGCTCCCGCAGCGTGGCGGCTTCATCATCGGTAGCGGGCACCAAGCCATGCTCGTTACACCTCGTCGGTGGTGTTGGGTCGAGGAAGGGCGTTCAACACGGCACTGCGCCCGGCGCGGGCGTCTCGGTCGAAGCACGGACTACGCGGCTCGGCCGAGGAGCCAACTCCGCGGCTCGGCCGAAGCGCAGCCTTGCGGCTGTTCAGGTCTCGGCCCCCTTCGTTGGCGGCGCTCGCGAATCGCCGTCATCACCGCCGGGGTCCGGCGGCTCGTTCAGCCGCGCCGCCTCGATGCGCGCAAACTGGCTGGAGATGCGCTTGCCGGCGCTGCGCACTTCCTGGACGTCGCGGTTGGCCTGCTCGATATGCCGGGCGAGGTTATGCATGCGCTCGTCGAAACGGGCGAAATCCCGCGAAAGGCTGGTCAGCGCGTCGCGGATGAGGTGAACCTGGCGACGCATCTCCACGTCCTTGAGCACCGCCCGCGCCGTATTGAGCACTGCCATGAGCGTCGTGGGCGAAACGATCCATACGCGCCGCTGCTGCGCGTAGGCGACCACCTCCGGGTGACGGGCATGCACCTCGGCAAACACGGCCTCGGCCGGCACGAACATCACGGCTCCGTCGGCGGTGACGCCGGGAATCAGATATCTGGAGGCGATGGCGTCCACGTGCCGTCGCATGTCGGCGCGGAAGGCGCTGCGCGCGGCGCGCTCCTCGGCTTCCGGCGCGCCGGGGTCGCACATGCGCCGGTAATTCTCCAGCGGGAACTTGGCGTCGACTGCCACCGTCCCCGTGGGCTCCGGCAGGTGCAGCACGCAGTCGGCCCGACAATTGTTGGGCAGGGTGTATTGGAAAGCGTAGCTGCCCGGGGGAAGCGAATTGCGCACCAGCGCCTCCAACTGCACCTCACCGAAGGCCCCCCGGGCGCGCTTGTCGCCCAGCAGCTCCTGCAGACTGACCACGTTGGTCGTCAGTCCGTCGATCTTCTTCTGCGCCTCGTCGATGGTGGCGAGCCGCGCCATCACACTGGCGAAAGTCTCGTTGGTCTGGCGGAAGCCTTCGTCCAGGCGCTGGTTTACCACGCCGCCGATGCGCTCCAGGCGGTCATCCACCGCACGGCTGAGCAGGTCGATGCTGTCTGCGAGCTGCTTCGAAGCCTGCTGCAGCCCGCCCTGCAGCAGTTCCCGGTCGACGCGGGCGTGTTCGGCCAGAGCGCCGAGGGTCTGCTGAAGCAGATCCTGCCGCAACTGGTCCTGCCGACCCTGCACCGTCGCAGCCAGTTCGGCCAGGCGCACGCCCATATCCCCGCGCTGGTTGTTCAGCAGGTCGTGCAGCGACAACTGCATGCCCTGCATACCCTCGCGCAGCCGCAGGATCTCCCCGCCCAGCGCGAGGCGCAGCCGCTCCACAACCTCCGCGGCCTGGCCGATGACCCGGTCGCCATGGTGCAACTGCGCTTCGAGCACGCTGTCTTCCAGCGCGTCCAGCCGTGCATTGGCACGATCCTGGGCGCGTGCCGCGTGGTCGGTGAGGAAGCGCTCCAACCAACCCGCGCGCACCATGAGCACGCCCACCGCGACAACGGTCAGGAGCAGCGCCGCGATGGCGGCATAGTCTCCGACGCTCATGTCCTCCGCCGCCCCTCTGCCGTGGGCATCCGGACTGCGGCGCCCCTCGCCGCGCCAACGATCAATCGCAGGTCATTCATCGGCAAACCTCAGCCCAGCGCGCGCAGGCTTTGCAGCGCCGGCGCCCGCAACAGGCGCGCCGTGCCCGCGAGTCCCGCCACGCCCGTGCCCAGGGCGCCGCTCACGGCACCCCAGAGCACGGCGCCCGGGCTCGGCGACCAGGCGAGCCGGAACACCTCCTGCGCAAGCACGGCGCCGATGCCGTTGGCCGCCAGGCCCGCCAGCACTCCAGCCACCAGCCCCAGGGCGAGGAACTCCGCCAGCAGCGCTCCCCGCAACTGCCGATTGCGCGCCCCCAGCGTGCGCATGATGGCGATCTCCATGCGCCGTTCGTCGTGGGTCGCGGCAATGGCGGCAAACATGACCGCCACACCGGCGGCCAGGGCAAACGCGAACACCACCTGTACCGCCCGCGTGAGTTGCTCCATCATCTGCTGCAACTGCCGGATCACCGCCGCCACATCGACCAGGGTGACGTTGGGAAACTCCGCCACCAGCCGGTGGGCGAAGGAGGAATTGCCCGGTGGGAGATGGAAGCTGGTGATATAGCTGGCCGGAAGGGTTTCGAGCACACCGGGCGGGGCAATGACGAAGAAATTCACCCGCATGGAGTCCCAGTCGAGCTTGCGCAGGCTGGTGATGGGGGCCTCCACCCGGCTGCCCGCCACTTCGAAGCCCAGGCGGTCATGCAGGTTCAGCCCCAGAGTCTGCGCCAGACCGAGTTCCACCGAGAAACCCGGCTCCCGTTCCCACGCCGCGTCGAACCACCGGCCCGCCACCACCTGGTTGCCGGCAGGGACATCCCGTGCCCACGACAGGTTGAACTCCCGCTCCACCAGCCCGCGCGCCCGCTCCTCGCCGAAATCGGCACCATCGACCGGGCGCCCGTTCACCGCCACCAGCCGTCCACGCACCATGGGATCCAGGTCCGGCTCGGCGATTCCCTGAGCGGTAAAGAACGCCCGCAGCGCACCGAGCTGTTCTGGCTGGATGTTGATCAGGAAACGGTTGGGGGCATCCGGCGGCACGCTGCGCCGCCAGTTGTCCAGCAACTCCGAGCGCGTGAGGGTGAGCAGCAGCAGAGCCGTCATCCCGAGAGCCAGGGCCACGGCCTGCACCACGCTGCCCGCCAGACGCCGGTGGAGGTTCGCCAGGCCGAGCCGCCACCCTCCCGCAGCACCACCGCGCAGGCGTCCCGCCGCGGCGAACGCGCCGCGCGCCACCAGCGCGAACACCGCCACCGCCGCCACGAACCCGGCGAGCACGATGGACCCGAGGCCCGCGTCGCCCGCCATCCACAGCGCCAGCGTCGTCACCGCGGCCGCCCCTGCGGCGAGGCTGGGCGCCACGGCGCCTGCCACCGCGTCCCACTCGCGGCGGATCACCCTCAGGGTCGGCACCCGCGCCAGGCGCGCCAGCGCCGGCGCGGCGAATCCCAGCAACAGAACCACACCAACCACCAGGCCCTGCAAGAGGGGCAACACCCCCGGAGCCGGCAGCGCCCGTTCCAGCACGCCCGACAGGGCCGCTTCCAACAGATATTGCGCGGCGAACCCGAGCGTGCTGCCCACCACGCTGGCGACCACCCCGAACAGGAGGAACTCCGTCAAGACCAACCGCGAAAGCTGTGCCTGGGTGGCGCCCAGGCAGCGCATCACCGCAAAACCGTCCAGATGGCGCTGCAGGAATCTGCGCGCTCCCAGGCCGATGGCCACCGCCGCCAACACCACCGCCAGCAGCGCCGCCAGGCGCAGGAATCGACCGGCACGATCGAGGGCATTGCGCAACTCGGGCCGGGCGCTGTCGATGTCTTCGATGCGCTCTCCGCGACCGAGCTGCGCCGCCGCCCAGGTGCGAAAGCCGCGTACGGGGCCAGCCTCGCCGGCGACGTGCAGGCGGTAGGTGACGCGGCTGCCGGGACGGATCAACCCCGTGGCGGGGAGATCCGCGGCGTTGATCATGATGCGCGGCACGAAGCTGAAGAAGCTCGCCCCCCGATCTGCCTCGAAGGTCAGCACCGCCGCCACGCGCAAGCGCGCTTCTCCCAGCGTCACCTCGTCGCCGGTGGCCACGCCGAGGGCGGCCGTGAGGCGCTCGTCCAGCCAGGCCGTGCCAGGCTGTGGGACATCGTGCGTCTCGGCGTCGGGTTGGTTCAGGGCAGGCGCGATACGCAGCCATCCGCGCAGCGGATAGCCGGGCTGCACCACCTTGACCCCTGCCAGTTGCGCGGCCTCGCCGGCCCCCGCCATGCTCACGAAACTGGTGCTGGCCACCACCGCGAGGCCGCGATGCTTCGCCTGCGCGGACAGCGACGAATCCAGCGGATGATCGCCACTGAGCAATACGTCGCCGCCGAGGATCTGGTTCGCCTCCCGACCCAGTGCCTGGTCGACCCGGTCGCTGAAGAAGGCCACGCTGGTCAGGCTGGCGACGGCCACCACCATGGCCAGCGCCATGAGGTTGAACTCGCCGGCGCGCAGGTCGCGTCCAAGCATGCGCCAAGCCAGCCGCAGCACGTTCACGCCGCCAGCGACCGCAGTTGCTCCAGCGCCTGATCGACGCGCTCCACGGCCACGACCTGGATCCCCGCCACCTCCTGGCGCGGGGCGTTGGCCTTGGGAATCAGCGCGTGGGTGAAGCCCAGCTTGGCCGCCTCCCGCAGCCGCTCCTGGCCTCGTGGCGCGGGGCGGATCTCGCCGGTGAGGCCGATCTCGCCGAACGCCGCCAGCTTCGTCGGCAAGGCGCGGTTCCTGAGCGACGACACCATGGCCAGCACCACCGCCAGGTCCGCCGCAGGTTCGTTGATGCGCACACCTCCCACAGCGTTGACGAACACATCCTGGTCGAAGCAGCCCACCCCGGCGTGGCGGTGCAGCACCGCCAGCAGCATGGCCAGCCGGTTGCCGTCGATGCCCACCGCCAGGCGGCGCGGACTGGGGCTGTGGGCCTCGTCCACCAGTGCCTGGATCTCCACCAGCAACGGGCGCGTGCCCTCCTGCGCCACCAGCACGCAGGAGCCGGGCACGGCGCGGCCGTGGCCGGAAAGGAACAGCGCCGAAGGATTCGACACCCCGCGCAGACCGCGCTCGGTCATGGCAAACACGCCCAGCTCATTCACCGCGCCGAAGCGGTTCTTGAATGCACGCACCAGGCGGAAGCTGGAATGGGTGTCGCCCTCGAAATAGAGCACCGTATCGACCATGTGCTCCAGCACCCGCGGACCCGCCAGGGCGCCTTCCTTGGTGACGTGGCCCACGAGAATGATCGAGATCCCGCGCTGCTTGGCGAAACGCGTAAGTTGGGCGGCGCATTCGCGTACCTGCGCCACCGAGCCCGGCGCCGATTGCAGCGCCTCGGAATAGACGGTCTGGATGGAGTCGATCACCGCCACTCGCGGCGCCTCCGCTTCAAGCACGGCGAGGATCTTTTCAAGGCTGATCTCCGGCAACAGCTTCAGCCCGCCCGCCTCGATCTGCAGCCGCTGAGCGCGCAACGCCACCTGCTCACCGGATTCCTCCCCCGATACGTACAGCACCTGCTGCGTCGCCGCAAGACTGGCCAGCGCCTGAAGCAGCAGCGTGGACTTGCCGATACCCGGATCGCCGCCCAGCAGCACCACACCACCGGCCACGATCCCCCCGCCCAGGACGCGGTCGAACTCGTCGATCCCCGTGGCGATGCGCTGCTCGTCACGGGGACGGATATCCGCCAGCGTTTGCAGCTTTCCCGCACCGGCCACGGTGGTGTAGCGCCCCGAGCCACTCGCCGCCGCTTCCACCGCGGTCTCCACCAGCGTGTTCCAGGTGCCGCATTGGGGGCAGCGCCCCTGCCAGCGCGCCGCCTGGCCGCCGCATTCGGTGCAGGTGAAGACCGTCTTGCCCTTTGCCATCAGTTCGTCCGGAGGATGCGCTGGCCGGTCCAGATCAGACCGTCACCACCGGCACCCGCGGCGCCAGCGCACAGAACAGCTCGTAGCTGATGGTACCGGCGGCATCGGCCACCTCGTCCGCCGCCAGGCCCTCGCCCCACAGCACCACCGGACTGCCGATGCCGGCCCCGGGGATATCGGTGATATCGGCGGCCAGCATGTCCATCGACACGCGACCGAGGGTGGCGGTTCGCTGCCCCGCCACCAGGATGGGGGTTCCGGTGGGCGCATGTCGCGGGTAGCCATCGGCATAGCCGCAGGCGACGATGCCCACGCGCCGCGCCTGCGGCGCCCGATAGAGGCCACCGTAGCCGACGTGCTCACCGGCGCTGATCTCCTGCACGGCAATCAGGGTGCTGGACAGCGTCATCGCCGGTTCCAGTCCCAGGCTTGCCGCACTCGCCAGTCGGGGCATGGGCGAGCCGCCGTAGAGCATGATCCCGGGGCGCGACCAATCGCCACCGGCCTCGGGAAAGCGCAGCAGCGTCGCGGAGTTGGCAAGGCTTAGCGGCAGGCCCAACCCCTCCGAGGCCTGGCGAAATCGCGCCAGCGGCTCCGCAATGCCGAGTTCGTCGTCCGCCTGGGCGAAATGCGTCATGAGGGTGATGCTTCCCACCTGCGGCAGCTCCCGCAGCGATTGCAATACGTCCCTGCACCTCGATAGCGGGAATCCCAGCCGGTTCATGCCGCTGTTGAGCTTGAGGAACACGGGAACCGGCGCGGCCGGCCGGATCGCGGCCAGCAGCCGGACCTGCTCCGGTTGGTGCACCACCACCGACAGCCCACGGGCCGCAGCGACTTGCATGTCGGCCGTGGAGAAACACCCCTCCAGCAACAGGATGGGTTTATCCACCCCCGAATCCCGCAGGGTCAACGCATCCTCGATGTCCAGCAGGGCGAAACCGTCCGCCAAGTCCCCCAGGACAGCGGCCACCCGGAGCAGGCCATGGCCGTATGCGTTCGCCTTGATCACCGCCCACAAACGGGCGTTCCCCGCATGGCGCCGAGCAACGCCGAAATTGTGCCGAATCGCCGAAATCCGGATGGACGCGCGAATGGGTCTGTACATCGGCAGGAGACGGGAAGGCGACGATCTTACGCGGGGGTGACGGACATCCCGCGCATCTTCTCGCGGGCGAATTCGACGAAGGTCGACACGAGCCGCGAGCGAAACCTCTCCTTCGGAAACACCAGCGACAGGGTGCGCGTCAGCGCGGGCTTCAAGGGAAGGGTGATCAGCGTACCCAACTGCTTCTCCTTGACCACGGAGACATGGGACACAATCGCGAATCCCACCCCCGACTCCACCACCCCCTTGAGCGCCTCCGGACTGCCCAGTTCCATTACGAGGTTCATCGCGTCGAGATTCATGCCGGCGGCACGCAGGTAGGAGTCAATGAATTCCCGGGTGCCGGAGCCGGGTTCGCGACTCACGTAGGGCACGCCAAGCATCAGTTCTGGGGTGACCTCGCGGTGCCGCGCCAACGGAAACCTGGGATTGCAGATGACCAGCAGTTCATCCTCGCAACATATCTCGCACTGCAATGTGGGCTGGTGCGAGTGGGACTCGATGAGGCCGATGTCCAGGGTGTGCTCAGCCACGCGGGTCTCGATGGTCTCGGAATTGCCCACGATGAGGCGCGGTTTCACTGTCGGATAACGCGCCTTGAACTGCCCGAGCACATGGGGAAGCATGAACTCGGCGATGGTGGTACTGGCCCCGACCAACAGCGGGCCGCCGATCTCTCCCGTCATCTCCGCCAGGCGCACATCGAGTTCGGACGAAAGCCCGAGAATTCGCTCGGCGTAATCCAGCACCACGTCGCCTGCGGGTGTCAGGGATATCTTGCCGTGGCCGCGGTCGAAGAGCCGCGTGTTGAAGTGTTCCTCGAGTTGCTTGATCTGGAAGGTGACCGCCGGTTGAGTCATGAAAAGCACCTCCGCAGCCTTGGTAAACGAAAGCTGCTTGGCGACGGCGTGAAATACCTGGAGTCTTCGGTCGGCCAAAATCCTTCTCCTCTCCCATCCCTATTGATGTATTCAAGCACAAACTTGACTCATAAGATAGCCTGATGGCTCAAGCTCAACGTCAATAGGCACCAATATCGTCTCCCTCCGTTCGAGGAAGCGCGACGAGGACACGTCAGCGGACTCCCCGCTCCACGCTGTGGGTCCGCAGACATTGGAGCCGCGGCCATCGGAAACCGGAGCCCGTGCCCCGGCTCGCGGTGGCGGGTCTGCCCCGCACCCGCGCCGGCGCCACGACTGCCCTGACAGGCCGCGACGCTTCGTGATATAAACCCGCTTCCCCGACGGCGCCACGTCAGAAAAACCCACATCCCTCTCCCGCCGGCCCCATGTCCCGAGGGTTCTACATCATCATGGCGGCGCAGTTCTTCTCTGCGCTTGCCGACAACGCGCTGCTCATTGCGGCCATCGCGGTGCTCCGGGACCTGCACGCCCCGGAGCAGTACGAACCATTGCTGAAGCTGTTCTTCACCATTTCCTATGTGGTGCTGGCGGCGTTTGTAGGCGCATTTGCCGACTCCATGCCCAAGTGGAAGGTGATGTTCATCAGCAACGGCATCAAGATCCTCGGATGCTCGCTGATGTTCTTCGATGTCCACCCGCTCGCGGCCTACTCCGTGGTCGGACTCGGCGCAGCGGCCTATTCCCCTGCGAAGTACGGAATTCTCACGGAGTACCTCCCGCACCGCCTCCTGGTGGTGGCCAACGGCTGGATTGAAGGGCTCACCGTGGCGGCCATCATTCTGGGCACCGTGCTGGGCGGCGCTTTGATCCGCCCGGACGTCGCCCACCATCTGCTTGGCATCGACCTGCCGCTGATCGATACCGGCATCGACACCATTGCGGAGATGGTCCTGACGGTCATCGCACTCCTTTACCTGGTGGCGGCCGCATTCAACCTGCGGGTTCCGGATACCGGGGTTGATCACAAGGTACTGAAGAAGAACCCGTTGTACCTACTCCACGACTTCAACCACAGTTTCAGACTCTTGTGGCGCGACAGGCTCGGACAGATCTCGCTGGCGGTCACCACGCTTTTCTGGGGCGCCGGCGCGACCTTGCAGTTCATCGTCATCAAGTGGTCAGAACAGGCCCTGCATCTGGACCTGTCCAAGGCAAGCATCCTTCAGGGCGTGGTGGCGGTAGGCATTGCCATGGGCGCCGTGCTCGCCGCACGCTTTGTATCGCTGCGTCGATCCGTGACCGTGATCCCCCTGGGCATTGCCATGGGGCTGGTGGTCATCGGCATGATCCTGGTGCGCGACGTGTGGATCGCGCTTCCGCTCATGATCCTCATCGGCGCGCTGGCCGGCTTCTTCGTGGTCCCCATGAACGCCCTGCTGCAACATCGCGGCCACATCCTCATGGGCGCCGGCCATTCCATCGCCGTGCAGAACTTCAACGAGAACCTCAGTATCCTGATCATGACCGGACTGTACGCCGCGATGATCTATATGGGATTCTCCGTATACGCGGTGATCGTGATGTTCGGCCTGTTCGTTGCCAGCGCCATGGCCCTCGTCAAGCGACGTCACGAACACAACCAGGCCCTGAGAGACGACGTCATCCTGCTCGACGACCGCCGCCACTTAACCCGAACTGCCCCATCCGTGGCGGTCTTCTCCCGGCCCGGGTGCCGACACGCGAGGCGCGAAAGGTCTTCCCCCCTCCCCCGGCCCGCCCGCGTTGTTCCGACCCTCGGATCCGTCTCCCGCGGCGGGAACGCATCGCCGGCAGAACCTGTCTCATGCTGCGAATGTCCATGCACTCGGTTGCCATCGCACGCCGCGCGACGCAGCCCCGCCTGGGGGCACGGACGTGCGGCACCGCAGCGGTCATCAGGCGCGCCCGGTCTGCGTTACTCACTTGCCACCACGCAGCGGACGACCGATCCGGCGCGAGGGCATATGCGAGACCCCGTGGAGAGACGCGACTGCGAGTCTGATGATGTTGCGCTCGCGAGAGACCCGCAAACAAGGAGAAGTCATGACCAAGCTGGTCAAGGTACTCAAGCTGAACAACCTGCAATACAACCCCAACCGCAATCCGCAGGCCTATCGCCGCTGTGTCGGCGAGGCGTTTCGCATCCGCGCATTGCTGGACGGCAATGGCAACGCCCGCGTCACTCTCAAGGCTGCCGACGGAAGCCGGCTCGGGGAGGCCAATGTGAGTCTGCCGGGGACTTTCATCCGGGAACTTCAGTTTGCGACGCCCGGGGCGCGGGTGCTGAGACTGTGTGTCGAGTCTGGCAGCGAGCGGTTTTGTCAGGATCTGCGGCTCGAGGTCATGGAAGAGGCGCTGCACGCCTGACGAACTGGCCGACGGCCCGGTTCCCGAAGCGGCCCGCCTTCGCCCTCAGAGCACCACCGGCCGGTTCACGAGTTCATCCGGGTTGTCCGCGCCTGGAGGGAAATGGCGCACCAGGAGGGCAGTAATGCGCTCCACGGCGTGGAGCACCCCCCGCTCGAAGAGCCTCGCACGGAACGCCTGTTCCATTTCGCGGCAGATATCTTGCCACTCCGGCTGGGCCACCCGGCGGCTGATGCCCCGGTCCGCGAGGATCTCAACCTTGCGGTCCGCCAGTTGCACATACAGCAGGACGCCGCTGTTGTGCTCGGTGTCCCACACACGCAGCGCCGCGAACACCTCCACCGCCCGCTCGCGCGCACCCTGATCGGCCAGCAGTGCGCCCAGCCCGAGTCCGCCTTCCATGGCTACGCGGATCTCACCCTGATGTCCGCGCTCCGATTCGGAGATTGCCTGCTCGATGCGCCGCAGCGAGGATACCGGAAAAGCCCGGCGGACCAGCCAGCCCGGCATCAGCAGGTGTCTCAGGATTCGTTGCGGGCGCATCTCACGTCACCAGTCCCCGGAGGCGCCGCCGCCGCCGAAGCCACCACCGCCACCACCCCAGGAGCCGCCGCCGCCCCCACCCCACGAACCACCGCCGCCGGTCCAGCCCCCCGTCCCCGGTCCCACCCACGGACCGCCCCGGCCGACGGTCCTCCCACCCAGAAACAACGCGAGAACCAGCGCGGCGAGTCCGGCAAGAATCGCCGTCAGAATCGAGCCCGTCACCACAAGCGCCAGGAACCCCACGAGGCCCCCGCTCGCCAGTCCGCCCAGCAGCCGTCCCAGGACGCGAACCAGGACACTCGCCGCCACCACTGCCACGATGAGCCCCGCGCCCAGCAGGTCTTCCTCGCCGCCTTCGCGCCCCGCTCCCGCCTCCGGCCCGGGCGGCGCAAGACCCTCTCCCGCCGCGGCCTTCTGGATCTGCGCCACCCCGTCGGCGAGTCCGCCGTAGTAGTCGCCGGCCTTGAACCGGGGTGCCATCGTCTCGGCGATGATCCGGCGCGCCAGGGCGTCGGGCAGCGCCCCTTCGAGTCCGTAGCCCACTTCGATGCGCACGCGGCGGTCGTTGCGGGCCACAACGATGATCACGCCGTCGTCCTGGCCGCCGCGCCCGATGCGCCACGCCTCGGCGACGCGGATTGAGTACTGCTCCACGGATTCAGGCTGGGTGGTGGGAACGATGAGGATGGCGATCTGACTACCGCGCTGGCCCTCGAACGCCGCGAGCTGGCTTTCCAGCCGGTCGGCGTCGTTCGCGCCCAGCGTGCCGGTGACGTCCGTCACCCGGCGCGCGAGTTCGGGAATCGCTACGAGCTCGCCAGGCGCAGCCCACGCGGCGGCGCCGATCAGCAGCCACAGCGCCAGCAGGCAGTGCGCGGCGGCGGATTTCACGCCGAATCAGTAACCCGACGAAAGGGGTGAGGCGGCGGGCTTCTCGGGCGCGGCAGGGGCCGTTCCCGGAGCGGGTGCCGCGGCGGGCGGCGGCAATGCCGCTGGAGCACTCGGCGCGCCGCTGCGGGGTTGGTCGAAGCGGATCGTCGGCGGCGCCGAGATGGCCTTTTCGTCCTCGACAGCGAAGTTGGCCTTGGGCTTGTAGCCAAATACCATCGCCGTAAGGTTGTTCGGGAAGGTCCGCACGCCGACGTTGTATTCCTGCACCGCCTTGATATAGCGGTTGCGCGCCACCGTGATACGGTTTTCCGTCCCCTCCACCTGGGCCTGCAGGTCGCGGAAATTGGCGTCTGCCTTGAGCTGCGGGTAGTTTTCGGCCACCACCAGCAGGCGCGACAGGGCGCCGCCCAGTTCGCCCTGGGCCTTCTGGAACCTGGCGAAGGCTTCCGGATCATTGACCAGCTCCGGTGTCGCCTTGATGCCCGCAACGCTGGCTCGGGCCTGGGTAACCGCGGTCAGCACCTCGCGCTCGTGGGAGGCGTACCCCTGCACCACGGACACAAGGTTGGGGATGAGATCGGCGCGGCGCTTGTACTGGTTGAGCACCTCGGACCAGCCCGCGGCCACCTGTTCGTCATTGCGCTGGATCTCGTTGTAACCGCACCCGGACAGCAGCGCGGACAGCGCCAGCACCATCACCCAAAGCTTCATGCGCATGTAGAAACCTCCGAGTTGCGTAGGCGGCAATTATGGACCAAGTCACGCCCGCGATTCATGACAGCTTGTGTCCGGCGCGCCGCATCAACCCGGCGCCGAACCGGGATGTCCCGGGAACTTCCAGTACACCGCATCGATCGATCTGCCGAGCAGTTCCCGCCCATGATCCTTGATCTCGTTCCCGAGCACCCAGCTACGTCCCGCCACATCGCCGGAGCTCTCCGGAGCCACGCGCACAAACACCACGAAGCGATCCACATCCACCGTCAGGGAGGACACGTGGGCGACGATTCCACGCCCGCGCAGCAACCCGGCCAAGGCATGATTCAGCCCCGTGTCGGCCACATCGATGAGCACGCGCCGATTGACGTTGGCCAGAAAGATCGCCATCACGCCAAGAATCGCACCTACCACTATGGAAATGGCCGCATCCACTGCCGGCTGCGGCCCCCAGAGCAGGGAGATGCCGGCGATCACCAGCGTGAGCAGGATGCCCAGCAAGGCCACCGCGTCTTCCAGCAGAACCGCCAGTACGGCGGTATTGCTGCGGTTCTCCCGCAGTCCCGCGAGGCCCCCGATCTCCCTCCAGGCCGTGACGAAGGTGTACGCCTCGAGCGCCAGCGAGAACACCAGCAGCCACAGTGTCAGGGCGGTGAAAGGCTCGATCTGCGACGGATGGAGCAGGGAATGAATGCCGTGGTAGACGGTGACCCCGCAGCCCACGAAAAAGACCGACACCGCCGACACCAGTGCCCAGAAGTAGCGTTCCTGGCCGCGCCCGAAGGGATGCGCCTCGTCCGGGGGGCCTACGGCCCTGATCTCGCCGACTCTGAGCAGCACCTGATTGGCCACGTCGGCGAAGGAGTGAATGGTCTCGGCAAACAGCGTCGGCGAACCGGTGGCCATCCAGCCAAAGCCCTTGGCCGCGGTGATCAGCGAATTGGTGACGATGGAGATGCTTACGGATTTTGACATCAGGGATTTCCTGCCACGCCGGGTGCGCCGGGTGCGCTGCGCCCAATTGCCGCTGCCGGTCGCCCCGGCCACCAGGAGGTGCGGCATGGCCGCGAGGTCCGCGGCGAGCGGCGCGCCGTCGGCGGTCAAGCCCACGGCGAAGGTGAGGAGCGGCGACTGAGCCGTGACGGCGTCGCTGGCGAGGATCTGGCGCAGGGACAGTACGTCCTCCTCCACCATCCGCGCCCTCGGGGTGCGGGCAATGGCCTCTCCCGCCGACACGGCACGCCGCGGATCGGCGAGGATCCAGTCCATGAGCCTGACGTACTCCTGGCGCAGCGCGGGCACGTCCTGAAGCAACATGGCATTGTTGGTATCCATCACGAGGCTGCGCGCGTCCGCATTGGCCGAACCGACGAGCACGTCATCGCCGATCACCGACACCTTGCTGTGCAGCGACAGCAGTCGCTCGCCCTCCACCGGACGGTATTCGTGGTATTCAAAGCGCGCACGCCTTGCCGGATCGGACGCTTCGACGCGCTCCGTGAAGGCCTTGATCACGTGCCGGGCAAACAGGTTGACCACGTTCAGATCCGTGGTCTGGATGGAATTGGTCAGCACCTTGACCGTGACGTTCGAACAGTCGCGCCCACCCTCCGCCAGCTCACTCAAGGCGGCCGTCATGTTGGCCGGCGGCATGAAGTAGGCGTTGTGCAGGATCACCGTCCGGGGCCGCTCACGGGTGGCCTGATCGCACACGCCGCGCAGCGCCGCAAGCCAGTATTCGTGAATGTACTTGCCGGATGCCCCTTCGCGCCCGGACGGCGCACCGTAGAGGCGCTGGCGCCGATCGCCACCCACATTCTTGTCGAAATGCAGGTTTTCGAAGTAGCTCAGCCGCGCCGATGCGTCCACGCTGAGCCCGTCTTCGGCGGTCACGCGCACGCCGGGCGCGTATTCGGTGCGATAGCGCCGCGCCTTGCGCTCCAGGTCGCGAACGTGAAGGTTGATGCGCTCATCCAGCCCCTGGGCAGTGCGCCGGAACTCGCCATCCACGCACGCTTCGCGCCTGGTCACCGGCTGCTTGGCGCATGCCTGTTCCGCCGCATGGAAGGCGTCGAGATTGGCCACAATATCGTTCGGTGCATGGGCCCGCACCTCGGGCAGGGTCGCCACCATGTCGCGGAATCCCCACAGCCGCTCAAAGCTCTCCGCCAGGCCCTCGCCGCCGCCCGCCACCGTGGCGACCAGATCCGTATCCATGAACACGTACTTGTCGATCAGCCGGTTGGCGCGCATGTGGTAGGAATCCTCCACGTTCCGCCCGCCGAGCTGGAGGCGCGCGCTGTCGGCAAGCAGCAGCTTGTGGTGGGTGAAGTCCGTCAGGTGATCCCAGTCACGAAGTTGCTGCTCGCCGAGTTCACGCTCCAGCGGCAGCGCCCCGAAGACTATGTCGCGTACCGGGCCGAGCTGGTCGCCGTAGGCAGCGGAGATGTACAGCAACTCCAGGCGCGCGCCCAGCTTCTCGAATGCGCTGCCGGTGCGCGAGCGCCAATAGGTACGGGATACCCGCTTGAGCGCATCCTGCGACTCGGGCGTGCTTGCGGGCGCGCGGGCGCGCAGGGCATCGGCACTGATCTGCTGGCCTTCCTGCACCGCCAGGGCCATCACGTCCGGTCTCTTGCCATACAGCCCGGAAAGGAACACCCCCGAACCGCCGGTGTTGATGTTCGAGACGTTGTGCTTTTCCGCCGGCTCGCCGCCGACGGTTTCCGCGGCGAACAGCGCCGCCAGGGCATCGAGTTTCTGGCGCGAGCAGTCCGCCGGCCGCGCCGTGGCGGTGATCCCGCCCTCGCGGCCGCAGCCCATGGTCATGTAGGCGGCGTCCATCACGATCTGGCGCGTGGGCCGGTTGTAGAACCTCACTTCCAGACGTGCCTTGCCTTCCTTCTCGGCCAGCCGCTCCAGCGCCGAAAAGAAGTCCAGCCGCTTGTAGTTGGTGTGGTAGTCCACCAGCAAACGCACGCGCACGCCGCGTTTGGCGGCGGCCAGCAGTTCTTCGGCGAGCACCGAGGAACTGTAGTCATCCGAGAAGATGTAATAGACGAGATCCAGAGAGGAGGCGGCGTCGCGAATCAGCTTCAGCTTTGACTGAAAGGCCGCGTCGTTGTCGGTGAGCACCCGTGCCTGGGTAATGGTCATCGGTCCCGCCGATGCTCCGGGGAGCACGCGGATGGACGCTATCTCCCCCGTGCCCACGCCCGCGCAGCCAGCCACGAAGAACGCCATCACCAGCGGGAATATCCGGTTGTTGTTCATTTCTCCTCCTCAGATCCGCCGTCAGATCGCCCAAGCCCAAGTGGCGACATCGATGTCCGGTCAATGATGACAGACTTCACGGCGGTGGCAAATGCCTTGCGCCGCCGCCCCGCAAGCCCGGTTGCTCCGCAGGACCGCGACCAGCGCCCTTCAGGCCTCGCCGCGCGTCCCATCCCGGGCAAGATCGCGCATCGTCGCGTGGGCAAAGCACAGGTCTTCCCATGCCTTGGCCTTGTCCGGCAGATTACGCAGCAGATAGGCCGGATGATAGGTGACGATCACGGGGATGCGCCGGTATTCGAACAGGCGCCCACGGGCCGCCGCGATCTTCACCTCGGCATCGAGCAGGCTCTGCGCCGCCGGACGCCCCAGGGCGACGATGAGCCGCGGCTCGATCAGCGCGATCTGGCGCGCGAGATAGGGAAAGCAGACTGCGGTTTCCTGCGGCTCCGGCGTGCGATTGCCCGGCGGGCGGCACTTCACGACGTTGGCAATATAGACGTTGTTGCCCCGCTTCAGGCCGATGGCAGCGAGCATGTTGTCCAGCAGCCGCCCGGCCTGGCCCACGAAAGGCTCCCCGCGCTCGTCTTCTTCGGCCCCTGGGCCCTCTCCCACGAACAACCAGTCGGCGCCGACGTCTCCCACGCCGAGCACCGCCTGGCGGCGCTGGCGGCAAAGCGCGCAGTCCCGGCATGCCGCCACCGTCGACTTCAGTTCCTCCCAGTCCATGCGTGCGATGCGTTGCGCCCGCCCGACATCGGCCCCTTCCTCGCTTCGGGCGGGCGCCGCCGCGGCTGTGGCGGCCAGCGTCGATGGCGCCGCTGGTTGGGTCGGGTGGGTGGGCGCCATGGCGGATGGCGAGGGGTCCGCCGCAGCCTTTTCGGGCGCAGCTTCACGCAGCAGCCACTGCGGCCCCAGGCCCATTTCTTCGAGGATGCGGGCGCGGCGCGTCATGGCGGGATGTCCGATGCCATGACCAGCGCGTCCTCGCGGCCCTCGCCCGCCGGGTAATAGCCGCGTCTCAACCCGACGCGGACGAACCCGAAATCCTGATACAGGGCGATGGCGCGGGAATTGGACGGGCGTACCTCCAGATACATGCGGGTGGCGCCATTGCGGCGTGCCGTCCGAAAGAAGTGGCGCAACATCCCGCGCGCGTAACCCCTGCCCTGCCAGGGCTTCAGTACGCTCAGGTTGAGCAGGTGTGCCTCGTCCAGCGCCAGCAACATGATGCCGTAGCCGGCAAGCGCCCGATCCACCCGGCACACCCATGCGCTGTGGCCGGTCTGCAGGGAATCAGCGAAATTTCCGCGCGTCCAGGGGAAGTCGAACAGCGTGGCCTCGGCGGCAGCCACCTCGTCGAGATCGCGTTGTCGCATCGGCTCGACGCGTACCACGGATTGCGGCCAGATGCTCATCCGGGCACCTTCGCGCCGCGCGCCGTCCCGCCAGGCGGGACCTCACCGTCCTTGGGGCAACTCGGCGGAAGGCTCACGCCTTGCCCCCCGCCGCCACACGCTCGTCGACGGTCAGCGCCACCTTGTCGCGCACATACAGCGGTTGAGCCAGAGCCGCATCGACTGCCTCCCCCCGACGCCAACCGTGCAATCCCAGACCGGCGACCGCGGATGCATGGGGGAAGACATCCGCCTCGATGGCCGCGAGCGCGCCCCCAAGCCGATCCTGCAAGATCGGACCATGAACTCCGAACCCGGAGCCGAGCCCGCGCCACCCGTCGCCCTGCGGCAGCCCGACACCCTGCGGAGGCGACACCGCCGGCGCAACGACTTGTCGCAGCACGCCATCCTCACGGCGATACGCTGCGTAGTAGACCTCACCCATGCGGGCGTCCACCGCGACATACGCCCGTTGCGCCCTGCTCGCCCAGGCCAGCGCCTTCAGGCTGCATACCGCGACCACGGGAAGCCCAGCGACGTAGGCCAGCCCCTGCACGACTGCGCAGGCCAGTCGAACCCCGGTGAAGCCACCGGGTCCCGCCCCGAAGGCCAGTGCGTCCAGTTGCCGAAGGTTCAGCCCGGACTCGTCGAGAAGTGCATGGATCAGGCCCAGAATCAGGTCGGAATGCGCCGCGCCTGGCGCGCCGTCGCGGCACGAAAGCTGCCCGTCGGCAAGCAGTGCGACGGAAAGGCGGGGCGTGGAGGATTCGAGGGCGAGGATGCGAGGCATGGGGCGGATTCTACCCCAGCGCCGCAGCGTGGCTGTCCATGACCATGGCGAGACAACAAGGCGGCACCGCCCCCACCAGCGGCCTCTTTTCAGCGCATCCGCCGCCCGCTGTACTCATCCTCGATGTTGTCGCGGAAGTAGCTCCACATGGCGCCGGCACCCGCAAGCCTGCGGTATACCTCGCCCGGCACCGGGGAGTATTGCATCACGCGTCCGTCGTCGAACTCCACCTGCAGCACGCGGCTGCCCGCGTCATAACCGATGGCCCGCAGCTTGCCCGAACTGACCTTCTTCATCTCCATGGTCTCGCCTCCCCGGGGCCGGTCAACGGCGCCGAAGCGGCCGATCGCGATAGAACTCCCGGTTCGCCTCGATCACGTCCCGGCGCAACTGGTGCCTTTCTTCCGGACTCAGCCGGCGCATTTCCGCGCCTGACCGATCATCGAGGTTTCCCCTGTGCTCACCACGGCCCGACAGGAACGGCCTGTCGTCGCGAAGTCCCTGTGGATTACGCTCGCCGCGCCAGGATCGCTGTGCCCAGGCATCGGCCGCCGACGCGGCCATGGCGAGCCCGACGAGGGATGCCACCAGCAGGCGACGCGCGGTCGTCACCCCGTGCCCGGGCTGGCCACCCGCCATCCTCTCCAGTTTCTTGCGCCGGTTTGCAGACATGATGCGAAAGTGAAAGACGATATCCGGACAGGCGGTCACTGTGCCCCAATCGTGCCGACCGGGCAAGCAAGGCGCCCGCTCCACACGAGCCATCCTAGGAATCGGTTGTAAGCCGATTGTGTGCGCCCGCGGCCTCTTTGTAACCGGGTGTAAGCATTGCGGCGCGCGCTTGTCCACTCCCCCGCCCTCGTACGTTAGGATGCGCCCATGAGCCAGGACAAACCTCGAATCCTCGTCGTCGACGACGACGTTCGCCTGCGTGCGCTGCTGGAGCGCTACCTTGCCGACCAAGGCTTCGCCGTCAAGGCGGTTGACGCTGCTCCCGCCATGGACAAGGCCCTGTCTCGCGAACATTTCGACCCACGGCCCGCGGCGAGGAGGTGGACCGCGTCGTCGGCCTGGAGACGGGGGCAGACGATTACCTGCCCAAGCCGTTCAATCCCCGCGAACTGGTGGCACGCATCCACGCCGTGTTGCGCCGCCGTGGCCCCTCGTCGCCGCCCGGAGCACCGGCCGGCGACGACGAAGTGGTGAGCTTCGGCCGCATCACGGTGAGCCTGGGCACGCGCAGCCTCACCCAGGGCGACCGGAGCATCGCCCTGACCACGGGCGAGTTCGCCGTGCTGAAGGCCCTGCTCACCCACCCCCGCGCCCCGCTGTCCCGCGACAAACTCATGGAACTGGCCCGCGGGCGCGAGTACGAGGTCTTCGACCGCAGCATCGATGTGCAGATCTCGCGCCTGCGCAAGCTGGTGGAGGAAGACCCCGGCAAGCCGCGCTACATCCAGACCGTATGGGGCTTCGGCTACGTCTTCGTCCCCGACGGCGAACGCCATTGACCCTGCCGGGCCTTGCACTGCTGCCGCGCACGCTGCTGAGGCACACCTTCCTACTGCTAGCGGCGCTAATGCTGCTGTCGGTGCTGGCCTGGTTCCAGATCTACGCGCACTACGAGACGCGGCCTCGCGCCCACCAGTCGGCGCAGTTGGTGGCCAGCGTCATCAACCTTACCCGGGTCGCCCTGGTCAGTGCCGACCCCGCGCGCCGCCGCGACCTGCTGTGGGAACTGTCCGACCGCGAGGGCATCCGCATCTACCCGGCCGAGGATGACGAGCAGATCACCCCTCTTCCCGACGAACCGCTCTATCGCCTTATCGCCGAAGAAGTACGGCAACTGCTCGGCGACGACACTCGCCTGGCCGACCAGCGCAACGGCCTGGAAGGCTTCTGGGCCAGTTTCCGCATCGACGACGACGATTACTGGGTGGTGCTCCCCCGCGAGCGCCTGGAGGGAACCCTTCCGGGGCAGTGGATCGGCTGGGGCAGCGTGGCGCTGCTGATGGCTTTGGCCGGGGCATATTTCATCGTCGCGCGCGTCACGCGTCCGCTGCGGGCACTGGCGGGCGCCGCCAACGCCATCGGCCGGGGCGAGAGGCCACCCCCGATCGAAGAAGGCGGCCCGGAGGAAATCGCCGCCGTGGCCCGTACCTTCAACCAGATGTCCCGTGACCTCGCGGCACTGGAAGCCGACCGGGCGCTGGTGCTGGCGGGAGTTTCCCACGACCTGCGCACTCCCCTGGCGCGCCTGCGCCTGGGTGTCGAGATGGGCGGCACCGACCCGAGCCTGCGCGAAGGCATGGAGGCGGACATCGAGGACATGGACCGCACCATCGGCCAGTTTCTCGACTTCGCCCGGGAGACCTCGGGCGAGCCGCTGGCCGCCGTGGAACCCGCCTCGCTCGTGGCTGCATTATGCGAACAGTACGCCCGGCGGGGACTGCGCATCGACACGGATCTGCAGCCCATGCCGGCCCAGATGCTCCGACCCAGGGCCGTGACCCGCATGCTGGCCAACCTCGCGGAAAACGCCCTGCGCTACGCGGGTGCCGCGGCGCCCATCGGCCTGCTCCTGTACCAGCGCGGCGGCAACGCGGTGTTCGAAGTCGCCGACCGGGGACCGGGCATCCCGCCGGATCAGGCGGAGCGCCTCAAACGCCCTTTCACGCGCCTGGAAGCCGCGCGCAGCGGCGCCTCAAGCGCAGGGTTGGGCCTGGCCATCGCC
>JACQYB010000010.1 GCA_016208415.1 Betaproteobacteria bacterium | reverse complement strand
ACCTGCGCGCCCGCATGCAGCGCCTGGATCTGTTGGCCGCACGGTTGCCGAGCCCCGCCCAGCAGATGAGCCGCGCGCGGCTGCATCTCGATCACCTGGCGGCACGGCTGAACGCGGCCTTCGAGCGCCTGCGCACACAGCGCCACGAGCACACGCAGCGCGCCTCCCTGCGCCTGCAGGCCGCCCGGCCCGACCTGGCCGGCCGCAGTCGCGAACTGGCCCATCTCGGGCAACGCCTGGCGGCCGCGGGCGCGGCCACGGTGCGCAGCCGGCGCGACAACCTCCTGACGCTTGAAACGCATCTGCTCCACCTCGGTCCGCAGGACGTGCTGCGACGCGGCTTCAGCATCGTGCGGGGCGCCGGCGGCGAGGTGGTGCGCGCGAGCACGCAGATCTCCCGCGGAGACACGCTACGCATCGACTTTCACGCCGGCTGGGCGCGCGCCGACGTCGTCGACAAAGGCTGATGATGGGCACGCGCCACGGATGGAGATGCATGATCGACGCAAGCGCCCATGATGACGTCGTCCACGCCGCAGTTGTCTCCCCGGCATTGCCCGACTAAACTACTCAGGTTTTCATCAACAAGGAGAAACCCATGGAACACGCCCTCCCCACCCTGCCCTATGCCCTGGACGCCCTGCAGCCGCACATGTCCCGGGAGACCCTGGAGTTCCACTACGGCAAGCACCATCAGGCCTATGTGACCAACCTCAACAACCTGATCAAGGGCACCGAGTACGAGAATCTCGGCCTCGAGGACATCATCCGCAAGGCGCCGGCCGGCGGGGTGTTCAACAATGCCGCCCAGGTCTGGAACCACACCTTCTTCTGGAGCAGCCTGAAGCCTGCCGGCGGCGGCGCCCCGACGGGCGCGCTGGCGGCGGCGATCGACGCCAGGTGGGGCTCCTTCGACGAGTTCAGGAAGGCCTTCCAGGCCTCCGCCGTGGGCAACTTCGGCTCCGGCTGGACCTGGCTGGTGAAGAAGCCCGACGGCACGGTGGACATCGTCAACACCACCGCCGCCGGCACCCCGCTCACCACCGACAACAAGGCGCTGTTGACCGTCGACGTGTGGGAGCATGCCTACTACATCGACTACCGCAACCGCCGTCCCGACTTCGTCGCCGCCTTCCTCGGCAGCCTCGCGAACTGGGACTTTGCCGCCGCCAACTTCGCCGGCTGAGGGCGCTGCGTCGGGCACCGGGCACCCATACCGGGTGCCGGTGCGCCCGCCCGGGCATCCCACATTCCTTGCTGCCCGGCGCCCCGCGCGTAGGCAGGAGGGCATCGAACCGGCGCCGTCCATGCGCAGCAAGACGTCTCGTGCGCACTTGCGCTCCGTCATCACCTGGCAGCGGTACCGTGGCATGCTGGCCACGGTACCGGGCACGGCCTGGTGCCCGAAAAGAGGATCCGGAGGGAGACCATGAACCGCATACAGGGCAAGGTGGCAGTGGTAACGGGTGGGGCACAGCGCGTGGGCCGGGCGGTGGCCCTGTTGTTGGCCCGGGAGGGCGCCGCGGTGGCAGTGGCGGATGTGCACGAGGCGGCGGGCGAGGCGGTAGCCGGTGAAATCCGCGCCGCCGGCGGCAAGGCGCAATTCTGCCGCCTGGACGTGAGCCGCGAGGCCGAGGTGCGCCAGGTTCTGGGTGAGGTGGCGTCCAGCCTCGGCGCCCTGGACGTCCTGGTCAATTGCGCCAGCATCGACGGCCAGCCGGGGCGCAGCGACGAAATCAGCGAGGCCGACTGGGACGCCGTGATGGCCATCAACGTCAAGGGCGCCTTCTTCTGCACCAAGCACGCCGTGCCCATCATGCGGGCCGGCGGGCGCGGCGGCAGCATCGTGAACCTGTCGTCGATCTACGGCATCGTCGGCTCGTCCCACTCCGCGCCCTACCACGCCTCCAAGGGCGCGCTGCGGATCATGACCAAGACCGACGCCCTGGCCTACGCGCAGGATCGCATCCGCGTCAATTCCGTCCATCCGGGGTTCATCTGGGCGGCGACACAGCACGGCACCGACGACGCCCACGTGTCACCGGAGATGGTGCACAGCGAAATGTCCAAGCTGCACCCGCTGGGCACCCTGGGAGAACCGGAGGACGTCGCCTACGCCGTACTCTATCTCGTCAGCGATGAGGCAAAGTTCGTCACCGGCGCCGAACTGGTGGTGGACGGGGGCTACACGGCGCGCTGAGCCGCGAAGGCGGCGTTTTCGCCGAGCCGCGAAGGCGGCGTTTTCGCTGTGCCGCGAAGGCGGCGTTCGGGTCGAACACGGCCCGCCCTGCGCGTCGACACCCCCGCCCGGGGAGTGGCTCTACGGAATCAGCGTGAAGGCAAGCAAGGTCAGCACTGCCGTGGCGATAAACACCACGGTATCCGCGTCGATGCGCCGTTGCGCGGGCACCCCCTCCGTGGGGCGTGCTGTCGTTGCCGCGGGCGCAGGTTCTGCCGCGGCGGTCGATGGCGTGCGCTCGCACCGCGGCGCGTTGCCATGCCGTGTACCCCAGGCGGGCAGGGTGTGTCCGGTCATGGCCGCACCCTGCCCATCGCCATCGTCGGGGTCAGCCCCCCGACCGGTACGCGGCACGCCCGCCCCCCATCACCGCACGACTGTGTAGGCAATCCATCCCAGGCCATTGTCGGCTCCTGTCCGATCTGTCACGTCGAAATACATTACGGCAGCGAAGGCTCAGGAATTGAGCCAGTGCGGAGCAATTTCGTCGCCCGGCACGCCGAGGCGGCGGGTCGTCAGGGGCCTCCCTTTTCCGGGATCCCCCATTCGGTGTAAAAGCGCGGGTAGACCGTGGCGTTCACCGGCCTACCCGTGGCAAACTGACGGGTTAGTGCATTGCAATAATGATCAAGGGAGATGTTTCATGAGTTCACGCAAGTTCGTGTTCGATTTCGAGGAAGGTGACGGCAAGAACAAGATGTTGCTGGGGGGCAAGGGGGCCAATCTGTGCGAGATGACGCAGATCGGCCTGAACGTGCCTCCGGGCTTCACCGTCACCACCGATGCATGCCTCGCCTACCTGGAGCACAACAAGTTCCCAGACGGCGTGATGGACGAGATCCGCGCCCACATGAAGGCGCTGGAGGAGAAGACCGGCAAGGGCTTCGGCAGCGCCGAAAATCCCCTGCTGATCTCGGTGCGCTCAGGCTCGGCCATGTCCATGCCGGGCATGATGGACACCATCCTGAACCTCGGCCTCAACGACACCTCGCTCGCGGGACTCATCGACCAGACCGACAACCCGCGCTTCGCCTACGACGCCTACCGGCGTTTCATCCAGCTCTTCGGCAAGATCGCCCTGGGCATTCCCGACGAAGCCTTCGACGAGAAGATGCACGCCGCCAAGAAGCGCCACGGCGCGCTGCAGGACGTGGATCTCTCCGCCGAGCAACTCAAGGACCTGGCCGGCGAGTTTCTCGCCATCGTCAAGCGCCACACCGGCAAGCCCTTCCCCCAGGACCCCAACGAACAGCTCGAGATCGCCGTGGGCGCCGTATTCCGCTCCTGGATGGGCAAGCGCGCCGTGGATTACCGCCGCCAGTTCAAGATCACCAAGGACATGGCCAACGGTACCGCGGTGAACGTGTGCACCATGGTGTTCGGCAACATGGGCAACGATTCAGGCACCGGCGTGGGCTTCACCCGCAACCCCGGCACCGGCGAGAACGTCATCTACGGCGAGTACCTGGTCAACGCCCAGGGTGAGGACGTGGTGGCGGGCATTCGCACGCCCAAGCCCATCGCCGAGATGGAAAAGGAAATGCCGGAGATCTACCGCCAGCTCATGGAGCTGCACAACCTGCTGGAGTCCCATTACCACGAGGTGCAGGACTTCGAATTCACCATCGAAAAGGGCCGTCTCTACTGCCTGCAGACCCGCAACGGCAAGATGAACGCCCGCGCCATGGTGCGCACCTCGGTGGAGATGCTCAACGAAGGGCTGATCAGCAAGGAGCGCGCTCTGCTGCGCATCGACCCCGCCATGCTGGAGCAGTTGCTGGTGCCGCAGCTCTCTCCCAGCTTCCGCGGCAAGTCGCTGGCCCAGGGCCTTGCCGCCTCGCCGGGCGCGGCCTCCGGCAAGATCGTCTTCGATGCCGACACCGCCGAGACGCGCGGACTGCAGGGCGAGAAGATCATCCTGGTGCGCGAGGAGACCAAGCCCGAAGACATCCACGGCTTCTTCCAGGCCCAGGGCATCCTCACTTCCCGCGGCGGCAAGACCTCCCACGCCGCGGTGGTGGCCCGCGGCATGGGCAAGCCCTGCGTGTCCGGCTGCGAGGCTATCGTCATCGACGTCATTGCGCGCCGCGCGGTGATCGGCGAGGCCACGCTGCATGAAGGCGACGTCATCACCATCGACGGCGGCAGCGGCCACGTCTATGCCGGCGAAGTGCCGACGGTGGAAGCGGAGGTGAGCGAGGAGATGAACATCGTGCTCGCCTGGGCCGACGAGGTCGCCCGCCTGGATGTCATGGCCAACGCCGACACGCCGGAGGACGCCGCCCGGGCGCGGGCCTTCGGCGCCGTGGGCATCGGCCTGTGCCGCACCGAGCGCATGTTCAACAGCACCGACCGCCTGCCCATCGTGCAGGAAATGATCCTGGCCGAAACGCCGGAGGAGCGCCAGGCCGCCCTGGACCGCCTGCTGCCCATCCAGCGCACCGACTTCAAGGGCATCTTCAAGGCCATGCGCGGCCTGCCGGTCACGGTGCGCCTGCTCGATCCGCCGATGCACGAGTTCCTGCCTACCGCCGCGCAGCTCGAACTGGAGATCGCCCACCTGCACCACCTGCGCGACACCATCAAGGGGCTGGAAGAGCTGCCGGAAACCCTCAAGCTGCTCAACCCCAGGCTCTACCAGCAGTATGCCGACGGCCTGGTCAAGCTCATGGACGGCCTGCACGCCTTCAAGGAGTCCCACCTGGAGGAGGACGTCATCACCAAGAAGGAGAAGATTCTCAAGAAGGTGCGCGCGCTATCCGAGGTAAACCCCATGCTCGGCCACCGCGGCGTGCGCCTGGGCATCACCTATCCCGAGATCTACTCCATGCAGATCCGCGCCATCCTCGAGGCGGCCGCCCTGTGCGCCAAGGAAGGCGTCGAGGTCCATCCCGAGATCATGGTGCCCCAGGTGGCCACGGTGGAAGAGCTGAGCCGCATCCACAGCTACGTGCAGCGCATCCACAAGGTGGTCGAGCTCACCCACGGCATCAACGTCGGCTACAAGTTCGGCTCCATGCTGGAGGTGGTGCGTGCCTGCATGCGCGCCGGGCGCATGGCGGAGATGGCCGAGTTCTTCTCCTTCGGCACCAACGACCTCACCCAGGCCACCTTCTCCTTCTCCCGCGAAGACGCCGAGAACAAGTTCCTGCCCGCCTACAACGAGACCGGCATCCTCCAGGACAACCCCTTCGAGGTGCTGGACCTCAAGGGCGTGGGCGAGGTGATGAAGATCGCCGTGGAGCGCGGCCGCGCCACCCAGCCGGACCTGAAGATCGGCATCTGCGGCGAGCACGGCGGCCACCCCGCCTCCATCCACTTCTGCCACCACCTCGGGCTGAACTACGTCTCGTGCTCCGGCCCGCGCGTGCCCATCGCCCGCCTGGCCGCGGCGCAGGCGAAGCTGACGGAGGAGCAGTACCAGTACACGATCTGAGGGCGACGCTACATTCCTGACACGGGCGAGGCGGCCGGACGGAAATCCCATCCGGCCGCCCTGTTCAGAAATGTTTGGGCAGGCCCGCCTGCTTGAGCACCGCGTTGGCGGTGTGCCGGGACTTGATCTTCTGATCTACAGGGAAGCGAACTCCCGTGTGCGGGGAAAACCAGATCTCGTGGTCTCCACGCCCCTGCCGTTCAAAGCGACACCCGGCCTGCGCCAACAGCCGCTTCAACTCCGCGGTGAAATTCCCGCCCATCAACTGCGCAGCCGATGAACGACGGAGAACTTTCGCGCCAGCAGTTCGAAAGGAACCTCCGGACCGTCGAGACAGCCATTGGCGTCCAGCAGTTCCGGCACCATGACGTCCAGCTTGGCGGAAAGCGCCTCCAGCGTTTCCGCCTCCGTCGCAAGTCCGGGCACGTCATCCGAAGTTGCGACCCAGACACCGGCGTCGGCATCCCATTCCGCGCGGATGAAAAGAACCTTCGTCACCTATTGACCCTCCTGTGCTCCAACAAGCGTACCGATTATATCGACCTGCGCCCTTCCCCTGCCATGCATCGGCCAGGCGGCAGGCCGCGCCACCCGCGGTCCGAGCCGTGGGTTGTTCATCCGCGCAGATGCCGTTCCGCTGCGCACCTATCACCTGCACGTCAGCTTCCCGGTAGCGACGAACAAAGCCTAAGGTGGGCGCGAGACCCGCAACACCTCCTCCCGCCTCCGCATTTGTCCGCGTCCACCAGCCGGCTGCGGCGGATCGCCCCCACCCCCGAGTGTTAAAAACTCCACCGGAATGCCAAAAAAGTCACACTCATCCTTTCGGGTGATCACCCTGCGTAACACCTTGGGCGCAAAATTCCACAAACGCGATGCATGCCAAGGGGGTCCGCTCTGCCGGGGGGCAGCGGGGGCGTTGCGACCGACGAACGAGGGTGGGGAGCGATGGACGGGCAGTCGCGGGGGCCGATCAGGACGCGGGCGCTTTCTTGGCACACTCTGCCCCGGGGCGCACTGCACCCTCTGTGCGGGGTTTCGCACATATCCCACTGCACCTCAGTTACCCCGGCAGCCAAGCATCTCCGCCCGCGCGCACGGTCTTCGAATCCCCAAAGGGCGCAAGGGGAGACCGGACTGGTGCATATCTCCGCACCGTCATGCGAAGCCCACCGTGAAGTCGCGCGGTGTAAATTAGCCGCTGCCATCGAAACGTATGGTCGGCCGTGACAAACGTCACGCTCGCTGCCGGGAATGTAGACATCAACCGGCAATGTAGACCGCAGGCGTGATGTCTACAACCAAGTTGAACTAAACCGCTGACGCGGTGGTGGCGAGAGCGACCACCGCGTTGAGATTTCCGGGGGCTGGGCGCGCCCCGACCCTGCATTGCCGACGCAAGGCAACGCCCCGCAGTGCCATCCTCGTCCCGGGAATGTTCCCGGT
>JACQYB010000009.1 GCA_016208415.1 Betaproteobacteria bacterium | reverse complement strand
GACTTCTCCAGCAACCAACCGCTCCTCGTCGGCATCCACATTCTCGAATACATTTTCCATGACAGACCCCATCGATCAGCGATGGGGCGGAGTTTAACAGGAAAGCTCATGTTATGTTAGCGCTTATGCCCCCGAGGGGGCGGCCCCCGGCTTGGGGCGGCCCGGCACCGGGGGCGCGCGCAGGTCGGTGCAATGGGGAAGCGGGGACGAGACGCGCGCCGTCGTGCCCTGCCCGGCCTGCCACGTCGGCCTGCGCCTGCCGGCCGGGCGTCGCGGCACGGTGAGCTGTCCACGCTGCGGCCACGGCTTCGAGGCCAGCACCTGATGCGCTGGACCGAGCGCACGCCACCGCTGCCGGTGCAACCCCTGGCGCGGCTCCTGGCCGGGCGCGGCGCCGCCGAGGCGCTGCTGCTGGCGGCGCGGCTGGCGGATGAGGCGCCGCTCGTGCTGGCCACCGCCGCGCTGCGCGCCCGGGTACTCGCTCATCTCGGGGAGAAGGCCGTGGAGCAGGGCGGGCTGCTGGTGGGGGATCTCTACGCCCGCCGGCCGGCCGAGACCGGCGAAGCCGTGGAACTGATCCACATTTCCCGGGCCGTGCCCAGCGCCGACCCCGGCGCCACGGGCATTTCCCTGCGCATGGAAGCCGCGGTGTGGAGCCGCGCCGGCCAGGTTCTCGGCCCCCACCAGCGGGTGGTGGGCTGGTACCACAGCCACCCGGGGCTGGGCGCCTTCTTCAGCGCCACCGACCGCCGCACCCAGGAGGCCTTCTTCGCCCATCCCTGGAGCGTGGGCTGGGTGATCGATCCGGTGCTGGGCGGGGAGAAGTGGTTCCTCGGCGCGGATGCCGAGGAACTGGGCGACGGGCGGGTGATTACCGGCTGACTTTCGACGGCCGGCGCGCCGATCGGTGCCCCGGTGGGGAGGGCTCGTTTGTGGGGGTCGTTACCTCTCAGCCCACGTCCATGCACACGTACTTGAGTTCGAGATACTCCTCGATGCCGTGGTGGCTGCCTTCGCGGCCGATGCCAGACTGCTTCACGCCGCCGAAGGGCGCCACCTCGTTGGAGATGATGCCGGTGTTCACCCCGACGATGCCGTACTCCAGCGCCTCCGCCACGCGCCACGCCCGGCCCAGGTCGCGGGCGTAGAAGTAGGCCGCCAGCCCGTATTCGGTGGCGTTGGCCAGGGCGATGGCGTCCTCCTCGGTGTGGAAGCGGAACAGCGGCGCCACGGGGCCGAAGGTTTCCTCCCGGGCGCATTTCATCTCCGGCGTCACGTCCGCCAGCACCGTGGGCTCGTAGAAGGTGCCGCCGCGGGCGTGGCGGCGCCCGCCCGTGAGCACCCGCGCGCCCCTGGCCACGGCGTCGGCCACGTGCTCCTCCACCTTTGCCAGGGCGGCGGCGTCGATGAGCGGACCCTGCATCACGCCGTCCTCCGTCCCGGCGCCCACCCGCAACTGCGCCACCCGCGCCGCCAGTTGCGCGGCGAAGGCCTCGTAAACGTCGTCCTGCACCAGCAGGCGGTTGGCGCACACGCAGGTCTGGCCGGTGTTGCGGTACTTGGAGGCGAGCGCGCCCTCCACCGCCGCCCCGAGGTCGGCGTCGTCGAAGACGATGAAGGGCGCGTTGCCGCCCAGCTCCAGCGACAGCTTCTTCACCGTCGGCGCGCACTGGGCCATGAGCAGGCGGCCCACCTCGGTGGAGCCGGTGAAGGAGAGCTTGCGCACCACCGGGCTGGCGGTGAGTTCGGCGCCGATGGCTACCGGGCCGCCGGTGAGCATGTTGAGCACCCCCGGCGGCAGGCCCGCCCGATGCGCCAGTTCGGCCAGCGCCAGGGCGGTGAGCGGCGTCTGCTCCGCCGGCTTGACCACCAACGGGCAACCGGCGGCCAGGGCCGGCGCCACCTTGCGGGTGATCATGGCGGCGGGGAAGTTCCACGGCGTGATGGCGGCGCACACCCCCACCGGCTGGCGCAGCACCAGCAGCCGCTTGGCCGTTTGGGGCGAGGCCAGCACCTCGCCCGTCACGCGCTTGGCCTCCTCGGCGTACCACTCCACGAAGGAGGCGGCGTAGGCCACCTCGCCCCGCGCCTCGGCCAGGGGCTTGCCCTGTTCGCGGGTCATGAGCACGGCCAGGTCGGCGGCGTTGGCGGTGATGAGATCGAACCAGCGCCGCAGCAGCCCGGCCCGGTCCTTGCCGCTGCGGGCGCGCCAGGCCGGCCAGGCCACCGCGGCGGCGGCGATGGCGCGACGCGTGTCGGCGGCGCCCATGTCGGGCACCCGCGCCAGGGTCTCGCCGCTGGCCGGGTCCGTGACCGGGAACGTGGCGCCACTGTCGGCGGCACACCAGGCGCCGTCGATGTAACCGCGATCGCGCAGGAGTCGGGGGTCTGAGAGTTGCATGGGGGCCCGGACGGGGAAATGGGGGAGGGCTCAAGTTTAGTCCCGCCCAGGCGCGGGGAAAACACGCCGCGCGCGCGGTTGTCCGCTGACGTGCCGGTCACTACACTTGCCGGATCAGACCCCGCCCGCGATGAACCCGCCCCCAACCCACTGCGCAGACTCCTGGTGCGCCGCCCCGCCGGAATTCGCCTCGGATCGCCGGCCGGCGGCGCGGCGCCGCGCCGGAGCGCCGCTTTGAGCGCCGGGACGTCGCCGCGGCGCGCGACCCTGCTGCTGGTGTGCGGCAGCCTGGTGGTCACCCTGGCCATGGGCATCCGCCACACCTTCGGGCTGTTCCTCCAGCCCATGACCCTGGACCTGGGGTGGAGCCGGGAGGCCTTTTCCTTCGCGGTGGCACTGCAGAACCTGGTGTGGGGTGCCTCGCAGCCGCTGTCGGGGTGGCTCGCCGACCGCTACGGCGCCGGCCGGGTACTGTTCGGCGGCGCGCTGCTCTATGCGGCGGGACTGGTGCTCATGGCCCAGGCCAGTTCGCCCGGCGAGTTCGCGCTGTCCGCCGGCGTGCTCATCGGCTTCGGGCTTTCCGGCACCACGTTCTCCGTGGTGTATGGCGCCGTGGCGCGCGCGGTGGAGCCGCGCCGCCAGGCCGGGGCTCTGGCCCTGGTGGGGGCAGCGGGTTCCTTCGGACAATTCATGCTGGTGCCCATCGTCCAGCAGTCCATCGGCGGCCTGGGCTGGCTGCGGACGCTGTTCGTCCTGGCGTTCGCCGCCGCGGCCATGGCGCCGCTGGCGGCGGGCGCCGCCGAACGCCATCGCGACGGCCACGCCGGAGGCATCGCCCAGTCCGCCCGCGAGGCCCTGGCGGAGGCTTTCGCCCATCGCAGCTTCGCGCTGCTGACCCTGGGGTTCTTCGTCTGCGGCTTCCAGGTGGTGTTCATCGGCGCCCACCTGCCGGCCTACGTGCTGGACCAGGGGCTCTCCGGCAACGTCGGCATGCTGGCGCTGGCGTTGATCGGCCTGTTCAACATCTTCGGCACCTTCGGCTTCGGCCATCTTGGCGGGCGCTACAGCAAGAAGCACCTGCTGGCCGGCATCTACCTGGCGCGCAGCGCGGTGATCGCGGTCTTCCTGCTGCTGCCGCTGTCGGGCACCTCGGTGGCGCTGTTCGCCGCCGCCATGGGCGTGCTGTGGCTGGGCACGGTGCCGCTCACCAACGGGCTGGTGGCGCAGATCTTCGGCGTGCGCTACCTGGCGATGCTGTCTGGGGTGGTGTTCTTCAGCCACCAGATCGGCAGTTTCCTCGGGGTGTGGCTGGGCGGTCTGCTGTTCGACGCCACCGGTTCCTACACACTGGTGTGGATGATCTGCATTGGCCTGGGCGCAGTGGCGGCGCTGCTGAACCTGCCGGTGGATGAGCGCCCGGTGGCGCGCATCGTGCCCGCCACGCCATGAGGGGCTGGCGCCTGCTGGCGGCACTGACCGCGGCCGCACTGCTGGCTTTCGCCGCGGGGTGGGCGTTTCGGGCCTATCTCTCGCCGCAGGCGGCGCTGGAGTTCGGCAGCCGCCTCATGCTGTGCAATTGAAGGACGGCAGCACCTCTCGGGCCGCCCGCCCCCGTTTCGTCCTTCCGCCGAAACCTGCGCCGAAACCTGCGCCGAAACCCGCCTACCGCCGCCGGCCGGCCGGACCGGAAGGGCCGCCCGTCGCTGCGCCGCCGGCGGCGCGGGCCAGGGTGCCGGCGGCCAGCGGCATCCGCGCGCCGGCCGCCATGCCGGCCGGTCGGGGTCGCAGGGCCGGCGCCGGCACCCTCGCCGGCTGCCGCGCAGCCGCGGCGGAGCGGGCGGAGATCAGCGCCGCGACCATGGCCGCGCAATAGGGCAGCGCCTGGGCCATGAGGATGGCCGCCCAGAACTGGGCCTCGCGCACCTCGATCTTCATCGCCTGCAGGGTGGCGACGGCCGCCAACACCAGCGCGGCAAACAGCATGGTCTCCTGGCGCACGGCGTCGAAGGCGTTGAGCAGCGAGCCGTCGCGGGTGCCCTTGGCGGTGCGCACGAACACGCCCTTCTTCGCCGTCAGGCCGCGGAACACGCCCAGGGCGATGGCATGGGACAGCGCCAGGCTGGCCAGCGCCGCGCCCAGGGTATCCTGCCAGCCGCAGCGCACCCGCACCGCATAGAGCAGCGGGCCGAAGGAAGCCTTGGCGAGGAAGAAGCCCAGCACCGGTAGCACGAACAGATCCAGCGGCAGGGTGAAGTCCCGCGGGTTGAGCAGCATGCCCGCCGTCCAGGCCAGCGACGCGCCCACGAACACCAGATGCAGCGCGTCGGCAAACCAGGAAAACCAGCCGGTGAGGAAGTGGAAGCGCTGGCCCAGGGACAGCGGACCGAAGCGCGTCAGCCAGCCCCAGCGCCGGCGCAGGATCTGCATCGCGCCGAAGGCCCAGCGGAAACGCTGCGCCTTGAAGGCCTCGAAATCGGCCGGCGTCAGGCCGCTACCCAGCACCGCGTCCACGTAGCGCGTCTCGTAGCCGGCGTTCATCAGCCGCAGGCCCAGCTCGGCGTCCTCGCAGATGCACCACTCGGACCATTTGCCCGTCTCCACCAGGGCGCTGCGGCGCACCAGGGTCATGGTGCCGTGCTGGATGATGGCATTGCGCTCGTTGCGGTGGTGCATGCCGATGCGGAAGAAACCGTCGAACTCCCAGTTGCACATGCGCTGGAAGGCGCTGTGCTTGAAGTCCCGGTGGGCCTGGGGCGCCTGCACCACGGCCACGTTGGGCTGCTCGAAATGGGCCGCCAGGTCGCGCAGCCAGTTGGGACGGACGACGTAGTCGGCATCCACGACGCCGACGATCTCGGTGCGCCGGTCCGCCTGGTCCAGCGCGAAGTTCAGCGCGCCGGCCTTGAAGCCGGGCCAGTGGTCCAGGTGGAAGAAGCGGAAGCGCGCGCCCAGCCGCGCCGCGTGGGCCTCCACGGGGCGCCACACGGCCTCGTCGCGGGTGTTGTTGTCGATCACCAGCACCTCGAAGTGGTCGTAGTCCAGCCGCGCCAGGCTGTCGAGGGTCAGGTTCACCATCTCCGGCGGCTCGTTGTGGGCCGGCAGGTGGATGGACACGAAGGGTCGCACCGCACCCGGGGACAGCGGCACGGCGTGAAACTCCCGCCGCCAGCCGCGCCGCCACAGAACCTCGACGAACTCGAATCCGTTGACCAGCAGGATGGCCAGCATGCCGACGAAGGCGGGGGTGAGCACGCCCATCATGGTCCAGTCCATGGGCCGCAAATAAAACGCCGCCGGCACACCCCCCAGCCAGACCAGAGCCGAGGCGCCGGCCTGCGTCAGGGCGCCGAAGAACAGCTTGCCGCCCAGGCGGAAGCGGCGGAAGGACAGGGAGAACAGGAACACCGGCGCCAGCGCCAGGGCCGAAGCGGTGAGCGCCTTTTCGCGCCAGCGCGCGTCGCTGAAGACGGGCCCCTCCAGCGGATACTTGGGCTGGCGCGCGGCGTCGAACATGCCCCAGTAGCCGCCGGCGCGGCCTTCCTCGGAGATCTTCCACGGTTGGTCGAAGGCCTCCATGAGGAAGTAGTCCAGCGGCTCGGCGCTCGTGCGGTCGAGGAACTCGCGCATGAAGCGCGCTGCGTTCTCCGTGGACGCCACCGCCAGCTTCCTGCGGTCGCCGTTGCTGGGCCAGCCCACTTCGCCGACGACGATGCGCTTGCCGGGGAAGGCCTGCTTCAGCTCCCGCACGCGCTCGTACACGTAGTCCACGCCCGCCTCCACCGGCACCCCCTCCCAGTAGGGCAGCAGGTGGACGGTGATGAAATCGACGTTTTTCACCAGTTCCGGGTGGCGCTGCCAGACATGCCACGGCTCGGCGGTGGACACGGGCACGCCCATCCTGCCGCGCACGCGCTTGAGCTGGGCGACAAGCCCGGCCACCGTGAGGTCGCCGCGCAGCACGCTTTCGTTGCCGACGATGGCGGCCTCGATGTTCTTGTTGCCCCGCACGCTGCGCATCAGGGCCTGCATCTCCGCCTCGTCGCGGTCCGGCTGCCCGTCCAGCCAGGCGCCGGCATACACCTTGAGGCTCTCGTCGCCCGCAAGGGCGGGGAGGATGTCGAGTTCAGCCGAGGCGTAGGTGCGGATGCGGGGGGTGTATTGGGCCAGCCGATGCAGGTCGGCACTCAGTTCCTCGGCACTCGGGTAGCGCTTGTCCACCGGGCTGTGGTCGCGCTGGAAGCCGTTGAAGGCAAAACCCTTGATCCGCCCCTCCCAGCCCACGGGCTCGGCGGGACGGTTGAGAGCAATCCAGGCCCCCAGGTTGAGGGCGGCGACCACCAGCGCCAGGGCGCCGGCACTCAGCACGGCACGGATTCGGGGCAGTGTCATCCCAAGTACCTCACTTGAAGCAGAGAACGCGAAGAAAAACACCGGGAACGCAGAGCTTTACAAAGCCACGCGCATTCACCCGGCCGGTGATTGCCGATCATTCCTCCGCGGCCTCTGCCTCTCTGCGATCTCGGCGTTGAAAGAGGTCGAACTGCGGCTTCCGGGGTCATCGTGATTTCCAGGGCGTCAAAACCGACGTGGCGACGGCCACGCGCACTTGACGTACGGCTTTAGCAAGGATCAGGCCTGCGATGCGGCTTTGGCGGGAACTGACGCCCGTTCGGGAAATGCGTGGTAATTCAAGGCAGCGCCGGGCATGGCAGCGGGCTTGCCCGCGGCTGCGGCGTTTTATGTCGAGGCCAGACCTGCTCCCACACGGAGGTGCAGGCCTTCGTCTGGCGTTGCCCGGCGACAGTCGTCTGGACCGCCGCCGGGAAAGCCGCAGTCCCGGAGGTATGGCGGCGCCAGGCCGCGCCCCGAGTAAGCGGGCGCTAACATGCAGGGCCGTGGGCCATGGCGCGACGCACCGACACGTCGTTCACTCCCGACAGTTCGCGCGGAAGCGGGCTGGCCCGCGAGCGCAGGGGCCCATGTCGCGGGCCAGCCCGTACGCGCCGTGCGGCCGCCGGGTGCGATTCAAACCGCTGCAGAGTGCCGGCGGGGGACGAACCGGCGGTTTCCCGGTTTGGTCTTGTGTGGGTGAAGATCCCTTCCTGGTTTTTCGTGCGGTGCTTGGGCAGTGTCGGGTGGGCCCGCCTCGCCCCCACCCACGGCGGGTCGCACCCAAAGGACTCTTCAGCAGTCAGCGCAACAACAGCGAAAATCCATGCCGGGCAGCCCATCCCCCTGCCCCGCTTCTCCGGCCGGGAACGGGGCCGCAGATCGACGTCGGTCTGAATCGCACCGCGGCCGCCCCCGACTTGTCGGTGCGCCACCCGCGCCGGCATAATCGGTGCCCTCCCTGCCACCGCAATGCTCCATCGGCAGGACACAAGCTCCCCTCGCTTCGGGTTGTTGCCGTGCCCCGTTCCCATCACGAACCGCAGCAGGACATCGAGACACCCGCGGCATCGAGCGCCCGCGGCGGGCGGGTCGCCCTGGTGCTGCTGCTGCTCGGTCTCGCCGCCTTGCTCAGCCTGGCGTACTGGTGGCGCCTGGGCGAGGCGGTGCCCCTCGTTGACGCACCCTCGCCGCGCCTGGACTGCGTGTCCTACACCCCCTTCCACCGCGCAGGGCAAACGCCGCTGGACCCCGAGGCCTTCGTCGAGCAGGCGCAGATCGAGGAGGATTTGCGGGGCCTGCTGGCGCGCTCCGGCTGCGTGCGCATCTACTCGGTGAGCCAGGGCATGGACGCCGTGCCGGGCGTCGCCGCCGGGCTGGGCATGAAGGTGCTGCTGGGAATCTGGATCGGGCGCAAGGATGCGGACAACGAGCGCGAAATCCGCCTGGGCGTCGCTGCTGCCAAGGCCTACCCGCGCACCGTCGAGGCCGTCATCGTCGGCAACGAGGTGCTGCTGCGGCGCGAACAGCCGGCGCACAGACTGCGGGCGATCATCGAGCGGGTGCGCGGGGAAGTGAAGCAGCCGGTGAGCTACGCCGACGTGTGGGAATTCTGGCTGCGGCACCCCGAGCTGGCCTCCGCCACATCCTTCGTCACCGTCCACATCCTGCCCTACTGGGAGGATGATCCGGTGCCCATCGAGGGCGCCGTCCACCATGTGCTGGACGTCTACCGGCAAGTGCGCGCTCGCTTTCCGGGCCAGGAAATCGTCGTCGGGGAAACCGGCTGGCCCAGTTTCGGGCGCAACCGCGGGGGGGCGATTCCCGGCCGGATCAACCAGGCCCGGTTCATGCGCGAGTTCGCCGCGGCGTCGGCCGGCCAGGGCCTCCGCTACAACGTCATCGAGGCCTTCGACCAGCCGTGGAAGCGGGCGCTGGAGGGTGCCGTGGGCGGCTATTGGGGGCTGCTGGATGCTGCCGGGGAGGCGAAATTCCCCGTCCGCGGTGCGGTTGTGGAGGAGCCACGCTGGAGGTGGGGCGGGTGGGCGGGAGGGGCGGGCGCGCTGCTGCTGCTGGCGACGGGCCTGGCGCGACGGCCGTTTCCCCGTGCCGCCGGACTGGGCATCCTGGCGCTGGCGGGTGTGGGCACCGGCGCCACGGCAGCGGCCCAGGCGCGGGTGCTGCTGCTGAGCGCGCGCTCCCCACTGGAATGGGCGCTGGGCGGCCTCTACACTGCCCTGGCCCTGATCCTGGCGGCGCTGCTGGCGCGGTGCCTCTGCGCCTGGGCCGACGGCCAGGGCCCCGTGCCGCGCCCGGCACCCCTGCCGCAGGTGGCCAGCCGCGTGCTGCTGGGGATGAGTGAGTGCACACCGGCGGCACTATGGCTCGGCGCCCTGCGCCTCGCCTTCCTGTTCGGCGCTGCGGCGACCTCCCTGCTGCTGGTCTTCGACCCGCGCTACCGCGATTTTCCGCTGGAATGGCTGGTGTTCCCGGGGCTGGGCTTCGCGCTGCTCAACCTGGCCGCGGACCGGGCCGTCACGGCGGGCGTCGAGGAACGGGTGCTGGCCTGGGTGCTCGTCCTTGCCGCGCCGCTCATCGCGGTGCAGGAAGGGCTCGCCAACCTCCACGCCCTGGCGTGGGTAGCGCTAAGCCTGGCCTTCGCCGGCGTCGTCCTGCGTGGCGGGGGGGTCGGCCCCCACGCTGCGCTGCCCCCCGAGGGGGCTGCCTCCGCCTTGGGGCGGCCCGGCGGCGGAGGGGTCAGCCAGCACAAGGACGCCCAGCAGCAGCCCGACCGCTGAGGTGTCGAAGTTGTACAGCACCAGCCCGGCGGCCCCCAGCATCGCCGCCGCCAGCGCCAGGCCGCGGCCGCGCAGCAGGGTGGCGAGCAGGCCCAGCACCAGCGCCGCCACGCCGAGTCCGTGATGGGTGAAGGCGAAGATCACGCCGCTGCGTACCCGGCACCACCACGGCCCCTCGCCGCTGTCGCACAGGTGGGCGACGGCCTCCAGTTCGACCATGCCGTAACGCGCGCCCAGCGCCAGGGCCAGGGTGCCCAGCACCGCCATGGCGGGAACGAGGATCGGCCTGGAGATCATCCTTGATTCCTCAGTTGAACGCGCCCGAGTGTGGGCCTGCCGGGTCGGCTTGATTCCTCAGTTGAACGCGCCCGAGTGTGGGCCTGCCGGGTCGGCTGGCAAGGCGCGACGAGGCCGCGGGGCCGCCCCCCGCAACGAGGAGCAACGCCGCCAGACGACCCGGCAGGCGCGCAATCGGGCGCGTAGCGGGCCCACCCATCCGGTGAGCTTGAGCGAAGGCACGGACCTCAAATTCCATGCGGCCTTCCGAGGGAAAATGAGCGGTCAACTGAGGAATCAAGGATCATGCGAGACGCCGCGGGAAAAGGACGCGCACGGGGACTCACGCCCCGCGCCAGCCCCCGGCCCGCGCCGCGGCGATGGCGATGAAGGGCAGCACCAGGCCCAGCACCGTGGTGCTCACGAGCAGCACGCCGAGCTGGCTGTAGTCCGCGGGCATCGACACGGCGCCGGTCACGGCGTCGCGCACCTCGCGCCGCACCACCAACAGCCCGTTGAGGTGCTTGGTGGCGATCTGGCTGAGCGCCAGCGCCAGGTTGGTGAAGGACGCCATCACCGCGAAATAGGTGGCCTTGAGGTGGGCCGGCGCCGAATTGGCGATCCACGCCAGCATGGGCACCATGGCGATCTGGCCCAGGGGCGATTCCAGCGCCGTGTCGATGAGGGCGATGAAGCGCGCATCCACCACGCCGCCGGTGAGCGCCGCCGTCCACTGATGCAGGCCGTAGTACATGCCGACGATGGGCAGCGACAGCGCGGTGCCGGCGAGCGTCAGGAAGCCAATGATGTAGGCCATGGAGCGCTCCGCCATAAAGCGGCGGAACAGGAACAGCCCGGCCAGCGTCATGCCGTTGGACAGCAGCGCGAGCTGGGACAGGAACTGCTGGTCGAAGCCGAGCTGGTCGATCATCCACCACGTGGAGCCCGGCCCCGGCCCCGGCAGGGCGCGGAACACGAACACCATCAGCGCCGTGCCCACCAGCACGCCGCGCGCCTCGGCGTCCAGTTCGCGCACCAGCCGCCACATCAGGAACACGACGATGGTCATGGAGACGGAGAAGATCAACTCCTGGCCGAAGCGCAGGTCATTCACGCCCACCGCCAGCGACACCAGCCCGAAGGCCAGGCCGCCACCGAGGATCCACCAGTTGGGGGTGTGTTTTTCCGCGACGCCATGGAGCAGTGCGTCGATCTCCTCGCGGCCCAGCCCCTGGCGGGTCAGCGCCCGGGCGTGGCGGCGCCTGAGCCAGCCGGCCAGCATCACCCCCGCCACCGACACCAGCGGAATGACCAGGGCCATGGCGTAGATCTGCGTATAGACGGCCGCCTTGCCCGCCTCCGGCAGCGCCTCCACGCCGCGGAACATGAGCACGTTGACCAGCGCCACCAGCACCGTGCCGCCGATGATGGCCACGCGCCCCAGGGTCTGCATGGTGGCGTGCATGAGGCGGCGCGCCTCGGGCTCCACGGGGCGGCCATCGTCATCCACCCGCGGCACCGCCTCCACCGTCATGGCATCGGCCACCACGTCCTGCACCACGTAGCCCAGGGGGGCCAGCAGCGCGCTCACCACGTACCAGGTTTCCACCGGCAACAGCGCCTGCATGGCCGCCCGGTCGGTCAGCAGGCCCAGCATGATCAGCAGGCTGGCGGCGATGAGCCCGGCGCCCAGCCACACCAGGCCCGCCTTGTGGCGCCAGATGAGGTCCACGAGGTGGCCCAGCGGCAGCTTGACGGCCCACGGCAGCGTCGCCCAGAAGCCCAGGGCGGCAAGGAATTGGGCCGACAGGCCGAGGTATTCCTTGACGAAGAAGGTGCCGACGATGGCCGTCAGCCCGGAGATGCCCGCCGCCACGTAGACCATCAGCGGCGGCAGGTAGGAAAGACGCATCTGCCGGCCCAGATCGAGGATGTTGCGGTCGATCCAGGCGGCCAGTGCGCCCGGCGTTACGGTACGTGCGTCGCGGGCGGGCGTGCTCATGGGCGGAGGGTCTTCGAATGCGTGCTCGGGGGTGCGCAAGATTACCGCAGCCGGCCGCGATCGACGCAACCCGTGGCGCTGGCGGGCAAAGGCCAGCGGCGCACGCGTCCTACGCCACTGTCACCATGAGCCAGCCAGCGCCCGCAGGCGCGCGATGCGCTCCTCCGTGGCCGGGTGGGTGCTGAACAGCCCGGCGATGCCCCCGCCCGACAGCGGATTCATGATCATCATCTGCGCCGTCTCGGGGTGCGCCTCGGCGGGGGCCATGGGGATGCCGCGGGCGTAGGCGTCGATCCTGGCCAGGCCGTCGGCCAGGGCGAGGGGGTCGCCGCTGATCTCGGCGCCGCCGCGGTCGGCCTCGAACTCCCGGGCGCGGGAAATCGCCATCTGGATCAGGCTGGCGGCCAGCGGCGCCAGCAGCGCCACGGCGATGGTGGCGACGGGGTTGGCGGGGCGGCCGTCCCCGCCGCGCCCGCCGAAGAACATGGCGAAGTTGGCCAGGGCCGAGATGGCCCCCGCCATGGTGGCGGAGATGGTGGAGATCAGGATGTCGCGGTGGCGCACGTGGGCCAGTTCGTGGGCCATGACGCCGCGCAGTTCACGCGCCGACAGCACCTGCAGGATGCCGGTCGTGGCGGCCACCGCGGCGTTGTCCGGATTGCGCCCGGTGGCGAAGGCGTTGGGCTGGGCCTCGTCGATGATGTACACCTTGGGCATGGGCAGGCCGGCGCGCCCCGCCAGCTCCTTCACCATGTTGTAGAGGTAGGGGGAGCTGGTCTCGTCCACCTGCTGCGCGTTGTACATGCGCAGCACCATCCTGTCCGAGAACCAGTAGGAGAAGACGTTCATCGCGCCGCCGAACAGCAGCGCCAGCAGCATGCCCTGCTGGCCGCCGATCATGGAACCGATGACGCCGAACAGGGCCATGATGCCCGCCATGAGGATGGAGGTCTTGAGCCAGTTGCCAAGCATGTTGATGTCCTCGCCGGAGAGGGAATTGACGCTGGGTTAGATGGGGCCGCGGGGGAAGGATTCAACCTTGATTCCTCAGTTGACCGCTCGTTTTCCCTCGGGAGGCCGCATGGAGTTTGAGGTCTGCGCCTTCGCTCACGCGCACCGGGTGGGTGCGCCCGCTACGCGCCCGATTGCGCGCCTGCCGGGCCGTCCGGCGGCGTTGCGCATCAAAGCGGGGGGCGGCCCCGCGGCCTCGTCGCGCCTTGCCAGCCGACCCGGCAGGCCCACACTCGGGCGCGTTCAACTGAGGAATCAAGGTTCAATGCGCCCCCGCGCCCGCATTCCTTCGCCCGCCCCCGAGGGGGCGGCTGCCCGGTCAGGGACGGCCGTGCGCAGCGCGGTGATCCCGCGCCACGTCCAGGCGGGCGCCGGGGGCGACGGCGAAGCCGCGCAGGAAATCCCCGGCCGCCAGGCGCTTGCCGCCCGGTTTCTGCAATTGCGTGAGGGTGAGCGCTTCCTCTGCGCAGGCCACGGTAATGCCCTCCGTGCCCACGGCCAGCACTTCGCCCGGCTCGCCGCGCCCCGACGCGAGCTTCGCCTGCCATACCTTGAGCGTCGTGTCGCCCAGCCGGGCATGGGTGCCGGGAAAGGGGTCGAAGGCGCGGATGCGCCGTTCCAGCTCGCGGGCCGGGCGGCGCCAGTCCAGCGCCGATTCCTCCCGCTCCAGCTTGCGGGCGTAGGTGACGCCCGCCGCGGGCTGCGGGGTGGCAGGCAGGTCGCCGGCCTCCAGCCGGGCCAAAGCCTCGACGATGGCTTGCGCGCCCAGGATGGCCAGCCGGTCGTGCAGCGTGCCGCCGGTCTCGCCGGGGTCGATGACCAGCCGGCGCACCAGCAGCATGGGGCCGGTGTCCAGCCCGGCGTCCATGTGCATGATGGTGATGCCGCTCTCGGTGTCGCCGGCCTCGATGGCGCGCTGGATGGGCGCGGCGCCGCGCCAGCGCGGCAGCAGCGAAGCGTGGATGTTGATGCAGCCCAGCCGCGGCAGCGCCAGCACCGCCGCCGGCAGGATCAACCCGTAGGCCGCCACCACCAGCACGTCGGGCGCCGCCTGCGCCAGGGGCTGCCGCTCGGCCTCGCCTTTGAGCGAGGCCGGCTGGTGGACGGCGACGCCGTGCCTGAGCGCCACCGCCTTGACGGCGCCGGGCTGGAGCGACAAGCCCCGTCCGGCCGGGCGATCCGGCTGGCTGAGCACCAGGGGCACGGCATGGCCGGCGGCCAGGATGGCTTCCAGCGCCGCGGCGGCGAATTCCGGCGTACCGGCGAAAGCTACACGCATGGCCTGGGTCTCTCCCCGTGGAATGACCACGGACGATGGAATGTGGAGTGTGGGAGCAGGTTTGCCCGCGATATCGGCGGCGGCGGTCGCGGGCCCCCGCCCCTGCCAACGCGCCTCAGGCCGTGATGCGCGCCTGCTTCGCCAGCCGGCCGCGGATGCGCACCTGCTTCAAGCGCGACAGGTACTCGACGAAGATCCGGCCCTGGAGGTGGTCCATCTCGTGCTGCACGCATACCGCCAGCAGCCCCTCGGCCTGCAGCGTGAAGGGTTCGCCGTCCAGGCCCAGGGCGCGCACCGTGACGCGCTCGGCACGGCTCACCTTCTCGTAGATGCCGGGCACCGAGAGGCAGCCTTCCTCGCACACCTGTTCGCCTTCGCGGGCGAGGAGTTCGGGGTTGATGAGCGTCACCAGCCGGTTGCGCTCCTCGCTGATGTCGATGACGATCACCTGGCGATGGACATTGACCTGGGTGGCCGCCAGGCCGATGCCCGGGGCGGCGTACATGGTCTCGGCCATGTCGCGGGCCAGCTTGCGGACTTCTTCGTCCACGCGCTCCACCGGGGCGGCCTGGCAATGCAGCCGCTCGTCGGGATAGCGCAGGATGGGGAGCAATGCCATGGGAGACCTGCCGTGTTGTCGGAGGCGTCGCCGCCTCTGGGTATATCGGCAGCGCAAAAGCCGGGCGAGCCGCTGGAAGCCAACGTCCCCCGTGCTAGACTGCCGTGCGGCGGCCACACACGGCATTCAGGTGCCGCGGCCACGCGCCGTAATTAACAGGCATCACCTCCACCGATCCGTCAGGCGACGCCCAGACCATGTTTCTTCGCATTATATTCGTCCTCCTGTTGGGATTCTCAAGTGCGCCGGCCACGGCCGCCCCCGCCGCGCCGCTGCAGCTCGCGGGCGATGCACCCGATTCCTACACCGTCCGTCGCGGCGACACCCTGTGGGGGATTTCGGGCCGCTTCCTGCGCGAACCCTGGCGCTGGCCCGAGCTGTGGCGCATGAACCGCGAGCAGGTCGGCAACCCCCACCGCATCTATCCGGGCCAGGTGTTGGCTCTGGACCGCAGCGGACCGACGCTGCGTGTGGCCACCCCCGAACGACTCCAGCCCCGGGTGCATGAGGAAGGTGGTGCGCGGGCCATCCCCAGCATCCCCCACCATGTGATCGCACCCTACCTGTCCGAGCCGCTGATCGTCGAGGAAGGCGCGCTGGACGCCGCACCGAAGATCGTCGCGACCCAGGAAGACCGGGTGTTCGTCGGCGCCGGCAACACCATCTACGCCACCGGCGTGGAGTCGGGCGCGAAGAGCTGGCAGGTCTATCGCCCGGCGCAGCCGGTGAAGGACCCGCGCAGCGGCGAGGTGCTCGGCTACGAGGCGGTGTTCCTGGGCAGTGCGCGACTGGTACGGCCCGGCGCGCCGGCAACGCTGGAAATCGTCTCCTCGAAGCAGGAGGTGGGGCTGGGCGACCGGCTGGTGGCCGCCGTCACGCCGGACGTGATCACCCATGCGCCGCACGCCCCGGAGAGGGACGTGGAGGGGCGCATCGTCAAGATCTACGAGGGCGTGGGCGAGACCGGCCGCAGCCATGTGGTCACCCTGGGCATCGGGCGCGCCCATGGCCTGGAGCCGGGTCACGTGCTGGCCATCCACCGCCAGGGGCGGGCTGTGACCTACAGCGATCCCGGCGAGCACCGCCGCGAGGACTACACGCTGCCCGAGGAGCGCTTCGGGCTGGTGTTCGTGTTCCGCACCTTCGATCGCCTG
>JACQYB010000008.1 GCA_016208415.1 Betaproteobacteria bacterium | reverse complement strand
CGGAAGAATGAAGAAGAGGGGACTACCGCGCCAGCGACTGCAACAACGCCGGCCCGCTCACCGCACCGTGACCGCCCCCACCATGCCGGCCTCGAAGTGGCCGGCGACGAGGCAAGCGTAGTCGAATTGGCCCGCGCGGTTGAAGCGCCACACGATCTCCTCCATCCCGCCCGGCGCGACGTGGGCGATGTGGGGCTCGTCGTGCTCCATGCCGGGGAATTTCTTCATCAGTTCGGAATGGGCCTGCAGATCCTGCGCGGTGCCGAGCACCATCTCGTGCATCATCCGGCCGCGGTTGCGGGCCACGAAACGGATGGTCTCGCCGCGCCGGACCTGGATGCGGGAGGGGTCGAAGCGCATCTCGTCGCTCATGTCGAAGACGATGGTGCGGGTGACCTGCTTCGGGTCTCCGGCGATGCCGAAGGGCTGCTGTTCTGCCCGCGCGGCCGCCACGGCGGGCTGCCTGGCGTGGCCCGCGTCGCCGTGGGCGTGGGCCTGTCCGGCGAGCGCGGCGAGGGTGATGACGAGGATTGTGATCGATGGCTTCATGGCGTCTCCTTCCAGGTGGTGGTGGGGCAACGATGGACGGACCTCCCGGTCAGCCAGGAAGACCTGCGCGGAGGCCACCGCTTCAGTGCTTCAGTGCTTCCCTTGGCCGCCACGCCGCACACTGAGCGCCGGCCCGGCCGCGGGCACCTGCGCTGCGGGGGCGCGGGCCGACGGCGCCGGCTCGCCGCTCCAGGCGTAGGCCACGGTGCCCGCGGGGTGGCGGTACCAGCCCGGGTCCTTGTAGTCGCCGGGCTTGAGGTCGTCGCGCACCTTCACCACGGTGAACATGCCGCCCATCTCCAGCGGGCCGAAGGGGCCCTGGCCGGTCATCATGGGCAGGGTGTTGTCGGGCAGGGGCATCTCCATCGCGCCCATGTCGGCCATGCCGCGATCGCCCATCAGCATGTAGTCGGGCACGAGGCGGTTGATTCTCTCCACCAGGCCGCGGTGGTCCACGCCGATCAGGGTGGGCACGTTGTGGCCCATGGCGTTCATGGTGTGGTGGGACTTGTGGCAGTGGAAGGCCCAGTCGCCGGGGTGGATGGCGTCGAACTCGATGGCCCGCATCTGACCCACCGCCACATCCACCGTCACCTCCGGCCAGCGGGCGGACTTCGGCACCCAGCCGCCGTCGGTGCCCGTCACCTCGAAATCGTAGCCGTGCAGGTGGATGGGATGGTTGGTCATGGTGAGGTTGCCGATGCGGATGCGCACCCGCTCGCCGGTGCGCGCCAGCAGCGGGTCGATGCCGGGGAAAACGCGGCTGTTCCAGGCCCACAGGTTGAATTCGAGCATGGTGGCGACCTTGGGCGTGGCGGCGCCCGGCTCGATGTCGAAGGCGTTGATGAGGAACACGTAGTCCCGGTCCACCCGGTACTGCGCCGGGTTTTTCGGATGCACGACGATGAAGCCGTGCATGCCCATGGCCATCTGCACCATCTCGTCGGCGTGGGGGTGGTACATGAAGGTGCCGGACTTCTTCATCTGGAACTCGTAGACGAAGGTCTTGCCGGCGGGGATCTGCGGCTGGGTGAGCCCGCCCACGCCGTCCATGCCGCTGGGCAGCAACACGCCGTGCCAGTGGATGGTGGTGTGCTCGGGCAGGCGGTTGGTGACGAAGATGCGCAGCTTGTCGCCTTCCACGCATTCGATGGTGGGGCCGGGGCTGCCACCGTTGTAGCCCCACAGCCTGGCCTGCATGCCGGGCGCCATCTCGCGCACCACCGGCTCGGCGACGAGGTGGAACTCCTTCCAGCCGTCCTTCATGCGCCAGGGCGCCGTCCAGCCGTTGAGCGTCACCACGGGATTGTAGGGCCGGCCGTTGGGCGGCACCCGCGGCGGCTGGGTGGCGGGGCTGGTCTGCACCGCCGCTTCGGGCACCGCGGCCAGGCCGGCCTGGGTGGCGAGCCCGCCACCGAGCAGGGCGGCGGCGCCGAGGAATCGACGTCGTGTCAGCATCTGTGCTCCTTGCAATAGTTGTTAACCGCTTCGTCCAGTCCCTTTCAATGCCGCGCCTCGCCCCCGGCCGCGACCGGAATGGCGGACGCCTTCATGCGGGCGCCCAGCCCCCCCGGCGAGCCGGCGGTGACGGCCTGCTGCAGTTCGGCTTCCGCCAGCCAGAAGTCGCGCAGGGCGTCGATGGCGGCCGCGACGCTGGCCACCTGCTCGCGGGCGTCGGCGATGAGATCGAACACGCCGATCAGCATGCCGTTGTAGCGCAGCAGGTTCTCTTCCGAGATGCGCTTGCGCAGGGGCACGATGTCGTCGCGGTAGCGCCGCGCCAGGTCATGGGCGCTGCGGTAGGCGGCGTGAGCCTCGCGCACCTCCGAGCGGGCGCGCACGGCGGCCTCGGCGGCACGGTGCACGGCCTGCATGTACAGCGTCTCGGCCTTGGCTACCCGGGCGCCGCCCCAGTCGAACAGCGGCAGTTCGAAGCTGATCTCGTAGCCCTTCTTGCGCGGCTCCGGCGTCTCGGTGACGCGGGCCGGGCCGAATTCGAGCACGTTGATGAAGCGCGTGGCCCGGGTCAGGCCCAGGTTGCTCGCCAGCGCCTCGGTCTCGAACCGCGCCGCCTGGAGGTCCAGGCGCTCGCGCAGGGCCACGCCCTCCACGTCCCGCGATGGTTCCGGCGCCGCGGGAAGTTCCGGCAGCCGCTCGGGCAGCTTCAGCCCGGCAGCGCTTTCCAGCCCCGCCAGCCGGACGAGTTGCTCGCGCGCCGCCACCTCATCCTGGCGCACCCGTTCCAGTCGTGCCACGGTCTCGGCCTGGAAGAGCTGCTCCCGCGCCTGCTGCAGCCGGTTGGCGTTGCCCGCCGCCGCCATGCGCGCCGCAAGCTCCGCCGCCGTGTCGGCGGCAAGCCTGGCCTGCTCCATGTACTTCACCGCCTCCCGCGCCGCCACGGCCTGCACCCAGGCCCGGCGCGTGTCCGCCGCCACCCGCAGCATGTCGCCGGCCACGGCCAGCTTCGCCTGCTCGAAGCGGCGCGTTTCCACTTCCCGCGCCAGCGGCACCGTGAGCAGGGCGAAGAGGTTGAAGGTGAGGGAGGACTCGATCGTGTAGTCTTCCCCCGCTCGCGCCCGCAGGTAGGCCAGGCGCGGATTGGGCAGGCGGCTCGCCTGCACCAGGTCGGCCTCGGCGATGCCCAGTTCGGCGTAGGTGGCCTGCAGGGCGCGGTTGTTGAGCAGGGCGAGTTGCACCGCGTCGTCGGCGGAGAGCGGCCTTGCCAGCAGTTCGCCGACCCTGGCCCGGGCCGAGGCGACGTCCGCCTCGTTTCGCTGCCAGCTCGGCTTCTGCCCCAGACGGGCCTGGGCGATCTCCTCCACCCGGCCGAAGCCGCCGTCCGCGGAAAAGGTGGCGCATCCGGCCAGCATCGTCAGTGCCAGCCCTGCCAGGGCCAGGCTCGGTCCATTCACGTCGGCCTCCGTTGGAGAAAGTCGGGACGGTGCCTCGCCCCCTGATGCCATGATGTTGGCCGCCAGCCGACGCCGGGCTGACACGCCGATTACATCTTTGTAATCTTGGCGATGGAGCACCGTTGTCCGCGCAGAATGGAAGCCATCCGCATGACCGTACGGGGAGATGCACCGTGAAGATCCTGATCGTGGAAGACGAGCCCAAGACCGGCGCCTATGTCCGGCAGGGCCTCACGGAAGCCGGATTTGTCGTGGACCTGGCGCGCGACGGCATGGATGGCCTGCACCTCGGGCTTACGGAGGACTACGACCTGATGGTGCTGGACGTCATGCTGCCGAGCCTGGACGGCTGGCACGTGTTGCAGGCCATCCGCAAGGCGGGCAAGCACCTGCCGGTGCTGTTCCTCACCGCCCGCGACCACGTCGATGACCGCGTCAAGGGCCTGGAACTGGGCGCCGACGACTACCTGGTCAAGCCCTTCGCCTTCTCCGAACTGCTGGCGCGGGTACGCACGCTGCTGCGCCGGGGCAAGTCCAAGGAGCCGGAGGTCCTGCGCGCCGCGGACCTGGAGCTGGACCTGCTGCGTCGGCGCGTCACCCGCGGCGGGCGGCGCATCGACCTCACCGCCAAGGAGTTCGCCCTGCTGGAGCTGCTCGCGCGCCGCCAGGGCGAGGTGCTGCCGCGCTCGCTCATCGCCTCCCAGGTTTGGGACATGAACTTCGACAGCGACACCAACGTCATCGAAGTGGCGGTGCGCCGGCTGCGCGCCAAGGTCGATGACGACTTCGAGCCCAAGCTGATCCGCACCGTGCGCGGCATGGGCTACGTGCTGGAGGCGCCGGAGTGCGGCTGATCCGCGGCAAATCCATCACCTTGCGCCTGACGCTGCTGTTCGCCGCGGCATCCACGGTGGTGCTGCTGGCCCTGGGCCTGCTGATCGGCCATTCGGTGGAGCGGCATTTCGAGGCGCAGGACGTGGAGGTGCTCAACGGCAAGCTCGACCTTACGCGCCATGCGCTGGCCAAGGTGCAATCCCGGACGGACCTGGACGCCCTGGCGCATCAGCTCGAGGACGCCCTGGTCGGCCATCACGGCCTGGCCATCGCCATTTTCGGACCGCAGGCGCAGACCCTGTTCGCCAGCGGCGGCGCCCGCTTCCCCCGCTCGCTGCTGGAAACCCGGTCCTCGGGCGAATCCGGCCGCCCTGTCGTCTGGGTCCAGGGCGAGCGGGCGTTGCGCGGCATCGCCGCCGCCGTGCCCACGGGCAGCTCCGAGTGGCCGGCGGTCACCGTCGCCATATCCACCGACATCGCGCACCACCTGGAATTCATGGGCGCCTTCCGGCGCACGCTGTGGCTGTTCGTGGCCGGAGCGGCCCTGCTCACCGGCCTGCTGGGCTGGGCGGCGGTGCGCCGCGGGCTCGCGCCGCTGCGCGACATCCGGCGCGGTGCCGCGGCCGTCACGGCGAGCCGGCTCGACTATCGCCTGCCGGTGGGCGCCGTCCCCGTCGAGCTGGCTGAACTGGCCGCAACGCTCAACGACATGCTGGCGCGCCTGGAGGATTCGTTCCGGCGGCTATCGGATTTTTCGGGTGACCTGGCCCACGAACTGCGCACGCCGGTGGCCAACCTGATGACCGAAACCCAGGTGGCGCTGTCGCGGGCACGCACCGCGGATGAATACCGGGAGGTGCTCTACTCCAACGCCGAGGAATTCGAGCACCTGGCGCGCATGATCTCCGACATGCTGTTCCTGGCCAAGGCGGACAATGGCCTGATCGTGCCTCACCGGGAGCGCGTGGACCTGGCCGCGCAGGTGCGCGATCTGTTCGATTTCTACGAAGCGCTGGCGCAGGAGAAAGGCGTGCGGCTGATCGTCGTCGGGCAGGCCGGCGCGGACGGGGACAAGCTCATGCTGCGTCGCGCCCTGGGCAACCTGCTGTCCAACGCCATCCGCCACACGCCCGCCGCCGGCCGCGTCACCATCGAGTTGGCGCAGCGCGGGGACGGCACGGTAAGCGCTGTGGTGGAAAACACCGGCGAGCCCATCGCCGCGGAACACCTGGCCCGCCTCTTTGACCGCTTCTACCGGGTCGATCCCGCCAGAGCGCGCGCCAGCGACGGCGTGGGCCTCGGCCTGGCCATCACGCGCTCCATCGTCGAGGCGCACGGCGGGCAGATCCGGGTCAGTTCCGGGACAGGGACGACGCGCTTCGAACTGCGCCTGCCCCGGTCGCAGAGCACGCCCGCCACGACAGGCTGACTACGCCGGCGGCGCGAGGGGCGATTGCATGCTGCCTTGCGGAGCGCGCGTCTTGCCGTTGGCTGCCTCGGCGATGATTTCCGCCCCCCGCTCTGCGAGGAATACGCGGAAGGCTTCCGCCACCGGCAGCAGCCGCTTTTCGGCGCGATGCACCACGAACCACCAGCGCAGCACCGGGGTGCCGCGCACGGGCAGGCGCACCAGACGACCTGTGGCGGTTTCCAGCCCGATGGTGTGGCCGGAGATGAAAGCCACTCCCATCCCGGCCATGACCGCCTGCTTGATGGTTTCGTTGCTGGCCATTTCCAGGGTGGCCTTGGGGATGAAGGCGGATTCGGCGAAGAAGCCCTCCATGGCGGTGCGCGTGCCCGAGCCCCCCTCGCGGATGATGAACGACTCGTCCGACAGTTCCGCCAGCTCGACCGTGCGCTCCCCCGCCAGGGGGTGGTCGGGCGGGGCAATGAACACCAGCGGGTGTTCCGCGAACTGGTGCGCCTCGGTGGGGAATTCCTGGGGCGGACGCCCCATGATGGCCAGGTCGATGAGGTTTTCCTGGAGCTGGTGGACAATGTCCTCGCGGTTGTGCACCGCCAGGCGCACCTCCACCCCCGGGTGGCTGGCCCGGAAAGTGGCCAGCAGCCGCGGGGCGAAGTACTTGGCGGTGCTGACCACGGCGATGTTGAGCAGCCCGCCGCCCACGCCGCGCAGCGCTCCCATGGTGGCTTCCGCTTCGCGCAGTTGCTGCTGGATGAGGCGGGCGTGGCGCACCAGTTCCGTGCCCGCGCTGGTGAGGAAGATGCGCTTGCCCACCTGCTCGGTCAGGGGCAGGCCCACGGATTCTTCCAGTTGCCGCACCTGCATGGACACGGCCGGCTGGGTGAGATGGAGTTCCTCGGCGGCGCGCGAGAAACTCAGGTGGCGCGCCACGGCCTCGAAGACCTTGAGCTGGCGTAGAGTGACATTCTTCATGGCGTTCCAGACGGGCGATTGATAAGTAACTGCTTATTACCTCCATAATAAACTGTGAATGTTATTTATGGAATCACTCCCGTAACATGCGCTGCATCGAGACGGAAACACCATCGCACGACGACCCTAACGGGACGACAGACACGCCAGGAGGACACCATGGACCAGTCAAGCCGCTACGCCAACCTCGACCTGAAGGAAGCCGACCTGATCAAGGGCGGCAAGCACATTCTCTGCGCCTACAAGATGAAGCCCAAGGCCGGCTACGGCTACCTGGAAGCCGCCGCCCACTTCGCCGCCGAGTCTTCCACCGGCACCAACGTCGAAGTCAGCACCACCGATGACTTCACCAAGGGCGTGGACGCCCTGGTGTACCACATCGACGAAGCCGGCGAAGAGATGCGCATCGCCTATCCGCTGGATCTGTTCGACCGCAACATCATCGACGGGCGCATGATGATCGTCTCGTTCCTGACCCTGACCATCGGCAACAACCAGGGCATGGGCGACATCGAGTACGCCAAGATGTACGACTTCTACGTGCCGCGCCGCGCCATCGAGCTGTTCGACGGCCCGGCCAAGGACATCTCCGACCTGTGGCGCATCCTCGGCCGTCCGGTGGTCAATGGCGGCTACATCGCCGGCACCATCATCAAGCCCAAGCTGGGCCTGCGCCCCGAACCCTTCGCCAACGCCGCCTACCAGTTCTGGCTCGGCGGCGACTTCATCAAGAACGACGAGCCCCAGGGCAACCAGGTGTTCGCGCCCATGAAGAAGACCATCGCCCTCGTCTATGACGCCATGAAGCGCGCCATGGACGAGACCGGCGAAGCCAAGCTGTTCTCCGCCAACATCACCGCCGACGATCACGCCGAGATGATCGCCCGCGGCGAGTTCATCCTCTCCACCTTCGGCCCCGACGCCGACAAGGTGGCCTTCCTGGTGGACGGCTACGTCGGCGGCCCCGGCATGGTGACCACCGCCCGCCGCTACTTCGCCGGCCAGTACCTGCACTACCACCGTGCCGGCCACGGCGCCGTGACCTCGCCCAGCTCCAAGCGCGGCTACACCGCCTACGTGCTGGCCAAGATGTCCCGCCTGCAGGGCGCCTCGGGCATCCACGTCGGCACCATGGGCTACGGCAAGATGGAAGGCGACGCCCGCGACAAGGACATCGCCTACATCTGCGAACGCGACAGCTACGAAGGCCCGGCCTACCACCAGCAGTGGTACGGCATGAAGCCCACCACGCCGATCATCTCCGGCGGCATGAATGCGCTGCGCCTGCCCGGCTTCTTCGAGAACCTCGGCCACGGCAACGTCATCAACACCGCCGGTGGCGGCTCCTACGGCCACATCGACAGCCCGGCCGCCGGCGCCATCTCGCTGCGCCAGGCCTACGAGTGCTGGAAGGCCAAGGCCGACCCGATCCAGTGGGCCAGGGAGCACAAGGAGTTCGCCCGCGCCTTCGAGTCTTTCCCCAAGGATGCGGACATGCTCTTCCCCGGCTGGCGCGACAAGCTGGGCGTACACAAGTAAGCCGGCCCGCCCGGAACGCAGCCCCGCTTTCGGGCGGGGTTTTTTCGGCCGCATTACCCGACTTTTTTGATCGGATATAGCCATGATCGACCACCGCCAATACCTCATCCGCCAGGAGCCGTTCTACCAGCCCCAGGGCCGGGAAATCGCCCTCTACGAGGCCGCTTACGCCGCGCGCCTGCCGGTGATGGTGAAAGGCCCCACCGGCTGCGGCAAGTCGCGCTTCGTCGAGTACATGGCCTGGAAGCTGGGCAAGCCGCTGATCACGGTGGCCTGCAACGAGGACATGACGGCGTCCGACCTGGTGGGCCGCTACCTGCTGGAAGCCGGCAGCACCCGCTGGCTGGACGGGCCTCTGACCACCGCCGCGCGCATGGGCGCCATCTGCTACCTGGACGAGATCGTCGAGGCGCGCCAGGACACCACGGTGGTGATCCACCCCCTCACCGATCACCGCCGCGTGCTGCCGCTGGACAAGAAGGGCGAACTGGTGGAAGCGCACGCGGATTTCCAGCTCGTCATCTCCTACAACCCGGGCTACCAGAGCCTGATGAAAGACCTGAAGCAATCCACCAAGCAGCGCTTCGCCGCCTTCGATTTCGACTACCCCCAGGCCGAACTGGAAACGCAGATCATTGTCCGCGAGACGGGGCTGGACGCGGACATCTGCGCCCGGCTGGTGAAAGTCGGCGCGGCCGCCCGCAACCTCAAGGGGCACGGCCTGGACGAGGGCATCTCGACGCGACTGCTGATCTACGCCGCGGCGCTCATCCTCCGCGGCGTCGCTCCGGCCGATGCCTGCCGCATGGCCGCGGTGCGGCCCATCACCGACGACGCCGACATCCGCGTCACCCTGGACCACGCCATCGACGCCGTCTTCGCCTGACAGACGCACGGCCATAGTGACGACCCCCACGCTCGCCATGAAGCCGGCTCGCTGCCCCCCGCGGGGGTGCATGCCACCTTGGGGCGGCCCGGCGGTGGCATGAGCGATACGGCCAGCCGCTTCCAGCACCCGCAGACCCGCGCCTACTGGGCGCGACTCGACTGCGGCTTCGCCCAGGTGGCGGACGTGTTCGAGGAGTGCCTGTACGAGGCCCTGGCCACGCTCTCGCGCAAGGGTGTCGAAGCCTACGTGGACAGCGCACGCGTCCTCGGCAAGCTGGGACGCGGCGCCGAACCGATCCTGGCCTTCCTGGAAGCCTGGCCGAGCGCCGCCGCGGCGGTGGGCGAGGACGCCCTGCCGGCGGTCATGGAAGTCGTCGGCGTGATGCAGAAATCGCCCAACGGCATGGCCATCGCCCCGTTCATGCAGACGCTGGCGCCGGTGGCGCGCCGCCTGCACGCGCGCGATCAGTTCGTGCGCTACCTGGACATCGCCCGCGAACTGATGGTGCGCACCACCGGCTCCATCCACGGCTTTCACCAGACGCTGCCGAGCCCGGGCCTGCCGGACTTCTTCGCCCAGGCGCCGTTGCTGCTCGCCCAGATCCCCATCGCCGGCCTGGGGAACTGGGCGGAATACGGCATCCGCAACTACGGCCGGCACCCGCAGCGGCAGCAGGAGTACTTCAGCCTGAAGTCGGCGGACAGCCGCGCCGTGATGCAGCGGGAGCGCCACGGCACGCTGTTCGCGGACGTGGAGCGCCAGCTGGACCTCTATCTGCGCGCCCTGTGGCGCAGCCACGAACACCTGGTGCCCTACTCCAGCGCCTTCCACGAGATCCGCAAGCCCGTGCCCTACTACGACAAGCTGGGCATGCGGGTGCCGGACGTGTACGACGACGTCCCCGGCGTGCCGGGGCTGGACCGCTACCGCGCCACCCTCGCCCACATGGTGGGCCACCGGCGCTGGAGCCGGCCGGTCATCGCCGACAACTACAGCCCGTTGCAGCGCCTGGCCATCGAGTGCCTCGAAGACTGCCGCATCGACACACTGCTGGCGCGGGAGTACCCGGGGCTGGGGCGCATCTTCCGGGGCCTGCATCCGGCGCCGAGGGAAGATGCCTGCGACCCGCAGACGCAATCCTGCCTGCGCCATCGGCTTGCCATGCTGTCGCGCGCGCTGCTTGATCCGAACCACGGTTACAGCGATCCCGCGCTGCTGGAATTCGTCGCGCGCTTCCACGCCCTGCTCGCCGACGGCGCTTCGTCCACCCGCGAAATCGCCGATCTGGCCCTGGCCTACGTCGCCCGCACGCGCCGGCAGAGCGACCAGTACGCCAACGTGCATTTCGACGACACGGTCGTGGACTACCGCGACGACAACCGGCAGATGTGGGCCTTCATCGAGGAGGGCGACGAGGAAGAGGCCTTCGACCTGGAGCGGCAGCTCGATCTTCAGGAAATCGACCGCCTGCCGCCGCGCCACTACCCGGAATGGGACTACGCCAGCCAGACCTGGCGGCCGGACTGGGTGAGCGTGTACGAATCCCTGCACCCGAAGGGCGACGCCGCCGCCATCGACCGCCTGCTCGCCCGGCACGACGCCCTGGCCAAACACCTGAAGCGCCTGCTCGAACTGCTCAAGCCCCAGGACAAGGTGCGCATCCGCTACCAGGAGGAGGGCAGCGAACTCGATCTCGACGTCGCCCTGCGCTCGCTCATCGACTTCAAGAGTGGTGCCACCCCCGATCCGCGCATCAACATGAGCCACAGGACATCGGGGCGCGACATCGCGGTGCTGCTGCTGCTCGACCTCTCCGAGTCGCTGCGGCAGAAGGTGGCCGGGTCGGAGCAGACCATCCTGGAACTGAGCCAGGAAGCGGTGTCACTGCTGGCCTGGGCCATCGAGCGGCTGGGCGACCCCTTCGCCATCGGCGGCTTCCACTCCAACACCCGCCACGACGTGCGCTACTACCACCTGAAGGGCTTTTCCGAGGGCTGGAGCGACGACGTCAAGGCACGCCTGGCGGCGATGCAGGCCGGCTTCTCCACGCGCATGGGCGCGGCCATGCGCCATGCCGCCCATTACCTGGGGGCGCGGCGCGCGGACAAGAAGCTGATGCTGATCCTCACCGACGGCCAGCCCTCGGACGTGGACGCCCCGGACGGGCGCCTGCTCATCGAGGATGCCCGCCAGGCGGTGAAGGAACTGGGCGCCGAGGGCATCTTCACCTATTGCATCAACCTCGACCCGAAGGCCGACGACTACGTCGCCGACATCTTCGGCCGCCACTACAGCGTCATCGACCACATCCAGCGCCTGCCGCAGAAGCTGCCCGAGCTGTTCATGGCGCTGACGAAATAGAACCGGAGCCGCCGCGATGATGTGTGCCGCCACGCTTCGCTGCCCCCCGCGGGGGCGCATGCCGCCTTGGGGCGGCCCGGCGGCAGCATGGTGACGACCCCCACGCTTCGCTGCCCCCCGCGGGGGCGCATGCCGCCTTGGGGCGGCCCGGCGGCAGCATGAATCTCGAAGCCGTGATCTTCGACGTGGACGGCACCCTGGCCGACACCGAGCGCGACGGGCACCGCCCGGCCTTCAACGCCGCCTTCCGCCAAGCCGGCCTGCCCTGGGTCTGGGACGAGCGGCTCTACGGCGAACTGCTCGCCGTCACGGGCGGCAAGGAACGCATCCGCCACTACCTGGAACGCTTCCAGCCCACATGGCTGGCGCGCCCGGACATCGACGCCACCATCGCCGAACTGCACCGCGCCAAGACGCGCCATTACGTGGAACTGATGAACCGCGGCGACATCCCGCCGCGGCCGGGCGTGGTGGATCTCATCCGCGAACTGGCCGCCGAGGGCGTGCGCCTGGCGGTGGCCACCACCACCTCCCCGGAAAACGTCGACGCCCTGCTCGCCACCACCCTGCGGGCGCTGCCGGCGGACAGCTTCGAAGTCATCGGCGCCGGAGACATCGTCCCGGCAAAGAAGCCGGCGCCGGACATCTACCGCTGGGTGTTGCAGCAACTGGACCTGCCGGGCGCCGCATGCCTGGCCGTGGAGGATTCCGCCAACGGACTGCGCGCGGCCCTGGGCGCGGCGATTCCGACGCTGGTCACCGTGAGCAGCACCACGCGCGGCGAGTCCTTCGACGGCGCGCTGGCGGTGCTGCCCAACCTCGCCGGGGTGAATCCGGCGCGTCTGCGGCAATGGCATCCGGGATGATGCAGCGGTGCGTGAACGGCAGGTCGGGAGGCCGGAAGAGCCCAGAAATTGCCTTATCGTTCCCATAAGAAACTGTGAATTCCATTTATGGATCGCATTGGCTAACATGCCTCTCGGCTTCACCGAACTTGAAGCTTTAAATACACCCGAGGCTGTCGTGGAGGAGAGGAGACACATGCTGGACACGGGGCCGATCCGCGCACGTCGCCATGCTGCCGTCATCCTCTCTCCCCGGACGGCCGCTGTCGTGCCATCACGCCGTGGCAGCGCACCTGCGCCGGCCGAAGAAGGCCGGCGACAACGCATCGAACGGTTGGGCGCCCCGCGTGGGGGCGTCGGACCGAGGGCTTTCCTCCCTCCAGCAAGCATACTGCTGTGCTGGTTTCCCCTTCCGCGCAAGTGGGAGGGGGTTTTCTCGCTTGTCCGTGGCGGCGGTGGCGACGGCGGCCCTGCGCCGCGCCGGCCGCTCCGCCGCGGCGATGGACAGGCCGTGAACGCGCCGGGGGCGGCCGTCGCGGCCGGCATCGGGTCAGGCGATCCGGACGGGACATGCAGGCACCTGCCGGGTGCCGGGCGCAGCGGTTGCGACCGCACCGCCGCTCCCCCATGTGGGGACACCGAGTTTCACCGTGTCGCCGGTGGCGACAGGATTAGAGATTTTCTTTGATTGCCTGGGGAGACCATCATGTCCATCAAGCATCCCGTCATTGCGGTAACCGGTTCCAGCGGCGCCGGCACCTCCACCGTCAAGCGTTCCTTCGAGCACATCTTCCGCCGCGAGAAGATCACGCCCGCGGTCATCGAAGGTGACAGCATGCACCGTTACGACCGCGTCGAGATGAAGAAGGTCATCGCCGAAGCGGAGGCCGCGGGCGAGCCCGCACCGACCCATTTCGGCGCCAACGCCAACCTGCTGCCGGAACTGGCGGACATGTTCCGCGAATACGGCGAGAGCGGGCGCGGCAAGCGCCGCTTCTACCTCCACAACGATGAGGAAGCCGCGCCGTACGGCCAGCAGCCCGGCACCTTCACGCCGTGGGAGGAACTGCCCGAGCACACCGACCTGCTGTTCTACGAAGGCCTCCACGGCGCCTACGAGGGTCCGGATGCCGACGTCCACCGCTACGTGGACCTGGCCATCGGCGTCGTGCCGGTGGTCAACCTGGAGTGGATCCAGAAGATCCACCGCGACACGTCCGGCCGCGGCTACTCGGTTGAGGCGGTGACCCAGACCATCCTGCGGCGCATGCACGACTACGTGCATTACATCTGCCCGCAGTTTTCGCAGACCCACATCAACTTCCAGCGGGTGCCGGTGGTGGATACCTCCAATCCGTTCATCGCCCGCGACATCCCGACCCTGGATGAGTCCCTGGTGGTGATCCGCTTCCGCGACCCCCACGGCGTGGACTTCCCCTACCTGCTGACCATGATCCACGACTCCTTCATGTCGCGGCCCAACATCATCGTGGTCCCGGGCGGCAAGATGGAACTGGCCATGCAGCTCGTGCTCACGCCGCTGATGCTGGAACTGATGGAGAAGAAGTGGAAGCGCAACACCAAGTAGGGGGCTGAGCACCCGCGACGGGACCACCGAGGCCGGGCGCCCGTCACGGACGCCCAGCCGCCGGGCACCGGACGGGTGCTCTGGCCCTGCAAGGCGGCCGGCTGCCGCGGCGGCCGACAAAGCTACTAAATCAGCCGGGAATGGAAGATAATTTTGCTTTTTTAGCCTGCCCGGCCGCGCCACATAAGGGAACGCCATGACGACATTCAGCGATTTCGAGCAGCCCGTGTTCAACAACCTCACCAGCGCCATTCGCGCCCTGGCCATGGACGCGGTGCAGAAAGCCAACTCCGGCCACCCCGGCGCGCCCATGGGCATGGCCGAGATCGCCGAGGTGCTGTGGAACCACCATCTTCGCCACAACCCCGGCAACCCCAAGTGGCCCAACCGCGACCGCTTCGTGCTGTCCAACGGCCACGGCTCCATGCTGATCTACGCCCTGCTGCACCTCACGGGCTATGACCTGTCCATCGAGGACATCAAGCAGTTCCGCCAACTGCACAGCAAGACCCCGGGCCACCCGGAATACGGCTACACCCCGGGCGTGGAGACCACCACCGGCCCGCTGGGCCAGGGTGTCACCAACGCGGTGGGCATGGCCATGGCGGAAAAGCTCCTGGCCAACGAATTCAACCGCCCCGGTCATGACATCGTCGACCATCACACCTACGTCTTCCTCGGCGACGGCTGCCTCATGGAAGGCATCTCCCACGAGGCCTGCGCGCTGGCCGGCACCTGGGGCCTGGGCAAGCTGATTGCCTTCTGGGACGACAACGGCATCTCCATCGACGGGCACGTGGAAGGCTGGTTCACCGACGACACGCCGAAGCGCTTCGAGGCCTACGGCTGGCATGTCGTGCCCAACGTGAACGGCCACGATCCCGAGGCCATCCACGCCGCCATCAGCGCCGCCAGGGCGGTCACCGACAAGCCCTCGATGATCTGCTGCCGGACCGTGATCGGTGCCGGCGCCCCCACCAAGGCCGGCACCCACGACGTGCACGGCGCGCCGCTGGGCGACGCTGAAATCGCCGCCGCCCGCCCGCACATCGGCTGGCATTTCGGGCCCTTCGAGATTCCGCAGGAAATCTACGAGGCGTGGGACGCCCGCACCCGGGGCGCCGACTGGGAGGCCACCTGGCAACAGAAGTTCGACCACTACGCCAAGGCTTATCCCGAACTGGCCGCCGAGTTCAAGCGCCGCATGGCGAGCGAACTCCCCGCGCAATGGGCCGAGCACGCGCGCAAGGCCATCGAGGCGGTGAACGCCAAGGCCGAGACCGTCGCCACCCGCAAGGCCTCGCAGATCGCCATCAACGCCCTGGCCCCGGCCCTGCCCGAGTTCGTCGGCGGCTCGGCCGACCTGACGGGTTCCAACCTCACCAACTGGACGGGCTGCAAGCACGTCTCCGGCAAGGAGCCCGGCAATTACATCTCCTACGGCGTGCGCGAATTCGGCATGTCGCACATCATGAACGGCATGGCGCTGCACGGCGGCATCCTGCCCTTCGGCGGCACCTTCCTGATGTTCTCGGAATACGCCCGCAACGCCCTGCGCATGTCGGCGCTGATGAAGCAGCGGGTGATCTACGTGTTCACCCACGACTCCATCGGCCTCGGCGAAGACGGCCCGACCCACCAGCCGGTGGAGCAGACCGCCACCCTGCGCATGATTCCCAACATGGACGTGTGGCGTCCGTGCGACACGGTCGAAACCATGGTGGCCTGGACCAGTGCCGTGGAGAAGCGCACCGGCCCCAGCGCCCTCTGCCTGTCGCGCCAGAACCTCCCGTTCGTCAAGCGCGACGCTGCCCAGATCGACGATATCCGCCGCGGCGGCTACGTGCTGTCGGATTGCGCCGGCGCGCCCAAGGTGGTGATCATCGCCACCGGCTCCGAAATCGACCTGGCGCTCAAGGCCCAGGCCGCCCTGGCCCAGGAGGAGATCCAGGTGCGCGTGGTGTCCATGCCCTGCACCAACGTCTTCGACCGCCAGGACGCCGCCTACAAGGACAGCGTGCTGCCCCGCGGCCTGCCCCGCATCGCCATCGAGGCGGGCGTGACCGGCGGCTGGTACAAGTACGTGGGCCTGGAGGGCAAGGTGATCGGCCTCGACCGCTTCGGCGAGTCCGCGCCCGCGGGCGTGCTGTTCAAGGAATTCGGCTTCACGGTCGGCAACGTCGTGAGCGCCGTGGAATCGGTTCTGTAATTACCCCATAGGGAGACGCATTCATGACTATCAAAGTCGGCATCAATGGCTTCGGCCGCATCGGCCGCATGGTGTTCCGCGCAGTGGCCAAGGACTTCCCCGAGATCGAGATCGTCGGCATCAACGACCTGCTCGCCCCGGACTACCTGGCCTACATGCTCAAGTACGATTCCGTGCATGGCCGCTTCAACGGTGACATCGCCGTCGATGGCAACACCCTGATCGTCAACGGCAAGAAGATCCGTCTGACCGCCGTCAAGGACCCGGCCGAACTGGCGTGGGACCAGGTGGGCGCGGACATCGTCATCGAGTCCACCGGCCTGTTCCTGACCAAGGAAACCTGCGAGAAGCACCTCAAGGCCGGCGCCAAGAAGGTCGTCCAGTCCGCCCCGAGCAAGGACGACACGCCGATGTTCGTCTATGGCGTGAACCACGAAAAGTACGCCGGCGAGACCATCGTCTCGGCCGCCTCCTGCACCACCAACTGCCTGGCGCCGGTGGCCAAGGTACTGAACGACAACTGGGGCATCAAGCGCGGCCTGATGACCACCGTGCACGCCGCCACCGCCACCCAGAAGACCGTCGATGGCCCGTCCTCCAAGGACTGGCGCGGCGGCCGCGGCATCCTGGAGAACATCATCCCGTCCTCCACCGGCGCCGCCAAGGCCGTCGGCGTGGTACTGCCCGAGTTGAACAAGAAGCTCACCGGCATGGCCTTCCGCGTCCCGACCTCCGACGTGTCAGTAGTGGACCTGACCGTGGAGCTGAACAAGGAAGCCACCTACGCCGACGTCTGCAAGGCCATGAAGGCCGCCTCCGAAGGCGAGCTGAAGGGCGTGCTGGGCTACACCGACGAGAAGGTGGTGTCCACCGACTTCGTCGGCAACAGCGCCCCCTCCACCTTCGACGCCGAAGCCGGCATCGCGCTGGACACCACCTTCGTCAAGGTCGTGGCCTGGTACGACAACGAGTACGGCTACACCTGCAACATGCTGCGCTTCGTCCAGCACGTTGCGAAGTAACACGCCAGACTGGATGTGACTCCGGCGGGGCGGCCACAAGCCTTCCCGCCCGGCGAGATCAATCATCCGGCCGCTTCCGGTTCTACCCGGGAGCGACTCAGTGATTGACTTCAACAATTCTCGGAGACAACAACATGGCTTCCGTCATCCGCATGGTCGATCTCGACCTCGCCGGCAAACGCGTTTTCATTCGTGCTGACCTCAACGTCCCGGTCAAGGATGGCAAGGTCACTTCCGACGCCCGCATCACCGCCTCCATGCCCACCATCGAGCACTGCCTGAAGGCCGGCGCCAGGGTGATGGTCACCTCCCACCTGGGCCGCCCCACCGAGGGCGAGTACTCGGAGGAGAATTCCCTCAAGCCCGTGGCCGACGTCATGGCCGCCAAGCTGGGCAGGCCGGTGCGCGTCATCCGCGACTGGGTGGACGGTGGCTTCGACGTCGCCGCCGGCGAAGTGGTGCTGCTGGAAAACTGCCGTTTCAACAAGGGCGAGAAGAAGAATGTGGAGGAGACGGCAAGGAAGTACGCCGCCCTGTGCGACGTCTTCGTCATGGACGCCTTCGGCACCGCGCACCGCGCTCAGGCATCCACCCACGGCATCGCCCAGTACGCGCCCGTGGCCTGCGCCGGCATCCTGCTGACCGAGGAACTGGAGGCCCTGACCCAGGCCCTGCTGAACCCGGCCCGGCCCATGGTCGCCATCGTCGGCGGCTCCAAGGTGTCCACCAAGCTGACGGTGCTGGAGAGCCTGTCGGAAAAGGTGGACCAGATGGTGGTCGGCGGCGGTATCGCCAACACCTTCCTCAAGGCCACCGGCAAGAACGTCGGCAAGTCCCTGTGCGAGGATGACCTGGTGCCCACCGCCCAGGCCCTGATGGCGAAGATGACCGCCCGCGGCGCCACCATCCCCATCGCCGTCGACGTGGTCTGCGGCAAGAAATTCGACGCCGCCGAACCGGCCGTCCTCAAGGACGCCGGCAGCGTGGCCGACGACGACATGATCTTCGACATCGGCCCGAAGAGCGCCCAGGAACTGGTCGACATCATCATGAAGGCCGGCACCGTGGTGTGGAACGGCCCGGTCGGCGTCTTCGAGTTCGACCAGTTCGGCGACGGCACCAGGACCATCGCCCAGGCGATTGCCGAAACCAGGGCCTTCACCCTGGCCGGAGGCGGCGACACCATCGCCGCCATCCAGAAGTACGACATCTACGACAAGGTGTCCTACATCTCGACGGCGGGCGGCGCCTTCCTGGAGTTCCTCGAAGGCAAGAAACTGCCGGCCGTGGACATCCTCGAACAGCGCGCCGCCCAGGCCTGATGCCCGATCCGGGGCCGGACAGCCGTCCGGTCCCGCCACCTATACCCCAAGTCCCCCCCATGCGCACCACCAAGATCGTCGCCACGCTGGGCCCGTCCTCCAGTGCGCCGGATGTCCTGACGCAACTGATCCGCGGCGGGGTGGACGTGGTCCGCCTCAACTTCTCCCACGGCACGGCTTCCGACCACCGCCACCGCGTCGATCTGCTGCGCGAATGCATGCACGGCCAGGGGCGCACCGTGGGCATCATGGGCGACCTGCAGGGGCCCAAGATCCGCATCGGCAAGCTCGCCGGCAGCAAGGTGGAACTGAAGCCCGGCCAGTCCTTCATCCTTGACGCCGACTGCGAACTCGGCAACAAGACGCGCGTCGGGCTGGACTATCCGGAACTCATCGACGACGTCCATGCCGGCGACACGCTGCTGCTCGACGACGGACGCATCGTGCTGACGGTGGACGCCATTGAGGAGCGGCAGATCCACTGCCGCGTGCACCACGGCGGCGTGCTCTCCAACAACAAGGGCATCAACCGCCAGGGCGGGGGCCTCTCCGCCCCCGCTCTGACCGCCAAGGACATGGAGGACATCAGGCTCGCCGCCGCGCTCAAGGTGGACTTCCTCGCCGTGTCCTTCCCCAAGTCGGGCGCCGACATGCGCCTGGCCCGCGACCTGCTCCGGGCGGCCGGCTCCGACGCCCTGCTCATCGCCAAGATCGAGCGCGTCGAGGCCGTGGCGGCGCTGGAGGACATCCTCGAAGCCTGCGACGGCATCATGGTGGCCCGCGGCGACCTGGCGGTGGAAGTGGGCGACGCCTCGGTTCCGGCGCTGCAGAAGCGCATGATCCGCCTCGCCCGGGCGCACAACCGGCTCGTCATCACCGCCACGCAGATGATGGAGTCCATGATCAGCAGCCCGGTGCCGACCCGCGCCGAGGTCTCCGACGTGGCCAACGCCGTGCTCGACGGCACCGACGCCGTGATGCTCTCCGCCGAGACCGCCGCCGGCCAGTACCCGGTGGAAACCGTGGAAGCCATGGCGCGCATCTGCGTCGAGGCGGAGAAATCCGCCGAGGTGGCGCTGGAGCGCCAGTTCCTCGATCGGGTATTCACCCGCATCGACCAGTCCATCGCCATGGCGGCGCTGTGGACCGCCTACCACCTCAAGGCCAAGGCCATCGCCGCCCTGACCCAGTCCGGCTCGACGGCGCTGTGGATGTCGCGCGTCATCACCGGCGTGCCCATCTACGCCCTCACCCAGGACGCGCGCACCCGCTACCGCGCCACCCTGTTCCGCGGCGTGTACCCGCTGATGATGCCGCCCACCAGCAAGGACCGCGACGAGAACCTGCGTGTTGCCGAGGAGACGCTGCTGCGCGGCGCCACCGTGGCCCACGGCGACACCATCGTGCTCACCATTGGCGAGCCCATCGGCTGTCCCGGCGGCACCAACACCATGAAAATCGTTCGCGTCGGAGACCATTCCGGCGCGAAACCTGCGGGCTAGGATGCCCGGCCCGGCAAGTGCGGCCGCAGCCGCCCCCAACCCCTGAAACCCCTTCCGACGTCAAGGAGACCACGATGCCCCTCGTATCCATGCGACAACTGCTCGACCACGCCGCCGAACACGGCTACGGCCTGCCGGCCTTCAACGTGAACAACCTGGAGCAGATCCAGGCCATCATGGAAGCGGCTGTCGAGACCAACAGCCCGGTGATCATGCAGGGCTCCGCCGGCGCCCGCAAATACGCCGGCGAGGCCTACCTGCGCCACCTCATCGACGCCGCCATCGAGGCCAACCCGGACATCCCCATCGTCATGCACCAGGACCACGGCGCCAGCCCGGCCATCTGCATCCAGGCCATGCGCTCCGGCTTCTCCAGCGTGATGATGGACGGCTCGCTGATGGAAGACGCCAAGACCCCCTCCAGCTTCCAGTACAACGTGGAAACCACAAGAAAGGTGGTCGACATGTCCCACGCCATCGGCGTCTCCGTCGAGGGTGAGCTGGGCTGCCTGGGCTCGCTCGAATCCGGCATGGGCGAGAAGGAAGACGGCCACGGCGCCGAAGGCGTCCTGTCCCACGACCAGTTGCTCACCGACGCCAACGAGGCCGCCGAGTTCGTCAAGGCCACCGGCGTCGATGCCCTGGCGATTGCCATCGGCACCAGCCACGGCGCCTACAAGTTCACCCGTCCGCCCACCGGCGCCGTGCTGCGCATCGACCGCATCAAGGACATCCACGCCCGCATCCCCAACACCCACCTGGTGATGCACGGCTCCTCCAGCGTGCCGCAGGATTGGCTCAAGATCATCAACCAGTACGGCGGCGCCATGGGCGAGACCTACGGCGTGCCGGTTGAGGAGATCGTCGAGGGCATCAAGCACGGCGTGCGCAAGGTCAACATCGACACCGACCTGCGCATGGCCTCCACCGGCGCCATCCGCAAGTACCTGGCCGAAAACCCCAAGGACTTCGACCCGCGCAAGTACCTCGCCGCCGCCCGCAAGGCCATGAAGGAGATCTGCAAGGCGCGCTACGAAGCCTTCGGCTGCGCCGGCCAGGCGAGCAAGATCAAGGCCGTGGCGCTGGAGAAGATGGCCGAGCGCTACAGGAAGGGCGAACTGAACGCGATCGTGAAGTAAGTCGCGAATTGCGGTAGATTTGCGGGGCCACCCGGCAGTGCCGGGTGGCCCTTGTCATTGATGGAGGGACTTCAATGAGTGCCGTCCTGGAACCACCGCTGCGGCTCCACCGCTTCAGCCGCGCCGAATACGACCAGATGGTGGATGCCGGCATATTCGGTCCGGAGGACAAGATTGAACTGCTGGACGGGGAGATTATCGACATGGCGCCACAGAAGAGCCGGCACGCGGGAATCATTCGCCTGATCGAAGATGCTCTGCGAGTTGCCTTCGGCACCGGCCATGACGTCCGCACCCAGCTTCCCCTCTGTCTCGACGACCGCTCCGAACCGGAACCGGACATCGCCGTGGTGACCGGCGGTCCGCGGGATTATCTGGACGCCCACCCCAGCACCGCCGTGCTCATCGTCGAAGTGGCCGAAAGCACCCTGTCCTACGACCGCGGCCGCAAGCTCGCCGCCTATGCGCGCAACGGCATTCCCGAATACTGGATCCTCAACGTCGCCGACGAGGCGCTGGAGGTCCACCGCGTCCCGCAACGCGGCAGCTACGCCGAACGCAGCGTCCTGACGGCCGGCGGCCGCATCACGCCGGTGCACGCCGGCGCGGAGGTGGCCATGGACGACCTGCTGCCATAAGGACGAACGCGCCCGGATTCATCACCATCCGGGCGCATCATGCGATGGAGCCCGGCACCTCCGGGGACGCCCCACGGCACCAGCGCCGCAGGGCATCCCCGCGCAGCCCGGCACCCGCGCTCAGGCGAAGCTGTCGGCCAGCAAGTTCCGCAACCACCCATCCGCGTACGCCACCTCCATCTTGCGGTAGCTGCGCGGCACGGGCAGCGGCTTCTCCTTGGTGCCGAAGGTCACCGGCGAAATGCCGCTGCCCTTGGCGACATAGACCCACTTGTTGTTCTCGACGCGAAACAGGTGCACCACCGAGAAGCCCCAGTCGTGGCCGACGACGCTGTAGCAGGTGTTGGTGTAGATCGGCACCGGCGGCGGCAGGCCGTTGAGCCTGGCCACCAGGGCGGCGGCCACCACCTTGGCCTGCGAGTTGGCCATGTGCGCGGACTTCGGGAAGCCGTTGCCGGTGGCCAGCTCACCGCCGACGCAGGAATCGCCGATGACGTAGATGTCCTTGTGCGCCGTGGACTCCATGCTCTCCGGCCTGACCTCGCACCAGGTGCCCTTGAGGGTGGCCAGCCCGAGGTCGCGCGCGATCTTGCCGGCACGATGGGGCGGGATGATGTTGATGATGTCGCCCTTGTGGTCGTCGAAGGTGGTCTGGCAGGTCATCGCCGTGGCATCCACCTGCTCCACGATGCCGCCGGTGGCGCCGGACACCCACTCGATCATGCCGCCCTGGCCATAGCCGTACAGCGCCTTCCACGCCTCCTCGAACAGGGGGCGCTTGGAGAAGCTGTCGTTGCTGTCCAGGATGAGGATCTTGGCCTTCTTCTTGCCGTGATGCCGGCAGTACATGGCCACCTGGGCGGCGCGCTCGTAGGGCCCGGGCGGGCAGCGGAAGGGCGCCTTGGGCACGGAGATGATGAACCGTCCGCCGTCCGGCATGGCCTCCAGTTGCTTCTTCAGCAGCAGGGTCTGCGGCCCGGCCTTCCAGGCGTGGGGCAGGCGGGTTTCGGCCAGCTCTTCCGTCAGTCCGCCGATGGCCGAGTAGTCGAGGTCGACGCCGGGCGCCATCACCAGCGCATCGTAGGGAAATGACTGGCCGTCCGCCGTGGCGACCGTCTTGTTCACGGGGTCGACCTGGGTCACCTCGGCGTGGACGACCTTGACGCCACGCCGGGCGAGGCCGTTGTAGCCGGCCTGCAGCGTCCTGATGTCGCGCTCGCCGGAAATGACTTCGTTGGAGAGCGGGCAGGAGGTGTAGCGGGTGCCCCGTTCGATCAGGGTGACGTCGATGCCGGGGTCGAGCAGGCGCAGGTAGCGGGCGGCGCTGGCACCGCCGAATCCGCCGCCGACGACCACCACCCGGGCCTTGGCGGTGGCGGCGAACGACTGCGGAACGGTCAGGACGGAGGCAGCCGCGGCGCCGGACACGGCCTTGAGGAAATTGCGGCGATCAAGGGTTTGCATGATGGTCGTCCTCCCTTACTTGTCCTGGGCGCCGAAATAGCCGGCGGCGGCCGGCACCTCGGCCGGCTTCATGTCCTGCGCCGCCTTCTTCATCTTGCGGTGCGGCATCTTGAACCTGGGATCGCGGTATTTGGCGAGTTCGAGTTCCATGTACTTCGCCCACTGGCCGTTGATCCGCGGCGCGTCCACATCCGGGTCGCTGCCCGTGAAGCCGTGGCAGTCCTCGCAGTTCTCGGAGATCGCCGACTTGCCCTTCGCCAGCAGCGCGGCCGAGGCCTGCTGCGGCGCGGGCACCCAGCGCTGCTTGGCGAAATGGGCCGCCAGCGCGTCGATCTCGTCGTCGGAGAGGCCCTTGACGATGCGGTTCATGGTGATGGCGCTGCGTTCGTCGTACTTCCACTGCTTCATGATGTTGCGCAGGTACTCCTTCGGCAGGCCGCCGATCGATGGCATGGACAGGCCGACGCTGACGCCGCCCACGCCGTGGCAACCGTTGCAGGTGCGGGCGAGCATCTCGATGTCGCCCCGGGCGGATGCCGTGGCGCAGACGCCGATCAGGGCCAGGGCAAGCAATGTCTTGGTCTTGGTCATCGTCGTCTCCCTCAGTTCGCAGTGGCCAGGCCGTACAGCACCAGGGTCAGCAGCGTGAGACCGGCGATGATCAGCACGCTGGCAAGGAAGGAAGAGGCCAGATCCACGCGCCGCGACGGACGCCGGACCAGGTGCTTCTCCAGCTCGCCCAGGGCCACCAGGCGCTCGTACTCCAGTCGGTGGTCGTGCTTGAATTCCTCGATCGGGATGGCGCCGGTGAAGATCGTCGTGCTCATCGGGAAGCGCTCGGGCCGGAAATGCACGTTGAAGAAGTGCACCGTGTTGAGGAACACGGCGGCCAGCAGCGCCTCCTCCGCATGGACCAGCGTGGCGATGTTGAACACCCAGCCGGGCAGGATCGCGGCCGTCTTTTCCGGCATGAACAGTATGGCGCCTGAGGTGCCGATGATGGTCGCGCCCCAGAACGGCGCCCAGTAGTCGAACTTCTGCCAGTAGGTCCAGTGGCAGAACTCCGGGCGCTCCGCGCGGCCGAGGAACCACTTGAACATGTTCTTCAGGTCCTTGAGGTCGTTCAGGCCGGGTACCAGGGAGGTGCCGCCGAACCAGGCGAAGGTCTTGCGCGCGCGCCAGATGTTGCGGGTGACCACGCCCAGGTGGAAAAGGAAGATCGACAGCCAGATCACCGCCGCGGTGCGGTGGACGATGCCCTCCATCTTCGGCCCGCCGAGGAACACGACCACCGCCTTCGCCCAGTCGGTGTGCGAGAACAGCAGGGAGGTGCCGGTGAGGATCAGCACCATGGTGGAGATGGCGAACAGCGCGTGGATCCAGCGCCAGACGGGGCTGAAGCGGCGGAAATAGACGATGTCGGGCTGGTCCAGGTTTTCCCTGAAGCCCTTGCCGCGGATGCGGTCCATAGCCTCGCGGTAGAGCCAGAGCAGCACATGCACCCAGAAGAAGATCATCACGCCGAAAATCAGGACCTGCATGAAGCGCTTGGCCCAGTAAAGCCCCGGGTACTTCTCCCGGTTGTCCGGGTCGCCGTGGGGCTGGAAGGCCAGGAAGCTCGCGGTGGCGTTCTTGTGGCAGTTCTTGCAGCTCTCCACCCGGTTGTTCGTGTGCACGGTCGATGTCGGGTCGTCGACCTTCTGCATCTTGTGGCCGCTGTGGCAATCGAAGCACTTGGCGGTGTTGGCGTAACCGAGCTGGTTGACCTGCCCGTGGTAGGAGGCCATGTAGGTCTTGCGGGCGTTCTTGTGACAGTCGCCGCAGTTCCTGGTGATCGCCATCTGCATCGGGTCCGTCTTCGGCGAGACGATGTTGTGCGTGGTGTGGCAATCGGAGCAGACCGCCGATTTTTCGTCCTTCTTCTCGACGACGGCCTTGCCGTGGACGGAGCCGAGGTAGTCGGTCTTCTGCTTGTCGTGGCAGCGCCCGCAGACCTCCGGATTCTTCAGCCGGTGTTCGGCCCGCGCCAGTTCGCCCGGCTTGCCGATGTTGTGGGCGTCGTGGCAGTCGTGACAGGCTGCGTTGACCCGCGACTGGTCCTTGGGGTTGGGCCGGGCATGGGCCGAGTGCAGATAGTTGTCGGTTTGCTGGACGACGATGTCCAGACGTTCGCGCTTCTTCGGGTCCGGATCGTCCTTGAGCTTGTCGCGCTGCTGCTGGTGGCACTCGATGCAGCCGATGCTCCGGGCCAGCGGCTTCTTGTGCGGCAGCTTGGTGACATCGCTGTGGCAGCCGTTGCAGGCCACCTTGCCATGGACGCTGTGCTTGAACACCTCCGGGTCCATGTAGATGTTCTTGCGCCTGCCGTCGGGCTGGATCACTTCCTTTTCCAGCGGGTCGGCGTGGCAGCGCAGGCAGCGGTGATTGGCGATGGACGGCGGTGGCGGCGACGCCGTCGCTTCACCGGCGCCGGTCGTTCGCGGGTCGGAGACTGGCGTGCCGGTTGTCGGCACGGTGGTCGTCGGCGCTGCGCCTGCTGCGGCGGCGGCGGCGGCGCCCGCAATCATGATCAGTGCCGCCGCCGCCAAACCTGCAAACAGGCCCCTGGCATTCCTTGCTGCCATTTGGTTTCCCCTCCTTTGTTTCCCGTCCTCACGGGTACTGCAATTGTCTGATGTTGTTCTTCTTGGGCACAGGAAGCGCCCTATCGCAACAACCGCACCAGGCCGTGGCCGCGGATGCAACTCATTGAAAGATCGCGCAATTCCTTCTTCCGCCATGAGCCGAGGGGATCGCCGAAGCGCATCTTTGTGCCTTTGACGTCACTCGCCTTGTGCCATCAATGGCACAATACGCGGGTGATCAACGCTGCCATTTCCTCCCTTCCCGAAGTTCTGGCGCTGGCCGACTCGCTGCCGGAACCGCGTGTGTTCATCGCTGCGGATTACCGGGTGCTGGGGGTCAATCGTGCCTGGCGGGAGGCATTCGGCGACCCCGGCAAGCCTGGCCGCTTCTGCTACGAAATTTCCCACCACGCGGCGGCACCCTGCGACGAGATCGGGGAAAGCTGCCCGCTGCGGGTCAGCCGCGAAAGCGGCGGGGTGGCCCGCGCCCTGCACATCCACCACACACCGGACGGCCCCAAGCACGTCGACGTGCAGGTCACGCCCATCCGCGACGGCGCCGGTCGCCCCCAGTTCTTCGTCGAGACCGTGCGCGTGGTGCACCGCGCCGGCGTTCAACCGCATGCTGGAACTGATCCAGCGCGTGGCGCCTTCCGACGCCACGGTCCTGCTTCTCGGCGAATCCGGTGTCGGCAAGGAGATGGCCGCCCACGCGCTGCACGACGCCAGCGAGCGCGCCCAGGGGCCGTTCATCGCGGTGGACTGCGCTGGCATGACGGAAGCCCTGATCAGCAGCGAGTTGTTCGGCCACGAGAAGGGCGCCTTCACCGGCGCCGTCGCGCGCAAGATCGGCCTGGTGGAAGCGGCGGCGGGCGGCACCCTGTTCATCGACGAGGTCGGCGACATCCCGCTGTGCCTGCAGGTCAAGCTGCTGCGCCTGATCGAGTCGGGCACCTTCCGCCGCGTCGGCGGGCTGGATCCCATGCGGGCCGATTTCCGTCTCGTGCTGGCCACCCACCGCAACCTGGAAGCGATGGTCGAGGAAGGCAGCTTCCGCCGCGACCTCTACTACCGCATCAGTGCCTTTCCCATCCACATCCCGCCCCTGCGCGAGCGCTGCGAAGACCTGCCCCTGCTGGTGGAATCGCTGCTGTCCCGGGTCAGCCGCCGCCCCCTGCGCCTGCATCCGGAGGCCATGGCGAAGCTCATGCGCTACGGCTTCCCCGGCAACGTGCGCGAGTTGCGCAACCTCATCGAGCGGGCCGCCCTGCTGGCCGACAGTGACACCGTCCTGCCCGAGCACCTGCCGGAGAACCTGGGCGAAACCAGGGGCGGACCCGCGGCGCAGGGCGACATCGTGTCGCTGGCCGAGGCGGAACTGCGCTACCTGCGCTGGGCCGTGTGCCGTCACGAGGGCGACCGGCACGCGCTGGCAAGGCGGCTCGGCATCAGTGCGCGCACCCTGTTCCGCAAGCTGCGCGAAGCCGGCCATGTCGGCTCGCGCACCGATCTGCGCGCCATGGCTGCGCGTTCCCCGATGCCCGGCGAGTAGCGCCCGCCCACCCCGGGGCCTTCCAGGCCGAAGTGAGGGCCGAGCCGCGAAGTCGGCCCCCCATCCGGGCCGGATCGACTTCCGACCCGGAAGTGGACCACAATCCGGGGTAGATTGGCGGGGCCTCGCGGCGTCGCCAGGCGGTTCTTTCCTCATCCGCACAAGAACGCCCCCAGACTGCGCTCCGACCATGGACATCCGCTCCCACACCTTCGACCGCATCCGCCGCTTCTTCAGCAGCGGTCTGGACATCATCGAGTTCGTCGGCCTGCTGGTCATCGCCTTCGCCACCACCGTGGCCGGCTACCAGGAGGTGTCCACCATGGTGTCCGCCCACAAGGTGACCCTGGCCGACCTGCTGCTCATGTTCCTCTACCTGGAGGTGCTGGCCATGATCGGCCAGTATTTCCGGTCCGGTCACATCCCCGTGCGCTACCCGCTCTACATCGCCATGGTGGCCCTGGCCCGCTACCTGGTGCTGGACGTCAAGGAGATCACCGAGTGGCGCATGCTGTCGGTAGCCGCCGCCATCCTGCTGCTGACGCTGGCGGTGCTGGCCATCCGCTACGGCCACGTGCACTTCCCCTACCGCGAAGACACCCAGGAGGGCAAGCCCTCCAGACCGTACGTGCGCGAATGAACCAAAAAACCTCATTTGACGCAGAGAACGCGGAGAAAAACGACGAGAACACAGAGCGTTACGAGGCAAGTCCCATTCACCCGACGGGTGAATGTCCGTTCCTGCTCTGCGGCCTCTGCCTCTCTGCGATCTCTGCGTTGAAAGCGGTTCAACAGCGGTTTCAAGGATGAATGGGGAGGGGAAGCCGCTTCATCCGCGGCCACGGCTTTTTCCACGATAATCGCGCTTTGACTACCGGATTGGCCGCCGTGACCGGACCCCTGTTCGAATCCAGCCTCGCCAGCCTGCCCCTGCTGGGTCGCGGCAAGGTGCGAGACATCTACGCCGTGGGCGAGGACCGCCTGCTCCTCGTCACCACCGATCACCTGTCGGCCTTCGACGTCATCCTGCCCGACCCCATCCCCGGCAAGGGCGCGGTCCTCACGGCGGTGGCCGACTTCTGGTTCGCCCGGCTCGGCCACATCATCCCCAACCAGCTCACCGGCATCGACCCGGAAAGCGTGGTGGCCACGGACGAAGAGCGCGCCCAGGTGCGCGGCCGCTCCCTCGTGGTCAGGCGCCTCAGGCCCCTGCCCATCGAGGCCGTGGTGCGCGGCTACCTCATCGGCTCCGGCTGGAAGGACTACCTCGCCACCGGCACCGTCTGTGGCATCGCCCTGCCACCGGGCCTGCGGCAGGCGACAAGGCTGCCCCAGCCCATCCAAGGCCCGCACCGCCAGCCTTGAGTTGTACCGTCAGGCCCGGGATTACGCCCGCCAACGCGGCATCATCATCGCCGACACCAAGTTCGAATTCGGCCTCGATGCCGAGGAGCGCCTGTATCTCATCGACGAGGCCCTCACCCCGGACTCCTCCCGTTTCTGGCCCGCCGACCAGTACCGCGAAGGCATCAGCCCGCCCAGCTTCGACAAGCAGTTCGTGCGCGACTACCTGGAAACCCTGGACTGGGACAAGCGCGCCCCCGGCCCGCGCCTGCCGGCCGAGGTCATCGAACGCACCAGCGCCAAGTATCGCGAGGCCTGCCTGCGCCTGACCGGGCGCGCGCCCGATTAGGCCGCCGCGCACCGCCCCCCTTGGGCATGGTGCGCCATCGAGGGGAGAAACACATGGACATCCACGGCAAGCCCATCGCCCAGCGCATCGACTGGCTCATGGACCACGCCCGCCGCCACTGCGAGGCCTTCCGCAGCCCCGAGGCCTGGCTGGCGCGCAGCCGCTACCTGGCGGAGCATCCCACGGCCATCGTCGTCCTCAAGTGCATGGACGGGCGCATCAACATCCCCGTGGCCACCAACACCCCCACCGGCATCATCCAGCCCTTCCGCAACCTGGGCGGACGCTTCGACCTGGGCTGGCCGCACCTGGGCGAAGTGCTGGCCCACAATGTCGAGGGGGTCGTCAATGGCGGCCGGCGCGTGCTGATCCTGATCACCTACCACTATTCGAGGGGCGATCCCCACCGGGGCTGCGCCGGTTTCGACTACGACACCGGCGCCGCGCGCGCCCACACCTTCGCCATCAAGGCCCAGGTGGAGGAGGTGTTCGGCACTGGCCACGGCACCGTCTACCCGCTGGTGTGCGGCTTCGAAACCGACGAGGATGCGCTGCTGCTTCACGGCAGCACGGGCGCCACCCTGGACGTGTCGAGCCTGTCGGGCTACGACATCCCCGCCCTGGGCGTGCGGCTGGAGCGGCTGTTCCCCGACATGCCCGAGCAGATGCGCCGCGACCTGGTGCCGCTGGTGGAAGGCAACATCGCCCACATCGCCGCGGTGCGGCGCACCGACCAGCAACTGGAGCTGGAACACCGGGAATGGACCATCTGCATCGGCCGCGGCTTCGACTGGCTGCACATTCCCAACCTGGCGCTGATCATCGGCCCCTACAGCCCGGACCTGGCCGACCCGATCCGCAAGGCCGCCGCCATCATCCAGGACAACATGGCGGACGGGCGCATCCCCGACGACGGCTTCCTGCTGCTGGCCTCGGTGCCCTACACCGACATCGGCGTAGACCGGGCGCGCGCGGCGCTCAAGGCGCGTTTCATGGCGGATTTCGCCGCCGAAGTCATGCGCGCCGACTACCCCGCCCTGGCGGAAAAGATGCACCGCCGCACGGCGGTGCTCGACTGGCGCTCGCGGGCTCTGGAACTGATGGAAGGGGAGTGAGTCGCGCCGTCGGCTCTCGACCGGGGTGGCGCGCGCCAGCAGAAGATCAGCCGCGGCTCTCGGCCCAGAAGATCGCCAGCACGAACAGGAAGACCACGAACTCCAGCACGCTGGTCCACGCGATCAGCCGCCCGATGCGCCGCTCCCGGGGACGCATCCCCAGCCACCCGCCGCGCAGGCGCCGGTAGAACGGCAGCCGGCCCCAGCGGCGCATGCCGCACAGGTGCCGGCGGATGGCCACGCCCCAGGGCGCGAGGCTGCGATCCACCTCCCGCTCCAGTTGCCCGGTGCCGGCGGCGGAGTCGTAGAACTCCCGCAGCGTCAGCGCGCTGCCCCCACCCGGCCCGGCGTGGGGCGCCACGCTCACCGCCAGCGCCCGCTTGGCCCCCGGCGACAGGGCGACCCGAAAGCCCGCGGCATCCGTCGCCTCCAGCCGCAACTCCAGCTCGCGCTCGATGCCCGTCATCTCGTTGAGGACGTGCAACCGCCAGGTCCTCCCCGGCAGGAACGGCCCCGCGCCCTCCTCCCAGGCGCGGATCTCCAGATGGGGATTGAGCCGCAGCAGGCGCCCCAGGTCGCGGCAGAACGCCATCACCTCCGCCGGCGCCGCCGGGACATGAACCGTCACCCAGGCGGTGTCCCCGGGTTGCGGTTGCGCCTGAGTCGCCGGCGCGGCCACGGGTGGGGCCGCTTCGACGACAAGCGGACTGCGCCGCCCGATCAGCGCGCGCCCAAGGAAACGCCGGGCCGCTCCCAAGTTTGGCCGCAAGCTCGAAACTTCGCTGCGCTCGTTTGGCCGCAAGCTCGAAACTTCGCTGCGCTCGTTTTCTTGACCCCCTCGGGGGGCCTCACGCGAGGCGACAGGTTGGTGTGCGCTCACTGCCCGCTGGCCACCACCAGCGGCACGCCAAGCCCGCGTACCAGCTTCTCGACACTCATCCGGGAACGCAAGCCCTGAACACCCCGCGGACGCGGCGGCCCGATCACCACCAGATCGGCTTCGCGTTCCTGGGCCAGAGCAATCACGCACTCGGCGGCGTCGCCGAAGCGCAGCACCGACTCGTAGCTCACGCCCCGGGCATTGCAGGCCTCGGCCACCTCAGCCATCTGCTGGCGGGCGTCGCGCTCCAGTTCGTTTTCCACGTGACGCCCGAAGGCGTCGCGGGTCCACGAATTGTTGAGCCAGTCGTCCCCCTGCATGCCGGCCCAGAAGTCGGGCACGACGTACAGGTGGATCACCTGGGTCTCCCCCGGCACCGCCAGGTGCAGGGCCAGGGACTCGGCGCGTCGCCCCCCGGCGGTGCCGTGGTGGGCGAGCAACAGCTTTCTTGGCGGAAAACTCATGCGGAACAACGGTGTGGCGGCCCGCGCCGCCACACCCGCCCCTCCTAGGTCAAAACGCGGACTATGCCGCTCGGTCGAAACACGGACTACGTGTGTGGGAGCGGGCTCGCCCGCGATATTGGCCGCTGAGCCGCCGAGTCGGCGTCTCGACCGTCATCGCGGACAAGCCCGCTTCCACGGGACGCGACATGCCGCCGCCGGGCCGCCCCAAGGCGGCATGAGCCCCCCTGGGGGGCAGCGAAGCGTGGGGGTCGTCACCGCTCAGCCAACGAGGAGCATCACGCCCAGCGCGATGAGGAAGGCGGCGATCAGGGCGCCGACATCCTCCCTGCGGTCACTGACAAAGATCGACAAGCTGGTGCCGCGTTCGAATTGCTTCTCTTCTTCTGCCATGGTCCTCTCCTCCCCTTCAGACGAATTCACGCACGAACAGCAGCACGACGATGAGCGAGCCCACCGCCTTGATCAGCCCCACCACCGAGCCGATCACCAGCGGCTTGCCGCCGGCCTGCTTCATGGACTTGCCGGTGATCTGCATGCCCAGGCCGATGAGGCCGAAGGAGAACAGCCAGGCGAGCCAGTCGCGGTACGCGGAAATCACCTTGGACGTATGCCACGCCGCCTTGTGGGCGGCGCCCAGTGCGTCCTTGGCGGCCTTGTCGAGGCCCTCGATCTTGGCCACGCTGCGCAGCACGTCGTCCTGGGCGCGGGTGCTTTCCTTGCGGTTGGCGATGAGATCCTTGAGCGGAACTTGGCGACCAGCACCTTGCCCAGGTCGACCTTCTGCGCGCCGGCTTCGCGCTTGACGTACCAGGCGGCCAGCCAGACGACGATGAGGGGCAGGAACAGCACGCGGGTGATGTTGAAGATTTCCGCCACTTTCAGCGTCTCGATGCCTTTCGGATCGAAGGCGAGGGCCGCGCCCGCCACCTGGGCCGAGTTGAGGATGCCGGTACCCGCCCAGGCGCCGAACTGCACCGGCCCCATGCCCAGGATGTGGCCGATGGTGGGGAAGACGAACATGCACGCCACGCCCCAGATGAGGATGGTGCCGATGGTGTAGGCGATGTCGACGGCCTTGGCCTGCACCACCGGCGCCGCGGCCACCGCGGCGGAGACGCCGCACACCCCCACCCCGGCGGAGAGCACGCCGGTCATGGAGTTGGTGGCCTGGATGCGTGGGCCGATGAACAGCACCAGTCCCACGGAGCCCAGCACGAACACGCCGATCATCACCACCGACAGGGCGCCCAGTTGCGCCAGTTCCGCCGCGCTGTAGAGGGTGCCCAGCAGGATCACGCCGGTCTTGAGGAAGAAGCGCGCCGTGCGCACGCCGTTCTGCGCCCACGCCGGGATCCTGAAGACGTTGACGGTGACGATGCCGATGACGATGCCCAGCACCACGTAGTTCAGGTTGAAGATGGTGGCGAAGTTCCAGCCCAGGGTGGGCTGGGCCGCCTTCCCCCAGTTGGCGAAGATGGGGTCCAGCACCCAGCGCACGATGAAGGCGATGAGCAGGATGAAGGCCATCCCCGGAAAGATGGAGGTGAAGTAGTCGAGATTGCCCTCGCGCGGCTTCCACGCCAGGGTAAACAGCCCCACCACCACGAAGATGCCGCCGAAGATATAGGACAGGCGCGCCTGGCCCGCCTTCAGCTCGTCGAACTTGGTGGCCTTCATGGGCTTGACTTCGGGCGCCTGCTGGCCCTCGGTCTGGGCCTTGTCCGCCGCCTCCTTGAGGCCGGTGGCGTACTTCTCGACCGCCTGCTTGTGCTCCTTGTAGGTGCCGGGATGCAGCCACGCCTGCAGACCGTCCAGCGTTCCTGCCTTGTTGAGCCCTCCCCACACCAGCATGATGATGCCGATGATGAGCAGTGCCGCCGACTTGCGCGTATAGATCATCGTGCTTCTCCTCCATGGACGCCGTGAATTGCGCAGCCCGTGCAGCACACTGCGCGCTGTTGTTGTTGAAGTTTCAGGGTTCCGCACGAGCGGGCGGCGAGGCCCGGATGGCAGGAGGAAAACGTGCCCGGGACAAACGACGACGTGGTGACGCCATGCTCTCCCCTCCCCGATGTGGGTGCCTTGCGCTTTTTGTTCCGGCTTGTCCTACATCAAGGCGGAGAACACGCCGGCGCGCAATCCAGTGGCGCTAAGTTCTACATCCGCTCGGGGTGGCGGCGCAATTCAAGCGATTAAATGGGTGCATGCGTGCAATTTATGGCTGGCGACGCAGCGCATCAACGCCGCGGCCGGATCACGCTCACCGAGCATGGCGCCTGTGCCACCACCCGCGCCGAAACGCTGCCCAGATAGCGGCGCAGCCGCGAGGCGCCACGGGCGCCCATGATGATACGGTCGGCATGATGCATCGCGGCGTAGTCGAGCAGCGCCGCCGCCGCGTCGCTGGCCTGCGCCACGTGCAGGCGCAGCTTCTCCGGCGCCACGCCGAGGGGATGGGCCCAGTGGCGCAGTTCCAGCAACGCCTGCACATGCGCGCCTTGCTGCAATTCCTCGGCGGCGTCCTCCGTGAGCATGCGCGGCTCGCGCACGCTCACCAGGGTGATGCGCAGCCCCGGTTCCGCCACCAGCGCCCGGCGCACCGCCTCGCGCATGGCCTCGTCCATGGCCGCGTCGCGGTCGTCCACGTCCACCGCCACCACCACGTGGGGCGCCAGCGCGAGATGGGCGCTGGCCCCGGCGCCCCCGGCCGGCTTCAGGTGCCAGCCTTGCCACCATCGACGCAGCCGGGCCGGCAACCCGCCGCGGTCCAGCCGCTGCGCCCGTGCCGTGAGATGGATCTGCTGCGGATGGGCGAGGTCGTGGGCAAGCTGCGCCGCCGTGGCGTGGCGCGCGGCGGGCTGCAGTTCCAGGCAGCGCAGGATCACTTCCTGCAGCCACGGCGGCACGTCCGGGTTGAGCGCCCGCGGCGGCACCGGGTCCACGTGCAGGCGACGGCGCGTGGCGCGACGGCCGGCGGGGTCACCGAAGGGCTTGGTCCCGGTGGCGAGCTGATAGGCCACCACGCCGAGGGCGAAGAGATCGCTGCGGGGATCGTTGCGTGCGCCGAGGAGTTGCTCCGGGGCGATGTAGGCGCCGGTGCCCACCGCGGCATGGAATTCCTCGTCCACCAGGTCCGGCAGGTCGCCGTGGCGCGCCAGACCGAAGTCGATGAGCACCGCCTCGCCGGAGGGGCGGAACAGCACGTTGGCCGGCTTGAGATCGAGGTGGATCACATTCTGGCGATGAAGCTCGTGCAGGGCGGTGGCCACGGCGCCCACCAGCAGCGCCACCTGCGCCGCCGGCAGCGGGGCGCGACGGGCGAAATCCACCAGCGCCGGGCCTTCGATGCGCTCCATCACCAGGTAGGGCCGGCCGTCCACATCCCCCTTGGCCACCAGCCGCGGCACTCCGGGACCGGAAAGCGTGGCGAGGATCATCTGCTCCACCTCGAAGCCCACGTAGCAGGCGGGGTGGCTGCCGAAGGCCAGCTTCGGCGTCTTCAGCACCAGGGGCAGGTCGGCCCGCTCGCGGGGAGAATCAGTCCGCGCGCCGGGAACGTCGGTCACGGTGCGGCTCACGGCATGGAGCAGCGCCATGCCGCCTTCGTGGAGCAGGCAATCGATGCGAAAACCGTCCACCACCGCGCCCGGGGACAGAGGCTCGCCCTGGCCCATCACCGCCCCGCCTCCAGGCGCAGCGCCAGGCGCTCCGGCAGGCCGGCGGCGCGCACCTTGCGGGCCGCCGCGGCACAGTCGTAGGGAACGCGGTAGCTGGTGAGGGTACCGGCGCCGCCGTCATGAATGGCATAGCAGGCCGCGCTCAGGCCATCCCGCGGCTGGCCCACGGCGCCAACGATCAGCAGCCAGCGGCGCAGCGCCGACAGCGGCACCGGCGTGCCGGGCACCGGCTGGAAACTGCGCGGTTCGCCGTTGGCGGACGTGAAATACAGCAGGGTGTGATGGACGTGGCCGACGAAAACCAGCGGCGTGGCGCAGGCGTCGAAGGCGCGCCGGGCTGTGCTGCCGCCGCTGATGTATTGCCAGCGATCCGGCTGGTCCGGGCTGGCGTGGGCCAGCGTGGCCAGGCCGTGCGCGGCGGTGAGCGGCAAGCCGGCCAGGAAGCCGCGCTGCGGCGCCCCGAGTTGCGCCCGCGTCCAGTAGATGGCCTCGCGGGCGTGAAAGCTCATGTTCTCGCACAGCCCGCCCAGGCAGGCCACGTCGTGGTTGCCGGCCAGCACCACGGCGCCGTGGTCGGCCAGCTCGGCAACGATGTCCAGGCACGCCAGCGGGTCGGCGTTATAACCGAGCAGGTCGCCCAGTAGGGCGTAACCGTCCACCCCCTGCCGGCGCGCGTGGGCCAGGCAGGCCCCCAGGGCTTCCAGGTTGCTGTGGATGTCGGCCAGCAGCGCCAGACGCATGTCCCTCTCCGCGCCCGACATGCGCCCGGGATGGGGCGCCTTGCCGTGCCATGTCATTGTCGGGCGCGGCGCCGGGGCGCGCAACACGGCAGCGCGGACAACGCCGCCAGCGCCGTCCACGCCTACCCCTTTGTCCTTTGCGGTTCATCCGCCAAGCATGTCGTACCATTGACGCCCAGCAAGTGCGCTGCGTAGTATTGCGGCAACAAACAAGGCGGATGCCGGTCCGCTCCCGTCGCCAGGGTGTGTCCGCGCGACCGACCGGCTCCCGAGAGGTCAGAGCTTAATCGGCGGTTCTTTTCGCGTGGCGGTCGTCAGCCTGCCAGGGGTGGTCTTGTGCCTTTTGCGGGCGAGCGCCGCCGCAGCGACGGCCACGCATGCATCACCCCCTGCGGCGGCATGAGGCCACCGGCGGGCACGTCCCGGCGGTGAGCCAGATTCGGCAATCCTCTGAAGGAGAAGGCAATGCGCATCTTGACGATCGAGGAAATGCAACTGGTGTCCGGCGGTGGCGGTTCCCGTGGCGGCTGCGGCTGCTCTGGCGGGAGCAAGGGCAGCGGCAAGGGCAGCGGCAAGGGCAGCGGCAAGGGCACCGGCAAGAGCAAGGGTACCAAGAAGAGCAAGGGCACCAAGAAGAGCAAGGGCAGCGGCGGGAGTTGCGGCTCCTGATCTCACCCGCGGCCGCCCGGGGATGGCGGCGCGCGGAGCCCGCGTGAGCGCCATCGGGCCTGGCGCGCCATCGCCCCCGCAGTAACGAGCTTGTCGCACCACCGGCCGGACGCCCGGCCGGTGGTATTTGCATTGCGGCGCGCGCCCTGCGTCCCGGCCAGGACGCGCTGCTTCACGGCCGCCCGGTCGTAGCGCACCCTTCACGGGCGCTGGTCGTAGCGCACCCTTCACGGGCGCTCAGTCGTAACGCACCCTTCACGGGCGCTCAGTCGGGCACCGTCACGGTCTGGATGTCGAAGCTCACCTGGATCTGCTTGCGCACCCGCGGTGTGCGAAACACGCGGGTGAGCAGGGGATCGAAGAAGTCCCGGAACATGGGCGGACGGGGCGCTTCGTAGTAGAAGCGCGGGTCCTCGGCAATCTCCGAGCCGCCGGCCAGTTCGAGTTCGTCGAAGCGGGAGGCCACCTGGATGATGCAGGGCACATGCGTCACGCCGATCGCCCGCAGGGCGTAGGCGCGGTGATAGCCGTTGTTGAGCACCATGCGCGTGCCGTGGCGCACGACGTTGAGAAAGTTGGAGCCGAAGCCCACCACCAGCCCGACGATGCCCGCCGCCGGGCCCTCGGGCGTGTAGCGCACCACCTGGTCGGCGTCCAGCAGCACCGAACCGAGGTAGCGCAGATCGATGGACGGGGAGTGAAACACGTAGCGGCGGGATCCCGCACGGCCCACCCTCACCGGCGGCATGGGGTGGTCGAAGGGAAGACACAGGCGGAACAGCGTTTCGTCGTCGGGCTGCTCCCCCAGGCGCAGGCGCAGTTGCTCCACGTGATCGACGGTGACGTGGTGCTGATAGACCGCCAGCCGGTCCAGTTCGACCATGCCGAAGGCGACCGGAATGGGGGCGTAGGCCTGGCGAAAATAGGGGTCGGCCATGAGGCGCTCCACCAGCGGCGCCATGCCCGGGGGCAAGGGCCGGGCCTCGGCGCCGTCCGGGGCACCGGCCTCGTCGCGCTCCAGTTGGCGATAGCGGTCGTTGGCGGCGCGCCACTGGTCCACCAGCGCGCCTTCGTCGGCATCCCTGCCGCCGAGGGTGCGGTGCTTGACGAACTCCAGGTAGTCGGCCAGCCGGGGCACCCCCAGCAGCCACAGTTCATCGTTCCACGCCTGCACATCGTCATTCTGCATGTCCTGCCCTCCCACCCGGATGGCCGCCCGAGGCGCCCCCCGACTCGCCCCTCCAGGGCGCGATTATGGCCGGGAATTCCCGCCCCGGGCGTCGCCGTGCATGCCCGGTGTGTGCTGCGTCACGGCCACGGCGGGCGCACCCGAGGCCGGGCTGGAGCGATTTCACGGCGGCCCGGTGGCACTGCACCCTAGACTCGCATCATCGTACGTGTGCCCCCTTCACCGGCCATGCCCAAGGGCCAGCCCCTGTTCCGCAGCGAAGCCCTCGCCCACAGCCAGAACCAGTGGCTGGGCAAGGTGCTGCTCGCCTCGCCGCTGTCCCAGCGCGTGTTCGTCGTGTTCGTGCTGGTGGCCGTGGCGGCCCTGCTGGCCTTCCTGGTGTTCGGTGAATACACCCGCAAGGCGCGGGTCGCGGGCTGGCTGGTGCCGCAGCAGGGGTTGGTGAAGGTGCTGGCGCCCCAGGCCGGCGTGGTGGTCGAGGTGCGGGTGCGCGAAGGCACGGCGGTGCGCGCCGGCCAGCCGCTGATGGTGCTGTCGGCGGAGCGCCAGAGTGCCGCCATGGGCGCCACCCAGGCGCAGATCACGCGCCTGCTGGAAGCCCGACAGGGCAGCCTGGCGGAGGAACGCGGCCAGCAGGAGCAACTGCTGGCGCAGCAGCGCGAGGCCCTCGCCCGGCGCGTCGAGGCCCTGCGCGCCGAAGACGGCCAGATCGGCCGCGAGATCGAACTGCAGCGCGCCCGGGTGCGCCTGGCCGAGGAGGCCGCCGCGCGTCACGGCCTGTTGCAGTCCCGCGGCTTCATCTCCCCGCAGCAGCGCCAGGAGAAGGAGGCCGAACTGCTGGACCAGCGCTCGCGCCTGGGCACCCTGCAGCGCGCCCTCATGACCACCCGGCGGGATCTGGTCACCCTCCAGGCGGAACTGGACGACCTGCCCCTCAAGGCGCAGGCGCGGCTGGCGGAAATCACCCGCAGCATCGACGAACTCGACCAGGAACGGGTGCAGTCCGAGGCCCTGCGCCGCATCGTCCTGCCCGCGCCCCAGGACGGCGTGGTCACGGCCATCCAGGCGGAGGCGGGGAGCAGCGTCGGCACCACCACGCCGCTGCTGAGCATCGTGCCGGCCAACGCCCAGCTCGAAGCGCACCTGTTCGGCACCAGCCGCGCCATCGGTTTCGTGCGCCCCGGGCAGCCGGTGCTGCTGCGCCTGCACGCCTACCCCTACCAGAAATTCGGCCACCAGCAGGGCACGGTGGGCGCCGTGTCGCGCTCGGCGGTCAGCCCGGCGGAACTGCCGCCGCACCTGGCCGGCATGCAGAGCCTCTACGGCAGCGGCGAGCCGGTGTATCGCATCAGCGTGCGACTGGAGCGCCAGCACGTCACCGCCTACGGCAGGCCCGAGCCGCTGGCGGCGGGCATGCAACTGGAGGCCGACGTGCTGCTGGACCGGCGCCGCCTCATCGAGTGGATGTTCGAGCCCCTCTTCAGCCTCACCGGAAAAATCTGAGCCATGGACCTGCGCCACCGCATCGACCTGGGCTGGAGCCGGCGCGTGCCCATCGTCATGCAGAGCGAGGCGGCGGAATGCGGGCTGGCCTGCCTCGCCATGGTCAGCGCCGGGCTCGGCCGCCACGAGGACCTGGCGGACCTGCGCCGGCGCTTCGGCGTGTCGCTCAAGGGCGCGCGCCTGTCGCAACTGGTGGCCATCGCCAACCCGTTGGGCCTGGCGCCGCGCGCCGTGCGCCTGGAGCCGGACGAACTGCGCCTGCTGCGCACGCCCTGCATCCTGCACTGGGACATGAACCACTTCGTCGTGCTGGTGCGCGCCACGGGCAACGACCTGGTGATCCACGACCCCGCCGCGGGGCGGCGGCGCCTGTCGCTCAAGGAGGCCTCGCCCCACCTCACCGGCGTGGCGCTGGAGCTCACCCCCACCGCCGATTTCGAGCCGCGCAGGGCGCCCCCGCCCATCGGCCTGGTGAAGATCCTGGGCCACATCGTGGGGCTGCGCCGGGCGCTGGCCCAGGTGCTGGCGCTGGCCCTGGCCATCGAGGTGTTCGCCGTCATCAGCCCGTTCTTCCTGCAATGGGTGGTGGATCACGCCCTGGTCACCGCCGACCGCGACCTGCTGCTCACCCTGGTGATCGGCTTTTCGCTGCTGCTGCTGATGCGGGTGACGGTCGCCGCCATGCGCGGCTGGATGCTCATGGCCCTGTCGGCCTCGCTGCGGGTGCAGGGCCGGGCCAACCTGTTCACCCACCTGGTGCGCCTGCCGGCGGTGTTCTTCGAGACGCGCCACCTGGGCGACATCATGTCGCGCTTCGGCTCGCTGGAGACCATCCAGCAGGCGCTCACCACCGATGCCGTGGAGGCGGTGCTGGACGGGCTCATGGCGGCCATCACGCTGGTCATCATGTTCGTGTTCAGCGCGGTCCTGGCCGGCATCGTCGTGACCGCGGCGCTGCTCTACGGCATGCTGCGCTGGGCCACCTACGCGCCGCTGCGCCAGGCCTCCATGGAGACCATCGTCTGGGCGGCACGCCGCGACAGCCACTTCCTGGAGACGCTGCGCGGCATCCGCACCATCAAGCTGCTGGGCGGCCAGGGCGAACGGCGCGCCCACTGGCTCAACCTGCTGGTGGAGACGGTCAACCACGACCTGGCCGCCTCGCGCCTGCGGCTGCTGTTTCGCACTGCCAATGCGCTGCTCACCGGCGCCCTGGCCATCCTGGTGGTGTGGCTGGGCGCGCAGCGGGTGCTGGACAACGTGTTCTCAGTGGGCATACTGCTGGCGTTCATCGCCTACAAGGACCAGTTCATCCAGCGTGTCGCCGCGCTCATCGACAAGGCCGTGGACCTGCGCGTGCTGCGCCTGCACGCCGAACGCCTCGCCGACATCGCCCTCACCGCCCCGGAGCGCGACACGCGGCCCGCCGGCGCCCACGCGGCCCCGCTGCGGCCGGTGGTGGAAGCGCGCGAGCTGCGTTTCCGCTACGGCGAACACGAACCCTGGGTGCTCGACGGCGTCAGCCTGCGCATCGAGGCCGGGGAATCCGTGGCCATCGCCGGCGCCTCGGGCTGCGGCAAGACCACGCTGCTCAAGCTGCTGTCCGGCCTGCTCACCCCGGACGCGGGCGAGATCCTGGTGGGCGGGCAGCCCCTGGCGCGCATCGGCAACGAGCGCTATCGCGCCATGATCGGCGTGGTGATGCAGGACGACCAGTTGTTCGCCGGTTCCCTGGCCGACAACATCAGCTTCTTCGCCGCCACCCCCGACCCCGCCCGCATCGAGCGCTGCGCCCGCATGGCGGCGGTGCACGACGACATCGAGGCGATGCCCATGGGCTACCAGACGCTCATCGGCGACATGGGCGCCGCACTGTCCGGCGGGCAGAAGCAGCGGGTGCTGATCGCCCGCGCGCTCTACCGCCGGCCGCGCATCCTGCTGCTGGACGAGGCCACCAGCCACCTGGACGTGGGGCTGGAGAAGGCGGTGAACAACGCCATCCGCGCCACCAGCATGACGCGCATCATCATCGCCCACCGCCCCGAGACCATCCGCTCCGCCGACCGGGTGATCGTGCTCGACCGCGGCCGCGTCGCCAAGGACCTGCGCATCGCCCGCGGCCCGGCCGCCGCAAGCCCCGCGCCCGCCCGCGCATCGGAATGAAGCTGAAAACCTCATTTGACGCAGAGCACGCGGAGAGAAACATCGAGAACACAGAGCCACGCGCATGCACCCGGCCGGTGAATGCCGATGCTTGCTCCGCGGCCTCTGCCTCACTGCGTTCTCTGCGTTGAAAGACGCTCAACCGAGGTTTCCGGGATCAGCGCTGCGTCCGTGATGACCCGCCCTCACGCCGCCTGCGCCCGCCCCTTCTCGCCGGCAATGACGCCGAAGCTGGTGACGCGGTTGCGCCCGCCCTTCTTGGAGCGGTAGAGCGCCTGGTCGGCCTGGTCGAGCATCTCCTCGACCTTCTCCGCGCCGAAGCCGATCCACGACACGCCCAGGCTGTTGGTCACCTTCATGCCCGGCACCGTGGCAATGAGCGTGCCGCACTCGTCCTGGATGCGGGTGCGGATGCGCTCCGCCACCTTCAGCGCCTGCTCCTCGGTGGTGCGCGGCAGCAGGACGCAGAATTCCTCGCCGCCGTAGCGGCACAGCAGATCCTCGGGCCGCAGCGAATCGCCCATGATCTGGGCCACCGCGCGGATGACATAGTCGCCCACGGCGTGGCCGTAGGTGTCGTTGACGCCCTTGAAGTGGTCGATGTCGCCCATGATGCAGGCGATTTCCTCGCTGCTCTTCATGTGGCGCTCGAAGATGCCCTTGGCCGACTCGAAGAAGGAGCGCCGGTTGAGGCAGCCGGTGAGCGGGTCGCGGGTGGCCAGCCGGCGCAGCTCCTCGTTCTGGGCGCGGATCTGCTGGCGCGACTCATCCAGTGCGCGCAGGGCCTCCAGCAGGTGTTCGTTGGTGCGTTCCAGGTCGGTGACATCGTCGATGGTGATCATGCAGCCGCGCACCTCGCCGGCGGCGTCCATCACCGGCGCGCAGTTGGCCATGGCCCTGCGGGGGCGTCCGGACGGCTGGGGAAGTTCCATCGTCTCGGCGCGTACCGGCTCCTTCTCGCGCATGCTGCGCTCCCACGGATGGCTGGCCGCGTCGTCGCCGAGCCCCGCCATGAGCCACTGCAACTCCGTGATGCGCCGCCCATTGAGCTTGCCTTCGGCATCGCGATGCAGGCCGCGGAAGGCGGCGTTGGCGAGCATGATGCGCCCGCCGCGATCGACGATGAGCACGCCCTCCGTGAGCACGTCGAAGGCCGTGCGCACCCGCTCCGGGATGGCCGACGACGGGTCCAGTTGCTGCAGCACGCGCCGCAGGTAGAGATGGAAGCCCACCCCGCCCACGACGACGAGCAGGACCAGGGCCAGCACCTTGGGCCGCGACAGCCAGCCCATCACGGTCATCGGCACGGGCGATGCGAAGCCCAGCTCCACATCGCCCCAGCGCTCGCCGTTGGCCAGCATCGGCACCGCGATGTTGCTCAGCGTGGAATGCGCCCCGGCGGCCAGCGTCCATTCCGCCGCGTGGTTGCCGGCCATGGCCAGCACCTGCCCGTCGGCGCGGCGCACCGCCAGCGAGCGGATGTCTTGTGAGCGGCGCACCAGTTCCCGCAGCGTCTCGCCGAGGCCATCGCGGTCGCCGCGCTGCACCATGGAGGTGATCTGCACGGCGATGCTCTGGCTGAGACGCTCGCGCACCTGGCGCACGCTCTCCAGGTCGTCGCGCAGCACGTTGAACGCCAGGTCGGCCATCATCAGTAGGCCGACCACCATGGAGATCAGGCCCAGGGAGATGCGGGTGATGGGATTGATTGTCATGGCTTGCGGCATCCTTGAAAGTCGCGGGCGGGTGCGCGGTTCATCCTTGATTCCTCAGTTGAACGCGCCCGAG
>JACQYB010000016.1:16097-65554 GCA_016208415.1 Betaproteobacteria bacterium | reverse complement strand
CATCGAGCAACTCATTGAGGCCATCCATGCCTTTACCGCTGCCTACAACGAAAGGGCGGCACCGTTCGTCTGGCGCAAACGAGAGGTTCGGGGGTCGCAGCTTCGAAATACTATTGTTAATTTACGCAATTAAACACTAGAATCCTCCGCCGGCCCCATCCCCCACTCTGCGCCCATGACCCGCACCCCCCAGCCCGACCCCGCCCACGCGCTGCACACCCTGCGCGAGGACGGCCACGCCGTCATCATCCTCGACCAGACCGCCCTGCCCCACCGCTTCGTGGAGTGCCGCGTCGAAACCGTGGAGGCCGCGGCCCACGCCATCCGCAGCATGCAGGTGCGCGGCGCGCCGCTCATCGGCATCACCGCCGCCTACGGCCTGGCCCTGGCCTTGGGGCGCGGCGCCGACGACGCCGCCCTGGAGGCCGCCATCGCCCTGCTCGGCGCCACCCGCCCCACCGCGGTGAACCTGCACTGGGCCCTGGAGCGCATGCGCCGCCACCTCGCCCCGCTGGCCCCCGAGGTACGTCGCGACGCCGCCTGGCGCGAGGCCCGCGCCATCCTGACCGAGGACGCCGCCGCCAACCACGCCCTCGGCAGCCACGGCCTGGCGCTGATCCAGGAACTGGCCGGCCGGCTCGAGCGCCCGGTGCGCGTCATGACCCACTGCAACGCCGGCTGGCTGGCCACCGCCGCCTACGGCACGGCCCTGGCGCCGGTCTACCTGGCCCACGCCGCCGGCATCGCCGTGGAAGTGCTGGCCTCGGAGACGCGCCCGCGCAACCAGGGCCTGCTCACCGCCTGGGAACTGGAGCGGGCGCGCATTGCGGTGACGCTTGTTGCGGACAACGCCGCGGCGCTGCTGCTGCAGCAGGGCGCGGCGGACCTGGTGATCGTGGGCGCGGATCGCATCGCCGCCAACGGCGACACCGCCAACAAGATCGGCACCTGCCTCAAGGCCTTAGCGGCGAAGGATTGCGGCGTGCCCTTCTACGTCGCCGCGCCCCGATCCACCATCGACTGGGACTGCCCCGACGGCGCCGGCATCCCCATCGAGCGGCGCGACGCCGCGGAGCTTCGCCGCGTCACGGGTCTCGACGCCCACGACCGACTCCAGACGGTGGACATCGCCCCGGAAAGCCTGCGCGCCGACAACCCGGCCTTCGACGTCACGCCGGCGCGGCTCATCACCGGCATCCTCTGCGAGTGCGGCATCGCCGCGCCGGGGGATCTTGGGGCACTGTGCGGCCGCGAGGCCGCGCGCTGATTCTTTCGCCCGCAGGGCGGCTGGCTGTCAATGATGGTAGGTCCGCTGCGCTTGACCCACCCCAACGGATACGGGCGGGTCGGTGCGCGCCTTACACCGCCGGCTGCGCCATCCGCGGCTGCCACTGCTCCGACACGTGGAGCCGGTAATCCGGCGCGTGCACCGGCGAACAGAAGTACATGGGCATGAGCGGGCTTTCGCCCAGGGACACGGTCTGGGGCAGCGGGCGGATGTCCTCCGGCGCCGCGCCGAGGGCCGCGAACACTGCTTCCGAGAGCACGAATTCGTCCGGCCGCGCCCGCCGCACCAGGAACTGGGCCACGCTCGCCGGTTCCCCCACCATGGCGCGGATGCGTGCCTGGCCTGCCGCCAGATCACCGGCCACCACCGCACCGAGATGGATGCCGACGCTGGCGCAGATGCGCACGCCGAAGCGCTCCTGCCACTGCCCCGCCCAGTCGCTGACGCGGGTAATGATCTCCCGGGAGGCGCCCACGGCGCGCTCGGCCGCGCGGCCCTCGCCGTCCGGGAAACCCGCCAGCAGGCTGTTGGCCGTGATCTGGCACACCTGGCCGCCGTGGTCCTGCATCACGGCCTCGCCCAGGGCGAAGCACTGGCGCACGATCTCGAACAGGGATTCGGGGCTGAGCACCTCGTAGAAGCGGGTGGATCCGCGCAGTTCCAGGGCCAGGGCCGCCATGGGCCGGCGTCCGGTCATCTCGCTCGTCATCGGGGGTTCTCCGGGGAATTCGGGGGCTTCATCCTTGAAACCGCAGTTGAACCTCTTTCAACGCGGAGAACGCAGAGACACCGAGGCCGCAGAGCAGGAACGGACATTCACCCGTCGGGGCAATGGGACTTGCCTCGTAATGCTCTGCGTTCTCATCGCTTTTCTCCGCGTTCTCTGCGTCAAGTGAGGTTTTTCGGGTCATGGCAACTGGGTGAGCTTGAGGTCGGCGAAGCGGGCCAGCTCGGCGCTCAGGGCGGGGCTCTGGCGGGCGCGGCGGAAGGCTTCCCGGGCCTCGTCGAGGCGCGCTTGCGCCTCCAGCGACAGGCCCAGGCCGATCCACCACGCTGCGGCGCCGGGCAGCGCGCGCAGCGCCGCCTGGTATTCATCGACGGCCTGGCCGTGGCGGCCCAGACGCTGCAGCACGGCGCCGTGCAGGGCGCGGAATTCCGCATCCACTCCGGCTCCCCCGGCAGCGCGGCCCAGCACTTCGCCGGCGGCGCGCCATTCGCTGCGCTGGGCCAGCAGCCGCGCCAGCGGCAGGGCCAGCCGGGCGTTGCCGGGGTCGAGGGCGAGGCCGTCCTGAAGCAGCCGCTGCGCCTCGTCGGCACGGCCCTGCTCCGTCATCAGGGCGACCAGGCCGTGGCGGGCCGCGGAATATCCGGGCTCTTCGGCGAGCAGCGCCCGCAGCGCCAGTTCCGCTTCCGCCGCCTGACCCTGCTGGCGCAGGCCGGCGGCGCGGCGCAGTTCCGCCTCGCGGCGCTGCGCGGGGGACAACTCGGGCTGCGCGACGGCAAGCTTGTGGATCTCGGGCCGGGATGCAGGCTCCGAGGCAACCGCCGCGGGTGCGGCGGACGATGGTGGGGCGGCGTCGGCCCGCGCCCGGGGCGCCAAGTCCGGCGCCGGTGCGGCGGGCAGTGACGGCGGGGCTACGCTCGCCGACGATGCACCGGCACGGCTCGGGGCCGGCGATTCGTCCTTGCGGGCCGGGGCGTCCGCCGCCCTGGAAGGAGTCTCCGCCGCCCTGGGCGGGCGGGTCTTCGCCTGCGGCGCGGCTTCCTCCGCCCGGGACAGGTGGGAGCGGGCTTGGCCGCGAGTCGGGAGTTCAGCCGGGCCATCGGCCCGTTCGCGGGCAAGCCCGCTCCCACGGACGTCTTGCGCCGGCCCGGGTTCTGCGGCCGGGGCTTGCGTCACCATGGCCACCGGAGCGAAGGCCGGCGCCGGCGGCGGTGCCGGCTGCCACAGCCACAGGATTGCACCGCCCGCCGCCGCCAGCGCCAAGGCCATCACCACCGGCCGCAGCCCCGGGCGCCGGCCCCCTTCCGGCGGCGCCACACGTACCTCACCGGCCAGGGCGGGGGCGTGGGGAGCGAGCGCCTGGCGGGCGTCCAGATCCCGCAGCATGGTGTTGATCACGCTCATGTCATGGCCCTCCGCTGAGCGGCATGGTCGGCGTGTCCGCTGAGTCGCGGCAACCACGCGTGCGCGACTCCAAGCCATGACGCGAGAACCGCGCGCCGGCGGGTCTCGCCGCAGTCGCGGGCGGCGGCCAGCACATGGCGCGGCAACACCTCCCGCCCGCCCTCGCCATACACCGCCAGCAGCGCCTTGTTGGCGAGGATGTTGACCAGCCGCGGCACACCGCCGCTGACGCGCGCCAGCCCCCGCACCGCCGCGGGTCCGAACAGATCCGGCCCGGTATGGCCCGCGACGGTGAGGCGGTGGGCGAGGTAGCGATCCACCTCCCGCGCCGACAGCCCTTCCAGGCGGTATTCGAAGCCGATGCGCTGGCGCAGTTGCCGCACCGAGTGGAGCGCCAAGCGCCGGTCCAGTTCCGGCTGGCCGAACATCACCACCTGCAGCAGCTTGCGCCGCTCGGTTTCCAGGTTGGACAGCAGGCGCAGCGACTCCAGCGTCGGCAGCGGCAGCGCCTGCGCCTCGTCCAGGCACACCACCGCCGTCTTGCCCTGGGCGGCGATGCCCAGCAGGGCCTTGTTGAACGCCTTCATGAGACGGTATTCGTCCTTGTTGGCCGGCAGGCGCAGGCCCAGTTCCTCGCCCAGCGCCAGCAGCAGGGTGCGGGGCCGCAGGGCAGGATTGGGGATGTAGGCGGTGGGGATGTTGCGGCGGCGCAGCACGTCGAGGAAGCGCCGGCACAGGATGGTCTTGCCGGTGCCCACCTCGCCGGTGATCTTGACGAAGCCCTCGCCGGCGTCCAGCGCCAGCGCCAGGGTGTTGAACGCCTCCTGGTGGGCGCGGCCGGCAAAGAGGAAGGCCGTCGCCGGCGTGAGGGTGAAGGGCATCTCCGACAGGCCGAAGTGCTCCAGGTACATGGCTAGTCTCCTGTCCAGGCCGCGGGGGCGGGCTGCATGCGCGCCAGCCGCTCCGCGGTCTGGCCCAGGTCCTGTTCCCACTGGCGATCGCCGCGGATCACCGTGGCCTTGAGCAGCACCACCAGCTCGCGCTTGAGGCCGGCACGGCGCCCCTGGGAGAACAGCTCCCCGGCCACCGGGATCTCGCCCACGCCCGGCACCTTGGCCGAGTCGGTGGACTGCGCCTGCTCCATCAGGCCGCCGATGGCCACCACGTTGCCCTCGCGCACCCGCACCATGCTGTCGGTTTCGTTGGTGCGGCTGGAAGCGAGCGGCAGGTTGAACACCCCCGCGGTGCCCAGGTTGATCTGCTTGTTGCGCTCCGTGACCACGCTCACCGAGGGGCGGATGTGCAGCATGACGTTTTCGCCGTCGTCGATCTGCGGCGTCACGTCCAGCGAGATGCCGGAGAAGAAGGGCTGCAGGTTGATGGTGGGCGAGGTGACGCTGCCCGCCGCCGACGAGGTGGTGGTGGTGCTGATGTTGGTGACGAAGAAATCGTCGCTGCCCACCTTGAGCACCACCTTCTGGTTGTTCAGCGTGGCGATGCGCGGGCTGGACAGCACGTGGATGTTGCCCTGGGTTTCCAGGAAGGACAGGATGGCGTTGAAACTGTTGGTGGTGAAGGCCATTCCCAGCGCCCCGGACAGGGGCGAACCGGAGATCAGCCCGGTGATGGCGCCGACGATGGGCGTGGCCACCAGGTTGCCGAGGGTGTTGGGCACGTAGGTTCCCGAAGCCTCGTCGTAGATCTGGTTGATGACGCCGGACTGTCCCTGGCCGCCGCTGGGCACCTGGATCTGGCGCGTGTCCACGCCGGTGGACAGGCGGTGGGTGCGGTTCTTCGTCAGCGCCATCCAGTTGATGCCGTGCTGGTAGCCGTCGTTGAGCACCACCTCGACGATCTTGGCCTCCAGCATCACCTGGCGCTCCAGGCTGAGGCGCGACATCTTGAGGAACTGCTCCACCTCGCGCAGTTCGCGCGGCATGGCGCGCACGATGATGGCCCCCGACTGGGGCGACGCCACCACGCTGCGCCCCTCCCCCGGCCCCACCACGGCCTTGATCGCCTCCGTCAGCTCGGCCCAGAAGTCCGACTTGCTCTGGGTGGACACCACCGTGCCGTCGGAGGTGACGCCACCGTTTCCGGCAGGCGCCGCCCCGCCGCCCGCCAGCGCGCCCCCGCCGCCGGTCAGGATGGAGCCGGAGGTGACGCGGGTGTCGCTGCGGCCGGTGCGGCTGCCGGCCAGGTAATTCACGTGGTAGATGCGGGACGTGAGCGTCAGCGGCTGCACCACCACCCGGTTGCCGGTGATGCGGTAGTCGTAGCCGTACACCTCGCGGATGGTTTCCAGCGCCTCGGGCAGGGTCACTTCCTTGAGGTTGACGGTGAGGCCGCCGCTCACTTCCGGATGCACCACCATGCTGTAGCGCGTGCCCGAGGCGATGGCGGCGAACACCTGGGCGGCGGGGGCATTGTTGACCGCCAGGTTGAAGCGCGGCTCCGCGGGCGCGGCCGGCGGGCGCTCCCGGGGGGCCGTCGGGGCGGCCGGGGGCGCCAGCAGCGCCTGGCTCACCGCCGGCGGCACGGCCACCCGTTCGCGCTGCTCCACGGCGCGCTGAATTTCGTCGCGGATGGCGTCGCGGGCGGGGTTGGGCCGCATCGTGCCCTGGCATCCGCCCAGCAGCAGCGCCACGGCCAGCATCACACATGCCGGATGTCTCATCGTCCTCCCTGCCTTTCTTGTCTGACTGCCGCGCCGCCCCGGTTCGGCGCCTGCGCCGCGGCGGGTCTTACCGTCACGCCGGGATAGACCGGCAGCCGATCCACTTGCCCGTCGTCGCGGCGCAGATGCACCGCCTCGGCGTCGATGCGCAACACCACGCCGCGATCCAGCCGGCTGCCGCGGCGCACCGCCTGTCCATCGACCACGGCGCTGCGCCCATCCGGGGCGATGACCACCATGGCCACGCCCGCGGCCGCGGCGCTGGCGCCCTGTCCGGCGCCGTCCGCCGCACCCTGGGCGTAGCCGGGCGGCTGGCGCGTCGGGTCCGTCAGGGACTCGGCCAGGGCCGTGCCGGCCACGCCGGCGACCATGAACGCCGCCGCCAGCCACCCGCCGCGGCGTGATGCGGCAACGAACCTGTGGGAGCGGGCTTGCCCGCGATTGCGGCCGCTGATCGCCGTCACGCCCGCTCCCACAAAGTTTGCGCCGCCGATCGCGGGCGAGCCTGATCCCACAAGGTTCGCGCCCCGCCGCGCCGGGCTTTCGGGCGTCATCGCGCTCAGAGTCTCAGCCATGACCTGTCCAGGCTCAGGGTGTGGAGGGTGACGCGGAACAGCGGTGCTTGGGCCTCCCCCGTGTCCATGGCGATGCGCCCCCAGTACATGCGCCACGGCAGCCGTTCCACCTGGTCGAGCCAGGCGAGCATGTCCAGGTACTCGCCGCGCAGGGTCAGTTCGACGCCGTGGCGGAAGATGTTGCTGTCGCGCGTCGCCTGGGCCTCGACGGCGGCTTCGGGCGCCGCCGTGGGCGAGGATGCCGCGCCGGCCGCGTCGCCCCCCGCAGGATCGAGGATGCCCGTCACCGGCAGGGTCCTGAGCGCCACCAGTTCCAGCCGGCTGTCCTTGCGCAGCAGGGCCTGCAGCAGCGCGCCCATGGCCTGCGGCGGCACCAGGTGCTCCTGGCTGGCGCGCAGGTCGGAGTCGATGGCGGCGATCTCCCGTTCGATCTGTCCCAGGCGCGCCCGGCTGTCGGGATCGCCCTCAGTCGCCCCGCCGCTGGCGAGCGCCTCCAGGTCCGCCGTGACCCGCGCCAGTTCCGTCTGCTGCGTGGCGAGTACGCCCTCCAGGCTGGCCTGCCGGGCGCGCAGGGGCGCCAGCCACAGGCTGTCGCCGACGAAGCCCGTCACGGCGCACAGGCACAGGCCCAGCAGCCACTGCTCGCGCCGGCTCATGCGCTCGAAACGGGCCAGCCAGGGTGCCAGTGCCTTCATGGGGCGGGGTTTCCTGCGGCTCCGGGGTTGTTGGAGCGGACCTGCCCGCCATCGGCCACCGCAACCGCGGGCAAGTCCGCTCCCGCGACGCCGCCTGCGGCGGCCCCGCCGGCCGGGGCCGGCGTCAACTGCTCGACGCTGGCAATGACGAATTCGTGGGCGCGCGCCGTGCCCGGCTGGCGCGCCGCCAGCCGCAGGGTGGCGAAGCTGCGCCCCTTGAGCGCCGGCTCCTCGCCGAGTTGCCGCAGATAGGCCGCCACGGCCTCGGGCGCCAGCGCCCGTCCGGTGATGGCGATGCCGCGGGCGGCGCTGTCGATGTCCAGGGCGGTCAGCCACACCCCCGGCACGGTGCGCCGGGCAAGCGCGCGCAGCGTGCCCGAGAAGCCTTCCGACGAACCCAGGTCGCCACGGTCCAGCGCCGCGCGAATGTCGCGCCGCGCCTTGAGCATGGCCTCCGCCCGGGCCAGGCGCTGGCGGGTTTCCGCGCTGGCCTGGTGATAGCCGGCGGCGTCGCGCAGCAGATCCAGTTCTTCCTGGCGCGGGCGCAGGTCGGCTTCCACCGCCTGCAGCCGGGCACGCACGTCCATGACCCGCTGTTGCGTCACCAGGCCCGCGGCGGCCAAGCCCAGCGCCACCGCCGCCAGGGCCGCACCCACCATGACGGCCGCACCAAAGGCGCGGCGCGGGTGAGAATCGGCTTCGAGGAGGTTGATGTGGCGGGTCATGGGGCGCTTTCTTCCGGCCGCAGCGCCGCCCCCAGCAAGGTGAGGAAGCGGGCCTGCACGGCCGCCTCGCGCAGCGCCGGCACGGCGGAAAAGTCCACCAGCGCCTCCAGGTCCAGCGGCTCGACGCGCACGTCCAGGTTGTCCGCCAGGTAGCGCAGGAGATCCAGCCCCGCGGGCAACGGCGACACCCGCAGCCGGGCCAGCGAGAGGAAGTGGAACTGGCGGTCGAAGCCGTCCAGGGAGCGCTGCACCTCCAGCAGGATCTGGTCGAACAGTGGCCGCCGGCGCTCCTCGCCGGCCTCCAGCAGGGCGCCGAGGCCGACGTCGATGCGCCGCGACAGGCACAGCTCGCCGTTGAAGGCAAAGGTGAGCAGGCAGGCGTCCGGCATGACGCCCAGCAGCGCCACGGCGCGCCCTTCCGGGGCGTCCAGCGCCGCCAGGTTGCGATGGGCGGTCTCGGCGACGTCGATGGCGTGCAGCCGCGCCCGCACCGCGTCGAAGGCCGTCACCCAGCGGCGCAGGGCCGGCCTGGGCGAGCACACCACATGGGCCGCGCGGGCGGGGGCGGCGCGTTCCCGGTCGGCGGGAATGGGGAGGTAGTCCATCCCCGCCTCGTCCACCGGATAGTCGAGCATCTCCCGCACGCTCCAGCGCAGGGCGCTGCGCAGTTCCTCCGGCGGCACGTCGGGGGTCTCGGCGCGCACGATCTGGTATTCACCCAGGCTCAGGGTGGCCAGGCAGCGGTGGCGCCTGAGCGTGCGCCCGCCCATCTCCGGGGTGGCCAGGGCCTGCCCGCGCGTCGGCGCCGTGGGGCTCTGCTGGCACAGCAGCACCTGGGGCCTGCCCTCGGCCGGCAGCACCACATGGAGGCGCCGCAGTTCCCGCTCGTCGCGGGCGAAGACCATCCAGCCGGGCTGCGGCCGGGGGCGGAAGGCCCGCATCAGCGTGTTCAGGTTCATGGCGGCGGTTTTGGGACGATCGATGCCCCGGGCGGAAAGTCGGTGATGCCCACTCTACCCCCGCGGCAGACACGGCCTGGCGCGGAATAGGGCGGCAAAGGGCGCGCTATTTCAATCTGTACGGGGGGTGAGGAGTGAAGGTGGGAGCGTGCCGCCCTCACCCCTCGCACCATGCCGCCGCCGGGCCGCCCCAAGGCGGCATGAGCCCCCTCGGGGGGCAGCGCAGCGTGGGGGTCGTCACCATGCCGCCGCCGGGCCGCCCCAAGGCGGCATGAGCCCCCTCGGGGGGCAGCGAAGCGTGGGGGTTGTCACCTCTCAGCGCTCGGCGCGGCCGCGGCCTTCCTGCTCGATGTAGCCGTCCGTGGGCAGGGGATTGGGGCAGCGCGCCGACGCCGCGGCGGGCAGCGGCTGGTTGCAGGCCACGGCCCGCAGGGCGTAGGTGTTGACGGGGAAAGGCCCGCCCTCGTTGTAGGGGCCGTTGCCCTGGCAGCTCACCGTGACGACGTAGGGCGCCAGGGTGCCGGGAAGGTTTGCGAGGTTGGTCGTGGCGGCACAGATGGGCGCCACCGGCCGGGTGATGCGCCAGCTTGCCCACTCCAGCCCCGCCCGGGCGGCCTCGGCGGCTCGCAGCGCCTGCAGGTCCAAGGTGGCGGCGTCCTGGCCGGCGCGCAACAGCGCCGCCCCCGCCACGCCCACGCCCACCAGCACGGTCACCAGGAACAGCGCCGTGACGGTGGAGAGGCCCCGCTGGGCGCGCCGCGTCATGGCGTGGTGCTCACCGGAATCTGGGCGAAGAGGTGGATGGCCTCCCGTCCCAGGTCTCCGGCGACCTGGCGCGAGAGGTCGAGGGAGATCATGACCAGCCCGTCCATCAGGCCGCCGGCGTTGGCGCCGTAGCGGATGTCGCAGCCGCTCACCTCCGCCGCTGTCACCGCCGGCACCCCGGGCGGAGGCGTTGGCTGCGCGGCGCGGATGCCGTAGCCGGAATAGCGCCGCAACTGGCCGAGGGCGGGATTGCATTCCCAGGTCACGGCGCCGGACACCACATGGAGGGCGCGCGAGGCCGGCATGGCCGGAAACGTCCAGTTGGTGAAGCCGATGCGGTCTTCCGCCGCCGGCCCCGGCGCCGCCAGGAGCACGCCCGTCAGCCGCGACTTGTTCGGCCCGTTGGCGTTGCCGTTGAGGTAGGCGTCGAGGGGAAATCCGGGACCCTGGTTATTGACCACCACCCAGTCCTGGCCGGGCACGACGGTGGCGCCGTCGACGAGGCTGCCGAGGCTGGTGAAGCAGTTGTCCATGGCACCGAACTGAAGCTGGTTGCCGCCCGGACACAGGCCCGGCGGGCCGCCCGCCCCGGCGCGCAGGCGGCCGGCGGCGCGCACGGCGAGGAACTCCAGGTACACCGTGGCCCCCACCTGGGTGACGCGCACACTGTTGGGCAGCGCCTGGCGCAGTTCCTGGTCGAGGCGGTGCAGCGCCGGCCGGGCGCCGTCGCCCAGGGCCAGCCGCTGGCGCGCCACCAGGTGGCTTTCGATGGGCAGGCGCAGGAAGGTGGCGGTCATGGCGGCGAGGATGCCCACCAGGGCGATGGAGACCACCATCTCGACCAAGGTGAAACCGCGGTGTCCGGCCGCGTTGCGAAAGACCGGGGCAGCAACGCGTGGGAGCGGCCGTGCGTGGGAGCGGCCGTGCGTGGGAGGGGTCGTGCGTGGGATCGTCCATCCGTGACTAGATGCGGCCGGGGGCATGGCGGGTCCTCAGGCCCTGCAGCACCAGGGGCGCGGGCAGCATGGGCGCGGTGACGGTCACGCTGACGAGCGCCACCTCGGACGCCGGCACACCGTTCCAGTTGCCGGCGGGCGCCACCGGCGCCACCGTGACCTGGGCGGAATAGGCCGCCAGGCCGGGCATGGGCGTGCCGTTGAGGGAGGTGATCCCCGGGCCGATCGCCAGATTGCGATAGTCGCTGACGTTGTCCAGCCGCGTCACGGCGCCCAGGCGGGTCTCGCCGGGTTCGGCCCCGCCGGGCACCAGGTCTTCGCGCGGCGCCACGCAGGTCGGGCTGGCGTAGGTGGGCACGTCGGGATCGCAGAAGGTGAAGGGGGCGCTGCGTACCTCGGCCAGCAGCGCCTGCGCCACGGCCAGGGCCTGGCGATGCACCAGCAGTTCGGCGCTGCGCTGCGAGCTGCCCGCGAACAGCGACAGCACCGCCCCCGCCGCCACGCCGACGATCACCAGGAACAGGATGGCCTCGATCAGCGCCATACCGCCCTGGGGTGGGGGCGCGGGCTTGCTTGAGACATCGACCGCCGCGACCGCGGGCAGGCCTGCGCCCACATGCCGCTCACTGTACGTAGCCATCTTCCGCATGCACGAGGATGGTGGTGGTGCCCACGCCCCCGCGCACGATGTTGATGGGCTGGGCGGGGCGCTGCACCGGCAACGGCCCGTCGTTGGCCAGCGGACCGGCGGGGGTGAAGCGGAAGCGGATGGCCGGCATCAGGCTCAGGCCCGCGGGCAGGGCCACGTCCAGGGACTGGCCGTCGCTGGCGGAGCGCAGCGGCGCCACGCAGGGCACACCGGCGCCCGGCTGCAGCGCTGCCAGGAAGCTCACGCCGGCGGGCGTCACCGCCACGCACATTTCCCGGTTGCGCGCCGCGGCCAGGCGCTGGGCATGGCGCAGGCTGCCGCGTAACTGGTCGGCGGCGGCCATCTGGTCGAAGGCGTCGCGTTCCGAGAGACGGGGAATGGCCAGCGCTGCCATGACGCCGAACACGGCGATGACCACCACGATCTCCATCAGCGTGAAGCCCCCGCAGCGCGCCCGCCGTGGCGGCGGGGGCTGGAGCCGCACCGGCGCCATGGCACGGTCGGCGGATGCCGCCGCGATCCGCAGAGCGTTCAGCAGCCGGTGGTCACCGGCTGGCCGACGTTGGCCGAGGTGCCGGCAGCCCCGCCCGTCGATGGCGCGTATGTGAAGGAACAGTTGGCCGGGTCGGGCCCGCCGGTTACCTGGACGGTGAGCGCGGAAGCGACGGCGGCACCCCCGCCGGCGGTGGCGAACTGCTCCGCCGCCAGGTCCGCAGCCGTGGGCGGGAAGACGCTGGTCAGACCCGCCGCCGAGACGATACCGGCGAGGTTGGCCGTGGGATTCCAGTTGATCACGGTCAGCCGGCCGCTCTGCGTGCATACGTTGCCCGCCCCCGTGGCGTTGACCAGAGGGGGGTTCGCACCCGTGCCCGGTCCGGCGCAGTTGGGCTGGACCTGCGCGGTGCGCGCCTGGGCCGCGCCATATACCATGGCCACCGACGACTGCACCGCCCCGCGCGCGGCATTGAGCTTGGCGATGCGCGCATCGCGCTGGATATTGGTGAAACGCGGCAACGCCACCGCCGCCAGGATGCCGAGGATGGTGATGACCACCACCAGCTCGACCAGCGTAAAGCCCCTGTTCCGATTCATGACTTCATCTCCGACACGTCCAGCCACCCCCTCCCGCGAATGCGCGGGTGCGCGGCATGTCGCCCGCGCCCGGGGGCGCAAGGCGACAGCCATTGCAGCGCTTATCGGTCGAAATCGCCGGAACTTGAGAAAAGCCTTGCTGCAAGGGTCTTTCCGGCAAGCGGGGGGGGGCTCCCGGCGGGTCGCCGACGGTTTCCCGGCCTCAGTGCGAGCCGCCCATGGCGCGGCCCAGGTCCCACAGCGGCATGAACACGCCCAGTGCCAGCACCAGCACGATGGCGCCCAGCACCAGGATGAGGATGGGTTCGATCTGGGCCGAGAGCGACTTGAGTTCGTATTCCACGTCCTGCTGGTAGAGCTCGGCCACCTCCTCCAGCAACTCGTCCAGCATGCCGGACTCTTCCCCCACCATGATCATCTGCAGCACCGTGGGGGTGAAGATGCCCGCCTGGCCGGCCACCCGCAGCACCGTCTCGCCGCGTGCCACGCCCAGGCGCATGTGCTCCAGCTTGCGGGCGACGTAGCGGTTTTCCACCACCTGCTGCACCAGGCTCAGGGCCTGGGCCACGGATACGCCGCTTTTCAGGGCCAGCCCAAGGCTGCGGGCGAGGCGTGCCAGGGTGGCCTTGCGGATGATCTTTCCGGCCACCGGAATGCGCAGCTTCAGGCGGTCCCAGAGGGTGCCGCCGTGGACGGTGTGCACGAAGGCCCGCGCCGCCAATGCCGCCGCCGCCACGCCGGCGAGGATGGCCGGCCACCAGGCCACCGTGAACTCCGAGGTGGCGATGAGCGCCCGGGTCATCAGCGGCAGTTCCGCGTTCAGCCCCTTGAAGGTGCGGGCGAAGGACGGGATGACGAAGACGTTGATGACGGCCAGCGCGATCACCATGGCGGCGACGACAAAGGCGGGATAGCGCAGCGCGGATTTCACCTGCTCGCGCATGAACTTCTGGAATTCCAGGTGGTGGAACAGGCGCAGGAACACCTCCTCCAGCCGGCCGGTGCTCTCGCCCACCCGGATCATGGCCACCACGAAGGGCGAGAAGACCCCGTCGTGGCGGGCGAAACCCTGGGACAGTTCATGGCCGGCTTCGAGGAAATCCCGCAGGTCGCGGATGACGGCGGCGAAACGCCGGCTGGCGCAGGACTCCCCCAGCCCGGCCAGGGCGCGCAGGATGGGCACGCCGGCCTTGAGCAGGGTGTACATCTGGCGGAAGAACAGCAGCACATCCACCGCCGCGATGGCCGGGCCCTGCCCGAAGGAAAATCCCCCGCCGCCCCCGCCACCGTCGTTCGCGGCAGATCCCCCGGCGGCGCGGATGTCCACCGGCACCGCGCCGCTGCCGGCCAGCCGTTCGGCCACCGCGGCGCTGCTGGCGCCTTCCATCACGCCCTCGACGCGCGTGCCGCGCGCGTCCCGGGCTATGTATGCGAACCGGGGCATGGCGCGGGGCTCAGCAAGGTGCCGGGGGCGATCCGGCGGTGCGGGTCAGGCGAGGCCGGGGCACGGCTCAGTCGTCCATCTGGTAGGCCGCGCGCATCGCTTCGTCGGCGGTGGTGAAGCCTTCCATCACCAGCCGCGCGGCGTCGGCGCGCAGAGTCTTGCCGGCGAGCTGTTCGCGCGCCGCGCGCACGAACACCGCCGGTTCCTCGTGGCCGGCCGCCTCCACCAGCGGGCGCGTCATCTCCAGCATCTCGTAGATGCCGCGCCGGCCGACGAAGCCGGTGTCGTGGCAGCGGGAGCAGCCGCGCGGGCGGTAGTGCGCCAGGTCGTCGGCCGCGGCGCCCAGTTCCAGGCGCAGCCATTCCCGCTCCTCCGGGCGCAGGGGGGCGCGCTCGCGGCAGTGTTCGCACATCACCCGCACCAGCCGCTGCGCCAGCACCAGGTGCAGGGAAGCCGCCACGAGAAAGCGCGGCACGCCCATGTCCAGCAGGCGGATGGGGGTGCTGGCGGCGTCGTTGGTGTGCAGGGTGGACAGCACCAGGTGGCCGGTCATGGCGGCGCGCATGCCGATCTCGGCGGTCTCCCGGTCGCGCATCTCGCCCAGCAGCATGATGTCCGGGTCCTGGCGCAGGCTGGCGCGCAGCACGCGCGAGAAGCTCAGGTCGATCTTGTCGTTGACCTGCACCTGGTTGATGCCCGGCAGGCGGTATTCCACCGGGTCTTCCACGGTGATGATCTTGGTGTCCGGGGTGTTGAGTTCGGCCAGGGCGGAGTAGAGCGTGGTGGTCTTGCCGCTGCCCGTGGGGCCGGTGACCAGCACGATGCCGTTGGGCCGGCCGATGGCGGCGCGAAAGCCGGCCAGGATGTGGGGCGGCATGCCGATGCGCTCCAGCGACGGCACGTTCAGAGCCTGGTTGAGCACTCGCATCACCACCGACTCGCCGTACTGGGTGGGCAGCGTCGACATGCGCATGTCCACCGACTGGGTGCCGATGCGCACGTTGAAGCGCCCGTCCAGGGGCAGGCGCTTCTCCGAGATGTCCAGCCCGGCCATGAGCTTGAGCCGCAGCACCACCGAGCCGGCGATCTTTGGGTCGGCCTCCAGGTGCTTGTGCAGCAGGCCGTCGATGCGAAAGCGCACCACCACGGACTTTTCCTGGGGTTCGATGTGGATGTCCGAGGCCCGCAGCTTGCGCGCCGCTTCGAACACGGTCTGGATGAGCTTGACGACGGGCGCATCCTCGGAGCCTTCCAGGGCGCCGAAGTCGCCCAGGTCCACGGCACCGGCGGACAGCTCCGTGGTCAGCTCCTCCACCAGGTTGTTGAGCTTGCCCGAATCCTGGTAGAGGCGGTCCAGCGCGTCGCGCAGGGCATCTTCCACCACCACGGCGATGTCGATGGGCCGGCGAACCAGGCGCACCACCTCGTCGTAGGCGAGCAGGTTGCCGGGGTCCACGAAACCCACCAGCAGCGAATGGCCGCGGTCCTCCAGCGGAATCACGCGGAAGCGGCGCGCCTGGGTCTCGGCGATGAGATCGCGCAATCCGGCGCCGATCTCGTGCTTCCTCAGGTCGATGAACGGCGCGCCGATCTGGTCGGCCACCGCCCGGGCCACGTCCTCGTCCGTGGCGTAGCCCAGCTCCACCACCAGTCGCCCGAGCTTGCGCCCGCTGCGCCGCTGCTCGTCCAGCAGCGCGCTCAGTTGGTCCTGGGTGATGCACTGCTTGTTGACCAGCAGTTCCCCGAGTCGAATCTTCTCCGGTCGCCCCATCGTCGTCCCGCCTGTCCCTCGCGATTTGCCCCGCCGCCGCCCGCGTGCCCCCTGCGGGAACCGCATTGCGGCGTCGGCAAACGTTTAACGGCCGGGCGGGGCATGCCTTGAGGAGCCGTGATGCATTGCAGATGGATGTCACCTGGACAGGTGAATGTTTGTCGCGTCGCCACAATTCTTTGCAATCAAGAACATCGGCGCCAACAGTTGGTCGCCGTGCCGTGCTAGCCTGTTGATGTCGGCATACACCCAACTCCGCGCGGTCAATCGAAGACGGAGTGGCAGGTGCCGCATTTCCCCGGAGAAAGACGATGGTTGCATTCGACTTCGTAAAGGACGCCGGCGAAGCGCTCCCGCTCGCCCCGTCAAAGGGCGACCCGCCCGCCGATGGACGGCTTGCGGAGGCCATCCGCAATCGCGTGCGTCGTCTGGGACTGCGCGCCAAGGAACTGAAAATCCAGGTTGCGGGCGACACGGTGAACCTGTCCGGCGTGGCGCCCGACCAGGAAACCCACGAGAAGATCATCCTGGCGGTCGGCAACGTGCGCGGCGTGGCCCGGGTGGAAGACGACATGAGCACCGAATACGGCCGGCCCAACTCGTCCTTCTACACCGTGGTGCGTGGCGACACGCTGTGGCGCGTGGCGGCGCTGTATTACAATGACGGCAGCCGTTACCAGACCATTTACGAAGCCAACCGCCCGCTGCTGTCCGACCCGGAAGACATCTTTCCGGGACAGCTCATCCGCGTCCCCATGGATTGATCTCGCCGGGGCGTGGCGCGGCGGTGGCGTCGTTTCCCCGCCGCCATGGACAACGCCTTTCCGAACTCCCCATCCAGCATCCATCTGCGCGCCGCCGTGCTCGCCACGGCCCGGCGCATGGCCCGGGAGGGCCTCAACAGCGGCACCGCCGGCAACGTGAGCGCGCGCTTCGGCGAAGGTTTCGTCATCACGCCCACCGGCCTGGCCTACCACCTCTGCACGGCGCGAGACGTGGCCGACGTGGACATGGACGGCAACTGGACCGGGCCGCGCCTGCCCTCCTCCGAATGGCGCTTCCACCGCGACATCTACGCCACCCGCCGGGAGGCCGGCGCCGTGGTACACGCCCATTCGCCCTTCGCCACGGCGCTGGCCTGCATCGGCGACGACATCCCGCCCTTCCACTACATGATCGCCCGCTTCGGCGGCGCCAACGTGCGCTGCGCGCCCTACGCCACCTTCGGCACCCAGGAACTCTCGGGCCACGCCATGGCGGCGCTGGAGGACCGTTGCGCCTGTCTGCTGGCCAATCACGGCATGCTGGTCTTCGGGCGCGACCTGGAACATGCCCTGGACCTGGCCGTGGAGTTCGAGACCCTGTGCGAGCACTACTGGCGTGCCCGGCAGGTGGGTACGCCGCGCCTGCTGGACGAGACCGAGATGGCGGTGGTGCTGAAGAAGTTCGGCAGCTATGGGCAGCCCCCGGCGGTGGGCGGCAAGTAATCGGCCGGCCCTTCCGTCAAGTGCCCTGATTCCCTTCCAGCACCCGCAACAGGCTGGCCGTGTCCTCCCGCCCCCAGCCCGCGGCCATCACTGCGTTGAGTTGCTGCCACACCTGCGCCGCCACCGGCAGCGGCACGCCCAGGCTCGCCGCCTCGCCCAGGGCCAGGCCGAAATCCTTGTGATGCAGCCGCGCCTGCACCCCGGCGCCGGGCCGTCCCAAGCCGGGGGGAGCCCCCCCGGGGGGCAGCGTAGCGTGGGGGCCCACCCCTCCGGCGCCGGGCCGCCCCAAGCCGGGGGCCGCCCCCTCGGGGGGCAGCGCAGCGTGGGGGCCAACACCCCCGGCGCGGAAATCGCGCGCCACCATGCGCGCGCCGAACACCTCCAGCACCCGTGAGCCGGCGGAACCCGCCGCCAGCGCCTGCCGCACCCTTTCCCCATCCACGCCGCTGGCCGCCGCCAGACGCAAGGCCTCGGCACACGCCTCGATGGCCGACACCATGACGAGCTGGTTGCAGGCCTTGGCCACCTGCCCGGCGCCGCTGTCGCCGATATGCACGATGGTGCGCCCCAGGCATTGCAGCAGCGGCCGCACCCATTCCAGCGCCTCGGCGCGGCCGCCCACCATGATCGCCAGGGTGGCATCGATGGCCCCCTGCTCGCCGCCGGACACCGGCGCGTCCAGCATGAAGACGCCCCGCTCGCCCAGCCGCGCCGCCACCTCCCGCGCCACGGACGGCGCGATGGTGCTGTGGTCCACCACAACCGTGCCCACGATGCCCTCGCGCCCCAGCGCCACCTGCCGCACGTCCTCGCTGGAGGTCACCACGGTGAAGACCACCTCGCTGCGCGCCGCCACCTCGCGCGCGCTGGCGCAGGCCACCGCCCCCGCCTCCAGCAGCGGCGCCGCGGCCTCGGGCCGGCGGGCGAACACCGCCAGCCCGTGCCCGGCACGCAGCAGGTTCAGCGCCATGGGACGGCCCATGGTGCCGAGGCCGATGAATCCGACGTTCATTCCGAAAACCTCACTTGACGCAGAGAACGCGGAGAAGAACACCCAGTACGCAGAACCCTGCAAGGCCATGCGCATTCGCCCGGTCGCCGAATGCCGATGATTGCTCCGCGGTCTCTGCCTCTCTGCGATCTCTGCGTTGAAAGAGGTCGAACTGCGGTTTCCGGGTTCATGGTCATGTCGCGCCGTCGCTGCGCCGGCCTCCCCCCGAGGCGGGCAGCGCAGCGTGGGGGCGCCCACCCCCGCTCATCGCCTCCAGCACCTTGATCATCGCCACCGAGTCCTCCTCGCCCAGGCCGCTGCCGACCATGGCATTGAACATCTGGGCGGTGGCGGCCGCGCCGGGCAGGGCGAGACCCAGGCGGTGGGCCTCTTCCATGACGATGCGCAGGTCCTTCTGGTGCATCCAGCTCTTGAAGCCGGGCTGGAAGTCGCGCTCCAGCATGCGCCGGCCGTGCACCTCCAGGGTCTTCGAGTACGCAAAACCGCCCAGCAGCGCCTCCCGCACCCGGGCGCCGTCCACGCCACTGCGGCGCGCCAGGTTGAGCGCCTCGGCCACGGCGGCGATGGCCATGCCGGTGACGATCTGGTTGCACGCCTTGGCGACCTGGCCGGCGCCGCTCCCGCCGATGTGGGTGATGGCCCGGCCCATGCACTCGAACAGCGGACGCACGCGCTCGAACACTTCCGCCCTGCCGCCCACCATGATGGTCAGCGCGGCGTTGATGGCGCCGGGTTCGCCGCCGGACACGGGGGCGTCCAGCATGTCGATGCCGCGCTGCGCCAGGCGCACCGCGATGCCTTGCGCCGCGGCGGGGGCGATGGTGCTCATGTCCGCGAACACCAGCCCCGGCCGGGCCCCCTCGGCCACCCCGGCGGGACCCAGGGCCACCTGTTCCACGTCCGGCGCGTCCGCCACCATGCAGATCACCACCTCGGCCCCGGCCGCCACCTCGGCGGCGCTGGCGCAGCCCGTGGCGCCCGCCGCCAGCAGCGGCTCCATGGATTCGCGCCGTCGCGACCACACCCGCAGGCGGTGGCCGCCCTTCGCGAGATTGAGCGCCATGGGGCGCCCCATGATGCCCAGACCGATGAATCCGACCTGCATGTCCGCCTCCTTGTCCCGCGGCCGCTGGCGCTTGCGCCACCCGCATCCGCTCACTTTAGCAAATCGATGGGACGCGGGCACGCGACCTCCGCCGCCGGCAATCGTATGGACGCACGGCAGGGGCCGCTTGACACCGGGGGCTGGGTGACGGCAATTTCCGCCCGACAACGGACCCACTTTGTGTCCCCCTTGCCTGTCACCCCCGTGACCGTGCCGCGGGCCATGTGGTCGCGCTGCCCGGCCGCCACGGCGTGAAGGCGAAACGGAGCGCGGCAGGTCCGCGGATGGAGGGCCGACGATGAAACTTGCCAGATCCCTGAAGGCGTGGAACTCGCCTGAATTCGATGACGTCCTGAAGCGGGAAATCGAGGAACTGGCGCTCGCGCACCTGCCCCTGCAGCAGGGCCTGTGCGCAAGCAGCTACGCCCTCGACGACAAGCCCGGCGTGATGATCATCAGCGTGGCCGACGACCCCGGCTTCATTCGCGCCAAGGTGGGCATCTTCTACTCGGGAATCATCGGCGGCTGCAGTTGCGCCGACGATCCCACGCCGGTCGAGCCGCAGCCCGAGTACTGCGAGGTGCTGATCGCCATCGACAAGGCAACGGCACAGGCATCGGCCACGCTTCTGGCTGACGCGCAGTAGCGCCCCCGGCGATCAGGGGCAGCTCGGCGAGAAGCTCGGGACGAGCTTTGCCGCCGCTTCCATCCTGGAAACCTCTCTTGACGCAGAGAACGCGGAGAAACGATGAGAACACAGAGCATTACGAGGCAATGCCCATTGACCGAATGGGTGAATGTCCATTTTGTCTCCGCGGCCTCCGTGTCTCTGCATTCTCCGCGTTGAAAGAGGTTCAACTGAGGTTTCCAGGTTCATCCGAAAAACCTCTCTTCGTCGAGCGCGAGCTGAAGCGCGCCATCGAGTGACGGAACCCTCGTCTTCTGCCTCGGCCCCACCTCCCCGCACCCGCCCCCCGCCCCGTGCATCGCCCCTCGCCTCATCCTGGGGCGAGCTTCCCCCGGGCGCACCGCGATGATGCAACGCCGCAACCGCGCCCGCCACCATCCCGTCCGGGCGCCGCGACGCCATCCCTTCACGCCGCTGCGCCTGCCCGCGCATCACCGGCCATCCCGCCACGGCACGGGCATCGGGATGGGCATGGCGATTGCTTGACGATGGGCGGAGGCACTCATGCGAGAAACCCGTTCCACCTGCTGCTATTGCGGCGTCGGCTGTGGCGTCATCGTCGAATCCGAAGGCCAACGCATCACCGGCGTGCGCGGCGACCCCGACCATCCGGCCAACTTCGGCCGCCTGTGCACCAAGGGCGCCACCCTGCACCTGTCCACCGCCCCGTCGCTGCGCGCGCTGCAACCGGAGCTGCGCCTCGCGCGCAACGCCCCGCGCCGCGCCGCCGCCTGGGACGAGGCCCTGGAGCTGTGCGCCGCGCGCTTCGCCGACGTCATCCGCCGCCACGGCCCCGACGCCGTGGCCTTCTACGTCTCGGGCCAGTTGCTCACAGAGGACTACTACGTCTTCAACAAGCTGGCCAAGGGGCTGATCGGCACCAACAACATCGACACCAACTCGCGCCTGTGCATGTCCAGCGCCGTGGCCGGCTACAAGCTCACCCTGGGCGCCGACGCCCCGCCGGCCTGCTACGACGACATCGACGCGGCCGACTGCCTGTTCATCGCCGGCTCCAACACCGCCTTCGCCCACCCGGTGATGTTCCGGCGCATCGAGGACGCGCGCCGCGCCCGGCCGGACATGAAGATCATCGTGGTGGACCCGCGGCGCACCGATACCGCCGAGGCTGCCGACCTGCACCTGGCCATCCTGCCGGGCACCGACATCGCGCTGTTCAACGCCATGCTGCACGTGATGCTGTGGGAGGGGCTGACCGACGCCCGCTTCATCCGCGAACACACCGCCGGCTTCGACGCGCTGAAGGAGGCGGTGCGCGAAACCACCCCGGGCATGGCGGCGCAGATCTGCGGCGTGGCGGAGCAGGACATCATCACCGCCGCCCGGTGGTTCGGCGGCTCCGCGGCCACGCTCTCGCTGTACTGCCAGGGCCTCAACCAGTCGGCCCACGGCACCCACAACAACGCCGCGCTCATCAACCTGCACCTGGCCACGGGGCACATCGGCCGCCCCGGCGCGGGACCGTTCTCGCTCACCGGCCAGCCCAATGCCATGGGCGGGCGCGAGGTGGGCGGCATGGCCAACCTGCTCTGCGCCCACCGCGACCTGGCCAACCCGCAGCACCGTGCCGAAGTCGCGCAGCTCTGGGGCGTGCCGGCGGTGCCGGAGACGCCCGGCAAGACCGCGGTGGAGCTGTTCGATGCGCTGCGCAGCGGCGAGGTCAAGGCGGTGTGGATCGCCTGCACCAACCCGGCCCAGTCCCTGCCCGACCTGGGCGCGGTGCATGAAGCCCTGGCCCGGGCCGAGTTCGTGGTGCTGCAGGAAGCCTTCCGCGACACCGAGACCGCCGACTTCGCCGACGTGCTGCTGCCCGCCACCACCTGGGGCGAAAAGGAAGGCACGCTCACCAACTCCGAGCGGCGCATCAGCCACGTGCGCGCCGCCGTGCCGGCGCCGGGGCAGGCACGGGCCGACTGGCGCATCGCCGTGGATTTCGCCCAACGCCTCGGCCAGGCGCTGGATGACGACGGCGGCGCAAGGGGCAAGCCCGCGCCGCCAGGCCGCGCCGACGAGGCGCGACGGCTGTTCCCCTACGACACGCCGGAGCACATCTTCGCCGAGCACAGGGAATCCACCCGCGGGCGCGACCTGGACATCACCGGCCTGAGCTACGCCCTGCTGGACGAGCGCGGGCCGCAGCAGTGGCCCTTCCCCGAAGGTGCTGCCAACGGCACGGCGCGCCTCTACACCGACGGACGCTTCGCGACCGCCGACGGTCGGGCGCGCTTCGTCGTCGTCCGCCATCAGGGCGTGGCCGAGCCGACCGACGCCCGCTATCCGCTGCACCTCACCACCGGCCGGCTGCGCGACCAGTGGCACGGCATGAGCCGCACCGGCAAGGTGGCGCGGCTGTTCAGCCACGAGGGCGAGCCGCTGCTGCACGTGCATCCCGCCGACCTGGAGCGGCGCGCCATCGCCGACGGCGCCCTGGTGCGCCTGGCCAGCCGCCGCGGCGCGCTGCTGGTGCGCGTCGTGGCAAGCGACGTGGTGCGCCCCGGCCAGCTCTTCATGCCCATGCACTGGGGCGGGCAGTTCATGGCCGGCGGCGGCGCGAACCGCCTCACCCTGCCCGCCACCGACCCCATCTCGCGCCAGCCGGAGCTCAAGCACTGCGCCGTGCGCATGGAAGCCTTCACCCCGGCGCACGAGGTCGTGGTGCTGCGTCGCGCCGCCCGCGGCGGCACCGACGGCGCAGGGTTGCACCCCCACGCTCGCCATGAAACCGGCTCGCTGCCCCCCGGGGGGGCTGCGCCCGCCTTGGGGCGGCCCGGCGACGGCGCCCTGGCCTTCCTGGAGGCCGCACGCCCCTGGCTGCGCCGCTTCGACTACGCCAGCCTCGGCCTGGCCGGGCGCGAGGTGCCGGTGGTGGTGCTGCGCGCCGGCGGCACCGCCCCCGCCAGCGACGATCCGCAGCACGGCGGCCGGCCATCGTGGCTGCTGAGCGACCTGGATCGCGACTTCGGCCTGGGCGAGGCCGCACAGACCCTCACTTTCGCCGACGCCCGGCGCAACGTCGCCAAGCGCGCCCTGGTGGAGGACGACCGCCTGGTGGGCGTGCGCCTGGTGGGCGAAACCGTGGCGCGGCCATGGCTGACGGACTGGATCGCCCGCGAGCAGCCGGCCCGTCCGGTGCGCCAGTGGCTGCTGGCTCCCGTGGCCCAGCCCCCGTCGGGCCAGGGCGGGCGCGGGCGCGTGGTGTGCAACTGCCACGACGTGGCCGAGGACGAAATCCTCGCCGCATGCCGTGCCGGGGCCGACCTCCCCGGCCTGCAGGCGCGCCTCGGGTGCGGCACCTCCTGCGGCTCCTGCCTGCCGGAGGTACGGCGGCTGCTGGCCTCGGCGGCACAGGCGGCCTGATGCCGGTGCGCCGCGGGCACGCGAACGAAACCGGCCTTCCAGCGGGAGCGGGCTTGCCCGCGATGACGTCCGTTTCGCGGGCAAGCCCGCTCCCACATTCCCGCGCTCGCCACCGCGAAACGGATTGAGTGCCCGCCATGAGCCCAGCCCACATCCTGCGCCGCCTCGCCCGTGCCGCCGACGAGCCGCCCGACCTGAGCGCCGACGAGGCGCAGGCGCTGTTCGCCGCCATGCTCGACGACGCCATCCCGGACCTGGAGCTGGGCGCCCTGCTCTACGCCCTGCGGCTCAAGGGCACCACCACGGAAGAGCTGGCCGGCTTCGTGCAAGCGCTGGAATCGCGCACCACGGCGCTGGCGGCCCCGGACCACAACGCCCTGCCGGTGGTCATCCCCAGCTACCACGGCGCCCGCAGCCAGCCCAACCTCATGCCGCTGCTGGCGATGATGCTGGCCCGCCTGGACGTGCCGGTGCTGGTCCACGCCACGCTGGAGCCCTACGGCGGGGTGAGCAGCGCCGCGGTGTTTCGCCAACTGGGGGTGCTGCCCAGCGCCACCCCCGGCCAGGCCAACGAGGCGCTGGCCCGGGACCGTCTCGCGCTGGTGCCCACGACGCTGCTGGCGCCGGGGCTCGCCCGCCTGCTGCGGCTGCGCGCCCAACTGGGCATGCGCACCTGCGCCCACGCCATGGCCAAGGTGCTGGACCCCTTCCGCGGCGGGAGCCTGCGGCTGGTGCCGGCCTCGCGGCCGCGCGACGCCGACGCGCTGCGCGAACTGCTCATCGGCACCGACGCCCGCGCCCTGCTCTTCCTCAGCGGCGACGGCGAAGCCCACGCCGACCCGCACCGGCGCCCGCGCATCGAGCTGCTGCGCGACGCCCGCGCCGAAGTCCTCTACGAAGCCGAACACGCGCCCCTGGACAGCCTCCCCGGCCTGCCCCCCGGCGCCGAACCGAAGGCCGTGGCCGCCTGGACCCGCCGCGTGCTCGCCGGCCAGGCCCCCCTGCCCCTGCCCCTGGCCAACCAGCTCGCCTGCTGCCTCTACGGCAGCGGCCGCGTGGCCAGCCTCGCCCGCGCCAAGGCGGTGGCCGCCGTGCATACGGTGGGGGTGATGGCGGCGTGAGGGCGCTCCGGTGCGCCGCTACCCGTGCGGCCCTCCCGCGGCCTGCTCTTCGACGACGGACGCCAGCGCGCGCCGCAGATGGTCGCGCAGGGCCAGAGGGTCCCCCACGTCGGGTAAGCGCGTCGCGAGTTGCTCCGCAATCTCCAGGCTTTCCTGGTAGGCCGCGCGCGCCGCTTCCCACTGGCCCAGGGCCTGGTGGGTGCGCCCGACGTTGTCGAGCGAGATGGACAGGTCGCGCAGCGCCTCGGGGGTCTCGCCCAGGCGCGTGAGCAGGCCGCGGCGAATCTCCAGGCTTTCCTGGTAGGCCGCGCGCGCCGCTTCCCACTGGCCCAGGGCCTGGTGGGTGCGCCCGACGTTGTCGAGCGAGATGGACAGGTCGCGCAGCGCCTCGGGGGTCTCGCCCAGGCGCGTGAGTTTTCGCGCCACGACCAGGACGGCAGCGTCGATTTCGCCCTTTTCGGCCCACCGCCCGCGCTGCCGGCAGACCGCCGAGGCGCGCCAGCCCGACCGCAGCACGCCGCGGTCGGTGCCGTCGCGCACGCGCCGCCACTCCTCCAGCAGCCGCAGGTCATCCGGGGAAAACTCGAAGGGCCGGGCCTGCGCCCGTTCGGCAGGCGGTGCGAAGTCCGGCGCGGTGCGGCCCACCCACGGGGCCAGGTTCAGCGTGTAATGGCGGATCGCCCACAAGTCGGGCGCCATTTCCCGCACCGCCGTGGCGAAGCCGAGGGGAAACACGAGAATGACGGGGCGGGTGCGGCTGCGCAGGAGAACCTCGCGCCGCTCGTTCAGTCGGGTCAGGAATTCGCGGCGGGCTTGATCCCACTCCTCGCCGCGACCCGAGGCCAGGTCCACCCAAACCGGGGCGGCCAGCGCCCGCTCCGCCATGCCGGGGGCGAGCAGCCGCGGCAGCAGGCGCTCCGGCAGCGCTGCGGGCGAGCGCGGTCGTTCGAGTTCGAGACCGCTGACCCGCGCCCGGTAGATGGCCGCCAGGCGAGCGCGGAAGATCTCGGCCACCTCGCCGAAATCGCTGAACACGAACACCAGGGCGCAGGACTCGCACCATTCCACGTGCTGCTTGAAGCGCAGCCAGGCCGCCTCCCCCTCCGGCGTGAGGGAGCGGCCGCTCATGGCGTGGCGGGCGATGCGCCCATGTCCTCCCGCAACATGGGGTGGATGTCGAACCAGGGCTCCCCGTTCTGGTAGTTCATGATCAGGTTGCTGTCCAGCAGGGTGGTCAGGGTGGGGATGTCCTGCGGGCCGTCCGGCTTGAGCTGCTTGGAGCGGTGGATGAGTCCCAGCTTCTGCCGATCGCGCTCCGTGAGCATCAACCGCAGGCTGTTGCGCAATTCGCCGCTGACGCTTTCGACGGTCGCCGGATCCGCAACGGGGGCCTGCTCCCCGGGCTTGCGGGCCACCCCCAGGCGCACCAGCACCTCCCTCACCTGACGGAAGAAGTCGCGCAGATCCCCGCCGGTGCTGGCCGCGAGTTCATCCAGCAGCGCGCCGGGGATGATTCGTTCCCAGTCGGGAAAGCGCTTGCCGATGATGTCGCGCATGACCGCCAGACCGGCGGGGTCCCGGCTTCCGTCCCGGCACAGCACATGCACGTTCGGCCACATCACGATGGGGTTGCCGCCCATGGTGCGGGTGGCGCTGTTGGCGTGCAGCACCAGAAACGGCGGCACCGTGTAGAGGACGTGCACCTGGGGGAGCGCGAGCTTGTCGCCGTGGACGGAAAAGGTGTTCAGCACGCTGTCGTAGACACCCTGGGCATCCGTGCCCACGCCGCGCAGGTGTTCCACGGAATCCACCAGGATCACCACCTTGAGATCGGGGTTGCCGCTGCGCTGGCGCAGGGTCTGCACGACTTCCGTAACGAAGCCGTGGGCTTCTTCCACCAGCCGCGCCACGTGGCCGCGCAGGTGGTGCTGCACCTGCTGCTTGAAGCTGGGTTCGTTCTTGAGCTTGAAGCCGAGCTTCGCCGCCGCGCCGGCTGCTTTCATCTCGATATCCAGCTTTTCGAGTTTCACCTCCGTGGTCAGGAAATTGCCGAGGCGGGTCCAGTAGCTCTCGGTGATGGCATCCAGTCCCTCCACCTCCTTGAGGATGCTGGCCAGCCCCGCCATCACGGACAGGAGGAAATCGCTGATCTCCACCGGCTGGGTGCTGTTGAGGTAGTCATCCATGTCGAGCCGGACGACCCTGCATCCGGACTCTTCAAGCAGACCCTTGAGCCGGTAGATCTCGGTGGTCTTGCCGTTGCCACGAAAACCGGTGAGCAAATGGACGCTTTCCGACGCCGCCCAGTCGATACGCTGCCGCAGTTGCTCGATGGGATCGTTGCGTGGATTGGCCTGGAGGATGGCAACGTAGCGGTGATCCGTTGTGGGGTTCTTCAGCGGATCGGTCCCGAGAAGGGTCTGGTAGAAGCGTTTGAGGTCCTGGTCGCTCATCTTGGCAGCGGGCACGGCAAGTGCCCGCGGGGCTGTGGCATCGCTGGCAATGATATTCCCAAGATATCCCGGAGGTAATGGTGCCAGGGCAAACCATCCCCAATGATCGCCCCCCGACGCTTCACTCCCCGGGCCCCTGCGCCGATCCCCACACGCTCTCGACCAGGCGCGGCAGGGCCGAGGCGGCCCCGCCGCGCACGCTGGCATCGGCCAGGGCGCTGAGCGCCGTGGGGGCGGGATTGATCTCGATGACGGCGTGGCCGCATTCCAGCGCGCGGAACGGCAGGCTGGCGGCGGGCTCGACCTCCAGGGAGGCGCCCACGCACAGCACGGCATCGCAGTTCTCCATGGCCGCCCAGGCCTGGTCCAGCAGGTCGGGATCGAGCATCTCGTTGAACCACACCACGTCGGGACGCAGCCGGGCGCCGCACTTGGGGCAGCGCGGCACCGGACCGGCGGCGAGGCCAAAGCCCGCCAGGCTCAGTCCCGGGTCGGGGTTCCAGGCCCCGGGCGGCGCGCAACGGGCGCCGCACAGCGGGCACGGGCGCGGCGGGCGGGCCAGGCGCAGGCCCTCCTGACGGCCGTCGTCATCGCGGAAGCCCCTCAGCCGCAGCAGGTTGCCGTGCAGTTCGATGATTTCCCGGCTGCCGGCGCGGGCATGCAGGCCGTCGATGTTCTGGGTGATCACCGTCACCTGCTGCACCAGGTCCTGGAGCGCGGCGATGGCCCGGTGGCCGGCATTGGGCGTGGCGGCGCGCACCGACTCGGCGAGATGCACGTGCCAGTCCCAGACGAGCTGCGGGTTGCGGCGGAAGGCTTCGGGCGTGGCGATGTCCTGCGGGTCGTGGCGCGCCCACAGTCCGGTCATGCGGTCGCGGAAGGTCGGCACGCCGCTTTCCGCGGACATGCCGGCGCCGGTGAAGATCACGACGTGGAGGGCGTCGCGCAGGCGTTCGACGAGTCGAGGGTCAATTCGAAGGAAAGTCACGAAGCCAGATTCTCCCGCCGCCGGCCTGCCCTACATCCCCCACACCCCGATGGTGCGCGCACCAACGGCTTCCTCGCGCTGCCACACGCGCTCGTCCCGGCTCCTGCCCGGGCGCCGGTCGAAGAGGAGCAGATAAGCCTCGCCGGCGCCGCAGCGCTCCGCATGCTCGGCCGTCTGGGCCAGACCTTCGGCCAGCGTCGCCTCCGGGGCCTTCCTCGGGAGCTTCAATTCGATCACCACCCGCTGCACACGATCTTCCCGCAGCTTGTCGGTGAGCTGGTCCAGGTGGGTGGCGCGGCTCTGGATCAGCCGCTCGCGGGCGGCCTTGTAGCGCTCCAGGGTGATGGGCACCGAGCGGTCGCGCGCTGGGCGGTCCGTCCAGGTGCATTCGTAGCCGAGGGCATTGACCAGCCAGGGCTGGCCTTCAGTGTCTTCCCACAGTTCGGGGTAGATGGCGGGGTCGATCCTCTGGCCGGTCTCCTCCTCGTGCTGGCGCCACAGGGCTTCGGTCTCGGCGCGGGATAAGTTGCCCAGGCGCAGCGACACGGCCTTGATGTTGAAGGCGGAACCGCCGGTGATGATCTCGTGGTGGGCGGTGTGGATGCGGTAGTCGCGCACGTCGCGCACGCCGCACAGCACCACGGTCTGGGGGAAGGCATCGGGGCGCTGGGCATAGCCGGCGCGGATCTGGCGCAGCAGCGAAATCAGCGTGTCGCCCACCAGGGCGTCCACTTCGTCGAGCAGGAGCACCGCCGGGCGCGGGTCGGACTGGGACCAGTGGGCGAGCAGTTGGGAAACCCGGTCACCGGCGCCCATGGCATTGCCTTCATTGCGCAGCCACTCGTCCAGTCGCTTGTCGCCTAGGTAATAGGCCACCGACCGGGCGATGACACTGCACAGGGTGGCCACGCCGCTGGCCACGTCGCCCCGCGCCGCCTGCGCCCCTTCGATGTTGGCGTAAACGGCGCGATACCGCCCCTGGGCGTTGAGGTGGTGCATCAGCGCCAGGAGCGACGTCGTCTTGCCGGTCTGGCGCGGCGCGTGCAGGACGAAGTAACGCTGCTGCGCGATCAGGGTCTCGATCTCCGGCAGATCGATGCGCACCAGCGGGTCGATCATGTAGTGCTGGCCGGGAACCGAGGGGCCGGCGTTGTTGAAGATCTTCATGCGCGCATTATGCCAGCCGCCGGCGCATGGAGATCCCCCGGGCTTTCCGGCTGTTCCGGCCATGCGCCGCCAGGGTGCGGCGGCACATCCCCCACCGGCGCCAACCCCTCAGGTCATTTATACTTCGTGGGCGGCAACCCGCCCTGCCCGGGCCTGGCCGCAACAAGGACGGACGGATGCCGTGGGACGAATCCTCTTCTGGCTGCTGCTAGCATTCCTCATATGGCTGTTGTTCACATGGACGCGCCGGAGTGTCGGTCGCCCCCCCGACGGCCAGGCCCCCAAGGAACGCCAGATCGAACGCATGGTGTCCTGCGCCCACTGCGGCGTGCACATTCCCGAAAACGAGAGCGTTCGTGCCGGCGAGCGGCATTTCTGCAGTGAAGAGCATCGCCGGCTGGGCGGCTGAGCGGCTGGTCCGCGCTTCCACCGAGCGGCCGGTCCGCGCTTCCACCGAGGCGCCGCTGCGCGCGGCCACCGCAGCGCCCGCCGCCGCCCGCCAGTGGCTGCCGCCGGCGGCGCTGCCGGGGCTGGCCCCCGACACGGCGCAATCCCTGTGGCGCTCGCTGCGCTACTTCAATCTCTACCGGCTGGCGGTGGCCAGCGTCTTCATCGCCATCTTCCTGGTCACCGAGGGGGTGCTGGACCCGGGCTCGCGGCGGCCGGACATGTTCCTGGCGGTGGCCGGCGGCTACTGGCTGGTGGCGCTGCTGTTCTGGGCCATCGCGGACCGGCCGCGGCTGCGCTTCGAGACCTGGCTCACCATGCAGGTGGTGGTGGATGTGGCGGCGCTGACGCTGCTCATGCACGCCAGCGGCGGCTTCCGCAGCGGCATTCCCTTCATGCTGCTGGTGGTTCTGGCGGGGGCGGGGCTGGTCGGGCAGGGCCGGGCGGCGCTGTTCTACGCCGCGCTGGCCACCCTGGGCCTGCTGCTGGAGCAGGGCTACCGCAGCCTGGCGATGGGTGCCGATGCCGGGGAGTTCCTGCAGGTGGGCGTCACCAGCATCGGCTTCTTCGCCACGGCGGCCTCGACGCGCATGCTGGCCAGCCGCGTCATCGCCAACGAGCGCCTGGCGCGCCAGCGGGGCATCGACCTGGCCAACCAGTTGCGCATCAACCAGCAGGTGATCCTGGACATGCAGGACGGCGTGCTGGTGGTGGATGCGGCCGGACGCGTGCGCCAGCACAATCCGCGGGCGCAGACGCTGCTGGGCGTGGTGCCGCCGGAGGTGGCGGAGCTGGCCGCCTACTCGCCGGTGCTGGCGCAACTGGCGCAACCGGCGGCGCGCTCCGGCAGCGGCAACGTGGTGACGACCTTCCTCGCCCCGGGTTCGGGGCGCACGCTGCAGGCGCGTTTCGTACCCGCCGGCGAGCGCGGCGACCAGCTCGTCTATCTGGAAGACCTGGACCGCGCCCAGAGCCGCGCCCAGCAGCTCAAGCTGGCGGCGCTGGGCCGGCTCACCGCCAGCATCGCCCACGAGATCCGCAATCCGCTCTCCGCCATCTCCCACGCCGCGCAACTGCTGCGCGAGGAGAAACGCGGCGACATGCAGGCGCGGCTCACGCGCATCATCGACGACAATTCCCGCCGCCTCGAGCGCATGGTCAAGGACGTGCTGGACCTGGGACGGCGCGACCGGGTGGAGCCCGAGGTGCTGGCGCTGGACGCCTTCCTGCCCGCTTTCGTGGAGGACTTCTGCCTGCACCAGCGGGTGGCGCGGGAGAACTTCGCCGTGGATGTGGCGCCCGGCACCACCCTGGTCTTCGACCGCGCCCACATCCACCAGGTGCTGTGGAACCTGCTGGACAACGCCCTGCGTCATGGCAGCGGAGCCGCCGGGGCCATCCGCCTGCGCGCGGCGCCCTTCGGCGCCGCGCGCGCGCAACTGCGCGTGGGCGACGACGGCCCCGGCATCCCGGAGGCGGCGCGGGCGCAAGTGTTCGAACCGTTCTACACCACGGCCAGCAAGGGCACCGGCCTGGGCCTCTACATCGCCCGGGAGCTGTGCGAAGCCAACGGCGCCGCGCTGGACGTCATGCCCAACGACCCCGGCGCCCAGTTGCGCCTCGTCGGCCCTGCTACGGTGGAAGGGAAATCCTAGATGCAAGAACGACGCAAACGCGCGCCCACGACCCAGGTGCTGGTGGTGGATGACGAGGAAGACATCCGCGAACTCATCGAGCTGACCCTGGCGCGCATGGGCCTGGGCGCCGACAGCGCCGGCACCCTGGCCGAAGCGCACCGCCTGCTGGGGGAACGCCCGTACCAGCTCTGCCTCACCGACATGCGCCTGCCCGACGGCGACGGCCTGGAACTGGTGCGCCACATCGGCAGCCACTGCCGCGACCTGCCGGTGGCGGTGATCACCGCCTACGGCAGCATGGAAAACGCCGTGGCGGCGCTCAAGGCCGGCGCCTTCGACTACCTGGCCAAGCCGGTGTCGCTGGACAGCCTGCGGGCGCTGGTGCGCTCGGCCCTCAAGCTGACGGAGGCGACGGCCGATCCGGCGGCGCGCGAACAAGGCCAGGGGCTGCTGGGCAATTCCCCCGCCATGCGCCAGGCGCGGGAGATGATCGACAAGCTGGCGCGCAGCCAGGCGCCGGTGTATGTGTCCGGCGAGTCGGGCAGCGGCAAGGAGCGCGCCGCCCGCCTCATCCACGAGCGCGGCCCGCGGGTCAAACAGGCCTTCGTGGCGGTGAATTGCGGCGCAATTCCCGAGAACCTCATGGAAAGCGAGTTCTTCGGCTATCGCAAGGGCGCCTTCACCGGCGCCGACGCCGACCGCGACGGCTTCTTCCAGGCCGCCCACGGCGGCACCCTGTTCCTCGACGAGGTGGGCGACCTGCCGCTGTCCATGCAGGTGAAGCTGTTGCGCGCCATCCAGGAAAAGCGCGTGCGGCGCATCGGCGGCACGCAGGAGGAGCCGGTGGATGTGCGCATCATCAGCGCCACCCACCGCAACCTGCGGGCGCTGGTGGAGGCCGGGCGCTTCCGCCAGGACCTGTTCTACCGCCTCAACGTCATCGAACTGCGCATGCCGGCGCTGCGCGAGTGCAGCGAGGACATCCCGCTGCTGGCCGGCCACATCCTGGAGCGCCTGGCGGCCCAGGCGGGCGGCGCTTCGCCGCGGTTGTCCGCCGAGGCGCTGCGGGCGCTGGCGGCCTATCCCTTCCCGGGCAACGTGCGCGAACTGGAGAACGTGCTGGAGCGCGCCCTGGCGCTGTCCGACGGGCGCGAGATCGCGAGCGCCGACCTCAACCTCGCGCCGCCCCCCGCCCCGGAGCCGGGCAGCGGGCCGGCCTTCCAGCTCCAGATGCCGCTGCAGGACCATCTCGACCAGGTGGAACGCCAGGCCATCCTGGAGACCCTGAAGAAGACGCGCTTCAACCGCACCGAGGCGGCGCGGCTGCTGGGGGTCACCTTCCGCTCCCTGCGCTACCGCATGGAGCGGCTGGGGTTGAACGAGTGAGCGACGGGGGAGGCTAGTGCCTACTTGCACAAGTCTTGCTACATTCGAGCGGCCTGGCATCGCCGAGCGCAGCGTTGCAAATCCTCGCGATGCCACCGGGCATCGCTGCGGTTTGCTACATTCGAGCGGCCTGGCATCGCCGAGCGCAGCGTTGCAAATCCTCGCGATGCCACCGGGCATCGCTGCGGTTTGCGCCTCGCGCTCGGCGCCCCAGGCCGCTCTCGGTGCTGACGCAGACTTGTGCAAGTAGGCACTAGAATGGTCGTCAATTTGCCGCGGAAGGCTACTGATGCCGACGATATTGCAGCTTGGCCCGTATCGCCTGTTCTTTTATGCCAGCGATCGCGCGTAACCGCCGCATGTGCATGTCGAGCGCGATGAACGCGTGGCGAAGTTCTGGCTGAAGCCGGTGCGACTGGCAAGCAGCGATGCGCCGCAACCCGTTCAAGGAGCCGGCCCGGCGTTGGGGCTAGACACCCGGACCGGCGAGGCCCGCGAGGAACCCGGCGTCTTCGACCCCGCCGGCTGGCTGGCGGGGGTGCGTCGCCTGCCTTCCCCCAACTGCGACGATCGGCCCGAGGGCGCGGCCATCGAACTGGCGGTGGTGCATGCCATCAGCCTGCCGCCGGAGCAATTCGGCGGCGACGGCATCGAGCGGCTGTTCGCCAACTGCCTCGATCCCCGCGCCCATCCGTATTTCGCCACCATCGACACCCTGCGGGTGTCGTGCCATTTCCTCATCCGCCGCGACGGGGAACTGGTCCAGTTCGTGCCGTGCGGCCGCCGCGCCTGGCATGCCGGGGCTTCGGCGTGGCGCGGGCGCGGGTGCTGCAACGACTTCTCCGTGGGCATCGAGCTGGAGGGCTGCGACAGCCTGCCCTTCGAGCCGGTGCAGTACGGCGTGCTGGCCGCTCTGCTCGGGCGCCTGCGCGCCCGCTACCCCATCGTCGCCGTGGCCGGACACTGCGACACCGCCCCCGGGCGCAAGACCGATCCAGGGCCGTTCTTCGACTGGGGGCGCCTCAACCGGCTGCTCGCCGCCGCATCGATCTAGCAGCGGTGCGTCACCGGCGCCTTGACCGCCTCGGTTGACATCGTCGCCTTCGCCACTAGAATGGCGCCGCCGCATCGCCATCCGCCGCCCTGCCCCTGCCCATGCAGACGGACTTGCCGGACCTGGCGCTTGCATCCGGTCGCGGCGCGCGTTTCACCTGCGCCGCCACGCCGAACACACCGCCGCCGATTTCAGGAATCCCGCACCGGCGCCGTTAATCGCGTCACGGTCAACCGTGGGCCCGGGGGAACCCCGGCCCGCCTGCCGACGGGCTGCCCCGGGAATGTCATTGCCCCGGTGGCGCGCGCTTCCCTTTCGTGCCGCCTTCGTGGGTGGGCGGGGAATTGCGCTTACGGGAAACCGCAAGCGGCCGCGGCATACGCAAGGAGCCAAACGTGTCACAAGCATCGAGAGCCGGGGATTCGTCCCAATCCGTCGCATCGCCGTTCGTGAACCTGGTCCATGGTGGCGTCGTCGCGCTGGGGCTGATGGCGGCCGTGGTCCTGGCCGGCCAGTCGGGCAACCGGGCACTGCCGGGCGGGGAGTGGCAGCAGTGGGTGAGCGGCATCATCGCCAGGCCGGTGGTCGAGGCGAAGGTGGAAGAACCGCCGGAGATCGACGAATTCGGGGCGGGGTCGCTGCCGCGGCTCAAGGCCACCCTGCGCCCGGTGGTGGAGTATCTGGCGCAGCGCTACCGCGTGTCGGACTCGGCCATGGAGCGGCTGGTGGCGGCGGCGCACCTGGCGGCAGGGCGGTTTGAGCTCGACCCGCTGCTGATCATCTCCGTCATGGCCATCGAGTCCAGCTTCAACCCCTTCGCCGAGAGCGGCTTCGGCGCCCAGGGACTGATGCAGGTGGTGCCGCGCTTCCACCCCGAGAAGCTGCGCGAGTTCAAGAGCGACAACCCGCTGCTCGATCCGGTGGCCAACATCCACATCGGCGCCCGCGTGCTCAAGGAGTACATCCAGCGCACCGGCGGCGTGCGCGCCGGACTGCAGCAGTACGGCGGCGCCAGCAACGACCCCGAGGCGCGCTACGCCGCCAAGGTCATGGCCGAGCGCCAGCGCCTGTTGCAGGCGCTGGGACGGCGCACGTAGGGGCTCACGCCGTGCCGCAGTACCTGGCGATGCGCGCCAGGCCTTCCTCGATCTTTTCCTGGGACGTGGTGTAGGCGAAGCGCAGGTAGCGGGCGGCGTGATGGCTGCCGAAATCCAGCCCCGGCGTCACCGCCACGCCGGCCTCGTCCAGTAGGCGGCGTGCGAAGTCGAAGCTGTCGCGCGAGAAGGCGCTGCAATCGGCATAGACGTAGAAGGCGCCCGACGGCTCCGCCGGCACGGTGAAGCCGAGCTGGCGCAAGGCCGGCACCAGCAGGTCGCGGCGCGCGCGGAATTCCTCCCGGCGGCTCTCCAGGATCTCCAGCGTGCGGCTGCCGAAGGCCGCCAGGGCGGCATATTGCGCCGGCGTGGACGGCGCGATGAAGAGGTTCTGCGCCAGCTTCTCCACTTCCCTCACGTAGCGCTCCGGCGCCACCAGCCAGCCCAGGCGCCACCCGGTCATGTTGAAGTACTTGGAGAAGCTGTTGATGACGAACACCTCGTCGGAGAAGCGCAGCGCGGTGTCGGCGTCGAAGCCGTAGGTCAGGCCGTGGTAGATCTCGTCCATGATCAGCATCCCGCCGCGGGCGCGCACGACCTGGACGATGCCCTCCAGCGTGGCGTTGTCCATCACCGTGCCGGTGGGGTTGGAGGGCGATGACAGGATCAGTGCCCGGGTGGCGTTGTTCCACGCCTCCGCCACCTGGCCCACGGTGGGCTGGAAGGCGGTTTCCGGCCCCACGGGCAGCGCCTCGGGGCGGCCTTCCAGCAGGCGCACGAAATGGCGGTTGCAGGGGTAGCCGGGGTCGGTGACCAGCACCCGGCTGCCCGGATTGACCAGCACGCCCAAGGCCAGCAGCAGCGCGCCGGAGGCGCCGGCGGTGACGACGATACGCCCGGCGGGCACGGACACGCCGTAGCGGCGGCTGTAGTGGCGGGAGATGGCCGCGCGCAGTTCCGCCAGGCCCAGGGCCGGGGTGTAGTGGACGTGGCCGTCGGCGAGGAACAGTTGCGCGGCATCCACCACCGGCTGCGGCGTGGGGAAATCCGGCTCCCCCACCTCCATGTGGATGACGGAGCGCCCGGCCGCTTCGAGCTGGGTGGCGCGGGCCATGAGCTCCATGACCTGGAACGGGGCAATGCCCGCCATGCGCGTGGCGATGATGGGCGCTGTGCCGGAGGGCCGGTCGGGAAGGATGTTCATGGGCGGGTTGGCAGGCTGGCAGGCGATGAAGTGCAAGGTGTGGAAGCGGGCGCCATCGCGGGCGAGCCCGCTCCCACAGCGGTTCGTCGGGCAGCCTGGACTGCTGGCACCGAAAGCCGCTTCAGTCCACCAGCGACAGCTCGAACAGTTCGCGCTTGAGCACGAGCTGGCGCGGCAGGCGGTCCTGCAGCTTGTCGAACCACTCCTTGTGGGAGGCCAGCTCCTGCTTCCAGGCGCCGGTGTCCACGGCGGTCAGCGCGTCGAAATCCTCCTTCGTGATGTCGAGGCCGTTCCAGTCGATGTCCTCGAAGCGCGGCATCCAGCCCAGCGCGGTTTCCTTCGCGCCCACCTGCCCGCGCACCCGGTCCACGATCCACTTCAGCACCCGCATGTTCTCGCCGAAGCCCGGCCACATGAAGTTGCCCTGCTCGTCCATGCGGAACCAGTTGACGCAGAAGATGCGCGGCGTGTGCTCCACCACATGGCCCATGCGCAGCCAGTGGTTGAAGTAGTCGCCCATGTGGTAGCCGCAGAAGGGCAGCATGGCGAAGGGGTCGCGGCGCACCACGCCCTGCTGGCCGAAGGCGGCGGCGGTGGTCTCGGAACCCAGCGTGGCGGCCATGTAGACGCCGAAATTCCAGTTGAAGGCCTCATAGACCAGCGGCACGGTGGTGGCGCGGCGCCCGCCGAAGATGAAGGCGGAGATCGGCACGCCCTGGGGGTCTTCCCAGGCCGGGTCGATGGACGGGCACTGGGACGCCGGCGCGGTGAAGCGGGCGTTGGGGTGGGCGGCCTTGCGGCCGGTTTCCTTGGCGATGGCCGGGGTCCAGTCCTTGCCCTGCCAGTCGATGGCGTGGGCCGGCGGCTCCTTGCTCATGCCTTCCCACCACACGTCGCCGTCGTCGGTCAGCGCCACGTTGGTGTAGATGCAGTTGGCCTTGAGCGTGGCCATGGCGTTGTAGTTGGTCTTCTCGCTGGTGCCCGGGGCGACGCCGAAATAGCCGGCTTCGGGGTTGATGGCGTAGAAGCGCCCGCCGGGGCCGGGCTTGATCCAGGCGATGTCGTCGCCCACGGTATAGATCTTCCAGCCGTCGAAGGTGCGCGGCGGGATCAGCATGGCGAAGTTGGTCTTGCCGCAGGCCGAGGGGAAGGCGGCGGCGACGTAGGTCTTCTCGCCGGTGGGCGACTCCACGCCCAGGATCAGCATGTGCTCGGCCAGCCAGCCCTCGTCGCGGGCCATGGTGGAGGCGATGCGCAGCGCGAAGCACTTCTTGCCCAGCAACGCGTTGCCGCCGTAGCCGGAGCCGTAGGACCAGATCTCGCGGGTCTCGGGAAAATGGACGATGTACTTGGTGGTGGGGTTGCACGGCCACTTGGAATCTTCCTGGCCGGGTTCGAGCGGTGCGCCCACGGAATGCAGGCAGGGCACGAACTCGCCGTCCTCCCCCAGCACGTCATACACCGCGCGGCCCATGCGCGTCATGGTGCGCATGTTGACCACCACGTAGGCGCTGTCGGTGATCTCGATGCCGATCTGGGCGATGGGCGAGCCCAGCGGGCCCATGCTGAAGGGGATGACGTAGAGCGTGCGCCCGCGCATCGAGCCGCGGAACAGGCCGGTCAGCGTCTCCTTCATCTTTGCGGGGTCTTCCCAGTTGTTGGTGGGGCCGGCGTCTTCCTGCTTCGAGGTGCAGATGTAGGTGCGGTCTTCCACCCGCGCCACGTCCGAGGGGTCGGAGCAGGCGAGGTAGGAGTTGGGGCGCTTCTCGGCATTGAGCTTGACGAAGGTGCCGGCCGCGACCATCTCGGCGCACAGGCGGTCGTACTCCTCCTGCGAGCCATCGCACCACACCACGCGGCTGGGCTGGCACAGGGCTGCGACTTCGGCCACCCAGTCCTTCAGGCGCTGGTGGCGGACGTGGGCGGGGGCCGCGGCGAGCGCGGCCTCGGAAACGGACGGATTCATGGCGAGGAAGTCTCCAGGACGGCTGAAGGATGTTGGCTCGATCAGCGCCGCGCCGTTCAGTTGCCCCGCGGACTAGCCGCTCGGGCAGGCGGGCACGGGGCGCTTGCCAATCAGAAGAAGCGGATTCTGCCATAACCTTGGGCGGCCTGAAGGGCAGATTCCGGCCGCGCCTGCTGGCGCGCGCCGGCGGCCGTGGCCCTGGGCAACGGGTCACGCATAAGGGATAGGAAATTCAACGGCGCCTTCGGGAGCAACTCAGAGCCTGGCAGGCGTGGTCGATCCTGGAAGGGTCCCTGAGAAACGCGCGGAATCGCCTTCCGGTCGCTGCCTGGGGCCACAAGCCGCCCCTTGGCGGCGCTGCCGCGAGGGCGGCCATCAGAAGTAATGGCGCACCTCCCACCAGTCGCCGGACGTTCTGTTTCTCGCCGAACTCGGGTCCCGCCCCACCCTTGAGCCAGGTGGCACGCGGGCGCAGGTCCAGATTGGTGATGCCGGTGTAGAGCGGTTCCGGCGTCGGCGACCCGCTCCGGTCGCCCGGATTGGCGATGAGCATCAGCGAAGGCGTGAAGTAGACGATGTCGAAGGGTTTCTTCTGGCTGGCCCGCAGGTAGGGGTGCGCTGCATGGCGTTGGGCCGGCCATGGCCGCCCACGCGGGCGGTGAGCGCCTGCCCCAGCAGCGCGTGCCTTTGCCCACCAGCGGGCCGTCGTTCTCGCTGTCGATCAGGCGCCTGGCGCGGCAGCAGCGCCGTCGCCGCATGCCGCTGGTGCACGGGATGGCTCCGTCGAAGCCGTGCGCCGGTCCAGGGTCACGTCGCTCGGTATGGGCGTCGGCTACCAGAGCAGGGCGGCGCCGTATTCGCGAAACACCGGATCATTGCCGACGACAGGCATCCGCTCCAGGCGGGCCTGGGCAATCAACATGCGGTCAAACGGGTCGCGGTGCGGTCCGGGAAGCAGGCCGGCCGTGTGGGCGTGCTCGATGGAAATCGGCAAAGCCTCGAAACGCTCCCGTCGGATGTGTCCGGCGAGATCGTCGATGAGCGCCGTCACCTCGGGCAGTTTGCCGATGCGGAATTTGGTCGCGATCTCCCACGCGCTGGCACTGCTGACGAACACCCGATTGCGCTGGTCGGCGATGGCCGCCTGCGCCGCCGCGGAGATCTCCGGCGCGCCGGCCAGCCACCAGATGAGCGTATGGGTGTCGAGCAGGAGATTCAACGATTCCATGCGTCCAGCTCCTCGTCCGGCAGGGGCTCGAAGAACCGCTCGTCGAACTTGATCTTCCCGGCCAGGGCGCCTGGGCGCCGCGGTCCCTGATCGATCGGGACCAGCCTGGCGAGCGGCTTGCCATGGCGGGCAATGACGATTTCCTCGCCTGCGGCGGCGGCGTCGAGGAGACGGGACAACCGGGCTTTCGCGTCGGCAACGCTGACCGTGAGCACGACAATCTCCCGAGTGAATTATGGTCAGACATTATAGTCTGGACATTAATTTGGGTCACCACTTCTGGAGAGCGTTCAGGCTGGTGCTTTGAGATCTTCCGCCCGTCGCCGCCACGAGAGTAGCTCCGTGCCTGGCAGCCGAGGTCGATCATGGATCTCGTGCCGGCAGGCCCCGAGAAGCCGCGGCGCAATCACTGCCCGTGACCAGCAGACCGGTGGCAGTTGGCCGGTCTGCCGGTCACGGGCATGAGTCATCCCTGGCCCTCGTCCGGCGTATCCATGATGGGCCAGCTTCCCGGCTCTCGGGCCTCCGCGTTACAGGTCGTGGATGTCCGCAATGCCGGTGCCCGCCAGACGATCGAAATAACGGGCGCGGTAGTAGTGACGCTTGTGGGTGGCGTCGTCGGTGAAGGCGGCACGGTCGTGCAGTACGTTGTTGCTGACCAGCCCCATGCCCGATTCCAGGCGGCCGCGGTAGATGTAGGGTGAGCCGCCGTTCAGCAGGTCCTGCAGATAGGCCAGAGCCTCCCTGCTCAGCGCATCATCGGCCCACATCACGTTGTTGACGCGGATGGTGTAGCGCATGTGCAGGTCGCCCGACGGCATGATGCTGAACACCGGACCGGGCTCTTCCCGGCGGCCCACCGTGCCGCCCTCGTCGATGCGGGCCGGAATGGTCATGGCCCTGGGGCCCATCAGGGCACGAATGTAGTCGGGATTCCTGTCGCGCAGCAGGATGTAGGCGATCTCGTGATCCATCAGGGCGTTCTCGCCACCGCTGGCGGCCTGTTGCACCACGTGCAGATTCAGGGCGTGGATCTGCCGGTTGGCGGCATTGTAGTAGCCGTCGGTGTGCCAGTTGATGGCGCGGTTGGTGTAGGGAATGTACTGCTGGCGGATGCCGTCGGTCCTCACGGTCAGCGAAGTGAGCCCGGTCTCGTCCGCCAGCCAGTTCTTGTTCAGGTCCTGCAGGCCGAATCGGCGGCCCATGGACAGCGGGATCTGGGGGTCGGGATCGGTGCCGGTCCTGCTGGCATACAGTGCCATGTTCGCCTTGCGGCAGCGGGCGAGCAGGGCGGCATGCTCGCTGTCGGTCAGGGTGCGGGGATCATTGATCTCCACCAGCAAGTCACCCAGGCCCGCGGGGTAGTCCTTGAGCTTCCGATCTCGCCAGCGCCGATACAGATCGTCGTTGTCGAGGCCAAAAGGGCTGGATGCGGCATGAAATAGCTGCTGTGGGCTGGTCATGAGAACCTCGTGAAGACTTGGCTTGTTAGGAAGACGGCCGGCAGCCTGATCGAACAAGCCCGCGGTGTAATTGACCGATATCAACAGCCATTTCGGTGGAGTCGGGTGCATGGGCATCCCGGTGTTGCACGACGAGCGGCACGGCACCGCCAGGCGGTGCCGTGCCGCTCGTCGTGGGGCAGCCAGGCCGGTGCGCATCCCGACCCCCACGGCGACGGTGCGGCGCATGGTCGACAAGACCGCGCCCACCGTCGTGGAAGCGGCCCGGTCGCCGCGCCGGGCAATGCTCTGACACAACCGGGAGACGACAACCTGTGAAATGGGCCACGAATCGTGGTCTGTTTCTTCTTGCCTTTGGCGTGCAGCACAATAAACTAACACCATCAGCTCCCGTTTCACGCGAACTAAAAGGCACGAAAACAATGAATTGCTGGCGATTGCTCATGTTGGTTCTGGTTGCGTTGCCCATGCTTCTCGCGGCGCCGGCCGAAGCCGGCAGTGGCGGGCGGAAACAGGCCGACAAGTCGGCGAAGACCATCAAGGCCAGCGTGAAGCCTGGCGCCAGGGCCGGTGCCGCGGCGGCATCGGAGGTGAAGCGCCGCCACGGCCGGAAGCAGATCGTCTCCCCCCGGGCCGTCACCTTCGAGGACGTGGAGGAAGGCGGGGACCTGATCCTGCGCTCCGCCAGCGCCATGGTGCTGGACCAGAGTTCCGGTGCCACGATCTTCGAGAAGAACTCCGATGCGGTGGTGCCCATCGCCTCCATCACCAAGCTGATGACGGCCATGGTCGTGCTGGATGGGCGCCAGCCGCTGGACCAGATGCTCTCCATCGGCGAGGACGACAAGGACGGCCTGCGCGGCACACGCTCGCGCCTGCGGGTGGGGGCGGAACTTCGCCGCGAGGACTTGCTGCGGCTGGCCCTCATGGCTTCCGAGAACCGCGCCGCCGCCGCCCTGGCGCGGCACTACCCCGGCGGCTTGCTGACCTTCGTTGCCACCATGAACGCCAAAGCGCGGGAACTGGGGCTCACGGACACCCACTTCGACGATTCCACCGGCCTGTCCGCCACCAACGTCTCCAGCGCCCGAGACCTGGTGAGGATGGTGTCGGCGGCGGCGCGTTATCCGCTCATCCGCGAATGGTCCACCGCGACGTCCCACGTCGTGGAGGTGGCGGGGCGCGAGATGGCCTTCAACAACACCAATGCGCTGGTCAGGAATCCGTCGTGGGAGATCGGCGTATCCAAGACCGGCTTCATCAACGAATCCGGCAAGTGCCTGGTGATGCAGGCGTGGTTCAACAACAGGCCCGTGATCATCGTGCTGCTGGATTCGGCGGGCCGGCTGACCCGCGTGGGCGACGCCATGCGCATCAAGAAGTGGGTCGAGCACGTGGTCATGAACCGCCAGCAGTTGGACGGTCACGGGTGACGGTCGGGGGTGGCCCGTCGGGTCGTCCCGCCCCATTCACCCATCACCCTTTCCCGGTCACCTCGTCGGTGGCCGCCAGCCCACGGCGCTGGAAATTTCGTCGGCGGTGCGACGCACCAGCGGTGCCCAGTCGGGGTTGAAGCGGTCCGTGGGCGTGGATAGCGACAGCCCCGCCACCAGTTCGCCGCTGTCGTCCCTTACCCCCGCCGCGATGCAGCGCACCCCGGTTTCCGCCTCCTCGTTGTCGAAGGCGTAGCCGTGCCGGCGCACGCGCTCGATTTCCCGCTCCAGCGCCGGCAGCGCGGTGATGGACGCCGCCGTGGCGCCGGGCAGGCCGGTGCGCCGGGCGTACTCCCGCAGCTTCTGCGGGCCGTCGTCGGCCAGGAACAGCTTGCCCGTGGCGGTGGTGTGCAGCGGCGCCCGGGCACCCACGATATGCACCACCCGCACCGCCGAGCGCCCGCCGGAGGTGCGCTCCACGTACACGATGTCATCGCCCTGGCGCACGCCCAGGTTCACGCTCTCGCCGGTCGTCTCATGTAGCCGCAGCATCGCGGGCATGGCCGAATCCCGCACCGAGATGCGCGACTTCACCAGATTTCCCAGTTCCAGCAGGCGCATGCCGAGACGGTAGCTGCCGGCCTCGGCACGTTCCACCCAGCCGGCGGAAGTCATGGCGCCGAGGATGCGATGGGCGGTGGACGGGTGCAGCCCGGTACGTTCGGCAAGCTGCCTGAGGGCAACGGCGTCGGGGGCCTGCGCCAGCACGTCGAGCAGCGCGGCCATGCGTTCGATGACCTGGATGGGATTCTTGTTGGGGGCCTGGGTCATGGAGCGACGGGAACGGGTGCGCCCTGGCGGGCGGCGGGTCATCATCTTCCTTGCCGCTCCCCGCAGTGAGGCAGGTGCCGCGGGCAGGCGCGGAGGGCTTTGCCGTGTCAAACGGCTTCATACTATAACAGAGCATGCGCCGGGGCCTTCCCGGCTTGATGCCATGCACATCGGAGCGGCGATTGCGCATCGAATCCATGCATTTCCGGCAACGTGCCTCGCGGCGCCTGGACGACGCCGTGCTGCAGGCCAACCTGCGCGCCGCGCGCCTGAAGTTCGTGGACGGGCGCGCCCGCGCCATCGGCGACATCCCCGACTTCGAGGCGCTGCGCGAGGCCGGCCGGCGCATCCGCGTCCTGGGGCTGGCCCCCGAATGGACCTCGGGGCGCGACTTCCCGGCCCCCGAGCCGCGCACCTTCCGCGAACGCTGGCAGGCCGGGGAGCGGCCCGGCACACCTTACGGAGCACGCCCATGACGCGCCACCACATCGTCTTCCTCGAACGCGATTCCATCCGCGCCACCGTGCGCCGTCCGGACTTTGACCACGACTGGACGGAATTCCCCGCCACCCTGCCCGACGATACCGAAGCGCGGCTGGCCGGAGCCAGCATCGCCATCGTCAACAAGCTCCCAATCGGGGCGGCGCTGCTGGAGCGGCTGCCGGACCTGCGCCTCGTCGCCGTGGCCGCCACCGGCACCGACAAGCTGGACCTGGACTGGTGCCGCCGCCTCGGCGTGGCGGTGACCCACATCCGCGGCTACGCGGCCACCACGGTGCCCGAGCACGCCCTGACGCTCATGCTCATGCTGCGGCGCAACGTGCTGGCCTACCGCGCATCGCTGCTGGAGGGCCGCTGGCAGCGGGCCGCCAACTTCTGCTACTTCGATTACCCGGTGCGCGACCTGAGTGGTGCCGTGCTGGCCATCGTCGGCTCCGGCTCCCTGGGCGGCGGCGTGGCGCGCCTGGCGGAGGCGTTCGGCATGCGGGTGGTGCACGCCGAGCGCAAGGGAGCGGCGGCGTGCCGGCCCGATCGCGTTCCCTTCGACGAGGCGCTGCGCAGCGCCGACGTGGTGACGCTGCACTGCCCGCTCGTCGATGCCACCCGCGACCTCATCGGCGAGCCCGAGCTGCGCGCCATGAAGCCGGAGGCCATCCTCATCAACACCGCCCGCGGCGGGCTGGTGAACGAGGCGGCGCTGGCGCGGGCGCTGCGCGAGGGCTGGATCGGCGGCGCCGGCTTCGACGTGCTCACCACGGAACCGCCCCGCGCCGGCAATCCGCTGCTGGAACTGGACCTGCCCAACTTCATCCTCACCCCCCACGTCGCCTGGGCCTCCGAGGCCGCCATGCAGACCCTGGCCGACCAGCTCATTGACAACATCGAGGCCTTCGTGCGCGGCGAGGTGCGCAACCGGGTGGTGTGAGGGCCGGATCGGGAGGCGCGACGGCATGGACGAATGGGGCAAGGATGCGCGCGACGCGATTCTCGCCCGCCTGGGGGCGCAGTTCGGCCGCGGCGGCGGCGGGATGGAGGCGGCGCGGGCACGGGTGCGTGCGCGCCTGCGGCGCCCGGAGGCCGCCGTGCGCCCCGGGCCCGCGCCGAACTCGGCGAGTTGCCGGGCAATGTCTGCTTCGTCTCCGGGCCGTCGCGCACCGGCGACATCGAACTGACCATCGTGCTCGGCGCCCACGGTCCGTGCCGGGTGCATGGGGTGATCGTCGAGGGGGCGTAGATCCGGGCTCTCACTCCCCCACCCACGCCAGCACCGTGCTGATCACCTCCGCCGAAATGCGGAAGTCCGATTGGTGGAGGACTTCGAATACGCGCCGGGCCGAGGGGATGAGCCCTCTCTTCCGGGCCATGCCGATGACGGCGGCGGTGCCGGCCACTCGCGGGCCGCACTCGGCCGCCACGGCGCGGCCGGCCCGCTCGTCCATGAGCAGCAGCACGGCGTCGGGATGAGCGACGCCAAGTCGGATGCACGCGGCTTCGCCTTCGTCCAGGTCGGGCAGCGGCAGATCGGGCACCGGGTCGGGCCAGACCCGCAGCCAGTCGGCAGCGAGGGCGTCGCGGATGGCCTGTTCGCCCTGCGGCACCCGGCCCGACAGCACTTCGTCCCGGACTTCCCGCGGCATCCACACGGCGCCGAAGAGTTGCTCCAGCCACGGCAGTCCTTCCACGATGGCCAGCCCGATGAGGGGGCTGGCATCGGTCAGGACGAGGCGAGCCATTGATCGAGGGTTTCCATGTCGCGGGCGGCTTCCTCCGCATCGAGGCGGATCACCGGGATGCCCAGCCGCGACACGTGCCGGATGAACTCCGCCACTGGCATGTCGGCCAGGCGGGCAGACCGGGCGAGGGACAGGTGGCCGTCGCGGAACAGCGCGGTCGCCAGGGCCGGTCTTACGCCCGCCACGTCAAGTACGCCGGTCGCCTGGAGACCGACCATCAGCGCATCGGGCCGGTCGCGGTTCATCACCACCACCACGTCCTCGCGGGCCTTGCGCAGGGCCGCCGTGGGGTTGTTCTTGAGGCCGCTCACATTCACTGTTTCCATTCCCATCTCCAATAGGAAGGTGATATGGGAATGTTACCGCAGGACGCGCGCCGGGTCACGGCCCGCGTCGGTTCCGGACTCGCGCCGCCGGGAGTTCGCACCGTCGGCCACGGCCCGCGGAGAACACCGACTTGCGCTCCGGGCGCGCCGCCCCAGCGCCTGCTCGTACCCCGGCAGGGCGTGCATGACCCGGTCGTCGTCTGCCGCCATGATCTTCAGGTCCTGCGTCGTCATGGCTGTCAGACGCGAAACCTGACCACCGACTCGCCCGGCGAGCGCGACCGGTCCTCCTGTTCGCGGGCGGACATGGCGGTCCGGCTGACCTCGCTGGCGTTCAACCCGGACCTCCGGCCGATGCGCGCCACCCCATGGCGATAGCCTGGGAGGCGGCGCACTGTTCCCCGAGCGCCCCCTGGGTAATTGCCTTCAGCCCGAAGGCCCGGGCCACGGCGGCGGTGCGGGTTTCGACCCCGAGCTTGCTGAAGATCCGCTCGAGGTGCTTGTGCACGGTGCGCGGCCGGGCACCGATGATCTCGGCAACCTCCGCATTGGTCTTTCCCGCCGCCACCCAGACCAGGACTTCGCGCTCCCGGGGGGTGAGTGAAAGGGCGGCAAGGCGGTCGAGCGACAGGGCAGGCGTGCGTTCCCGCAGCAGGAGATAGCATTCCTCCCGAACGTGATCCACCACCGCCGAAATGGCCAGCGTCATGCCCTCCCGGGTCACCTCGAGCACCGGGAAGCTGGCCGCCGGCAGAACGTCCGGCCCGGGCAGGCAGTCCAGCCATGCGGCCGCCTGCCCGCGCAGGCGGCCACCGATTTCCAGACGCTCGCCGGGAAAATACCTGCGCCAGGTCCTGGCCGCCCGCCCGGAAGCCCCGCGCAACCGCCGGTCGCGATCGAGGACCAGGACCGCCCCGCCCTGCTCGATGGTCATCTCGCGCAGACGGGTGACGGCCTGCAGTGCTTCCTCCCGCGCCACGGCGTGGCGATAGAGATGGGCCATGCCCGGCCGCACCAGGTCAAGAAGCTGGCGGTCGTGTTCGTCGAAGTCGCGCGAACTGCGGTTGAGCACGAGACTGATCAAGGTCTGCGGCCCGGTCACCATGGGCACGGCCATGACGTAGGCTATGCCCAGCGGCCGGTAGTATTCGCTGTACAGGGCCGTGTCGCGGAAGGTGCCGAGAGGCACGGAGTCGGAAATTTTTCGGGTGCCGCCTTCCGGATGCCGCAAGTGGAACCGGACCAGCGGGTGTTCGTAGATGTGACGGTCGAAGCATTCGCGGTCTTGGGGCGCGATGGCATCCGCCGGCGACACGAAGACATGGCGCTTGCCGGCCCGCAGATCGCATACGCTCAATGTCGTTACGTCCGAGGCAACCAGCCGCGTCACGCCCACGGTGACGTTTGCGAGAAATCCGCGGACATCGTCGTCTTCCCCGATCTCGTCGAGAAAGCCTACGGCAGCGCGCAAGTCGCTTTGTCTCAGTGTGTTCAGGGAAGCTCCTCCTTTCCCGCGGGGTCATCCGCAGCCTCGCGAGCGCTTGGGCTTGTACGCAAAAATACGTATTGCCGTCCCGCCACCGCCATCTATCGTGGCTAATAAGAAGCCTAGTCAATGGGTCGGGCAAGTAAAGCCCGGCAGGTGCCGCGGCGACGGGCCGACCGATGAAGGTCGCCGCAGCCGCGGTCGATTCAACCGCTGCAAACCTGAGGAGAAGATCATGGCACGCAAGTTCATCGATTGCCGGGAATATCCCAGCGATATCCATTGCACGGTGGCGGTGTCGGCGGATTCCGAGACGGAACTGCTGGATGTCGCGGTGCAGCACGCGGTGACGGTGCATGGCCACACGGACACGCCGCAATTGCGCGAAACGCTGAAGTCCCTGTTCAAGGAAGGGACACCGGCCCAGTAGCCGGACCCGGCGGCCGCGGATGTCCCGTCCCGCAACACCCAACAGGAGCTCGAAATCATGAATCGACAAGAAATCTACGGGCAAATCGAAGCGATGTTCGGACTGGTGCCGAGCATGTTCAAGAGGGTGCCGGACGCGTCCCTCGAACTCGAATGGCAGTTGTTCAAGCGCGTCCAGTTCGACGAGGGCGCGATCCCCAACAAGTACCGCGAACTCATGGGGGTGGCGATTTCGGCCATCAGCAAATGCCACTACTGCGCGCTCTATCACACCGAACTGGCGCGGCTGAACGGCGCCACCGAGGCCGAAATCGAGGACGCCGTGCACTACGCCAAGTCGAGCGCCGGCTGGAGCACCTACATCAACGGCCTGCAGCTGGACTACGACCAGTTCCGCGCCGAGGTGCTGAAAGCCTGCGACCACGTGCGGGCGGCGCAGAAGTCTTCCGGCTAGCCGGCTTGCCGCCCCGGGGCGGACGCGGACTCCGGGCGTAGAATCCAAGTATTCTGGGCCGGACGCGCCGGGGAAGACCGCGACCATTGGGCCGCCAATGATCGGGATGTGCTCGCGCGCATCGACGTCCTGATCGCGGATATCCAGGAACACCCCTTCACCGGCCTCGGCAAGCCGGAACCCCTGCGCCACAAATGGGCCGGCTACTGGTCACGGCGCATCACGAAACAACATCGGCTGGTGTACAAGGTGGCTGTACGGGGAGGCGGCGGGCTGCGCCGCCAGCTCGAAACGCGACCGGCGCCGCTCAACCCGCCGCCTCCCCGTACAGCCACCCCCGCCGCACCAGCGCCTTCTCGATCTCCACCGCCGCGAACACCACGCAGGACAGCGCCAGGCAGGCGGCCAGTTCGCCCACCGACAGCGCCTCGGTGTGGAACACGGGATTGAGCGCCGGCACGTAGATCACCGCCAGTTGCAGCGCCAGGGTGAAGGCCACGGCGGCCCACAGCGTCGGGTTCTTCCCCAGCGCCGCCGAAAACAGCGACTCCCGCTCCGAGCGCACCGCCAGGGCGTGGCCCAGTTGTGACAGGGTGAGCACGGTGAACACCATCGTCTGCCAGTGGGCCTCGCCGTCACGCCAGGCCCAGGCCTGCACCGCCAGGCACACGCCGCCCATGAGCAGGCCCACCCACACCATGTGCTGCCACATGCCGTGGGCGAACACGCTCTCGCGCGGCGGGCGCGGCGGGCGGCGCATCACACCGGGCTCGGCGGGCTCCACCGCCAGGGCCAGCCCCGGCAGGCCGTCGGTGACCAGGTTGATCCACAGGATGTGGATGGGCAGCAGGGGGATGGGCAGGCCGAGGAAGGGGGCGAGGAACAGCGTCCAGATCTCCCCCGAGTTGCTCGTCATGGTGTAGCGGATGAACTTGCGGATGTTGTCGTAGATGCGCCGGCCCTCGCGCACCGCGGCGACGATGGTGGCGAAGTTGTCGTCCAGCAGCACCAGGCTGGCGGCCTCGCGGGCCACGTCGGTGCCGCCGCGGCCCATGGCCACGCCGATGTCGGCGCGCTTCAGCGCCGGGGCGTCGTTCACGCCGTCGCCGGTCATGGCGGTGATCTCGCCGCGCGCCTGCAGGGCGGCGACGATGCGGATCTTCTGCTCCGGGTCCACCCGGGCGTAGACCCGGGCGTAACGGGCGCGCTCGGCCAGTTCCTCGTGGTCGAGGGCCGCCAGTTGCGGGCCGGTGATCACGTCCAGTCCCGAGCGCCACCCGGATGCCTGCCCGGCGCCCTCGCCGCGGTCGAGGATGCCGAGGCGCCGGGCGATGTTGCGCGCCGTGGCGGGGTGGTCGCCGGTGATCATCACCGGGGTGATGCCGGCGCGCACGCATTCCTCCACCGCCGCGGCGGCCTCGGGGCGGGGCGGGTCCATGAGGCCCACCAGGCCCAGCAGGGTGAGCTGCGCCTCGGCCTGCTGCGGGTCCCCGGGCGGGGCGTCGAGGCGGCGGCGCGCCAGGGCCAGCACCCGCAGGCCGGAGGCGGCCATGTCCTCGGCGGCCTGGGCCACCGCGGCGGAGTCCAGCGGCTATTCGCCGGCTTCGCCGAGCTGGGAGACCGAGCGCGCCAGCACCGCCTCCGGGGCGCCCTTCACCCAGG
>JACQYB010000016.1:0-16091 GCA_016208415.1 Betaproteobacteria bacterium | reverse complement strand
ATGAGCTTGCGCGTGGAGTCGAAGGGTGCCTCGGCCAGGCGCGGGTGCCCGCTCGTCAGCGCCGGGATGTCGCGGGCAAGCCCGCTCCCACCGGCTGCTTCCAGCAGCGCGACTTCGGTGGGGTCGCCGACGATGGCGCCGTCGGCGCCGGGGCGGGCGTCGTTGTTGAGGGCCATGGCCGCCAGCAGCGGCTGCCAGCACGGGTCGCGGGCGGCGTCGGCGGGCGCGGAGTCATGGCGGCTCCCGGCCACGTACCACGATTCCACCCGCATGCGGTTCTCGGTGAGCGTGCCGGTCTTGTCGGCGCAGATGACCGTCACCGAGCCCAGGGTCTCCACCGCCGGCAGGCGGCGGATCAGCGCCTGGTGGCGCACCATGCGGAAGGCCCCCAGGGCCAGGGCGATGGACACCACGGCCGGCAGGGCCTCGGGGATGGCCGCCACCGCCAGGCTCACCGCGGTGAGGAACATGAGCACCGGCGGCTCGCCGCGCAGCAGCCCGGCGACGAAGACGATGGCGCAGATGGCCAGCACGGCCACCGCCAGCCAGGCACCGAAGCGCGCCAGGCGCTTCTGCAGCGGCGTGCGGGAGGTCTCCGTGCCCGCCAGCAGCGCGGCGATCCGTCCCAGTTCCGTGGCCGGCCCGGTGGCCACCACCACGCCGCTGCCGCGCCCCAGGGTCACCGTGGTGCCCTTGAAGGCGAGGTTGCGGCGGTCGCCCAGGGGCAGCTCGCGCTGGGCCAGCGCTTCCACGTCCTTGTCCACCGGCACGGATTCGCCGGTCAGTGCCGCCTCGGCGGTCTGCATGCGCAGCGTCTCCAGCAGCCGCAGGTCCGCGGGGACGACGTTGCCGGCCTCCAGCAGCACGATGTCGCCGGGCACCAGCCGGTCGGCGGGAATGTCCGCCAGTTCCCCGCCGCGGCGCACCCGCGCGCTGGGCGCTGACAGCCGGCGCAGCGCCGCCATGGCCCGTTCGGCGCGCCATTCCTGGGTGAAGCCGATGAGGGCGTTGAGCACCACGATGACCACCACGGCGATGGTGTCCTGGGGTTCGCCCACCATGCCGGAGACCACCGCGGCGGCGATCAGCACCAGGATCATGAAGTCGGCGAACTGGTCCAGCAGGATGCGCCACGGCCGGCGTGCGCGGGCCTCGGGGAGCACGTTGGGGCCGTGGCTGGCCAGCCGGCGGGCGGCCTCGGCGGCGTCGAGGCCATGGGTTGAGCCGCTGCCCAGGCGCTCCAAGGCCTCGGCGCCCGACAGGCAGTGCCAGGAGGGCGCCTCGTCCTGCGGCGCGGTAGGACCGGGATCCCGCCGCCCGCTCGAACGCGGACCCTGCGGCGCGGTCGATCGCGGACCGGCTCGCTCAGTGGTCATGGTGAGGCGGCCGAGGCGCCGCGCGCGCCCGCCCCCTCCAGCGCCGTGCGCCGCAACAGCCGCGCCAGCACCGGCGGCGTGACCAGGGTCGTCAGGATCACCATGATGACGATCACCGAGAACAGGGATTCGTCCATCACCCCCAGTTGCCGGCCGACCATGGCGAAGATCAGGCCCACCTCGCCGCGCGGCACCATGCCCCAGCCGACGATCCAGCCGCCCGCCGGGCGCGCGCACAGTCCGGCCGCCAGCTTGCCGGCGATGGCCGCGGCGCTGATGCCCAGGGCAACGGCGACCAGCGTCGGGTCCGCCAGCGTGCGCAGGTCCACCTGCATGCCCGTGAGGACGAAGAACACCGGCACGAAGAAGTAGCCGATGGGCTCGATCATGTGCTCGTGCTGATGGCCGGCGTGCTTCGAGAGGATGGGCAGCAGCCGGTCCATCAGGCCGCGGCTGTCCGGATCGCGCAGCAGCGGCTCCATGTCCTGGACGATGCGCGGCGTCTCGAAATCCTTGAGGAACAGCGGCTCGAACAGCAGGCCGGCGGCGAAAGCGCCGATGATGGGCGCCAGCCCGATGGCGTGCGCCAGCCAGGCCAGCGCCAGGCCGGTGGCCAGCACCTGGGCGAAGAGCATCGACGGCCCGGCGTCGAGCCGTGCCAGCCAGCGCGAGGAATGCGGCGCGATCAACCGGCCGAGCCAGATGCTGCCGGCGAGGAACAGCACCGCCTCGGCCATGATCCACGACACCTCGCCGAAGCTGACCGAGCCGGCCTGCACCAGGCCGGTCACCACGGCCAGGATGACCAGTCCCAGCACGTCGTCGATCACCGCCGCGCCGAGCACGATGCGCGCGGCCGGCGTGCCGAGCTTGCCGAGGTCGCGGAAGACGCGGCCGGTGATGCCCACCGACGTCGCCGCCAGCGTCGCGCCGAGGAAGAGATAGGTGTTCTGGCCCAGCCCGGGCAGCAGCAGCTGGCCGACGGCGAAGGCGCCGAGCACGAAGGGCACGGCGATGCCTACGACCCCGACCGCCGTGGCGCGGGCGCCGACTTCCACCAGGTCGGCGAGGCGGGTCTCGAGGCCGATCTGCAGCAGCAACACGATCACGCCCAGTTCGGCGATGAAGGCGATGATCGGGTCCCTGGCGACGGTGTCGAAAAGGCCGACGCCGAACAGCGACAGATTGCCCAGGACCACACCCAGCAGCAGCTCGCCCAGCACCGCCGGGAAGCCTACGCGCTGGGCCAGCGGCGCGAACAGGCGCGCGCTCATCAGGATCAGGGCGAGCCACAGCAGGTTTGCGCCCACCCCTGCCGCGCCCGCGGCCCAGGCGGGCGCGCAGCCGATCAGGAAGATCGCAGGGAGCAAGCGGAAACGGTCGGCGGTGCAAGACATGGCGCGGCATCCGGGAAGGGCGTGGCCGCCGGGTCGGCGGCGCGGCAAATCACAGTCCATGACGGAAGAGCACCCAGGCATTGACCACGTAAATGGCCGCCATGAGCACGCTCACCCAGGCCACGGCACCCAGGATCTTGCCCGGTGGCCGGTACAGCAGGCCGATGATGGCCGCCGCGTTCATCATCATCGCCGACACCGCCGTGGCGACGTGGGATTTCGACACCGCCGAGAGGATCGGCCCGTCGAGATAAAAGACATCGTCCACGGCCAGGACGAGGATGTCGAACAGGTTGCTGCCGAGGAGGTTGCCGATGGCCATGTCGAAGGCGCCGATGCGCAGGGCGCCCACGGTGACGGCCAGTTCGGGGATCGAGGTGGCGAAGGCGACCAGGATGGTGCCGACGAAGCTCTGTTCCCAGCCCATGACCACGGCTAGGCGCGCGCCGATGAACGGCAGCAGGACGCCGGCGCCCACCACCACCCCGGCCGCCACCGCGTAGCCGACCACCGCCCGGCGCAGGCCTACGGCCGGATATCGCTCGGCCATCTCGCCGGCCGCGGCGGCCAGTTGCCGTTGCTCGAACACGAACACGATGCGCATTGCCAGCCCGTAGAGCAGCACGAAGACCGGCGTGGTCCAGCCCAGATGACCGATGCGCCAGGCGCCCGGCATCCCGCCCAGCACGATGGCGAAAGCGCTCAGGCCGATGAGCAGGGTGCCGAAGGCGGCGGCAAGGATGTGGCCGTGGCTGGCCCGGGTGTAGACCGAGCCCTCCCGGTGCAGGAAATCCACCAGCACCACCAGCAGGAGGTTGAACACGCAACTGCCCAGCACGTCGCCCACGGCGATGTCGGGGACGCCGGCGGCGGTGACCGAACTGATGCCCGTGGCCAGTTCGGGCAGGGAGGTGACGCAGCCCAGCAGGATCAGCCCGATCCAGGTGCGACCCAGCCCGGATTTCTCGGCGATGACGTCGCCGTACAGGGAAAGCCGGTGGCCCGCGGCGCCGATGACCGCGGCGCAGGCGGCAAAGGCCAGCCACACCGCTGGCGCGGACTCGGCTGCGGCGGCCACGCGCTAGCGCCCCCCCTACTTCACCAGGGTCACCGGGATGTGGGCGAGGTGGATCACCTTCGTGGCGACGGAGCCCAGGAGCAGGCCCGCCAGGGCGCCGCGGCCGTGGCTGCCCATGATGATCTTGTCGCAACCCTGTTCGGTGGCGTGGCGGGCGATGGACTGCGCCACGTCGCCGACGAGCACCTGGGTGTGGTAGGCAACGCCGGCCTCGTCCAGGAGCTTGCGCGCGCCCTCCAGGGATTCCCCGCCGTGCAACACCTGCATGGCTTCGATCTCCTGCGGGGTGTAGAAGCGCCGGATCTCCATGGCGTCGGCCCGCTCCTGCACATTGAGCAGGAAGATCTCCATGGGCTCCCGGTCCTTCACCAGGGCAATCACGTGTCTTACGGCGCGCAGGGCGTTGTCCGAGCCGTCCACCGGGAGCAGCGCCTTCAGCATCGTCTGAGCCATCGTCCGGATCTCCTGTTCGGTTTCGCGTATTCGTCTTCAAGCTCTCCTGGCGCGGCCGGAGGCCGCGCCAAGACATTCCGCGAGGAAAGCACTTTTTCTACTGGATCATATACCGGCTGACCCGGCAGGTTCTACTTCAATCAAGCTAAGTTCTGGCACAGTCATGCTAGAATCTGGCCATGTCAATCGCGACCGCACTTTTTTCCGACAGCCAGTCCCGCGTGTTGCGCTGGCTTTTCGGTCAGCCCGGCCGCGGCTTTCACCTGAGCGAGCTGCGGCGCCTGACCGGTTTGGGCAGCGCTTCCCTACAAAGGGAGCTGAAGCGCCTGGCCGAAGCCGGCTTGGTGCAATCCGAGCGTGTCGGCAACTTGCGCCGCTTCCAGGCCAATCCGGACAGCCCCGTGTTCGGCGAACTGGTGACCCTCACGCGCAAGACCCTGGGGGCGGAACCGATGCTGCGCGAAGCGCTGCAGCCGCTCCTTCCGGGCCTGCAAGGCGCATGGATTTTCGGTTCAGTGGCGAAGCAGACCGACACAGCGCAAAGCGACATCGACGTGATGCTCGTCGGGAAAAATCTGTCGTTCGCCAAGGTGCTGGAACTGCTGCTGCCGGTGGAAGCACAGCTCGGGCGCAAGATCAATCCGACCTGCTACACGCCAGCCGAATTCGAGCGGCGCCGCGCCGAGCCCGATTCGTTCGTGAACCGCGTCCTGGCGCAACCCATTCTTCCATTGATCGGGCAACCCGATGAATCATTCCGCGCTGGATAATCTGGTGCGCATCGGCCAGCTCAAGGCTGAGCCGCGCAACGACGCCGAGGTCGGGCGCATGCTGGCGCTGGCCAGGGGTCGCCTGGTCGACGCCAGACAGACGAACATCACGCTCGAAGGCCGCTTCACCAGCGCCTACAACGCCGCCCACGCAGCAGCCTTGGCCGCCCTGCGCTGGCATGGCTATCGCAGCGAGAACCGGTACACCGTGTTTCAGTGCCTTGCGCATACCCTGAATTGGCCGGCGCCCCGCTGGCGGGTGCTGGATGCCGCCCATCAAAAACGGAACATGGCCGAGTACGAAGGATTTCTGGAGATCGAGGAATCCGCAATCGCCGAACTCTGCGACCTGGTGGCCGAACTCATCAAGGACGTAACGAAGTTGGTCGGCCAGTAATCCAAAAGGCTGCGGGAAATCAAGGGAGAGGACTTCCGGTGACCGCGGCTGTCGAACAGCTTGCTGCCGAAGAGATTGCCGATGGCCATGTCGAAGGCGCCGATGCGCCGCGCGCCCAGGGTCACCGCTGGTTCCGGCACATGGCTTCGATCTCCTGCGCGGAATTGCGGTTACTTTTCGCGGACGAACGACGACGACGTGACCCGAGGTGAAAGCCCTGCTCCTGGAGATGGTGCGATCGCTGCGCGAGAGTGCGCGCGATCTGCTGCCCATCGTCCTGGTGATCGCCTTCTTCCAGGCGGTGGTGTTGCGCCAGCCGGTGCCGAATCTCGGCGAGATCCTCGGTGGTGCGGCGCTGGTGCTGGTCGGGCTGACGCTGTTCGTGCGCGGTCTGGAAATCGGCCTGTTTCCCATCGGCGAGGCCATGGCCAACGGCTTCGCGCGCAAGGGCAGCCTGGGGTGGCTGCTGCTGTTCGCCTTCCTGCTGGGCTTCGGCACCACGGTGGCGGAACCGGCGCTCATCGCCATCGCCGAGGAGGCCGCCGAGGTGGCCGCGGTGGGCGGGATGATTGCCGATAGCGCCGAGTCGAGGGAGCGCTACGCCCTGGGGTTGCGCTACACCGTGGCGCTGTCGGTGGGCTTCGCCATCGTGCTGGGCGTGATCCGCATCGTCAAGGGCTGGCCCATCCAGTATTTCATCATCGGCGGCTACGTCGGCGTGGTCATCATGACGGCCCTGGCGCCGCCCGAGATCATCGGCATCGCCTACGATTCGGGCGGGGTGACCACCTCCACCGTCACCGTGCCGCTGGTGACGGCGCTGGGGGTGGGACTGGCGAGCAGCATCCGCGGGCGCAATCCGATGGTGGATGGCTTCGGCCTCATCGCCTTCGCTTCCCTCACCCCCATGATCTTCGTGATGGCCTATGGAATCGTTCTCTGATGGCCTTGCCGCCGCGTCGCCCGTGCTCCGGGAAGCTGCATCCCGACATTGAGACGCGATGGACGCCCTGAACTCCCTTGCCGGTGCCCTGCTGCTGACGCTGCGCGACGTGGCGCCCATCGCGGCCATCCTGTTCGGTTTCCAGGTGTTCGTGCTGCGCCGCAAGATTCCCAATCTCAAGCGCACCCTGGCGGGATTCGTGTACGTCCTGCTGGGGCTGGCGCTGTTCCTGGAGGGTCTGGAACGCGCGCTGTTTCCGCTCGGCAGGCTGATGGCGCAACAGCTCACCGATCCGGCGTTCGTACATGGCGTGGCACGGGCCGCCGGCGAGGCCCTGCGCTGGCAGGACTACGGCTGGGTCTACGTGTTCGGGGCGGCCATCGGTTTCGCCACCACGATCGCCGAGCCTGCCCTCATCGCCGTGGCGCTGAAGGCGCAGAGCGTGTCGGGCGGCACGGTGACGGTGTGGGGGCTGCGCATTGCGGTGGCCATCGGCGTGGCCATCGGCATCGCGGTGGGCACCTTCCGCATTGTCACCGGCACGCCGCTGCACGCCTACATCATCACCGGCTACGTGCTGGTGCTCATCCAGACCGCCTGGGCGCCACGGGCCATCATCGCGCTGGCGTACGACTCGGGCGGCGTCACCACGTCCACCGTTACCGTACCGCTGGTGGCGGCGCTGGGGTTGGGGCTGGCGAGTACCATACCGGGGCGCAGCCCGGCGCTGGACGGCTTCGGGCTGATTGCGTTTGCCAGCCTGTTCCCGATGATGACCGTGATGGGCTATGCCCAGATCGGGCAATGGCGGACGCGCCGCGCCCAGCGCGAGCGTGCCCGCGGAGGAACCTGAGACAGGGGGATTGCGATGCATTTCAAGCTCATCATCGTCATGGTGGACGACACCAAGACCGAATCCATCCTCAACGCGGCGCGCGAGGCCGGCGCCACCGGCGCCACCGTGCTGACCCAGGCGCGCGGCGAGGGCATGCAGCCGGTCAAGACCTTTCTCGGCCTGAGCCTCGAATCCCAGCGCGACGTGCTGATGCTGCTGGTGGAGGAACACATGAGCCGCAACATCCTGGAAACCATCGCCGAGGTGGGGTCGTTCGACGACAACCCCGGTACCGGCATCGCCTTCCAGATCGACGTGGAAGACGCGGTCGGCGTGCGCCACCAGATTCGCCGGCTGTCCGCGGCCGTGGAGGAGGAGATATGAGCGCCCCGAGGAAGGTCATCCGCGTGCGCGACGTCATGAAGCGCGAGGTGGATCTGGTCGATGGCCTGACCACCGTGGCCGAGGCGCTGCGCATGATGCGCCACGTGGAAACCAAGTCGCTCATCGTCGACAAGCGCCACGACGACGACGAGTACGGCATCGTCCTGCTCTCGGACATCGCCCGCCAGGTGCTGGCGAAGAACCGCGCGCCGCAGCGGGTGAATGTGTACGAGATCATGTCCAAGCCGGTGGTGTCGGTGGATCCGGCCATGGACATCCGCTATTGCGCGCGCCTGTTCGACAAGTTCGGCCTGTCGCGCGCGCCGGTGCTGGAAAACGGCCAGATCGTGGGCGTGGTGAGCTATACGGACATGGTGCTGAAGGGCCTGTGCGCAGACCTGACGGACTGTGCCAAGGGCGAGGGCCCGTAAGGCACGCTCGCGCCACCTGGCGCGTGGTCGCGGGTGCGCGATGGTGCCGCCGATGATGGCAGCGGCGATGTTGTCCAGGAAGCCCGAGAGCACGAAGATGATCGCCAGCAGCACGAAGGCGCCCTTCCAGTCGTCGGGCAGGAAGCGCGGCAGCGCCTCGGGCACGCGGCTGTCCTCGAAATGCCGCAACAGCAGGGCGAAGCCCAGCGTCAGCCCGAGCAGGTTGGCGCGCATCACCCATTCGTGGGCCATGTGGGCCGTCAGGCCGGCAAGGCCAGGGCCGAACCTGAAACCCGTAAACACCAGCTTGCAGGTGGCAATGGTGGCCAGGCCGCCTAACCCGGGCTGGGGAGGGCGCGGATGGCCTGGGGTCGCTCTTGCTGCACCGCAACGGGCCCGGCTACGGCCCGTTGCGCGACTTGCTTGAGTTGACGTTCAGTCTGCATCACACTCCCCTTTGATTTTCCACGCTTGTCGAGTTCTTTCCGTTTCGGGCAAGGAAGTCCATATGGGTGTCGCGATTCAGGCTGAGATTCCGGAACGTCTCTTGCAGCAGGCCAGGCTGCTCGTCGAGCATGGCTGGGCCGAGAGTGTCGATTCGGTCCTGTCGGAGGCGCTCCGGCGCTATCTGGAATCCCACAGCGAGCAATTGACCGAGCGCTTCATTCTGGACGACGTGGCCTGGGGCCTGCATGGCCGGGAGTGAGGGGCCCCCGGATATTCTGGTCGTTGCTGATGCCGGGCCGCTGATCCACCTCGACGAATTGGCCGTCCTCGACCTGTTGCATGATTTTCGCCGGGTGCTTGTACCGGAGGCCGTCTGGGAGGAGGTGGAGGGGCACCGCCCCGAAGCCCTGCGGGCTTTGTCCGACGTGTTGCAACGCGTGACCGTAGCGACGCAGGACGCGGCGCTGCTGTCGGTGTCGCAGGTATACATGCTCCATGCCGGCGAACGCGAAGCCTTGGCGCTGTGCAGCCAGCATCCGCGGTCCATGTTGCTTTCGGACGATACGGCAGCGCGCCTTGCCGCGGTCAATCTGAACGTTTCGGTTCACGGCACGGTGGGCGTGCTCGTTCGCGCGATACGCCGCGGCACGAGGAGCCGGGCCGAGGTGATCGAGCTGCTGAAGGCCATACCGGCGCGCTCCTCGCTGCATATCAAGCCCGCACTGCTTGACGCGGTCATCGGGGAAGTTGCGAAGGGCTGAGCGCGCCCGCTATCCCGGGCCGGGGACGGTGCGGATGGCCGGATCGGACGGAGCTGCGGACTCAGTGTCCGAAGCGGCGCAAGGCCAGCCCGAGGAGGATCACGGCGAGGAAGGCTTTCAAGGTCCGTTGCGCCGGCGGGACGGGGCAAGGCTTCAAACGGCAAACATGGCATGACGGACAGGGCGTTCATGGCGCGCTACACTCGTGCCATGGATCGACGCAGCTTTCTCTCCTTCGCCGGTGCCGGGCTGTTGATTGGGCCTTGGCGGGAGCATGCCGCCGCAGGCACTCCCGCACCGGGTTTCTCCGCGGACGACATCTGCCGTTCGGCACGGCCCCTGCCGATTTTCGTGGCCTCGACAGGCGCCGGCGAACTCTCCTACCAGGGAACCCACATCCTGGCTTATGGCGCTCTGAAGAACCTGGCGCCCGCTTTCGCCACGACCGGCGGTCGGCTCGCCGTGGCGGGGGGAGGTTGCGACGACGGCATCGCCGGGGTGAAGCGGCGGCTCGCCGATTTCGGCGGCATGTGCTGCCCGGTGAAGGACTCCGCCGCCGAAGGGCTGCCCCATCTGCTCGTCGCGCATGATCTGAAAGCCGTGGTGGCGCACGCCTCGAACGACGTCGCCGGCGTGTCGATGTCCCAACTCAAGGCCGTGGCGCGGGGCAGGATTGTCGACTGGCGCGAACTCGGCGGCGAAGCGAAACCAATCGCCCAGGTGGTGCGCCGCCATTGCCCCGACTACGTCGAGCCGGTGCGCGCCGCGCTGCTCGACAACAAGCCGGAGTGGTCGGGCAAGGCGCTGTTCGTCGATACCGACGAACAGATCGTCGATCTGGTGTCGCGTTTCCCGGCCGCGATGGGCGTCGTGAGCTGGGTGTTTGCGCGTCCGCTGGTCGAGGCCGGCAAGTTGCGGCTGTTGTCGCTCGGTGGCCGGCTACCCGACCGGGATCGTTCGGGCTATCCGCTCACCGGCCCGCTGTCGATGATCTTCCGCGGATGGGATGCTCATCGCATGACGCCGTTTTTCGACTTCCTCTACGGCAGGCAGGGGCAGGAGATCGTTTCGCGCGATCTGATCGCGGTGTCCCAGGCGGAAGCGGGCTACCGCGGGGCAGCCACGTTCGGGCGCGCCTGAGCGCCACCGAGAGGCAGGCAAACCGTCACCTTTCCGCCTGTTCCAGCGTCCGCATCACCGATTTCGATATCGCCCCCATGTGCACGGGCGATGGCGAGTGCCGAAGCCAATCCCAGGCCGGTGCCGCCCGCCTTGGTGGTGTGGAAGGGCTCGAACAACCGTTCGCGCGCCTGGGGCGAGAAACCGGGACCGCTGTCGATGATGCTCAGCCGTGCCTGATGGTCCGCGCCCGCGACGACGAGCCTGACCGTTCCTTCTGCTCCGGCGGCATCGCGTGCGTTGGTCAGCAGATTGTCGAGCATCTGTTCCAGTTGCATCCGGTCGGCCATGACGGGAACGGAGAGCGGCGCGTCCACATGGGTCTTCCACCGTTGTCCGAGCTCCTGCGCGAGGGCGGCGAGATCGAGCGGCGCCGCCTGCACGCGCACCGGCCGACCGTAGTCGAGCAGCAGTTCCAGCGTGCGCATGCAGCGCTCGCCGTGATGCACGATGCGGCGCAGGTCATCCGCCAGTTGCGGGTCCGACAGCGGCGGCTTGAGTGCAAGCCGGGCAGTATTGGCGATGACCGTCAGGGGGTTGTTGATGTCGTGGGCGACCCGCGCCGCGACCCGGCCGATGGCGGACAGTTGTTCCTGATGCGCCAGCCTTCTTTCCAGTTCGCGCAACTGGGTCAGATCGGACGCCATGGTATTGAAAGCCTGCGCGACCTGGCCGACTTCGCCTTCGCCCTGCACATCGACACGCTGGTCGAAATCGCCGCGACCCACCGCAGCGGCAGCCGAGGACAGCGCCGTGAGCGGCTTGAGTTGCCAGCGCAGATAAATCACGAGCATGAATGCCAGCATCAGGCCACCGCCGACCAGAATGACGACCAGGACGGCTTTTGCCCCGCGCAGGGCCTCGCCGACGGTGTCGGGCAGGTCGAGCGCCAGGGTCACCGGAGGAAGATCGATCCGGGTGGCTCCCGAGGGCACGGTTTCGGTGACCTTGAGCGAGGCTGGATACAGGGCAGGGAGGCCGGTTTCCAGTACCCGTTCCAGCGGCTTGGCGACGCGCAGGATGGCGATGGGATTGCCCTCGCGCAGCAGGGGCGCATCCGCGACCAGCCAGGCGCGATGGTCTGCGCTCAGCAACCGGCTGCCCGGCGCCAGATCGAGGGGCGGGGCAAGGCTGGAAAAAATGCCGCCCTCCGGGCGTCCAGGCAGTTTGGCTTCGCCAGGCAGGTTGGCCTGCTCGCGCAGGGGCGTTGTCGGCGCTGGCGAGACGGCGATCTGTCGCCCCGATTCGTCCCACAGGCTGACCGCCTCGAAACCGAAGGCGTGCGCGATGCGTTCCACCGCGGCTTGCGGATGATTGCGCTCGCCGGCGAGAAACAGGTGGTAAAAGGTGCTGTGGTTGAGGTCGGCATCCTTCGCCAGCAGCACGGCGAGGCTGACCAGGCGCTGTCCCTCGGCTTCGACCAGGCGATGAACTTCGCCAGTCGTCCGGCTGATCTGCTCCTCGCGCAGGCGGGTGAACTGTCCGCTGACGAAATGGTCGAGGCCAAAGAACAAGGCCAGCACGCCCAGCAGCAGAGCCGCCAGCAGCGCGCCAAGCAAGCGCGTCAGCAGCGACGCGCGAAAGGAAACGGTAGCCTTGGGTATCATCGCGACATGAGTGTAGCCCAGCCCGCCAAGGAACCCTTCGACGTCCTGATCGTCGAGGACGAGTCGGACATTGCCGCGATCATCAAGCGCATCGTCGAAGCTACCGGCAGTTATCGGGCGCGTGTCCTGATCGACCCGGGTGGCCTGGACGCCGCGCTCGATCCGCATCCCGATCTGGTGTTCACCGATCTGGCCATGCCCGGCATGGACGGTTTCGAAGTGATCCGCCGCATCCGCGAGCGCGACGTCGATCTGCCGGTGGTCGTGGTGAGCGCGCACGCCAGCCTGGAAAATGCCGTGCGCGCCGTCAAGGCCGGCGCCTTCGACTTCCTTGCCAAGCCCTTCAAGCCCGAGTCGGTCGAGCTGATCCTCGCCAAGGCCGAGCGCGACCGCGCCTTGCGCCGCCGCGTTGCCGATGCCGACCCGGAACTCGCCGCATTGCTGGGTGACTCCGCAACGATGCGCCGGGTGCGGCAGTGGATTTCCACCGTACGGCCGGCCCGCACGAATGTGCTGATCGAAGGCGAGAGCGGAACCGGCAAGGAACTTGCCGCGCGTGCCATCCACGGTGCAAACGACAAGACTGCGGGCCGTTTCGTCGCCGTCAATACGGCGGCAATTCCCGAAACACTGGCCGAGGCCGAACTCTTCGGCTACAAGCGCGGCGCCTTCACGGGGGCGACGCGCGATCACGCCGGCCTGTTGCGCGAGGCCGATGGCGGCACCTTGTTCCTCGACGAAGTGAATGCCATGCCGGCCACCCTGCAGGCCAAGCTGCTGCGCGTGCTGGAAGAAAAGCGTCTGCGGCCCGTGGGTGGCAGCCAGGACATTCCTGCCGATTTCCGCCTGATCTGCGCCACCAATGCCTCCCTCGACGCCCTGGTCGCACAAGGCGCATTCCGGCGCGATCTCTACCACCGCATCAACATCCTCCATCTGCGCTTGCCGCCCTTGCGTGAGCGCCGCGAGGACATTGCGCTGCTGGCGGAGCATTTTCTGCAACGCTACGCCCGCGCCCACATCCGCAATTGCCGCCGGCTCGCTCCCGAAGCCTTGCTGGCTTTGTGCGCCGCCGAATGGCCGGGCAATGTGCGCGAACTGGAAAATGCCATCGAACAGGCTGTCGTGCTCTGTCCTCCCGAGCGCGCCGAACTGCCGCTCGACGTGCTGCCTCCGGCGCTGGGCGGGCGCGGATGGACGGGAACGGGTACGGCGGTCGATAGCCCGCTTGCGCTCGCTGAAGTCGAGCGCCGCCATGTGCGCGAAATACTGCGTCGAACCGGCGGCAACAAGTCGGAAGCGGCGCGCCTGCTCGCGATCGACTACAAGACCCTGCTGCGCAAGCTGGCGGATTGATCTCGGGCATTTCGCCATAGGCGACCCTGGCGTCCCTGGCAAAGCGCCACAGCAGGTGGCTTCGCCTCCTGAAATATCAGTGACTTGGCTGGCCGGGCTCATGGGCACGGATTCTGCGTTGCCATGGACTCACGGCGCTCGCCGGAATCAGCCCACAACAAGGAGGAAGCATGCAATTCAACAAGACCCTCATCGTCACCGGCGTTGCCGCCGCATTCATCCTCGGCGGCTGCGCCAGCACCAGCGTCGCGCCGAAAACCGCCGACGTCAAATGGCCCAGCCTGATCGTCCACCTGCACGCCGGCAACGGCATGGCCTATCTGGTCGACCCGGCCACCGACGCGGTTGTCGCCTCGCTGCCGACCGAAAAACAGGGCGCAGCCCTGGGCGCAACGACGCCCGACGGCCGCAAGGTGTATGTGGCGTCCGAAGGCGAAGGCGGCACGACCCTGACCGTGCTCGACCTCGACAAACGTGCCGTGGCCGGCAAGATCAAGACCGGCAATCGGCCCAAGCATCCGGTGGTCAGCCCGAACGGCAAGCTGGTGCTGGTCAATCACTGGGGCCTGGACAACGGCAAGCTGCGCGTGAGCTTCATCGATGCCGCGACCGACAGCGTCGCCAGGAACATCGATCTCGACGTCGCCGGCCAGGCCAAGGGCCCGACCTCGATGCACAACGCCTGGAGCTACGATTCGCGCTACGCCTTCACGGTCGACCGGGTCGACGACCACTTCGTCATCATCGACACCGCCGACTGGTCGGTGCAGAAGATCAAGACGCCTTCCAAGCCGCACTACGTCGTACCCAGCCCGAACGGCAAGGAAGTCTGGGTCGTCATCGAGGGCAAGGACAGGGATACGAACTACCCCGGCGCGCTGGTCTATGAGATCGGCAGCTTCAACCAGATCGCGCAGGTCAGGATGCCGCTGATCGGCCAGGGCGTGATCGAGGGCCACCACGGCAACTTCACGCAGGACGGCAAGTATTTCTTCATGCTCAACCGCGGCCCCGGCAGCGCGCTCACCGGCACCGAGATCGCCGTGTTCGATACCGCCACCAAGAAGTTCGTGAAGCGCACCGAGACGGTATCTACGGGCATCGGCCACACCTACAACACGCCGGACGGCAAGTACGCCGTGGTCACCAACTACGGCAACAACTGGGTGTCGATCGTCGACAACACGCAGGGCTTCAAGGTGGTCAAGGACCTCGCCATCGGCAAGGGCCGCATGGGCCACGTCGCCTTCACCAGGGACGGCCGCTACGGCTACCTGTCGAACGCCGGCGACGGCAACCTGCACAAGATCGACATGCAGTCGCTGTCCTACGTGAAGGAGATCAAGACCGGCGACGCGGCAGGCGGCACCCAGGTGCTCAACGTCTGGACCAACATCTTTGAAGAACTGCCGCGCTGAAGCTGCGCAGCGGCGGAAGCGGCGGGGCGGGTTTCGCCTCGCCGCGTTCTTGCTCGCCTGCCTGACCGCACCTGCCGCGCTGGCGCAGAGTCCGGCCGAATTGCGCGTCGGCGAAAAGGTCGCGGCCGCGCCGGTCAAGCCGCCGCCGTCCGGCGTTGCCGATCTCCAATGGGACGACCTGATGCCCAAGGGCTGGAGCGCGCGCAAGGCGCTCGAAGGCGTCGACCTCGCCTCGCTTTCCGACAACGACCCGCGCGCCAGCCGGTTGCTCGACAAACTCCGGCAGGATCTGGACCGAGCACCCGTCGTGCCCGCCCTCGACGGCAGGCGCGTGCGCATCGCCGGTTTCGTCGTCACCCTCGAGCGTTCGGACAAGGGCGTGCGCGAGTTCCTTCTCGTGCCTTACTTCGGCGCCTGCATCCATACGCCGCCGCCCCCGGCGAACCAGATCGTGCATGTGCTGGCTGCCGCTCCCGTCCCGCCGGAAAAGGCCATCTTTCCGGTCTGGGTGATTGGCACGCTCAAGACCGTTGCCGCCGTGACCGCCGAAGGCGCCGCGGGTTATCGCATCGCCGATGCGCAGGTCGAGGAATATCCCTGGCGCCGCAGGCGCTGATGGCAGTCAACCGGCAGGACAGGGTGGGTGTGGCAATCAGAACCGGGGAGGCAATCAGGATTGCCGGCTTGCACTTTCGCTGGCCACGCCAGGCGGCGGCCTGCCTCGACATCGACGAGTTCGATGTCGAGCCGGGGGAACGGGTCTTCCTGCACGGCCCGAGCGGCAGCGGCAAGAGCACGCTGCTTGGTTTGCTTGGCGGCATCGCCGTACCGCAGCGCGGTACGGTCGAGGTGCTCGGTGCATCGCTCAACACGCTGTCGCCACGCGCCCGCGACCGACTGCGCGCCGACCGTATCGGCTTCATCTTCCAGCAGTTCAATCTGCTGCCCTGGCTGTCGGCGCTCGACAACGTGCTGCTTCCTTGCACCTTTTCGTCGCGCCGCAAGGGACGAGCGGGGCAACCCCGCAAGGAAGCCGAAAGGCTGTTCGATCACCTCGACCTCGCCGCCGATCTCTGGCACAAGCCCGCCGCCGAGCTCTCGGTGGGACAGCAGCAGCGCGTCGCGGCGGCACGTGCGCTGATCTGCCGGCCGGAAATCATCATCGCCGACGAACCAACCGCGGCGCTCGACGCGCCGCGCCAGCAACGATTCGTCGATCTCCTGCTCCAGGAAGCGGCGGCGGGCGCCGCGCTGCTGTT
>JACQYB010000042.1 GCA_016208415.1 Betaproteobacteria bacterium | reverse complement strand
CCGTCGATGGGCGCCGCGGCCAGCACCACCCGGCGCCGGGCCGCCCCAAGCCGGGGGGGCGCCCCCTAGGGGGGCAGCGCAGCGTGGGGGCTCACCACCCGGCGCCGGGCCGCCCCAAGCCGGGGGGGCGCCCCCTCGGGGGGCAGCGTAGCGTGGGGGCTCACCACCCCGCGCTGCGGTCCGCTTGGCTCCAGTACATGGGCAGTGGCCTCGAACCGACCGCTCGATGTGGCCCGCAGCCGGGCGCGCCATGCGCCGGCCGGGTGCGCACGGGCGAGTGCCGCCAGCGCCTGGCGGGCGCGCTCCAGGTTCCAGGGAAAGCCGAAGTGCGTCGCTGCGGCGGCCATGCGGGCCAGGTGAAGTTCGTCGTCGGTGAAGCGGCCGGCCTCGAGGCGCAGGGTTTCGAGCAGGTCGAAGGGCAGGCGTGCGCGTTCGATGAAGCGCTGCTTGCGATGCCACTCGCGCCATTCGCCATCCGCCCGCGCATCGGCGGTGATGCCGCTGCCCAGGCCGCACACGGCCTGCCCCCGGCGCAGAACCAGGGTACGGATGGCGACATTGAACGTGGTCGCACCACCCGGCTGCAACACGCCGATGGCGCCGCAGTACACGCCCCGCGGGCCGGTTTCCAGTTCATGGATCCAGTGCATGGCGCGCACCTTCGGCGCGCCGGTGACGGAGCCGCAGGGAAACAGCGCCGCGAACAGTTGCGACAGCGCCAGGCCGGGGGGCACGCGCGCCTCGATGTCGGAGGTCATCTGCCACACGGTGGGCCAGGCGCGCACGTCGAACAGGCTGGGCACGCGCACCGAAAAGGGCAGCGCGACGCGGGACAGGTCATTGCGGATGAGGTCCACGATCATGAGGTTTTCCGCGCGTTCCTTGGCGTCCAGGCGCAGGCGTTCGGCCTGCGCGGCATCGGCCGCGGCGTTCTCGCCGCGGGCGGCGGTGCCCTTCATGGGGCGGCAGGTCACCGTGTCACCGCGCCAGTCGAAGAACAGTTCCGGCGACACGGACAGCACCTGCTCCTCGCCGGTGTCCAGAAAGGCCGCGTAGCACGCCGGCTGCGCCCGGTGCAGCGCTTCAAACAGCGACCGCGGGCAGCCCGAAAAGTCGCCCTGCCACGGCGCCGTGAGGTTGACCTGGTACGTCTCGCCATCGGCGATCGCCGCATGGAGGCGGGACATGGCGCGGTCGAAGTCGCTGCGCGCCAGTGTCAGATGCCCCGCGCCCAGCCGATGTCCGGCAGGACCGGAATCGGGCCAGGGAGCCGCGGACTCGAACACCGCGAACCACGCCAGCGGACCGTCCGGCGCGTGCACCCGCAACGCGGCGTCGAACGCTTGCGCGGCCTCGTAGCGCACGTAGCCCACGCACCAGCGCCCGCCCACGGCGTAGGCCCGCGCCCGGTCGAGCACGCCGGCCACCTCGCCGGGCGTGTGCGCGACCAGGATCTCGGCGGGGGAATCGAAAGCCAGGCGCAGCCCGGGGTCGGCCGCCCCGGTGGCCACGAAATCGATCAGGGCGGAAGGCTGCGGCATGGGCTGGACAGCGGGAGTGGTGGTTTGGACAGGGCGCAGCGCGCAACACGCCAGCTTGCGTTGTTGGCGTGATGGCCTTGGCCCTTCACGTGCCCGCGGCAATTCTCGCACGCCCGGGCGGCATCTCATGGGCGGTGCCGTGGGGAAACTGCCGGATGCCGCAGGCGCGCGATGCGGCAAAGGCCGGCGCGGCCGCCCGGCCACACCGCGGACGAGGCTGCCCCCCGGACAAGCCGCTCGATCGCCCCGCGGACAAGCCGCTTCAGTCGTAGCGCCGCGCGTCCTCGATGACCTTGCCGTCGTTGGGCAGGTCCGTGGCGGGGACGATGCGCACCTCGGCCCGCAGCTTGGTCACATCCCGCACCGCCGCAGCGAGCGCCTGCTCCAGCCCCTCCGGGGCGGCGTCCGCCACGGCGCATTGCAGGGTCATGCGATCCTGGCCGCCGGGGTTGTCCACCACCAGCCGGGCGCGGGCGACTTCCGGGTGCCGCCGCAGGACTTCCGCCACCTGGGCCGGATGCACGAACATGCCGCGCACCTTGGTGGTCTGGTCGGCGCGTCCCAGCCAGCCGCGCAGGCGCAGGTTGGTGCGCCCGCAGGGCGACACCCCGGGCAGCACCGCCGAGAGGTCGCCGGTGCCGAAGCGGATCAGCGGATAGTCGGGGTTGAAGGGGGTCACCACCACCTCGCCCACTTCACCCTCGGGCACCAGGTCGCCGGTGCCGGGACGCACGATCTCGACGACGATGTCCTCGTCCGCCACCAGCCCCTCCCGCGCCGGGGTCTCGTAGGCGATGAGGCCCAGGTCGGCGGTGGCATAGGCCTGGTAGCCGTGGATGCCGCGCGCGGCCAGGGCATCGCGCAGGCTGGGCGGGAAGGCTTCGCCGGAGACCAGGGCGCGGGTGAGGCCCGGCAGCTTCACGCCCAGCTCGTCGGCCTTGTCCAGGATGATGCGCAGGAAGGAGGGCGTGCCCACGTAGCCGTCGGGGCGCAGGTCGGCCATGGCCTGCACCTGCTGCTCGGTCTGGCCCACGCCGCCCGGGAAGACGGTGCAGCCCAGGGCGTGGGCGGCGGTTTCCAGCATGGAGCCGGCAGGGGTGAAGTGGTAGGCGAAGCAGTTGTGCACCAGGTGCCCGGCGCGGAAGCCGGCGGCGTACAGGGCGCGGGCCAGGCGCCAGTAGTCGGGACGGGCGCCTTCGGGCTCGTAGATGGGGCCGGGGGAGGCGAATACGCGCCGCATCCCGGCACCCCAGCCGGCGGCCGCGAAGCCGCCGAAGGGGCGCGCGGCCTTCTGGTGTTCCAGCAGTTCTGACTTGCGCACCACAGGCAGGCGCGCCAGCGCCTCGCGGCTGGTGACCGAGGCGGGGTCCACGCCGGCCAGGGCGGTGGCGAAGAAAGGCGCGGCGGCGCGGGCGTGGGCGAGCTGCGCCGGCGGGCGTGCCATCAGCGCCGCCTCGCGCTCGGCGGGGTCGCGGGTTTCGAGGGCGTCGTAGTATTCCATCGGGGAATCGACTCTCTGTTGACGCAGAGGGCGCAGAGACGCAGAGGACGCAGAGAAAAGCACTTCTGGAACGGGGTTTTCTGCGCTCTCTGTGTTTCTGCGCCCTCTGCGTTGGATGCGGCCAGGTTTTCGCGTCGTCAGGCCAGCCAGCGCTTGCGCCGCCGGTAATGCTTGACGTCGCGGAAGCTCTTGCGCCCTTCCTTGGCCAGGCCGAGGTAGAACTCCTTCACGTCCTCGTTGCTGGCCAGTTCCCGAGCCTCGCCCTCCATCACCACGCGGCCGTTTTCCAGGATGTAGCCGAAGTCGGCGTAGCGCAGCGCCACCATGGTGTTCTGTTCGGCCAGCAGGATGCTCACGCCTTCGCGCTGGTTGAGGTTGCGCACGATCTCGAAGATCTCCTCCACGATCTGCGGCGCCAGGCCCATGGAGGGCTCGTCCAGCAGGATCATGCTGGGGCGGGCCATGAGCGCCCGGCCGATGGCCGTCATCTGCTGCTCGCCGCCGGAGGTGTAGCCGGCCTGGGAGGTGCGCCGCTGCTTGAGCCGCGGGAAGAATTCGTAGACCTTCTCCAGGCTGTCGCGGATCTCGGCCCGCGAGCCCGTGCGCGTGTAGGCGCCGGTGAGCAGGTTCTCCTCGACGGTGAGGTGGGCGAAGCAGTGGCGGCCTTCCATCACCTGGATGACGCCGCGGCGCACCAGTTCGTTGGGCGTGAGCTGGTCGATGCGCCGGCCCTCGAATTCCACCGAGCCCTTGGTGACCTCGCCGCGCTCGGCGCGCAGCAGGTTGGAGATGGTCTTGAGCGTGGTGGTCTTGCCGGCGCCGTTGGCGCCCAGCAGGGCGACGATGTGGCCCTTGGGCACCTGCAGCGACACGCCCTTGAGCACCAGGATGACGTGGTCGTAGATGACCTCGATGTTGTTGAGGGCGAGGTAGGCCGGAGATGCGGCCGACGCAGTTGCGGCTGTGGCTGTGGCGGACATGGGTCGGATTCGCTTTGCGGGTTGCGTGTCGCCGGAAGGGCGCGGAGCGAGCGTGTTACCCCTCACACCTCACCCTTCCTCCTCACAGCGAGAGCGTCACATCTCCTTCGAGCAGTCCCGCGGCGTGATGCCCTTCTCCTTGGCGTACTTGGCCGACGACTCCTCGATCATGCCGCGCACCAGCTTCTGGTCGGACTCGATCCAGTCGGTGATGACCTTCCACTGCTTGCCGTCCCACTGCTGGAACTTCACCAGGCCGGAGCCCTCGTGGTTGGCGCAGGACAGCTTGGTGGGCGGCATGAAGCCCTCGGCACCCAGCTTCTTCAGCACGGCGTTGTCGATGTTGAGGTTCTCGATGCCCCAGCGCATCTGCTCGCCGGTGATGGGCTTGCCCTTGCCGAACTTCTCCTGGGCCTTGCGGATCGCCTCCACGGTGACGATGCCGTGCACCACTCCGCGGTTGTAGTAGATGCTGCCGACGCGCGACTTGTCCTCCATGTTGCCCTTGTCCTTGGCATAGACGTATTTCTGGATGTCCCTGACCACCGGGTAGTTGGCGCCGGCCACGTTGAAGCCCGCGGCAATGTAGCCCTTGGCGGCATCGCCCGCCGGGATGGTGTCTTCCTCGGCGCCGGACCACCATACGCCGACGATCTTGTCCCGCGGGTAGCCGATCTTGGCGGCGGCCTTGAGCGCCGTCGGGTTCATCACGCCCCAGCCACGCAGGATCACCCAGTCGGGCTTGGCCTGGCGCACCTGCAGCCACTGGGACTGCTGCTCGTTGCCGGGGTGGGCCACGGCGATGTGGGTGACGCTGAAGCCGTACATCTTCGCCTGGGCATCCAGCACCGGAATGGTCTCCTTGCCGTAGGCCGAGTCGTGGTAAATGTTGACGATCTTCTTGCCGGCCAGCTTGTCCATCCCGCCTTCCTTGGAGCCGATGAACTTGATCTTGGCGGTGTTCTGCGACCAGTAGTTGGTGATCAGCGGGAAGACGTAGGGGAACACGCGCCCGTCGGAGGCGTCGGTGCGGCCGTACCCCAGGGAGATGATGGGAATCTTGTCGGCCGTGGCCTTGTCGATGAGCGAGTAGGTGATGCCCGTGGACAGCGGATGCACCACGGTGTTGCCGGTGGGCCCGTTCTTCTTCTGGCGCTCGTAGCACTCCACGCCGCGGGCGTTGTTGTACTCCGTCTCGCACTCGTCCCAGGTGAGCTTGACGCCATTGACGCCGCCGTCGCGCTCATTGACGAGCTTGAAGTAGTCGATCATGCCGCCGAAGATCCCCGACCCCCCCGCCGCGTAGGGACCCACACGGTAGCTGGGCAGGCCGACGTACTGCTCGCCCGCGGCAAAGGCGGGTGCGGACACGGCAGCCATTACGGCCGCCGCAAGCAGGGAACGCTGGATGCGTTTCATGGTTTGTCTTTCCTCTCACAATTGAACTGCACTCGACACGTTCCGTCAGGTCCGCCCCCATCCCTACGCAGCATCGCGCCGGCGCTCAGTAGGGGAAGGGCCAGAGACGAAGCTTCTCCTTGGCGATCTGCCACAGCCGCGCCAGCCCGTGGGGCTCGACGATCAGGAAGAAGATGATCAGCCCACCAAAGACGATCAGCTCCAGGTTCGAGGCCAGCCCGGCCGGAATGTTGCCGGCGAACAGTCCGTGGGCCGTCACATTCAGGAAGATGGGCGCGAGCACGATGAAGGCCGCCCCGAGGAAGGAGCCGAGGATGCTGCCCACACCGCCGATGATGATCATGAACAGCACGCGGAAGGACATGTCCAGGTTGAAACCCTCCGGCTCCACCGTGCCCAGGTAGGCGTAGGCGTAGAGCGCCCCGGCCACGCCGCAGTAGAAGGAACTCACGGCGAAGGCCAGCAGCTTGGTGTGCATCAGGCGGATGCCGATCACCTCCGCGGCCACGTCCATGTCGCGCACCGCCATCCACGCCCGGCCGGTGGACGAGCGCACCAGGTTCTTGGCCAGCATGGCCATCACCGCCACGATGGTCAGCACCAGCAGATACTGGCGCACCGGCGTGTCGAAGGCGTAGCCCAGGATCTGCATCTTCTGGGTGGTGATCACGCCGGAGGAACTGTAGTTGGAGAACCAGCCGAACTTGGTCAGCACCCAGACGATGAAGAACTGGGCCGCCAGCGTGGCCACCGCCAGGTAGAAGCCCTTGATGCGTAGGCTGGGCAGGCCGAACAGCATGCCCACCGCCGCCGCCACCACCCCCGCCAGCACGAAACTCACCGGCAGCGGCATCCACGGCAGGCGCAGTTCGAAGTTGTACGCCGCGAAGGCCCCCACCGCCATGAACGCCGCCGTGCCCAGGGAAAGCTGCCCGGCGTAGCCGGTGAGGATGTTCAGGCCCAGCGCCGCGAGCGAAAAGATCAGCACCGGCACGAGGATGGCCTGCAGCCAGTACTGGTTGGCCAGCAACGGCACGCCGACGAAGAAGAACGCCAGGATCGCCGCCATGGCGATGCGGTCCTGGCGGATGGGGAAGATTTGCTGGTCCGCGCCATAGCTGGTCTTGAACTGGCCGGCTTCACGGTAGAGCATGGCGGTACCCGATGAATGTTGGATGAGGAATGGCGGTCACACCCGGTCGATGTGGCGTTCGCCGAACAGCCCCTCCGGGCGCACCAGCAGGAACAGCAGCGCCATGAAGTAGGGGAACCAGCTATCGATGCCGCCGCCCACCATGGGGCCGAGGTAGACCTCAGCCAGCTTCTCGCTGGCACCGATGATCAGCCCGCCGACGATGGCCCCGGGCACCGACTCGAAGCCGCCCAGGATGAGCACCGGCAGCGCCTTGAGCGCCGTGAAGGTGAGGGCGAACTGCACGCCGTTGCGCGCCCCCCAGATCAGCCCCGCCACCAGCGCCACGAAGCCTGCCACCGCCCACACGATGCGCCAGATCACCTGCAGCGGAATGCCGATGGACAGCGCCGCCTGGTGGTCGTCGGCCACGGCGCGCAGCGCCCGGCCCACCCGGGTGCGGTTGAAGAACACCGCCAGCACGGCCACCAGCACCCCCGCCACCACGGCGGCGAAGACGTCGAAGCTGGAGATGAAGATGCCGGTCCGCTCCGCCATCCAGGCGATGGGCTCGTCCTGGATGCCCAGTTCCAGCCCGCGCACGTTGGCACCCCAGATGCCCTGTGCCAGCCCCTCGATGAAGAAGGCCAGGCCGATGGTGGCCATGAACAGCGTGATCTGCGGCTGGTTGACCAGCGGCCGCAGCACGATGCGCTCCGTGGCGATGCTCAGCACCACCATGGCCAGGCAGGCCAGGATCAGCGCCAGCCAGAACACCGCCGCGCCCCCGGGCTCCACGCCCAGCCAGCCCGGCAGTACCTCCTGGAAGCCGACGAAGGTCAGCGCGGCGAAGAACACCATCGCGCCCTGGGCGAAGTTGAACACGCCGGAGGCCTTGTAGATCAGCACGAAGCCCAGCGCCACCAGGGCGTACAGCACGCCGGAGAGCAAGCCGCCAATCAGGACTTCAAAGAAGAACTGCATCGCTCATTCCTCGCCACTCAATGCGCCACGCCGAGGTAGGCATCGACAACTTCCCGGTTGTTGCGCACCTGGTCCGGCGTGCCGTCGGCGATCTTGCGGCCGTAGTCCAGCACCACCACCCGGTCGGACAGGTCCATCACCACGCCCATGTCGTGCTCGATGAGCACGATGGTGGTGCCGAACTGGTCGTTCACGTCGAGGATGAAGCGGCACATGTCCTGCTTCTCCTCCACGTTCATGCCCGCCATGGGCTCGTCCAGCAGCAGCATGGACGGCTCGGCGGCCAGCGCCCGGCCCAGTTCCACGCGCTTCTGCAGGCCGTAGGGCAGGCGCCCCACCGGCGTCTTGCGGATGTGCTGGATCTCCAGGAAGTCGATGACCTCCTCTACCTTGCGCCGATGCGCCAGTTCCTCGCGCCGCGCCGGACCCCAGTACAGCGCCTGCAGCAGGAAGCCGTGCTTCATCTTCAGGTTGCGCCCGGTCATGATGTTGTCCAGCACCGACATGCCGCGGAACAGCGCGATGTTCTGGAAGGTGCGGGCGATGCCCTGGGCCGCCGCCTGGTGGGTGTTCATGTCGTGGCGCGTGCGCCCGCGGAAGGTGATGGCTCCGTGCTGGGGGCGGTAGACGCCGTTGATGACGTTGAGCATGGAACTCTTGCCGGCGCCGTTGGGGCCGATGATGGCGCGGATCTCGTGTTCGCGCACGTCGAAGCTGATGTCGCTGAGCGCCTTCACGCCGCCGAAGGCCAGCGAGATGTGCTCCAGGTTGAGGATGACCTCGCCGATCTGTCGCGCGCTCATGGCTGCCGTCGCCGCCTCATGCCGCCTTGCGCACGGCCTGGAAGGTGCGCACGTCGCGGATCTCCAGGTCGGCGGCCACGCTTCCGGTGCGCCCGTCCTCGAACTTCACCTGGGTCTCGATGAACTGGGACTTCTTCCCGCCGTAGAGCGCCTCCACCAGCACGGCGTACTTCTCGGCGATGAAGCCGCGGCGCACCTTGCGGGTGCGGGTCAGCTCGTCGTCGTCCGGGTCCAGTTCCTTGTGCAGGATGAGGAAGCGCGACACCTGGGAAGTCGCCAGCTCGCCCTCGCCGGTGAGCTGTTCATTGACCTGCTCCACGCACTGCTGGATGAGCTCGTACACCTCCTTCTTGGCCGCCAGGTCGGTGTAGCCGGAATAGGCGATGCCGCGCCGCTCGGCCCAGTTGCCCACGGCGCCGATGTCGATGTTGATGAAGGCGCACACCGTGTCGCGCCCGTGGCCGAAGGCCACCGCCTCGCGGATGTACTGGAAGAACTTGAGCTTGTTCTCGATGTAGTTGGGGGCGAACATCGCCCCGCCGGCGAGATGGCCCACGTCCTTGGCGCGGTCGATGATGCGCAGGTGGCCGTCGGTGTCGAGGAAGCCAGCGTCGCCGGTGTGGAAGTAGCCCTCGGCGTCGATGGATTCCGCCGTGGCGTCCGGCCGCTTGTAGTACTCCTTGAGCAGCATGGGGCCGCGCACCAGGATCTCGCCGCTGTCGGCCAGCCGCACTTCCACCCCCGGCGCGGGCACGCCCACGGTGTCGAGGCGCACGCCGCCGTCGGGCTGCAGGCAGACGTAGGCACAGGTCTCCGTCTGGCCGTAGAGCTGCTTGAGGTTGATGCCGAGGGAGCGGTAGAAGCGGAACAGGTCCGGCCCGATGGCCGCCCCCGCCGTGTAGGCGACGCGGATGCGGCTCATGCCCAGCACGTTCCTCAGCGGTGCGTACACGAGCAGGTTGCCCAGCCCGTAGAGCAGGCGGTCCAGCGCCGACACGCCGGATGCACGGTCGAGGATGCGTGCCCCGCAGCGCTTCGCCACGTCCATGAAGAAATGGAACAGCCCGCGCTTGACCCAGCCCGCGTCTTCCATGCGGATCATCACCTGGGTGAGCAGGTTCTCGTACACCCGCGGCGGCGCGAAGTAGTAGGTGGGCCCGATCTCGCGCATGTCGGTCATCACCGTGTCGCCGGATTCGGGGCAGTTGATGGTGAAGCCGGTCACCAGCGCCTGGGCGTAGGAGAACAGGTTGTCGCCCACCCAGGCCATGGGCAGGTAGGAGAGGATGTCCTCGTCGGCCGTGAGGCGGTCGAACTGCTGCCCGCCGCGGGCCGCGGCGATCAGCGCCCGGTGGGTCTGGCACACGCCCTTGGGCTTGCCGGTGGTGCCCGAGGTGTAGAGCATGATGGCCACGTCGTCGGCGCCGCCCCGGGCCACCTCGTCGGCGATGAAGTCGGGGTGGTTGCGGTTGTGGATGGCGCCCATGGCCTGCACTTCGTCCAGGGCATGGATGAAGGGCTGGTTGTAGTGGCGCATGCCGCGCGGGTCGTCGTAGATGACGTGTTCGAGCAGCGGGCAGGAGGCGCGCACCTCCAGCATCTTGTCCACCTGCTCCTGGTCTTCCACCACGGCAAAGCGGATCGTCCCCTCGGTGGCGATGAGGCGGAAGCCCAGCTCCGCCAGGCCGCAGGCGATGGCGCGCACCTCGTCGGCGGCCTGGGCCCAGGCCCACGACTGCCAGATGCCGTATTCCTTCTCGCGGATGGCGGGGCGATCGCCGCGCACGCGGGCGTGATGAAGCAGCAGCCTCGGAAAGGTGTCGAGCGCCGACGGCGACTCCTGTGGCATGGCCACGCTTCCTCCTTTGATGGCTCCGCCTGGCGGCGGGAACTGCTGTCTCGCATTCTCGGCCGGTCTTCGCCGGTCCTTGTTTCGCTAGCCTACGGCAAAGCGCCGCAGCCTGTCACCGGGGACTTACCCTCACGCCTCGCGCAGCGCCGCGCGCATGGCCAGCCGGGCCAGTGTAGGAGGATTCGCGCCCTATAATTGTCGCCAGGCTGACAATCCCCGAACCGCAATGCCCAATCTCGGCGAGATGTTGCGCGCATCGGCGTGGGCCGGGGGCCTTTCCCCGGAGGCGCTGGCCCGTGCCGAGGCCGGCGTGGTGGAGCGGCGCGTGCCGGCGGGTGGCTTCGTGTGCCGCAAGGGCGAGGCGGTGGAGTGCTGGATCGGCGTCATCGACGGCCTGGTGAAGATGGCCAACGTCTCCATCGACGGCAAGCCCACCAGCTTCACCGGCATCCCCGGCGGCGGCTGGTTCGGCGAGGGCTCGCTGCTCAAGGACGAGCCCCGGCGCTATGACATCGTCGCGCTGCGCGACAGCCGGGTGGCGTGCATGGCGCGCGCCACCTTCCAGTGGCTGCTGGACACCAGCATCCCCTTCAACCGCTTTCTCATCCTGCAGCTCAACGAGCGCCTGGGGCAGTTCATCGCCATGGTGGAATGCGACCGCCTGCTCGGCCCCGACGCCCGCGTGGCGCGCAGCCTGGCCGCCCTGTTCAACCCGGTGCTGTACCCCGGCATCGGCCCGCACCTGCAGATCTCCCAGGAAGAGATCGGCTACCTCGCCGGCCTGTCGCGCCAGCGCGCCAACCAGGCCCTGAAGCTGCTGGAGAAGAGCGCGCTGCTGCGCATCGAGTACGGCGGCATCACCGTGCTCGACCTGGCGGGGCTGCGCAGCTTCGGGGCCTGAGCGGCGCGACCGGCGCTGCGACAGCATGGACACACGCGCCCCTGTCGTCCTCTTCGGCGCCTTCGACCGCCACAACCTGGGCGACCTGCTGTTCCCGCACGTACTGGCGGCGCTGCTGGCGCCGCGCGAGCTGCACTTCGCCGGGCTGGCCGAGCGCGATCTCACCGCCTGGGGCGGCCACCGGGTGCGCGCCCTGGCGTCGCTGGCGGCGCAGTTCGGCCCGCGGCCCGTGCATCTGGTCCATGCTGGCGGCGAACTGCTGGACTGCGACGTCTGGGAGGCGGCAGTGATGTTGCAGCGTCCCGGGCAGGCGCAGGCCGTCATCGCGCGTTACCACGGGCGGGCGGAGCGCTTCGCCTGGGCGCAAGCGTGGCTCGCCACGCCGCGACTGGCGGCCTACGTGGCGCCGCGATCGGCGCTGGCCCGGGTGGCGAGCCTGTCCTTCGTCGCCGTGGGGGGCGTGGAACTGGACCGGCGCAATCCCGCCTTCCGCGCGGAGATCCTCGGCGCGCTGTATTCAGCCGACTTTCTCACCGTGCGCGAGCGCATCACCCAGGACACCCTGCGCCGCGCCGGATTGCGGGCGGGCCTGCTGCCGGACCCGGCGGTGACGGTGGGCGCCCTGTTCGGCACGCAGATCGAGGCCGCGGCCCGCGCCGGCGAGGTGGCCGAGGTGCGCCGCCGTTTCCCGCGGGGCTATCTCGCCGTGCAGTTCGCCGCCGAGTTCGGCGATGACCGCACCCTGGCCACCCTCGCCGCGCAACTCGACCAGGTGGCGCGGGAAACCGGCCTGGGCACGGTGTTGTTCCGCGCCGGCGCCGCGCCCTGGCACGACGACCCGGACTGCCTGCGCCGCATCGCCGCGCGCATGGCCACGCCGGGTGCCCTCTTCGAATCGCTCCACGTCTTCGACATCTGCGCGCTGCTGGCCCGGGCGCGCGCCTTCTGCGGCAGCAGCCTGCACGGGCGCATTGTCGCCCACGCCTTCGCCGTGCCGGGCGTGACGGTGTTCACCCCGTCCGTGGCGCAGCGTGCGCGCCTCACCAAGCACGTGGCCTGGCTGGGCACCTGGTGCGACGCGCCAGACAAGCGGGCGGTGGCGGCGGAAGGCATCGCCGGCGCCGTCGCAGCGGCCCTGGCCGCGGACCGGGAACGCCTCGCCGCCTCGGCGGCAGACATGGCGCGGCGTTTCGCGCGCGAATTGCGACCGCTGCAGCGGCTGTTGGAGGCGCAGATCCCGCCCGCGGGATGAGGGTGCGCGACTTGCGAACGTGTATGCTTTTCCGCACTCCCGGACGCCCGACCCCATGACCCCCGCCGCCCCCATCTCCGTGCTCATCGTGGAAGACCACCGCGACCTGGCGGAGAGCATCGCCGACTACCTGGAAGAGCGCGGCTACGTGGTGGATGTGGCCATGGACGGCGTCACCGGGCTGCATCTGGCGGTGAGCCAGCCCCACGACGTCATCGTGCTGGACCTGATGCTGCCCGGCCTGGACGGCCTCGGCGTGTGCCGGCGCCTGCGCCAGGATGCCGCCTCCAGTGTGCCGGTGCTCATGCTCACCGCCCGCGCCACCCTGGAGGACAAGGCCGCGGGCTTCGGCGAGGGCGCCGACGACTACCTGGTCAAGCCCTTCCAGTTGCGCGAACTGGATCTGCGCCTGCAGGCCCTGGTGCGGCGCAGCCGCGGCGGCGAGCAGGGGCAGGTGCTGCGCGTGGGCGACCTGGTGTTCGACCTGCGCACCCTGGCCGTGGAGCGCGCCGGCCGGCCCATCTCCCTGCCGGCCCTGCCGCTGCGCCTGCTCGAAGTGCTCATGAAGCGCGCCCCCCAGGTGGTGGCGCGACGCGAGCTGGAGCGTGCCATCTGGGGCGATACCCCGCCCGACAGCGACGCCCTGCGCGTGCACATGCACACCCTGCGGGCGGCCATCGAGCCCGCCGGTCTGCCGCCCCTGCTGCACACCCTGCGCGGCATCGGCTACCAGATGAAGGCGCCCGATGCTCCCCCCGCGTGACCTGCGCGCCCGCGTCGCCCTGTCCTTTGCCGCATTCGGCGCGGCGCTGAGCCTGGCACTGGCGTTCATGCTGTACCACGCCGCCCACGACCTGGGGCAGCGGCTGGTGGACGAAACCCTCACCGCCGAACTGGACGACTACATCGCCCGGCGCGAGCGCAACCCGCAGTCGCTGCCCCCGTCCACGGTCATCCTGCAGGGCTACGTCCAGGACGAACACCGCCCCGGCGAGGTACCCGACTACCTGACGCGCCTGCCCGACGGGCGCCACGACCTGATGGTGGGCACGCTGTCCTACCGCGCCGCCGTGCTGGAGCGCGGCGGGGCGCGCTACTACCTGCTCTACGACATCTCGCTGCAGATCCGGCGCGAGCAGCGCTTCGCCTTCCTGCTGGGCGTCATCGTGCTTGCGATGACCATGTTCTCGGCCCTGGGCGGCATCTGGCTGTCGCGCACGGTGGTGGCGCCGGTGGCCGAGCTGGCCGCCAGGGTGCGCCACCGCGGCCCGGACGACTGGCAGCAGCCGCTGGCGGACGACTTCCCCGACGGCGAGGTGGGCGAACTGGCGCGGGTCTTCGACCGCCAGTTGCTGCGCATGCGCGCCTTCATGGAGCGCGAGCGCAGCTTCAGCGCCGACGTCAGCCACGAACTGCGCACCGCGCTGGCGGTGATCCTCAGCACCACCGAGGTGCTGCTCGCCGACGAGCGCCTCGGCGAACGGCAGAAGGCGCGCGTCGCCCGCATCGAACGCGCCGCCCGCGACATGTCGGAACTGGGCACGGCGCTGCTGCTCATGGTGCGCGAGGAGCAGTCGCTGGGCGCCGGCAGCGGCTGCGTGGTGGCGGAGGTGGTGGCCGAGGCGGTGGAGAAGCATCGCCACCTGCTGGGCACACGGCCGGTGGCGGTGGAGGTGAGCACCGATCCGGCGCTGGTGCTGCCGGCCGATTGCAGCCTGGTGGACATGCTGGTGAGCAACCTGGTGCGCAACGCCTTTTCCTACACCGCCGAAGGCCGCGTCACCATCCGCCAGGACGAACACTCGCTGGTGATCTCCGACACCGGCAAGGGCATTCCGGCGGACGCCCTGGACCTGGTGTTCGTGCGCCACTTCCGCGACATGGCCAGCGAGGGGGCGGGCATCGGCCTGTCGCTGGTGAAGCGCATCTGCGACCGGCGCGGCTGGCAGGTGCGGTTGCAGAGCCGGGAAGGCTCCGGCACCACGGTGACGGTGGTGTTCGACTGAAGCACCCTTCCCGTTGCCGCGGGCATCGGGAATCCGGACCGCGCTCTCGCCGGCGCCGCTCATAACCCTGCCTTTACGCCTCCTTAACCGGCCATTAACGCGACCTTCGCTAGCCTTGCGGGAAACGTACCCCCACCCCAAGGAAGAGAAAACATGGCCACGATCCGCAGCGCCGCCGCGAGCCGATGGGTCTCGCCGGACTGGTCGCAATTCCTGCCGTTCCTGCGCTGGCGCGCCCGCGTCGATGCCCGAACCCTGCGCCACGACCTGCTCGCCGGCCTCACCGGCGCCGTGGTGGTGCTGCCCCAGGGCGTGGCCTTCGCCACCATCGCCGGCATGCCGCCGGAGTACGGGCTGTACGCCGGGATGGTCCCGGCCATCGTCGCGGCGCTGTTCGGCTCCTCCTGGCACCTGGTCTCCGGCCCCACCACGGCGGCCTCGGTGGTGCTCTACTCGGTGCTCAGCCCCCACGCCGTGCCCGGCAGCCCGGAGTACGTGGGGCTGGCCCTGGCGCTCACCTTCCTCGTCGGCGCGCTGCAACTGGCCATGGGCCTGGCCCGCCTGGGGTCGCTCATCAACTTCATCTCCCACTCCGTGGTCATCGGCTTTACGGCGGGCGCGGCGCTGCTGATCGCGGTGAGCCAGGCGCGGCATTTCTTCGGCATGCCCATTGCGCAGGGTGCCGGCGTCGCCGCCACGCTGCAGGCGGTGGGCGGTGGCCTGGACGGCGCCAGCCCCTACGTGCTGGCGGTGAGCGTGACGACCCTGCTCACCGGCCTGGCGGTGCGCCGCTGGCTGCCGCGGGTGCCCTACATGTTGCCGGCGCTGGCCGCCGGCAGCCTGCTGGGTGCCTGGCTGAACGCGGCCCGCGGACAGGCCGTCACCGGCATCTCCACCGTGGCCGCGCTACCCGCCACGCTGCCGCCCCTGTCCCTGCCGCCGCTGAGCCTGGAGACGGCGAACCTGCTGGGCACGGGCGTGCTGGCGGTGGCGCTGCTGGCGCTCACCGAGGCGGTGTCCATCGCCCGCGCCCTGGCGGTGCGCACCGGCCAGAGCCTGGACGGCAACCAGGAGTTCATCGGCCAGGGCCTGTCCAACCTGGCCGGCAGCTTCTTCTCCGCCTACGTGGCCACCGGCTCCTTCAACCGCAGCGGGGTGAACCTGGACGCCGGCGCCCGCACGCCGCTGGCCGCCGTGTTCGCCGGGGTGCTGCTGATGGCGGTGGTGATCCTCGTGGCACCGCTGGCGGCGTGGCTGCCCAACGCCGCCATGGCCGGGGTGCTGTTCCTGGTGGCCTGGTCGCTCATCGACTTCCACCACATCCGCCAGATCCTGCGCACCAGCCGCGCGGAGTCGGGGATCCTGATCGCCACTTTCCTCTCCGCCCTGTTCGTCAATCTGGAGGGCGCGATCGTGCTGGGGGTGACGCTGTCGCTGGTGATGTACCTGCGCCGTACCTCCCGGCCGCGGATCGTCTCCCGCGTCCCCGACCCCGCCACGGCGCAGGGCAAGTTCATGACCGTGCAGGCGCACACCGTGGAGTGCCCGCAACTGCGGCTGGCGCGGGTGGACGGCTCGCTCTACTACGGCGCCATCAACCACATCGAGACCGGCCTGGCCCACGCCGACGCGCGCAAGCACCTGGCCATCGTCGCCCACGGCATCAACTTCGTGGACATCGACGCCGCGGAATTCCTCGCCAACGAGGCGCAGCGGCGCCGCGCCCTGGGCGGCGGGCTGTACTTCGTCGGCCTCAAGCCGCAGGTGCGCGCTTTCCTGGCGCGCGGCGGCTACCTGGAGCGCATCGGCGAGGACGCACTGTTCGACTCCAAGACCCGCGCCATCGAGACCATCCATGCCCGCCTGGACCGCAGCGTGTGCAGCGGCTGCCCCCACACCGTGTTCCGCGAGTGCGCGGACATTCCCAGGGGTGAGCTTCCGCCGCGGGACCCGCCCGGCAAGGAACCTGCCGGCAAGCGTTATCGCCGCATCCTGGTGCCTTACGCGCCCGGCTGGCGCGGCGAGGCGCTACTCGCCCGAGCCGCCGAACTGGCAGGTGCCGGCCAGGCGGCGCTCATGGTGGTGCAGGTGCTGGAGGAGCGCCGGGGCTTCGACTCCGATGGCCCGGCGGGCACCCTGCCGGCGGAGCGCCTCGCCCGCCGCCAACCGCAGGCGCGCCGCGAACTGGAACTGCTTCTGGCCCGCAGCAGCCTGGGCTGGGCGCAGGCGCGGGTGCTGCACGGCGAGGCCGCCGCGGCACTGGCAGAGGTGATGCGGACGTGGCGGCCCGACCTCGTCGTCACCTGCCCCAGCCTGTTGCCTGCCGGCAGGATCGAGGCCATGTCCCCCGAAGGCGGGGCCACGGTGCCGGACGTGCTGAGCGTGGGCTGCATGAACATCGTCGCCCGGGCAAGGCGGGTGCTGTTTTCCCATGTGGGCGGGTCGGCGTGACGATTCACGCGCGTGGTGCGACGTCGGAAGCGGCCATGCGGCCCACCCTTTCGCAGCGGGGACAGGGGGAGTGGACGACGGCCGGAGCGCGGGGGGACGGGGCTGTCCCGGCCTCCTCATGGCTGCCACAAATCGTCGGCCGGGACAGCCCCGTCCCCGCGAAGGACGTCCGTGTGGATGTGGCGGCTGTAAACCCCGGATTCGCGGTCGCGTTGCGCGCGGCTGCCGCTACTGCGGCACCGACCGGCGCCGAAACGACGCCCACAGCATCAGGTCGTAGGCGATCTTGAGCCCGCCGCAGGCCAGCAGGGGTACAGCCAGCCAGCCGGCGGCGAACAGCGCGCCGCCCAGGCTGGGGCCCAGCGCCGCGGCCAGGCTGCGCGGCACGGCGGTGAAGCTGGCGGCGGCGGCCCGTTCGGCGGGGGTCACCACCGCCATGACGTAGGCCGCGCGGGTGGGCACGTCCATCTGCGACAGAGCCGCCCGCGCCAGCAGCAGGGCTAGCGCCGCGGGCAGGGTGGGCGCCAGCGCCGCCAGGATGAGCAGGACGTTGGCGGGGATGTGGGTGAACACCATGGTGTTGAGCAGCCCGACGCGCCGCGCCACCCAGGGGGCGGCCAGTTGCGAGAAGGCGGTGAGCAGCCCGGCCCAGAAGAAGAAATGGCCGGCGGCGGCGAGCGAAAGGTCGAAGCGCTGGAACAGCCACAGCGCCAGCAGGGCGTTGACCACCAGCCCGCCGGCGAAGGCGTCGAGCGAGAACAGCGCCGCCAGCCGCAACACGACGCCGCGCGAAGCGCCCAGGGGCGCTGGCGGCGCGGCGCGCTCGTGGGGCGCCGGTTCGGGCAGGCGGCGGTAGAGCAGCCACACGGCCAGTCCCACCGCGCCGTAGGCGGCGAACATAGCGCGCAGCGCCGCCAGCCGTTCCATGCCCAGCCCCGCCAGGGCGTCCGGCACGGCGGCGGCCAGCGCCCCCAGCGCGGCGCACAGCGCGCCGGTGAGGCTGTAGCGGGCGAACAGCGCGGTGCGGGCGTTGCCCTGGGCGGCTTCCGCCAGGCGGGCATGTTCCAGGGGCAGGAAGACGCTGACATCGCCGGAACTGGGATTCAGGGTGCCGACGAAGGCCACCCCCAACAGCGGCCAGAAGTCGGACAGGCCGGCGAAGCTCAAGCCCGTCGCGGCCATCAGCAGCGCGGCCGCCAGCAACAGGCGGCGATGATGGAAGCGGTGGCCCCATGCGCCCACGGCGAGCGTGGCCAGCGCCGAGCCCAGCAGGGTGGCAGTGCTCAGGAAACCCACCTCCCACGTGCCGAACCCCAGCGCCAGCAGGTAGGCGGGCAGCAGCACGGCAACAAAGCCGTCGGCGAAGGCCCGCAGCGCCCGGCCGATCAGCAGCAGGCGCGCCTCGGGGGCGCTGCCCTCGGGGAGGATCATTCCCCCTCACCCCCTCGTCGTGCCGCGCGGGAAAGGAGGCGTCGCCGCGCGTCGCTCACTTCAGGCCGAGCAGTCGGCCGAGCTTCTGCAGCGGCGTGTCGGCGCACCAGGCATAGAGGGCGTCGTAGATCACCATGCCGTGCCGGAGCATCTCGTGGTCGTCCTCGAAGTTGAGCGACAGGCCTTTCGAGATCGCCAGCAGGCCGGCCGCCTCCCTGGCCAGGTGCGGCGCGCCGCAGTCGGCGCCGCGCACGATCAGCGCCAATTTCAGCAAGGCCGGATCGGTGAGGGCGTGCCTGTCGATGAAGGCGTCGAAGCTGCACCGGTCGCCGTGGTGGCCGTATTCCACGCCGGGGACGTCGTAGGGCGTGGCGCCCGTCTGCGCCGCCACCTTGAGCACATCGGCCGTGGGGACATAAAGGAATTCCGGCGCCTCGTCGATGAAGCGGGCGATCAGCCAGGGGCAGGCGATGCGGTCGATCTTCGGGCGTTCGCGGGTGACCCATTTCATTTCGCCGCCACCTCGCCGCCGGCCGCCTTCCACCCTTCGATGCCGCCCTTGCCGGCCAGTCCGGTCTTGAGGGCGGCGGGGCTGATGGTGCGATCCATGTTCAGACTCCAATCGACAGCGTGTAGACCAGGCCGACCAGCGCGCAGGCGCCGATGACCTTCATGATGTCGGCCTTGTATTTCCACAGCGCCACGAAGGCGGCGAGCGCGACCGCCACCGGCAGCCACTCGAAAGCCCCGGCGAAGGGGGCCTGCGCCGTGGCCTGGGGCCAGAAGGTGTGCCAGGCGAAGAACACGGCCAGGTTGACGATCACGCCGACCACGGCGGCGGTGATGGCGGTGAGCGGCGCGGTGAACTTGATGTCGCCGCGGGTGCCTTCGACGATGGGGCCGCCCGCCAGGATGAACAGGAACGACGGCAGGAAGGTGAAGAAGGTGGCCACCGCGGCGCCGGCCAGGCCCGCCGCCACGGGATCGGCAAACACCTGCTTGGCGACGCCGCCCATGTAGCCGACCCAGGTCACCACCATGATCAGCGGGCCGGGCGTGGTCTCGCCGAGGGCCAGCCCATCCATCATCTGCGCGCCGGTGAGCCAGCCGTGGTGCTCCACCGCGCCCTGGTAGACGTAGGGCAGCACCGCGTAGGCGCCGCCGATGGTCAGGAAGGCGGCCTTGGTGAAGAAATCGCCCATCGCGTACAAGGTCTGCTGGCCGCCGATGGCGAACATGGCCAGCGCCCAGATCAGCACGAAGGCGGCGAGCTTGGCCGCCAGCTTGCCCCAGGAGAACTTCGCGTGGGCCGGCGGCGGCGTGTCATCGTCGATCAGGGCCGGGCCGTATTCCTTGTGGGAGGCGCCGTGACCGCCGCCGCCCTTGAACCTGGCCGGTGCCAGCTTGCCGCCGATGGCGCCGAGAATGCCGGCCGCCAGCACGATCCAGGGAAAGTCGATCTTGAAGAAAAAGATGCCGACGAAGGCCATCGCGGCGATGGCCGCCAGCACCCCGTTCCTTATCGCCCTGGAGCCGATGCGCCAGGCGGCGAACAGCACCACCGCCACCACCGCCGGCTTGATGCCGTAGAAGATGCCCTGCACCAGCGGCACGTCGCCGAAGGCGAGATAGATCCCGGCAAGCAGCGAAAGCAGCCCGAAAGCCGGCAAGAAGAACAGCACTCCGGCGACGATGGCGCCGAGCACGCCGTGCAGCAGCCAACTGATGTAGATGGCGAGCTGGATGGCCTCCGGCCCCGGCAGCAGCATGCAGTAGTTCAATGCGTGCAGGAAGCGGTGTTCCGAGATCCAGCGGCGCTTCTCCACCAGCTCCTGATGCATCATGGAAATCTGCCCGGCCGGGCCGCCGAAGCTGATGAAGCCGAGCTTGAGCCAATAGGCGCAGGCCTCGCCGAACGAGGGATGCGTGGGTCGTTGCGGCGGGATGTCGTTCATGGGCCTTCCTTGAGCGCAGAGTGGAGGAAATCGAAGGCGGCCAGCGCCGCTTCGAGCAGGGCGTCGTCGTCGGCGATGGCGGCGCGCATGCCGGCGAACAGGGTTTCCAGGCCCGCCGCCTCGGGCGCAGGCAGGCCACCCACGTCGAGGTAGTGCACGATGCGGGCGATGCGGGTCAGCGTCGGGTCCGATTCCAGGCCGAAACTGGCCAGCAGGGTCTCGAAGGTCACCCGCTCGCCCACGTGGCTGAAGGCGGCGCCGTCGAAGTCGAAGCCCAGCGCATCGGCCGGGCAGTCGGCGGGCTGCTCCAGCCAGAGAAAGCGGGCGCGCACGTCGATGAAGCGGCGGATCAGCCAGGCCGAGGCCAGGCGGTCCACCCAGGGGCGCCGGCGCGTGGCCCAGAGACGATCCGCGTAGTCGGCGACCAAGCGTCGCTCGATGGCCGCGGCGCGCGCGCTCGGCTCGCCCGGCGACAGGCGGGCGCGCAGGGCGTCGTCCAGGGCTTCCAGCAGGGCCGCGGTCTGGGCCTGCGCCTGGCCGGGGAAGAAATCGATGGCTGCCACGGCGTCGAAGGCCTTGCGCAGCTTGCGCGCCAGGCGGGCCAGGTCGGGGGCAGCCACGGCATCGAGATCGCCCCGGCAGGCGGTGATGTCGGTGGCTAGGCGCTGGTAGTCGGCGGTGCGGTCGAACAACCCGGCAAAGGGCGCGTCGGTGTCCGGGGCGAGATCCAGCACGTGGGCGCTGCCGCCTGAGGCCTCCACGTCGGCGGCCACCGCCTCGAACACGCCGCGCCGCGCCCCGCCCCCGGGCAGCAGATACACCCCGTCGCGCAACACCGCCGCCCCGCCCGCCTTGAGCGCGCGCCAGGCGCGCATGCGGGCGGAGGCGTTCTCGGTGGGGAGGGAGAGAATGAGGAGGGTCCAGACCGTCATGATGAAAAGTTTATAACAGCGCTGTTATAAACTCTACTTCAATTTTGCAGGGTGAGGCCGGGGTTGCCCCGGATGGCGCCGTCCTCGCCCGTGCGCTCGGGCTGAATACGCCGGGTCAGGCGCGGACTTCGGCGGTCTCGCCGGCGCCGCCGGGTTTGCCCACGCTACTCAGCGCGATGGCCGCAACAGCTCCGCCGTCAAGGCCGTCGGCGGAATCACCTCGACGTTCTCGGCCATCGGCCAGGCTTCGCGCACCGGGGCCACCACATAGGCGCGATGGACGCCAACATCCTCGCAGGCCTGCCAGAAGCCCTTGGTGAGTTTCGGCGCAGAAGAGAATTTCATTTCGAAACCGATCCGGCGGCCGTCGCTTTCAACCAGCAGATCCAGTTCCGCACCGGCGGCGGTACGGTAGAAGGAGACCAGGCTGCCGGCATCGAGCTGGCCGCAGATCTGCTCGATGGCGAAACCTTCCCACGACGCCCCCGCCGCGGGATGGCCGAGCAGATCGTTGATTCCGCGCAAGCCGAGCAGGTAATGCAACAGACCGCTGTCGCGCACATACACCTTGGGTGACTTGACGAGCCGTTTGCCGAGATTGGCATGGAAGGGCTCCAGCCGGCGCACCATGAGGCTGGCGGCGAGATGGTCGAGGTAGCGGGCCACGGTGGGCGCGGAGACGCCGAGCGAGGCGGCGATGGCCGATGCGTTGAACAACTGCCCGTGCAAGTGCGCCAGCATGCGCCAGAAGCGCCACATGACCTCCGCTTCGACCCTGATGCCCAGGCCGGGAAGATCGGTGTGCAGGAAGTGGCGCACGAAGTCTTCACGCCAGGACCAGGAGTACTGTTCGTCGGTCGCCGTGTAGCTGGGCGGAAAGCCGCCGCGCAACCACAGGGCCTGGATATCCTCGAACCGGCGATGCACCTCGGGCAGCATCAACGGCGCCATGTCCACCAGCGCCAGCCGGCCGGCAAGCGATTGCGACTGCCGCAGCAGCCGGAACGACGCCGAACCCAGCACCAGGAAGCGCCCGGCGCGGCGCTCGGCGTCGATCTCGCCGCGCATTTCACTGAAGAGTTCCGGGACGTTCTGGATCTCGTCCAGCACCACCATGCGCGCCCGATTGGCGCGGAAGAAGACGTCGGGCGGCGCCAGCCGGGCACGGTCGGCGGCGCTTTCCAGGTCGAGGTAGAGGGAATTCGGCTGTTCGCCGGAAACCAGCCGCGCCAGCGTGGTCTTGCCCACCTGGCGCGGACCGAGGATGGCGACGGCAGGGCTCCAGCTCAGGCGCTGGCGGATCTGTGCGGCGGCAAGGCGCTCATACATCCTCGCATATTAAACATCGCGTATTTGATATGCAAGGATGTCACATCTTCCGCCGATACGGTCCCCCCACGTCCACGGGAGTTGCCGACGTCACCGCCGCTATTGCGGATGCCGACCTGGACGACGCCCACGGGCTGCGGGTGCTCAAACGCAAGGGCGGGGTCAGCAGCTACCGCATGCACGGCCTCGACGGCAGTCTGCTGGTGAAGTTCGACCTCGCCGCGGGCACCCGCCAGGAGCACATTCACGTGGGCGGCCAGCGCATTGCCACCAGGTAAGCCTGTTCGAGTTGAGCTTGAAGATGCCCGCCCCGAGCGGGCGTCTTGGCATCACCCGCTGGCGATTCGCCGCAGTGCCGGGGCGGCCTCGACGATGGGAATGCCCTGATGGCTGCCCAGCGGCAGCAGATGCTTGCGATCCCCCGAGACGATCAGATCGGCATGCGCCGCGACAGCGGCGGCGATGACATGGTCGTTATCGACATCATCCGCCACCACGCGCGGCACGCTGGCAGGCTCGACCAACTCGATGGCCTCGATGTAATCGGTCAGCACCTCGCGGGCGTTCTTGTCGATCAAGGCCAGCCGCTTGGCGGCTGATGGTCGGCTGAGCACGTCCGCCCGTTCTTCGAGCAGCGCCGTGCTGCTGCGGAGCTGGATGCTGGAGCGCTGGCCGATGGCGGCCAGCAAGTGATGCGGCGTGCCGCGCCACAAAAGCGCCGACAACACCACGTTGGGTTCAAGAACGATCCGCACCCGAGCCCTTGCGGGTTGATCCGGCTTGCCGGGCGCGGCGCTCAGCGCGCGCCGCATCCACCTCGGCGGCAATCTCGTCCTCGCTCATCGGCGCGGCGCCGGCTGCCTCGAGTGCTGGCGCAATGGCCAGCAGCCGCTCCAGCGCACTGCGTTTCCTGGCCTTGGCCGCCAGGAACTCGACGAAGTCTTCCACCGCGGCCACCTGTTGCGGCGAAAGTGTCCTGATCTCGGACATCAAGCCGCGTTCGACAGCCTCGTTCATCGTCACTGTCCTCGGTGGGGGCGCGCTCGACGCGTCGGCGCCTGAAGCGGTTTCCCGGCCAGATCAGCGCCATCACCTTCGCCAACGGCGTGACCACCACCCATGGCCAGGACAACCGGCTGCGCCTGTCCTCCATCCTCAGCACCAAGGGTGGCGGCAGCTTCGTCAATCTCGCCTACGGCTACGACGCCGCCAGCAACGTCTTGCCCGGCAATTGCGACCGCAGGCAAATGATGCATTCCACCGAGGGGACTACTCGAAAGCGGCTGAGTTGTACGCACGCATTCGAGATCGCTTGAGCCCTGCAGAGGTCAAGAAGCTGGCTCTTGCCGAAAAGCGTCGTGGGGGTTGATCAGCTGCGGCTGATGCGCGCAACCGCCTCGGCCGCGTCGACGATGGACATGCCTTCATAGCTGCCCATCGAGAGCAGATGCCGATCGCCGGAGACGACGAGATCGGCCTTGGCGGCGAGTGCGGCGGCGATGACGTGATCGTCGTCGGCATCGCCCGGCACGACGCGCGGCGTGGTCAGCGGCGACACGCTGATCGCCAACTCGCCATAGAAGCCGATGGCCTGCTCGACCGATGAACGCTGCTGCGCCAGGCGCGAGGCCAGGTGCTCACGCCCCATCACCTCGCGCAACTCGATCAGCAGCGCCGGCGACGTGCACAGCTCGATGTCGCCATCGGCCGCCGCCTTGATGAGGCGGTACGGCGTGCCGCCCCAGATCAACGCCGAGACAACGACGTTCGTATCGAGGACGACCCTCACGACTGCTTGGGGTCTTGCGGCTTGCTCTGACGCGCGCGCCGCTCGGCACGCACGGCCTTGACCTCAGCGGCGATCTCGTCATCGCTCATTGGCTCGATGCCGGCGGCATGTACGCGCTCGGCAATGGCCATCAGCTTGCGCCCGGCCTCGCGCCGCATCGCCTCTTCCAACAGTCGCTGAATGGCGCTATCGGACAACAGCCCCGCGTTCTTCGCACGCTGCGCCAGCTCGTCGGGTAGCTTCACCACAACTTCCGTCATTGTCGTTGCTCCTTCACGCGCGCGCTGTCACGCGCTTGGCCGTGGCCTTGCCCTTGCTTGCCTGAGGTGCGGCACGCGCTGCCTGGCGCGCTACCGACTGCTTGGCTTGGTGCTTGAGGATCAAGCCTTCCAGCAGCCCGCGGGCCAGTTCCTTGTCTTCCTCGTCGAACTGGCTAATCGTCTCGAACTGCAGGCGCATGTCTTCCTCGGGACCGCGTTCATCCTTATCAAAAATTAGCTCATCCGTCGTGACGCTCAACGCGATGGCGAGCCGCCGGATCACATCCAGCATGGGCTGGCTGTCCCCGGTCTCGTAGCGGTTGATCTGCGTGAGGTGGACCGCCACGCGATCAGCCAGCGCCTGCTGGGTGAGGCCGCGTTCCTTGCGAAGCGCTGCCAGTCGTTGAGCGAAGTCCATGTTGAGCCACCAAACCGAATCTAATCCCCGAATCCAATCCCCGGTTGCAAAGGCGCAGGCCAAACATTAGCATATACGCTATACAAAAAACAGCACTGTCGCGTATTGACAGGTTTTTACCCGGAGAACGGTTCATGGCACGCATCCCCGAGACAGAGATCGAGCGGCTGAAGGACGAGGTGTCGGTGCAGCGGCTGGTCGAGGCCTCGGGGGTGGAGCTGAAGAAGTCGCAAGACCCATTACCAGTTCGACCGCAACGGCAATTACACGGGGAGTTGGTAAGTGGAAGTCGATCTTGAGACGGTGCGCCGTGTGTTCCGCGATGTGTTGGACGGGCGAATGACCAGAGAAGCCGCTGACCGCTGGGCCTACGGTGTGGTGCAGCAGTCCGACAGGCTGCTAGCCCTTGCGGGTTGATCCGGCTTGCCGGGCGCGGCGCTCAGCGCGCACCGCATCCACCTCGGCGGCAATCTCGTTCTCGCTCATCGGCGC
>JACQYB010000089.1 GCA_016208415.1 Betaproteobacteria bacterium | reverse complement strand
GGTGGTGAGCCCCCACGCTGCGCTGGCCCCCGAGGGGGCGCCCCCCCGGCTTGGGGCGGCCCGGCGCCTGGTGGTGAGCCCCCACGCTGCGCTGCCCCCCGAGGGGGCGCCCCCCCGGCTTGGGGCGGCCCGGCGCCGGGTGGTGCTGGCCGCGGCGCCCATCGACGGCGACAGCGACTTCGTACGCTTCAAGACGACGCGACGCGGTCACTACGAGGCGCTGGCGTGCAAGGACGATGACGTGTTCGACACCCTGCTGTGGAACGAACGCGGCGAACTGACGGAGTTCACCCGCGGCAACGTGGCGGTAAGGCTCGACGGTCGATGGCTGACGCCGCCGCTGTCGTGCGGGCTGCTCGACGGCGTGGGCCGTGCCCGGGCGTTGCGCGCAGGCCGCCTGGCCGAGGCCGTGATCCGTTGCGAGGATCTGCGCCGGGCGCAGGGGCTGGCCTTCATCAACAGCCTGCGCGGCTGGCTGGAAGTGGAGCTGGTGCCGGCAGCCGACGGCAGCGGGCTTGCGCGCGGGTAGCGGGCGCACACGCTCAACGGCAGGCCGCGGGCCGGTGCTGCGCTCGGAGGGGGACGCCGCGGCGGGCCGCCCGCCGAAAACCGGTAGACTCGGCTGCTGCCCCGCGCGGAGTTCGACTTGTCCATCGCCCTGTCCCTGCTGCCCGATTTCGCCCTCATCCTGTTCGGACACCTGCTGCGGCGCTTCCTGCACCTGGGCGACTCCTTCTGGGCGGGGCTGGAGAAGCTGGTCTATTTCGTGCTGTTTCCGGCGCTGCTGTTCCACGCCCTGGTGCGCACCCCCATACGCCTGGGCGAGGCGGCCCCGCTGTGGGCGGCGGGGCTGGCGGCCATGGGCTGCGGGATGGTGCTGGGGCTGGCGGGCCGGCCGCTGTTCGGGCAGCAGAGGCAGGCCTTCGCCTCCCAGTTCCAGTGCGCGTTTCGTTACAACTCCTACATCGGCCTGGCGGTGGCCGGGAACCTGGGCGGCGTGCCGGGCATCGCCGCCATGGGCCTGATGGTGGGGGCAATGGTGCCTCTGGCCAACGTGGCGTCGGTGTGGATGCTGGCGCGCCACGGCGGGCTGCACATCGGCCGGGAACTGGCGCGCAATCCGCTGATCCTCGCCACCTTTGCCGGCCTGGCGTGCAACCTGGCGGGGCTGGAATTGCCGGGGGCGGCGGCGCAGTTCCTCGGGCGGCTGTCGGAGGCGTCCATCACCCTCGGCCTGCTGGCTGTGGGGGCGGCGCTGCGCCTGCGCGGCGCCACGACTTCGCCGCTGGCGTCGGCCTGGCTGCTGGCGGTGAAGCTGGCCGCGGTGCCGGCTGCGGCGTGGCTGGCGGCGCGGGGGCTGGGTCTGGAGGGGGTGTATTTCGACACTGCGCTGCTCTTCGGCGCCCTGCCCACCGCCACCTCGGCCTACATCCTGGCGGTGCGCATGGGCGGTGACGGGCCGGGCGTGGCCTGGCTGGTGTCGGCCAACACGCTGCTGGCGATGGTCACGATGCCGCTGTGGGTGCTGGCGATCCGGTGAGGCGCCGGCTGCGGGGGTGCCGGTGGGGGGGCTCGGGGCGGCACTCGCTATTACGCGGCGACTGATCGGCAAGCCCGCTGCCATCGCTTCACAGAAACAGCGTGAGCACGCCGGTGTAGCCGTAGAGCTGGTCGTGGGAGATTTCGCCGCTGCAGAAGAACCCGGCCAGCGGCACCTCGCCCAGGGCGTCCTGGATGAGTTCCAGCTCGACGGCGTCGCTGTCGAACATGGAGCTGCCGCGGCCCAGGCAGGTGAAGTAGAGCGCGCCACGCGGGGGTGCCGGCAGGCTGGCGGCGAGTCCCGCCAGGGTGCGCTTCAGGGCGTCGCGGGCCGCCGGGCCGTCGCGGCGCACGAACAGCAGGCCCTGGCCCGGTTCCACCACCTCGTTGATGGCGATGAGCCCGCTCTCCGGGTCCACGCCGATGACGCTGCGCACGCGGTAGTCGCCGGCATCGCGCCCGCGCACCGGCAGGCCAAGGAGAACGGTCATGGCGGCCTGCTGCAGGGCTTCCGCCAGGGGGCCGGCGGCGTCGCGGAACACGTCCAGCGCCGGTCGCCCGTCGATGCGGGCGATGAGATTCTCCTCGCAGACGTCGATGCGATGGTAGCCGCCGACGGGCTGGCAGCCCTGGGACAGGCGGGTGGCCACGGCCACGTGGCTGGTGAAGGCGACACCGGAGATGCCGCCGGAAAGCACGTGGTTGGCGATCTGCAGCGTCTGCTCCCGGGCGCTGGACATGCCGCCGGTGAGGAAGCCGCTGCGCAGCTTGCCGGCCATGTCGGCGATGAGTTCGGGCATGTCCGGCGTGTGGGGATCGGCATGCACCACGGCGAACTGCGGCGCCGGGCCGTCGTGCAGCAGCGGCTCGCGGCCGGAGAAGACGCGGAAGTCCTGCGCCGGCAGGCGCGCGGCCAGCACCGCCAGGCCAGGCTGGCCGATGGCGCCCTCGCCGCGGCCGCAGATGCCCACGCCCACTGATCCCGCCCAGGCGCCGATGCCGGTGCGCTCTCTCAGGAGCTGCAGCAGTTCGTCGGCGTGGGCGGCGTAGTGATCGGAGAAATACAGGAAACCCAGGTTCGCCCGCTCGGGCAACACCAGATCGCGCAGCACGCGCTCGGCGGCGTTGCGCCAGTCGGCATCGAAGGCGTGGGCGCTGGCAAAGGCGGCGGTACTCACGGGCGAGACCTGGTGCCGGAGGGGCGGGGCTCGTCGGGAGTGCTGCCGCCGGTTGCGGCGGGTCCGCCGGCCCCGTCCGCCGGGCCTTGCGGTGCGGAGCCTTCCGCCGGTTTGTCGGACGGCGCCGACTGCGGGTTGAACGAGGCCCAGGGCCACGCCGGCAGATTGGCGAACAGGTTGGCGGTCTCCGGTGTGGAGCCCGCGGCCTGTCCCATGGCCTGCATGGCGCCAAGGGTGGCCCGCTGCAGTTCCAGACCCTGGATGTTCATCTGCAGCATGTTCAGGTTCATCCGCAGCCAGCCTTCCACCGCCTTGAGGTCTGCGATGCGCCGGTCAAGCTCGTCGACGTCGAGAGTGGGGGTGACCATCCCGGGCACGGCGAAGCCCATGCCGCCCCACATGCTCTTGAGGAATTCCAGCGGATCGGGTGGAGCCCCGCCCGCCGTCTTGTCTTCGCTCATGGCCGTCTCGTCGGGTGATGACTGTCAGGCCATGTTAGTCCATTTCCGCCGCCGCCGGGGCAACGGACCCCCGCCGCGCGCGGGACGGCGGATTGCGGGCGGGCGTTGGGGTTACAGTCGAAACGCACCCTTCAAGGACGCCTGGCTGCCTGTCGGGCGCTAGCGGGCGGGTTCGGGCAATGCCTGTGCCGGCGCTCGCGCCGTGGGTGAAGGCTGCGGCGTGCCGGCGCCGGCGGCAAGGGCGGCCACCGGGGCGGTGCGATGCTCCGCGGCATCCTCGATGCCCTGCACCATGGCAAAGACGGCGAGGAACGTCGCCGCCAGTGCAATGCCGGCGAGCCAGCTTGCACCGGTGCCCGGGCGGGAAGCGTCACCTTCATCGCCGAGGGCGGGGAAGAATGCGTGGGAATGGTCATGGCCCATGTCTTACTTCCTTTGAATCAGCTGGTTACGCAAAACGAAGGGATGCCGGCCCGGCGCGGGCACATGCCAATTATGGCCCCCGCAATGGCGTGGCGAATCCCCCTCAAGGGGTAGTCCGGAAAACGGACATGTCATGTCGGATCCAGGGGGGTCGAATACGGCGACATTGGCTGCCGCACTCCATGTACTTATGACGCTTTGCTTTGCACTGCGTTTCCCTTACCATCGGACGGCGGAGGCGCGGGAGGACACGATCCGCTCCGGGAGCGCAAGACGCGACGCGCGTTGCTCCGGGGTGCGGCAATCGTTGTGATCGGAGGATGCGTCGTGGCGAATTTGCTCGTGGTGGAAGACCACGCTCTGGTACGCGAGGGCTTGGCACGCACCCTGCGCGCGCTGGCGGACGTGGAGCGTGTCGCGGAAGTGGCCGACGGCGAGGCGGCGCTGGCGTTGCTGGAGGCGGGCGAGGACTTCGACATGGTCCTGCTCGACCTGCTGCTGCCGCGGCTCACCGGCTTTTCGGTGCTCGCGGTGTTGCGCAAGCGCTTTCCCGCACTGCCGGTGGTGGTGGTATCCGCGGTGGACGACAGCGCCAACATCGAGCGGGTGATGCGGCATGGCGTCTCGGGCTACGTCTCCAAGTCGCAGTCCACGCAGGATCTTGCCGAGGCGGTGCGGGTGGTGCTGGCGGGCGGCGTGTATCTCCCGCCAGGGGCGGCGCAGGCGGCGGATCGCGCCCGGGAGGTGCCGCCGCGGCAACGCGCGGCCCTGGAGATCCGGGACTGCCTCACCGCCGCGCAGGAACGGGTGCTGGACCTGCTGTCCCAGGGCAAGACCAACCGCGAGATCGCGGAATTGCTGGGGCTGAGCGAAGGCACCGTGAAGGCGCATGTGTCGGCGATATTCCGCTGTCTCAAGGTCACCAACCGCGCCCAGGCGCTGCTGGCGGTAACGCGCCTGGTGCGCAAGGGCTGATCGCCGGCTGCCCGGAGTCGGTCGCGTCGCCGACTTCACCGCCAGGCGCGATGCGCCCTTCACGGGCGTCAGGCAGGCGACGCACCCTTCACGGGGCACGGCAGGCAACGCACCCTTCACGGCTGCTCAGGCCGCCGCCGCCAGCGGCATGGGTTCGTAGTGTTCGGGGGGTGCGACTCCGGTTGCGGCGCAGGCTTGCTCGCGGGACTCTTCTTCCATGTCCGCCACGTCGTCGTAGGCCAGGTCCATGAGATCCAGCACCTGACGGGCCAGGCGCCGGCAGGCGTTGGACAGCGGCGTGGGCAGGGTTTCCGGCATGTGCTTCTGCAGCAGCAGCTTGGACGAGGACACGGCGCAGACCGGCTCGAGGATGCGCTGCTGCCAGGGCCCCAGGAGTTGCGTCACGGACCGGTCGGCGGCTTCCCGCGCCCAGGGGTTGGTGGGCCACTGGGTGGGCAGCGCCCAGGCGCGCGGGAACATCTCCAGATCGCGCACCACGGTACGCATGTCCTCGTGAGAATCGCGAAACGGCAGCAGCACCAGGTCCGCCAGCTTGTAGAGGTGGCGGTCCATGTCGGTGCGATTGGCGCCGCCGTCGATGACGCCCATCCAGCCTTCGAGCCCGCGCAGCTTGTCCATGACCTTGGCCAGCACTTCCCGCGAACGGGCGTCGGCGGTGAGATAGCGGCGGCCTTCCGCGGCCAGGGGCTCGCGCCCCAGGTCGGTGAGCACGCAGGCCGAACGCTGGCCCAGCAGCCCGAAACCCTGGCACAGCATGTGGGAAACCGTGGTCTTGCCGGTGCCGCCCTTGTTGCCGATGACGCAGATGATCTCAGCCATGGATTGCCCCTCCGGTGATCGTGGGCGGATTGTCGCCGCGGCGGCTGCGCGCCGATGGCGGGAATAGCGGCGGTTTTCGGCGGTTTTTCGGTGCTACCCGGCGGGGATGCGGTAGCAGTAGAGGCGCGTGGCGCGGCGGTCCGCGACGTCCAGGATTTCGTCCGCGGCGACGTCGGGCACCGGGAAGCTGTTGCTCACCAGCAGCGTGCCGGGGCGCATCTCGCGGCAAGCCTTTTCCCATACCCGCGCCATGGGGTGGGGGGACAGGAAGGCGTAGACCAGGTCGCAGGCGGACCAGTCCTCGCGCCAGAAATCGCCGCGGCGTGCCCGGGCGCCGGGCAGGCCGCGGGTACGCAGCCGCGCCAGCCAGGCCGGCAGGGGGGCGTGTTCGATGCCGCGCACCGTCACGTCCGGGCGGGCGCGGGCCAGGGCGCAGACCACGGTGCCGATGCCGCAACCGGCGTCCAGCACCCGCAGCCCTGGCCGGCGCGGCAGCAACTGCGCCAGGACCTCGGCGGCCGCGGTGCTGGAGAAGAACAGCGGCACGCGGCTGACGTCGGTGCGCCAGAACACCAGCGCCAGGGCGGCGAAGGCGGCCAGTCCCCACCACGGAGACAGCGGCGCCGCCAGCGCCGCGGCCAGCAGCGGTCCGAAGGCGAGGTGGATGAAGCGCCACCAGCGCGGTTGGCGGCTGGCCCAGGCCATGGCCGCCGCCACCCCGCCCTGGACCAGCGCCACCGCCATGACCGAGGACGGCAGGTCGAAATGCCCGGCCAGCGGGGCGTAAAACGCCAGGGCCACGACCGCGGCGGCGACCTGGATGAGCAGTTGGGCCGGCAACGGCGGCAGGCGCATGGGGCTGCCATCATCACCCCGGCCCATCGCTATGCTCCTTCTTGTGGGAGCGGCCTTGGCCGCGAAGCATCGCGAGCAGGCTCGCTCCCACAGCGCATTTGATGGCGTCGCCTCAACGGCGGCGCGCGCCGGCTTTTCGCGCCGCCATCGTCCGCTACTCTTCCTGCGCCGGGCTGTGCTCGGCCACCAGCTTCTGCTGCACGTTGGGCGGCACCGGGTCGTAGTGGCTCAGGTCGATGGCGTAGGAGCCCTGGCCGCCGGTGACGGACTTGAGCCGCGACTGGTAGTTGTTGAGTTCCGCCAGCGGCACCTTGCCGGTGACCACCGCCATGCCGGCGCGGCTGGGGTGGCTGCCCGTGATCTGGCCGCGCTTGGAGGAGATGTCGCCGGAGATGTCGCCGATGGCCGCCTCGGGCACCGTCACCTCGATGTCCACCACCGGCTCCAGCACGATGGGCCGCGCCTTGGCCACGGCGTCGAGAAAGGCCTTCTTGCCGGCGGTGATGAAGGCGATCTCCTTGCCGTCCACCGGGTGGGTCTTGCCGTCGAAGACGATGACCCGCACGTCCTGCATGGGATAGCCGGCGATGGCGCCGTTGGCCAGCACCTGGCGCACGCCCTTCTCCACCGCAGGAATGAACTGGTAGGGAATGGCGCCGCCCTTGACCTCGTCCACGAATTCGAAGCCGGCGCCGCGCTCCAGGGGTTCCACCCGCAGGAACACCTCGCCGAACTGGCCGGCGCCGCCGGTCTGCTTCTTGTGGCGGTGGTGGCCTTCGGCCTTGCCGGTGATGGTCTCGCGGTAGGGGATGGTGGGCGCATGGGTGTCCACATCCAGGCGGTACTGGTCGGCCATGCGCTCCAGCACGCGGCGCAGGTGCAGATCGCCCAGGCCGCGGATGACGGCCTCGTGGGTGGTGGCGTCGTGCTCCACCTTGAGCGACGGGTCTTCGGCCGCCAGCTTGTGCAGCACGTCGGCCAGCTTCTGCTCGTCGCCGTGCTTCTTCGACGTGAGCGCCAGGCCGTGCACGGCGTGGGGGAACTCCAGCGGCTTGAGATGGATGTGGTCGTCCTCGGGGGCGTCGTGCAGCACGGCGTCGAAGGCGATGTCGTCCACCTTCGCCACGCCGCAGATGTCGCCCGGGCCGGCGGAGGGGATCTCGATGTGCTGCTTGCCCTGCAGCCGGTAGAGGTGGGAGACGCGGAAGGGCTTGCGGTAGTCGCCGATGTAGAGCTGGGTGTCCGGCGTCACCGTGCCCTGGTGGATGCGGAACACGCTGAGCTTGCCGGCGTAGGGGTCCATCTCGGTCTTGAAGACGTGGGCCAGCACATGTTTGGCCGGGTCGGGCTCGGCGTGCAGCGGCACCGCCTCGGCGCCCTCGCCCCTGAGGAACTGCGGCGGATTGCCCTCGGTGGGGTTGGGCATGAGCTTCACCAGGATGTCCAGCAGTTCCTCGACCCCGGCGCCGGTGCGCGCCGAGACGAAGCACACGGGGATGAGGTGGCCTTCGCGCAGCGCCTTCTCGAAGGGAGCGTGGAGCTGCTCCGGGGCCAGTTCCTCGCCCTGTTCGAGGTAGACGGCCATGAGCTCCTCATCGACCTCCACCACCTGGTCGATGAGGGCCTGGTGGGCCTCGGAGACGGAGGAGAAATCGCACTCGCCGCCGGGGTTGAAGAAGCAGTCCGTGACGCGCGTGCCGCCGCCGGCCGGCAGGTTCAGCGGCAGGCATTCGCGGCCGAAGGTGTCCTGGATCTCGGCCAGCAGCCCGGGCAGGTCCAGGTGCTCGGCGTCGATGCGGTTGACGATGATCATGCGGCACAGGTCGCGCGCCTGCGACCAGTGCATCATGCGCGCCGCCGTGGGCTCGATGCCGTTCTGGGCGTTGATGACGATGGCCGCGGTATCCACCGCCGCCAGCGCGCACAGGGCGTGGCCGAGGAAGTCCGGGTAGCCGGGGCTGTCCAGCAGGTGCACGCGGCTGTCGCGCCAGTCGGCATGGGCGACGGCCAGCTTCAGGGAGTGGCCGTGGGTCTTTTCCAGGGGGTCGTAGTCGCACACGGTGCTGCCGCGCTCCACGGCTCCGGCGGCGCCGATCATCCCGGAACGCGCCAGCAGGGCCTCCACCAGCGTCGTCTTGCCGGCGGCGGCCTGGCCCACCAGGGCTACGGTGCGGATGTTCTCGGTGGCGTATTGGGTCATGAGCGCGGTTCCTTCCGATGTTGGATTCCGATTGGGAGCCGCGCATGGCGGCGTGCCTGAAGGCTTGTGTGACAAGTCTAAGACGAGGCCGCGGCAGGGGCAATTGCGATGGATCAACGTGACACGGCGTATGGGCAAGGAGGCGGGTGCGGTGGTGGCGGTGACCTCCAGGGCGCCACAGCCGGGCCGACGTCGGTCAGGGGTTGCAGGGGCGCCCTCCCCTACAGCACGACAAGATGCTCCGGTGTGCCACCCGCCACGGCACGCAGGGGGATGGCGTTGCCGAAGCTCACCAGTCTCAGGTCGTGGGCAACGGCCAGGCCCAGCAGGTAGGCGTCGGTCACCTGGCGGTGGCCGAGCAACGGGTCTGTGGCGAAGCGATCGGTGTCCAGCAGGCTCACCGACTGGTCAATGAAGCGGTGATGTTGCGTGCGGGTGGCCTGGCGCAGGCGTTCGGCGACCCTGGCCACGGGCAGGGGATTGGGATAACCCGGCTGCGACATGATGCGCAGGCAGCCGTTCTGCGTGATGGCGCACGACGCCCAGCCGGCGGCGATGTTGGCATGCAGCCAGGCGCTGGCGTGGCGATGGTGGATATGGTCGGTGTCGAACAGCGCGATGAGGACGTTCACGTCCAGCAGCGCGCGCCGGGCGGAGGACGGCATCAGTATTCGCCTTGGTCCCGCAGGCGATTGACGTCTTCGTTGGTGACCACGTTGCCGCGCGAGGCGAAGGGCTGGAAGCCGTATTCCGCCTCCGGCTCCCGGGCGCCGGTTCCCGTCGTGAGCGCGCGGCGCACCAGTTCCGAGATGACCTGACCGGCGGTCTTGCCCTCGCGGCGGGCCAGTTCCTTGGCGCTCTGGGGGATGTCGGGATCGATGTCGAGGGTGGTTCGCATGGCATGTAGCATCCGATGCATGATCATCAGATGCCACACGCCATGATCCCGCGGCGCAAGAACCGCCGGCGGATTCGTCGACCGCGGCTTCCTACGCTACCACCCGTTCCCGCTGCTCGCTGGGGGCGGGCGGCGACTGGGGTGTCGCCAGCTTCCGCCACAGTTCGGCACATCGCGTTGCGGCCTGCTCGGCGGCGCGCAGCTTGATGTGCCCGTAGCCGCGAATCCGCTCGGGCAGGGCGGCCAGTTCCACGGCGGTGTCCAGGTTCCGGGGCGAGAGCCGTTCCAGCAGCGCCTGCATGTCGCGCTCGTAGTCGGCGATGAGTTGCCGTTCCAGGCGGCGTTCCTCGCTGCGGGCGAAGGGGTCGAGGACCGTGCCGCGCAGCAAGCGCAGCCGCGCCAGCACACGGAACACGCCCATCATCCACGGCCCGTAGGTCTTCTTGCGCGGAACGCCGGTGGCTGGGTCCTTGTCCGCCCACAGCGGGGCCGCGAGGTGGAAGTTCAGCCGGTAATCGCCCTCGAAGGTGGCGTCGATCTTCTTCATGAAGGCCGGATCGGCGAACAGCCGCGCCACCTCGTATTCGTCCTTCACCGCCAGCAGCTTGAACCAGCCGCGGGCCACGGCCTCGGCCAGGCGGGTAGTGCCGCAGGCGGCGGCTTCCGCGGCGCGCACCCGCTCCACCAGGGCGCGGTAGCGGCGGGCGTAGGCGGCATCCTGGTAGCCTGCCAGGAACCGGGCGCGGAGTTCCACCAGTTCGTCCAGCGCCTCGGCGGCGGTGGCTTCGCTGGGCAGCGGCGTCACGGCAGCGGGCTCGGCGAAGCGCGCGACGGCCGTCGGGTCCATGGCGGCGCGGCGGCCCCAGGCCAGCGCCTTGCGGTTCATCTCCACCGCCACGGCGTTGAGTTCTATGGCCCGATCGAGGGCCGCCAGGCTCACCGGCACCAGTCCCTGCTGCCAGGCGTAGCCCAGCAGGAACAGGTTGGTGGCGATGGAATCGCCCATCAGCCGCGTGGCCAGACGGGTGGCGTCGATGAAGTCGGCGCGGCCCTCGCCCACGGCCTCGGTGATGCTTGCCTCCATGCGCACCAGCGGGAATTCCCAGTCCGGGTTGCGGGTGAAGTCGGCGGTGGGGGTCTCGGCGCAATTGACCACCGCCCGGGTGGCGCCGGCCCGCGTCTTGGCCAGGGCTTCGGGGGAGGCGGACACCACGGCGTCGCCGCCCAGCAGCAGGTCGGCCTCGCCGGCGGCGATGCGCACGGCGTGCAGGTCCTCGGGCCGGCGGGCGAGGCGGATGTGGGAGAACACCGCACCGCCCTTCTGCGCCAGGCCGGTCATGTCCAGCACGGTGACGCCCAGGCCGTCGAGGTGGGCAGCCATGCCGATCAGGGCGCCGATGGTGATGACCCCGGTGCCGCCCACGCCGGTGACCAGGATGCCCCAGGGTTCGTCCAGGTCCGGCAGGGCCGGTTCGGGCAAGGCGCTTGAGCGCGCCCCGTCCCCGGCCATGGCGCGGCCGCGCCGCAGCCGCCCGCCCTCCACGGTGACGAAGGAGGGGCAGAAGCCCTTGAGGCAGGTGAAATCCTTGTTGCAGGCCGACTGGTCGATGGCGCGCTTGCGGCCGAACTCCGTTTCCACCGGCACCACGGCCAGGCAGTTGGACTGCACGCCGCAGTCGCCGCAGCCCTCGCACACCCTCTCGTGGATGAACACGCGCCGCGCCGGGTCTTCCATGAGGCCGCGCTTGCGGCGGCGGCGCTTCTCGGCGGCGCAGGTCTGATCGTAGATTAGGGCGGAAACGCCGGGGTATTTGCGCAGGTCCTGCTGCACCGCGTCCAGGTCGTCGCGCAGGCGGATGGGCACATCCCCGGGCAGGTCGGCGGGGCTGTAGGCATGGCTGCCATCGCTCACCACCACGATGCGCCCTACCCCCTCGGCGACCAACTGGCGGGCGATGATGGGCACGGAGATGGGGCCGTCCACCGGCTGGCCGCCGGTCATGGCCACGGCGTAGTTGTAGAGGATCTTGAAGGTGATGGGCACCTTCGCCGCCACGGCGGCGCGCACCGCCAGCGCCCCGGAATGGAAGTAGGTGCCGTCGCCCAGGTTGGCGAAAACGTGGCGCGTCTCGGTGAAGGGCGCCTGGCCGATCCACGGCACGCCCTCGCCGCCCATGTGGGTGAAGGTGGCCGTGTTGCGGTCCATCCAGGTGGCCATGTAGTGGCAGCCGATGCCCGCCACGGCCCGGGAGCCCTCGGGCACGCGGGTGGAGGTGTTGTGCGGGCAGCCGGGGCAGAACCAGGGAATGCGGGCGATGGGGATCACCGGCCGCGCCAGCGCTTTCTCCTTGGCTTCCAGGAACATCAGCCGGGCGCGGATGCGCGGCGAGGTGACGAAGCGGCCGATGCGCGCCGCGATCACCCGGGCGATCATGGCCGGGGTGAGTTCGCCAGCGGCGGGCAGCAGCCAGTCGCCGTGCCACACCTTGCCCCGTTCGCCCATCTCGAAGGCCCATTCGCCCTTCTCGTCGAACTTGCCGATGACCCGCGGGCGCACGTCCTCGCGCCAGTTGTAGAGCTCCTCCTTGAGCTGGTATTCGAGGAACTGGCGCTTTTCCTCCACCACCAGGATCTCCTCCAACCCCTCGGCGAACTGGCGCACGCCCTCGGATTCCAGCGGCCACACCATGCCCACCTTGTAGAGGCGGATGCCGATGGCCGCGGCCAGTTCGTCGTCGATCCCCAGGTCGTCGAAGGCCTGGCGCACGTCCAGCCAGGCCTTGCCGGCGGCGATGATCCCCAGGCGCGGCTGCGGCGAATCGATGACGATGTGGTTGAGCCGGTTGGCGCGGCAGTACGCCAGGGCGGCGTAGAGCTTGTGGTGCAGCAGGCGGACTTCCTGCTCCAGCGGCGGGTCGGGCCAGCGGATGTTGAGCCCGCCGGGGGGCATGTCGAAATCCGCGGGCAGGGCCACCTGCACCCGGAACGGGTCCACCTCCACCGAGGCCGAGGACTCCACCGTGTCCGCCACCGCCTTGAAGGCCACCCAGCAGCCGGAGTAGCGGCTCATTGCCCAGCCGTGGATGCCCAGGTCCAGGTATTCCTGCACCCCGGCGGGGGCCAGCACCGGCATCATCACCGCCTTGAACAGGTGGTCGGTCTGGTGCGGCATGGTGGAGGATCGGGCAGCGTGATCGTCGCCGGCGATGGCCAGCACGCCGCCGTGCTTCGAGGTGCCGGCGGCGTTGGCGTGGCGGAACACGTCGCCGCAGCGGTCCACCCCCGGCCCCTTGCCGTACCACAGGGCGAACACGCCGTCGTAGCGGGCGCCGGCGAAGAGATTGACCTGCTGGGTGCCCCAGATGGCGGTGGCAGCCAGGTCTTCGTTGAGCCCCGGCTGGAAGACGATGTGGTGCTCGGCGAGGTGCTTTTTCGCCTTCCACAGCGTGAGGTCCACGCCGCCCAGCGGGCTGCCGCGATAGCCGGAGATGAAGCCGGCGGTGTTCAGCCCGGCGGCGAGGTCGCGTTCGCGCTGCAGCATGGGCAGGCGGGCAAGGGCCTGGTAGCCGTTGAGATAGACGCGGCCGCGGTGGGTGTACTTGTCTTCGAGGCTGGCGCGGGCCAGGGCGGTGTCCGTCATGAAGCCTTCTCCTTGTCCACAAAGTTCGTGTCTTTGCGATGCCGCGGCGGGAGGCCTAGTGGGCGCGGGCCGCGAGGGTCGGGTGAGGCTTGTTGCAGGCTAGCACACGGCCTGCAGGGCCTCAATCATTCGATGGGCCGCGGTGTGGAAAGGTTGCGGGGTTCAGGCCCCCACCGCGCTGGAGGCCAGGCTACGCCGGGGAAGCGGTGCGCGACGGCGCCGGCAGCACCTTGCCGGGATTCATGACGTTGTCCGGGTCCAGCGCCTGCTTGAGTGCGCGCATGACGTCCACCGCACCTTCGCCGTGTTCGGCCACCAGGAACTCCTGCTTGCCCAGGCCGATGCCGTGCTCGCCGCTGCAGGTGCCGTCCATCTCGAGGGCGCGCAGGACGATGCGCCGGCTGAGCGCCTCGGCGCGGGCGTTCTCCTCCGGGTCGTCGGGATTCACCAGCATGACCAGGTGGAAGTTGCCGTCGCCGACGTGGCCCACCATGGGGGCGACGAGGCCGGAGGCTTCGACGTCGGCGCGGGTGGCGGCGATGCAGTCGGCCAGGCGCGAGATGGGCACGCACACGTCGGTGGTCAGCCCGCGGGAGCCGGGGCGCAGCGCCAGGCAGGCGAAGTAGACGTCGTGGCGCGCCGCCCACAGGCGGGAGCGGTCTTCGGGGCGGGTGGCCCACTCGAAATCCATGCCGCCGTGGTCGCGGGCGAGGTCCTGGACGGTGCGCGCCTGCTCCTCGACCCCTGCCGGCGAGCCGTGGAATTCGAAGAACAGCATGGGCGCCTGGCGCAGGCGGGTCTTGCTGTAGCGGTTGATGGCCTGCACGGTGAGGGCATCCACCAGTTCGATGCGCGCCACCGGGATGCCGAGCTGGATGGTCTGGATGACGGTGCGCACCGCGGCGTCCACGTCGGGGAAGGCGCACACGGCGCTGGAGATGGCTTCGGGGACGGGGTAGAGGCGCAGCGTGAGTTCGGTGATGATGCCCAGGGTGCCTTCGGAACCGACGAAAAGGCGGGTGAGGTCGTAGCCGGCGGAGGACTTGCGCGCCCGCCCGCCGGTGCGGATGACGCGCCCGTCGGCCAGCACCACGGTGAGGCCCAGCACGTTGTCGCGCATGGTGCCGTAGCGCACGGCGTTGGTGCCCGAGGCGCGGGTGGCGGCCATGCCGCCGAGGGTGGCATCGGCGCCCGGGTCGATCGGGAAGAACAGGCCGGTGCCGTGGAGTTCGGCGTTGAGCCGCTTGCGGGTGACGCCGGGCTGGACCACGGCGTCCAGGTCGTCGGTGTGCACCGCCAGCACCCGGTTCATGCCGGTGAGGTCGAGCGTGACGCCGCCGCGCACCGCCAGCACGTGGCCTTCCAGCGAGCTGCCGATGCCGAAGGGGATGACCGGCACGCCATGGGCGCGGCAGGCTTGCACTGCCTCCGCGATCTCCTCCGTGCTCTCAGCGAAAATCACCGCGTCCGGGAGGGCGTCGGGAAAATGGGACTCATCGTGGCCGTGGTGGCCGCGAACCGCTTCGGATAGCGTGAAGCGCTCACGGAAGCGCGACGACAACTGTCCCCGGAGCGCATCGGGCAGATGTTGTCGGGCAGACGGGGCGGCCTGGGGTTCGTTCATCGCGAGGACTGGCGGCGGAATCCGGCGTGTGGCCCCATTCTACGTGAGTGCCGCTGCCGGAAAACCATTTGACTTCAGACGGCGAATGTCGGAAAATTCGCGGTTTATCCGGAGGGGTTCCCGAGCGGTCAAAGGGAGCAGACTGTAAATCTGCCGGCACTGCCTTCGAAGGTTCGAATCCTTCCCCCTCCACCAGGAATGTGTCGTTTGAAGCCCCGGACGCCGTTCGAGCGGGTGCGGGCAAAGCGTCAAAGCGTCGGTTGTCGCGGGTGTAGCTCAATGGTAGAGCAGAAGCCTTCCAAGCTTATGACGAGGGTTCGATTCCCTTCACCCGCTCCAGAGTTTGCTGGTACTGGATTTCAGTGTAGCCCATGTAGCTCAGTGGTAGAGCACTCCCTTGGTAAGGGAGAGGTCGGCAGTTCAATCCTGCCCATGGGCACCATCGCCTGGTCCGGCTCCGGGGACGAGTGCGCAGTTTTCGGGGTCCGTTTTTTCCGCTGAGAATTTGGAGTTCATTTCGCCATGGCAAAGGGAAAGTTTGAGCGTACGAAGCCGCACGTGAATGTGGGCACGATTGGACACGTCGATCATGGCAGGACGACGCTGACGGCGGCGATCACCACGGTGCTCTCGCGCCTGTACGGGGGCGTGGCCAAGGCCTACGACCAGATTGTC
>JACQYB010000041.1 GCA_016208415.1 Betaproteobacteria bacterium | reverse complement strand
AGATTGCGCCAGCCCACCTCCCCCAGCCCCGCCCGGGCGCGGCCGGCCTGCATCATGGCGCGGCTGGGGTCGCACACCACCACCCGGCGCCCGCTGCTGCGCGCCAGCAGGCGTGCCACGTCGCCGGTGCCCCCCGCCAGATCCACCGCCACGCCGCCGCCCGCCGCGCGCGCGGCGCGCGCCAGGGCGCGCTTCCACAGGCGGTGGATGCCGAAGCTCATGGCGTCGTTCATCAGGTCGTAGCGCGGCGCCACGGCCTCGAACACGGCGCGGATGCGCCCGCGGCGCTCGCCCGGCGTGACTTCGCTGGAGCCGAAGCTGTGGTCCAGATCGCTGTGCCCGTCCGCCATGGCCGCTGCCGACCTAGCGCGCGGTCACGGCAGGTCGCCGCGACGGAACAGGAAGTAACCGAGCGTCGCCGACACCGCGCCGATCAGCGTCGGATAGGCCAGCGCATAGACCATGTAGCCTTTGGCACCGAAGGTATCGAGGATGACGAAGGCCGAGGGTCCGAGGACGATCAACTGCGGATCGAACAGGGCCAAGGCCGCGGTGCGGAACACCTGCAGCGGGTTGGCCAGGGCGATGCCCACCGCCACCTCGGGCGCCACCTGGCCCTGGATCATGACGCCGAGCAGGATGAGGTCGAGGAACAGCAGCAGCGTGAGCCACACCAGGAAAGCCGCGCCCTGGGCCATGTCGGTGCTGCGCGCCAGCGTCGAAACCAGCATGCCCAGCCCCAGGAAACAGGCGGCGATGGCGGCCAGCAGCGCCGTGTAGTAGCCGAACATGCCCCAGGGCACCTCGATGTCGCGCACCAGGGCGATGAGCACGGCACCCACCATGGCGGCGAACACCGGCAGGAAGATGACGATGTAGCGGCCGACGATCTTGCCCCAGAACCAGGCCCCGAGTCCCACCGGCAGGGACAGCAGGTACTCGAACACGCCCGCCTCGCGGTCGCCGGCCACGGAACGCACCGTGGTGATGAGCACGAAGATGGGCAGGATGGCCATGGTGAGCTGGATGTAGGTCACCAGCAGGCGCGACAGGCCGATGAAGCCCAGCACGCGGGATTCGGTGAGGCCGAACAGGAACAGCAGCGCCACGATGCCGCCGAACACCAGCGTATAGATCAGGAACCAGCGGGCACGCAGGGATTCGACGATGTCGAGCTTGGCGGTGAGCCAGAGTTGTTTCATGGCGATCCCTTTCTACTTGCCCTTGGCCAGGACGTGTTCGCTCATGGTCTGGAAATCGAACGCGCCGGCCTGGGGATGGGCGACGGCACCGAAGTTGTAGCCCATGGGCGAGGTCTTGGCGATGTACTGGGCGGTGCGCGCGTCCAGCCACTTGACCTCGTTGCCGCGGCTACCCACATCGGCCACCCACAGGCGCGTGCCGGCCTCGCGCATCCACGGGTGGTCGGCCGCCTTGTCGCGCTGCCAGAAAACGGCGCAACCGATGTCGTCGAACTTGAACACGGTCTCCTTCGGCCCGCCGCGCATCTCGGCGGCGAAGCGGCGGTCGGAAATGACCATGTTGCAGCGCACGCAGGTGTCGCGATCCCACTTGATCGGCTTCATGCCCTCCGGCCAGTGGTCGTCCTTGCCGCAGGCGGCGAGCGCTAGCGCCAGCGGGGTCATGGCGATACCGGCGGCGAGAAAGCGGCGGCGGTCCATCAGTCTTGCGTTTCGGTCATGGAGATGTCGCTGATCAGCGCGACATAGCGCGAAGTCATGCCGAGGAAGCGCAGGCGGTCGGGGCCGGCGACGGTACCCTGCCATTCCAGGCCGCCACCGAGATCGTTGAAGTTCCAGCTTCCCAGCGCCTTGGCCAGCGCCGGTTCAAAGCGCTTGACGCAGATGCGGCAGGCCAGCATGCCGGTCAGGGAAACATCGTCGGCCACACGGTCGTCCAGCACCACCTTGCCCATGTCGAGTTCGACCACCCGATTGACCAGCGCCGACACCTCGTTCAGCCGGTGGCTGGAGATCAGCATGGTGGCGCTCTCGGCGCGCTCGGCCAGCAGCTCGAAGAAGATCTTGCGCGCTTCCGGGTCGAGGTTGGCGGCGGGCTCGTCCATGACCAGCACCCTGGCCTCCCGCCCCAGGGCGATGGCGATGAGCAGTTTCTGCTTCATGCCGCCGGACAGGCGCACGAACTGGCGGTCCATGATCGGGCCGGTGTCCAGGCCGAGACGCTCGGCCAGGTCGAGCATGCGGCCCGGCGCGGTGCCGCACAGGCCGGCGGCGAAGCCGATCAACTGGCCCACCGGCATCTTCAGCGGCGGGGGCAGCTGTGGCACGAAGCCGATGGCGCCCAGCACCGCCGTGCGGTCGGCGCGCGGCGAGCGTCCTTCGATGGTGACCGTGCCGTCGTGGGTGTATTCACCCAGCAGGCAGCGGATGAGCGTGGTCTTGCCGGCGCCGTTGGAGCCGATCAGCGCGAGGCGTTCGCCGAGGCCGATCTCGAGATGGATGCCGTCGAGGACCGGGGCGCGCCGGAAGGTCTTGGAGACGTTGTCGAAGCGGATCATGTCGGGGCTGGATTCTACCTGCCAAAACCAGGTTCGGGCGCCGCGCACGGCACCGGGCGTTCGCGGCGCTCAGGCCCGGCAGCGATGAAACAATACTTGGAACGATGGCTCAGAGCAGCTTCGACAGCCCCTTGACATCGAACTTGAGCGAGCCGGTCGGGCAGGCATCCACGCACAGGCCGCAGCGCGTGCAGTCCGGGCCGATGGGCACTTCGGTGTCCACCGCGCGGCCCTTGATGACGGTGTCCAGCACATGGGGCACCAGGCACACCTTGCGGCAGTCGCCCTCGTGGAAGCAGCCCTCCAGTTTGTACTTCACCCGCAGCGGCGAGATGATGCCGACCACGCCGTAGGTCAGGCCGATGGGGCAGGCGTAGCGGCACCAGGCGCGGCGGGAAAAGAAGACTTCGAACACCAACAGCGCCAGCACCCACAGCAGGGCCAGCCCCGGACCGTAAATCAGCGCCCGCGACAGGATGCCGGTCGGCGAGATGGCCTCATAGACCGTGTAGCCGGTGACGGCGGCGAGGACGGCGAAGATCACCCAGAACACGCTGCGCAGGCGGCGGTCTATGGTCTGGTCGGAGACCAGCTTCTTCTTCACCAGAACCAGGTGCAGCTTCTCCGCCCACTCGGCCAGCAGGTGGTAGGGACACACCCAGGAGCAGAACGTGCGCCCACCCAGCAACACCCACAGCACCAGCACCGTCCCGGTGCCGATGAGCAGGTTGTTGATGATGTGCTTGTGGGCCAGCATCACCTGCAGGGCGGAGTTGAGGTCGATGAGGTGGAAGCCGACGAAGCGCGACGCCGTGAGCGCACCTTCGAGGATCTGGATGTCGAGGTAGAAGGACACCACGAACAGCAGGTTGGCAACGATCAGTGTCGCCCAGCGCCGGTTGCGCCACTTATGGCTCGGCGTGGCGTGGGCGCGGGCGTGGAGCTTCTCGGCGATGAAGTCGCGGTTGCCGCGCTTGAACTCGTGCAGCTTCTGCGCCGCCGGGGCAACGGCCTGCGGCCGTGAAGGCTCGCGGCCGAACATGACCAGGATCTGGGTGAGGAACCGGTCCTTCAGCGGGGTACTCATGTCTTCCACACCTCGCGCGGCACGATTTCGATGGCCGCCGGCTCCACCGGGCAGATCATCTCGCACACGCCACAGCCGACGCAGGGTTCATGCACCACCGGCGACTTGCGCTGCGTGCCGTCCGGCGCATACACCGTCTCGATGGAAATTGCATCCTTGATCGGGCACTCGCGCACGCACAGGTCGCACTCGGGCACGTCGTAGGGGTGGTCGCGCACCGGGATGGGCTTCCAGCGGTCCACCTCCATGTAGCGCATCTCGCCCTTGAAGCCCGGCCCCCGCGCCTGGCCCTTGAAACCCTTGCCCTGGATGGCCAGGCAGGCCTCGGGCCGTGTCAGCCTTGCCACGCCGATGCGCTCCGCGAGATTGAGCGTCGGCTCCGCGTCCTTCTCCTTGGCCTTGAGGATGGGCTTGGCGGCCAGGCCGGCGCCCGCCCGCACCGCCAGGAACTCCGGCTTGTGGTAGGTGAGCGAGCCGGTCGGGCAGGCCAGGATGCACTGCACGGCATCACAGGAAAAGTCGCAGGCCTGCGCGCGGGCATCGATGTAAGGCGCCCCGACGCCGAAGCCGTCGATCAGGTCCGCCAGCCTGATCGCCTGCACCGGGCAGACCTGTACGCACTGGCCGCACTTGATGCAGGAGGCGAGGAAGTCCTTTTCATCCAGTGCCCCCGGGGGCCGCAGACGCTGCCTTTGCGCATAGGCCAGCGGCAGGTAGCCGGATAGGGCGGCACCCAGCACCCCGCCCGTAAGCAGGATGGTGCGCAGCACGCGGCGGCGGGCCTGCTGTTGGCGCTCCTTGGACAGCGGCGGCCTGGAGGAGGCCGGTTTCTGTTGGCTCATCGGGAAACCCTCGCACCAGGCGAGACTTCGCCCTCCCTGGAGCGGCCGGGCGGAAGGCTCGTTACGCCTGCCCCCGCCTTGACGAAGCGCGGCGCCTCATCCCGGAGGATGAGTTCCGGCGCGGAAAAGGGCGCCAGTCGCTCCAGGAAATCCAGCAGTTCCATGACTGGCGAGTTGGCGAAGAAGCGCGCCACCGGCATTTCCATCCAGATCTGGTCGGCAAAGGCGAGCAGTTCGTGGGGGCGGTCGCCAACCTTGTCGCCGTTGCGGTCGAAGCCCTGGTAGTCGTCCCAGTAATTGCCTTTCCAGGTATTGCGTGCCACGGCCTCGCCGCGTCGCCCGCCGTAGCCCACCTGGGTCAGGTTGCCCTCGAAGACGTTGTCCTCGATTCGGTTGCCTCCGGTATCGGTGGTGAACATGATGCCGATGCCGTTGTAGGCGAAGCGGTTGTTGCGGAACTCGATGGTGGTGTCGGGCTGGAAGGGCGACAGGTCGGAGCCGACGCCGACGGCGCAGTAAAGGATCTCGTTGCCCTCGACGACGATGCTGGACGACTCCTTGAAGCCGATGGCCATGCCAGCCGCACCGGTGGCGTGGGAGATGACGTTGTTGCGCGCCGCGCCGCCTTCTGTGTACATGAAGTAGACGCCGACGGAGTTGTCGTGGAAGCGGTTGTTCTCCACCAGGTTGTTGTTGGCGAACATGAAGTGGATGGAATAACGACTGCGCCGGCCGACATTGTTGCGGAAGACGTTGTTGTTGGAATACCAGGCCACCATGTCCCGGGAGTCCGTCACCTCGTTGCCTTCGATGAGGTTGCGGTGGCTGTACCACAGGCGCAGGCCGTCGCCGCGCACCCCCAGGTCCACGGGCTTGGAGCGAACCCTGTTGTTGCGCACGATGCTGTCGCTGGACTGCTTGAGGTCGATGCCGAACAGGCAGTTGTCCAGGCTCAGGTTTTCGATCACCGTGCGATGCCCGCGCACGTCGAGACAGGAATCGTCGGTGTCGTGGGAATCCCCCGAGCCGGTGAGACGCAACCCGCGCAGCGTGACGTCGTCCGCCTGGACGATGAACACCGTGCCCTTGTCGCCAGCGTCGATGCTCACCTGGCCGCCGCCGTCGATGGTCAGCGGCCTGGTGAGGGTGACCGGCCCGGCATAGCTGCCGGGCGGCGGCTTGAGGACCGAGCCGGCCGGTGCCGCATCGACCAGTTCCTGGAGCGGCGTCAGCCCGTGGATGCGTTTGTCGCGCTCATGGAGCATGTAGGTCGGCTTGGGCCGATCCACGCCGACGCGGGGCGCCGTGGTGAAGTCGGCGCTGGCACCCTTGGTCGGCGGAGCGCCATCGCCATTGTCCACCGGGGTTGCGACGCTGGCAGCCGCCAGCAGCAGTGCGGGCAGGGCGAGCAGCCGGCGCGGAAGCCGAAGCCCCATGGGCTTACTGGCCCGCTGCTTCGCGCAACTGCTTGCGGCGCAGCAACAATGCGAGCATCAGGCTGACAAAGACGACCAGCAGCAGCGCATAACCCCAATAGGGATAGGAGTAGGTGGAGAACTGCGCCACCTTGCCCTCGCCGAACACCGTCGGCATGAAGGGCTTGACGGTGAAGGCGCCCCAGGGGTGCAGGTTGTGGCCGAAAAACCACAGCCAGGCCGAGTATTCGATGACGAAAAACACCGGCAACAGCGCCGGCACCAAGGCCAGCAGCAGTTCGAAGTTGCGGACCTTCGCCACGCCGGCCACGACAACGGCCATGACCACGATAAGGCCGGCGATGACGATCTTGCTGATGAGCATCACGTTGTCGCCCCAGGCCTGGATCTTCTCCGGCTCCTTGAAGAAGGTCCCGGCCTCGCGCACGTAGTCCTCTACGTGGGCGGCCAGGTGGCCGAGGACGAACTGGTCCACCACCGCCCAGGCGGCGACGGCGGCGAACCCCAGCGACAACACCAGCAGGCGCAGCTTCTGCTGCCGGATGATGAACCCCGCCAGCATGACCGCGAAGAAGCCGAAGAAGAACTTCGCCAGCGGCTTCTCCACCGGCGCCCCGGTGGCGATGGGGAACATGCCCACGTAGTGGTTGATGGTGTTCATCTCATGGACGCAGTCCAGCCCCTTGGCGTCCTTGTTTACGTCCTTCTTCGCATCCAGGATGGGGTTGTAGCGCTCGCTGCCCTCGCCCATGTCCTCCTGCATGGTTTCCTTGCCCAGTTGGGTGCCAATCCCCGCCACCTTGCAGCCGTTGTACACCCCGTCGAAATGGAAGTGGATGCGGATGCCGTCAGGAAAGGCATCCTTCGGATAATTGGGCGCCGTCAGCGCGACCCACCAGATCGGCGCGAAGTAGGCGGCGATCATGGCCACCAGCGCCACCAGGGTCAGGCCGCCAATGATCAGGTCTGGACTTCTTTTCCGCGCGAGCATTCTATTGGTCTCAAGCCGGGGAAAGACAGCTCACCACGGCCCTTCGGACACGGCGAGACAAGAGGAACCACCGGCCCTCCGCTTCCCTGCCGGGTGCGGACGGCCGGCGTTACAGCGTCACTTTTTCTTCTTGGCCACGGTCTTGCACATGCCGCCGGGCATGGTCAGGCTGGACTGGTAGGCCGAGATGGCCACCAGTTGCGCGTCGTTGTACTTCTTGATGATCTTCACCATGTCCGGATTGGCGTTGCGCCGCTTGCCGTCGCGGATCTCGGTCATCTGGCGCAGCAGGTACTTGTAGTGCTGGCCGGCAATGACGGGATAGAACTTCTCCTTGTCGCCCTCGCCGTTCTTGCCATGGCACTCCACGCATTCCTTCTCGTACATCACCTTGCCGTCGGCGACCTGCTTGCCGGCATCGGCGCCTTCGTACTTGCCGTGGTCCGCGGGGATGCACAGGCTGTTGATGTAGGCAGAGGCGTTGGCCAAAGCCTGCGGGTCCGTCAGTTCCTTGGCGAAGGGGTACATGGTGGGGTTGTCGCGCAGGCCGCCACGGATGTCGGCCATCTGCTTGATGAGCACCGTGGAGTGCTGCCCGGCGAGCTGCGGGAAGGTGCCGTCGGGCCGCCCCGCGCCCGAGGGCAGGTGGCAACCGCCGCACACCTCGTAGTCTTCCTTGCCCTGCTTGACGTCACCCTTGAGCTTGAGGGCCTCGATCTTTTCGCCCTCCTGGACGTTCCACTTGTATCCCGAGGACTCGATCCCCTCCTTCTTGGGGGCGGGGGGGCCGGCGAAGACTGCGGCCGCGGCGAAGGCCAGCGCCACGGCGACGGAAAGCTTGCGAATCATGGAGTTTGCCTCCTCTGCTGGGTGGATTGAAACGGCGCGGCGTATCACGCCGCGCCATTCATGTGTCCCATTTTCTGTATTAGCGCCCGCTGATGCTTTGACGTGAGTCAAGCATGGGGTCGCGGCCCGGATCAGGGCTTGAGGGTAGCGACGTATTCGGCCAGTGCCTTGATCTCGGCGTCGGAAACCAGGTGCATCACGCCCTTCATCGCCGCGCTGTTGCCGTTGGCGCGCGCGCCGCTCTTGATGTCCAGCATCTGCCTCTCGGCGTACTTTGCGCCCTGGCCGGCGATCTTCGGGTATTCGGGGAGTATGGGCTTCTTGCCGTCCTTGCCGTGGCAGGTGAAGCAGGTCTTTTCCTGGAAAAGCTTGGCGCCGTCGGCCGCCCAGGCCGGTGCGGCAAGCAAAACGACAGCGGCGAGACCAAGTGCGATATGGGTCTTCATGTCAGGCTCCTTGTATGGGGGGCGGTTGAATGGGCAGGAAAAAGGGGGGCCTGACGGCCCCCCGATTTTCCCGCAGGGATTACGCGGGACGGTCACTTGATCTTCTTGGCCCCGTTCTGCTCCAGGTAGGTCTTGGCGCGCAGACCGAGGTCGGCGGTCTTGACCTGGTATTGCCAGATCTGTTAGGCCCAGAGGTTGGCGTTTTCCCAGTCCTTCTTGGCGGCGAACGCCTCGTGCTTCTCCTTCAGGCCCTTGGTCTTGCCGAGCTGGTCGAAGGCGTCTTCCACCATCGCCACGACATCCGGGAAGTCCTTGTAGTTCACCGAAGTGATGTAGGCCACGACGGAGTCGATGATTGCCTGGGTATCCGCCACCTTCTTGACGGTCGCCTTGTACTCCGCTTCCGTGTAGGTGCCCTTGTCCAGCGTCGTCTTGGTCGCCTTCCAGCCCTTCGGCTTGACCAGCAGGTAGCCCATCATTTCCAGGTGCAGCGCGGAGCAGAACTCGGTGCAGTAGTACGGATAAACGCCTTCCTTGTCGGCCTTGAACTTCACCGTCACGGTCTTGCCGGGCTCGATCGAGGCATGGGTGTTGTAGGTGGAGACCGTGAAGCCGTGGGTCTCGTCCTGCGCACGCTCGAGGTTGGTCAGGTGAATCACGACATCGTCGCCCACGTCCACCTCGATGGTTTCAGGCGTGATGTGCGAGCGGATCAGGGTGGCGAACACCTCGACCTTGTTGCCCTTCCTGACGGTCTTCTCTTCGCCTGCCTTGACGGCGCCCGGATGCGGCTTGTCGGTGCGCGAATCGGTACCCACCTTGTAGCGCACGGCCGGCTTGAGCTTCTCGGCGGCAATGGCCACGGCGTAGTGCGGCTCACCCAGCGGCAACGGCATGTCGTAGAGCAGTTGCATCTTGTCGTTGCTGATGTCGATGAGCTGGTGGTTCTGCGGATGCAGCGGACCCACCGGCACAAAGCGGTCGATGGCCAGCTTGTTCAACGCCACCAGGTACCGGCCCGCCGGCTTGGTGGAGTCGCCTTCCATGGTCATCAGGTGGCCGATGTTGTAGTGGACGCTGATCTTGTCCACCACCTTGCCTTCGCAGAAGTTCCACTTGGCAACCTGGGAATCCACGTACAGCGAGGTGTAGGCCAGGCAGGCCTTGGAATCGTACTGGGTGTGAAGGGGACCCAGGCCGAGTTGCACCTGATGCTGCAGGGCGTCCTTCATGCCGATCACCGGAATGCCGTACGGGTCCTTGCTCTCGAATTTCCCGGCCTTGATGGCGGCCTGGATCTTCTCGAAGCTATACACGGACACGTGCGTATCCAGCTTGCCGGCGACGATGATGAACTTGCCGTCCGGGGTCACATCGACGCCGTGGGGGCTCTTGGGCTCGGGGATCAGGAAGAGGATGCCTTCCTTGACGGCCACCTCGATGGGAATGACGTCATGGCCGTTGATCTTCTTCGCCTTGCCCGCCTTGACCAGTTCCGCCGCCTTCTTCCAGTTCATCACGTGGAGGTAGTCGGTGTCCTTGGCCGAGCAGCCCGCCTCATACGGCGGACGGCCCTTCTCGATGCCGCCCACGTAACGCTCGGAGCAGAAGGAGTTGGTGAAGGCCCAGCCGTCGGACGGCCCCTTGCCGGCGTCGGACAGATCCTGCCAGTAGGGCGGCAGTTCGAAGGAGAAGGACGCCTTGGTGTCGATGCGGCCTTCCTTGCGGTCGAACTTCCAGTAGGTGACGCCACCCCGGTACTTTTCGTTCATCTGCTCGAGCGGAAAGAACTTCTTGTTCTCGAGGGGCGCCGGATACTGGGCAGCCTCGATCACGTACTCGGAATTGGGCGTGACGAAGGCGCCGCCGTGCTCGGACTTGTAGATCGGGTTGACGACGATCTGCTTGGTCTCGAAGTCGCGCAGGTCGATCACCGCCAGGCGCGGGTTGGCCTTGTCGTTGATGAACAGGAACTGGCCGTCGTACTCGCCGTTGGTTTCGGAAATCGCCGGGTGGTGCGTGTCACCCCAGGTGATGTCCTTGCCGTCGATCTTGCCCTGGTCGAGCACCGCCTTGGAGTTGGCGTCATAGCCGTAGCCTTGCCACGGTTCGGGCGTGAACACGGCGATGTACTTCAGGATGCGCATCGACGGCACGCCGTACACAATAATCTGGCCGCTCTGGCCGCCCGAGCTGAAGGTGACGAACTCGTCGCGCTTGCCCGTGGGCACATAAGTCTTGGCCGCCGACAGCAGATCCTGCTGGCTCAGGCCGCGCCGCTTCAGCACGTCCTGCAGCGATTCGGCCGCCGACCAGGCCGACCCCGCGGCAAGACCAATTCCGGCTGCGGCGAGCGCAGCGGCTGCCTGCCACCTCAACTGTCTCATGTTGACCTCCCAGTCAAAGAAAACCGAAGGAAACGAAAAACGGGGAAGTCCTCCTCCCCCCGTGCGACGAAATGCCGCAGCGACTATGCGACCGCGGACCCGCCCACTCCTTGACCCGAATCAAAAGCCGGTGCAAAAGCCCCCTCCCCATGGCCACGCCGCCGCGTTCTCACCCCGGCGATGGGCGCTCCCCGGCGATGGGCGTTATTTGACCTTTGGCAATTTCGCCCGCGGGGCGCTCACTTACACTGCCAACCGGGCTGTTCCACACGCCGCACCATGGCAGCACTGCGCCTTTTCGTCCCGGTCCTCGCCAGAGACCTGCGCAAGGGTGCGCCCGCCGGAGCCGCCGCGCCCGACGCCCGGACGAGCTTGGTGGCGATGATGACGCCCACGACATCCTCGCCCTTCTGCCGGCGCCGGAGCGATGAAAAGTGATTGTTGAATGGTGACGAAATGACGCTCCGGACTTCGGTGCCTGCCCATCCGCTGCTGCGCCGGCCGCTTCTCGTGCCGCTGGCCTTCGGCGTCGTCATGGTGGCGGTGGCCGTGGCGGGCTGGTGGTCGCTGGCCGAACCGGCCCTGCCCGAGCCCGTGGCGGCCCCCGCCGGCTGCGACCTCCACGCCAGGGCCTGCCGCGCTCGGTTGCCGGGTGGTGGCAGCGTCGAACTGGAGATCGCCCCCCGCCCCATCGCGCTGGTGACGCCGCTCCAGGTGACGGTGCGCGTGCAAGAAACGGGAGCACGCAGCGTGGAGGTGGACTTCGCCGGGGAATGGATGAACATGGGTTCCAACCGCATCCGCCTGGCCGCCGCCGGCGAAGGCCATTACCTCGGCGAGACCACCCTGCCGGTGTGCATCACCGGCCGCATGGCGTGGAAGGCAACGGTCATCCTGCGCCGTTGGGGCGGTGACGCCGCGGCGGTGTTCCGCTTCGAATCCGGAGAGTGAGCGTTCGCCTCCGGCTGTGCCGGGGTGACGTGGCAGGCGGCGGGCAGCGCTGAACTGCCGTGTCGGGGCGTGATCGAAGCTCTTGTCGCGCGCTTCCCGGGGAGTTTCCATGAAGTCCGAGCCATTGCCGCCGCCACGGGCCCTCGGCCTGGCCGCCATGCTGTGCGTGCTGCTGGTCGCCGGCGGCTGCGCCACGCCTTCCCCCGCGCCCCGCATCGACCGGCTGCCCCCGGATGAAGCGCGACGCCTGGGGCTCGACGCGCCGCGCCCCCTGACCCTCGACGAGGTGGTGGCGCTGGCCGCCGCCGGCACGCCGCCGCAGGAAATCGTCCGCCGCATCGACGCCAGCGCAGGCGTCTACCACCTGAGCCGGATCGAGGAGCAGACCCTGCGCCAGCACGGTGTCCCCGAGGAAGTGATCGCCCACATGAACCGCCGGCACCGGGCCGAGGAGGCGCGCCGGCGTGCTCTGGAGCAACAGGAACTCGCCCGCCGTCGCTACGCCCACGACCCCTGGTGGCCCCACTACCGCCCCTACGACCATCCCTTCGGCCCGTACCCCGGCGTCAGCATCGGTATCGGTGTCGGCCACTGGAGCCCGCGTTGGGGACTGCACTGGGGAGTGGGCATCGGCCATCCGCTGTTTGGGTGGTAACGCCCGTCACCGCGGTCGGGAGGCCGCAGCACGTGGCGCCGGTGGCCGGCTTCCGGTCAAAGCGCGGGCCGCGCCGCGGCTGGGCCCAGGCGCCGACTCCGCGGCCGGGTCCAGGCGCCGACTACGCGGCTGGGTCCAGGCGCCGACTATGCGGCTCAGGCCGCCAGCGCCAGCCCCGGCGCTCCATCAAGCTTAAACCTGCGCCGCCGCGCCACCCATCCCGCCAGCGGCACGCCGGCCAGCAACAGCGCCCAGGTTTCCGGCTCGGGAACGGCGGCCACGTAGGCGACCTGGGCATCCCAGTAGCTCGGCAGGGTGTCCCAAGGGTTGGTTTCCACATCGTTGGTGGCGAAGACATAGCCCGCGTTGCGCGATACCGCCAGGTCGATGTAACTGCGCATGGTGGAGGCGTCGGGCACGTTGATCATGAGATGGGCGAAACGGTCGGCGGAATAGTTGGCCGTCCAGGCATCGGGCACGTAGCCGGCGTAGCCACTGTCGTGCTCGTAGGTGACCAGCACGTCGGCAGCGCTCAGGTAGGCCTCCGCGGTGTGGGTGCCGGGAATGCCGAACACCTTGTAGCCGGCGTTCTGGCTGTGGATGTAGCTGTTGATGTCCTGGTAGTACGTGAGCTGGTCGGTGCTGGTGGCCATCTGGTCCACGATGATGCCGTTCAGGGTGCCGGCGCCGTAGAAGCCGATGTAGCGGTCCACTTCCTGCTTCACCTCGGCGATGGGGCGGTTGCCGTAGTCTGTGGCGACATAGCCCAGCAGGCTGCCGCCGGCACTGCGGAAACGGGTGGCCGCGGCGGCGTAGCCCGGGTCCACCGCCACGCCGGCACCGCTTTCCGGATTGAGGATGGCCCAGAGATTGACGCTGCCGGCGGCGGCGTCGAGGTTGAGCCAATAGTTGGTGGTCGAGGAGGGGTCGAAGTAGGACGGCACCAGCATGTTCAGGGCGTGGGCGGGGGCGGCGAACACGCCGGCCGCAGCGCCGAGGGCGGCGAGGAAGTTTCTGGAGGCAGACATGGGCGGCAGTTGCGGCAACACGATGACGTGCACCGTAACGCGCCCGGCGACGGGCCGATGCCGGGAACAGGCGGCAAGACGCCGCCCATCTCCCGGACTCCCCGCCCGAAGGAGGACCAGCCGTCAGAGCGTGCGCACGCGAACGCCGTACTGCCCCGTCCCGCTGGACTTGTAGTAGTGGCGCACCTGCGCCCAGTAGGTGCCCGGCACCAGTTCGGCGGCGATGCGGGCGTTCAGCCCCGGGCCGCTGTCGTCGTCCTCGGCGATGAGTGCGGTCTGGCTGCCGGGGCCGAACAGCTTCATGACCACGTCGGTATTGCCGGAGGTTTCCACCACGTGGCGCCCGCCCTGGGCGGCCACGAAGCGGAACACGTCCTCCTCGCCGGGCGCGCCGATGCTGGCGGAGGTGGCCGCCGCGGCATTGACCTGCAGATCGACCACCGGAACAACCTGGCGCGGATAGGCCTGCTCGCTGGCGATGAAGGCGCGGTCCAGGGCCGAGAGCACGTCGTTCTCCTCGGTGCCCATGCCGTTCGTCGTCCAGCTCGGCGGGAAGAAGTACAGCATGATGGAGTGGGGGTCGAACGCGGTGCCGCGGATCTGGTCGACGGCATACTTGTTCAGCACGTTGTGGCGGATCTGGTCCTCGGTCCAGTTGTTGGGCGGGCCGGAGAGGTCGCGAATCACCACGTCCTCGTTCCACTCGATGCCGCCGCTGGGATTCTGGTGTTCGTGGCCGAGGCCGACGGCATGGCCGAACTCGTGGGCGCAGGTGCCGCCATCGAGAAAGCCCAGGTTCATGGTGGGCTGGCCCTGGGGAATCTGCCGGCAATCGGTGCCGATGTAGGACCAGGCGCCGTCGTTGGCGCGGAAGGCGACGCGGATCTCGGAGTCGGCGGCGTTGCCGAATTCGACGCTCAGGCTGGCGTGCTGCGTCCACCACAGCGCCTGTTCGCGGGCACGGGCGCGCTGGGCGCTGGTGCCACCGATGAAGCGCACCCGCAGGGTCGAGCCGTTGATCCACATCTTGCGGAATTCGAATACGGCACGCGACCGGTCGGCACCGCGCGGACGGATGACCGCCTGGCGACGGAACACCTCCTGCGGCAGCACCCGGTCGATACACACTCTCGGTCTTTCGGTCCTGTTCCTGGCCATGGCGCGTCTCCCGCGATAAGCAAGCAGAATGGGTGGATGCCCCCCGCGGCGCCCGGGCACGCCCTTGCGCCGCCATGGTGACGCCCTTTCCAGATTAGACGGTGTTTGCGGAATCGTCATGGGCCGCGGCGCCGGCGCCCTGCGCAACCGCGAGATCGGCGCCTCGCCCTGCCGCGAAACCGGCGTGGCGGACGGATCGCGGGTGCGCCATGCCGCCCGCGCTTCGTCGCAAATCACCCGCGCGGGCGCTCACCCCCTGCGCAGGCTGCGGAATTTCTCCCGGAACTTGTGCAGCTTGGGCGCCACCACGAACTGGCAGTAGGGCTGGGCGGCGTTGTGGCGGTAGTAGTCCTGGTGGTCGTCCTCCGCCACCCAGAAGGCCGGTGCCGGCAGCACCTGGGTGACGATGGGGTCGCGGAAGGCGCGTTCGTCGGCAAGCTGCCCGATCATGGCCCGCGCCGCGGCCTCCTGCCCCGGCGTATGGAAGAAGACCACCGAGCGGTACTGCGTGCCCACGTCGCTGCCCTGGCGATCCCGGGTGGTGGGATCGTGGATGGCGAAGAACACCTCCAGGATGTCGCGGTAGCCGATGAGTTGCGGATCGAACGCGATTTCCACCACCTCGGCATGGCCGGTGCCTCCGCCGCACACCCGGCGGTAATCGGGATTCGCCACATCGCCTCCGGCGTAGCCCGAGCGCACCCGCTCCACGCCCCTCAACTCGCGAAAGACCGCTTCCAGGCACCAGAAGCAGCCGCCCCCCAGCAGTGCCACCTCGCGTTGCGGCGCCGCCGCGGCACCGGTCTCTTCTCCCATGTCGCCCTCCACGCCGGCCCGGCAAGTGATACGGCAGTATAGACGCGCCGTGGCCGGCGCCGTGGCATGATGCCGCCATGGCCCGGGATGTGCGCCCGGGGCGATGGTCGCGCGTTATGGGGCGCAGCGGCCGTCAGGGCATGCTGGGGGGACGGCAACGCAAGCCACAGGAGGACGCCATGGATCTGGTGAGTTCGATCGCGATGGGTGCGGGCATGGCCTGGGCGAGCGGCATGCGGCTGTACGCCGTGCTGTTCATTGCCGGCCTGATGGGCAAGCTGGGCTACATCGCCCTGCCCGACGGCCTGCAGATTCTCACCCACCCGCTGGTGATGGGTGCGGCGGGCCTGATGTTCGCCGTGGAGTTCTTTGCCGACAAGATCCCGGCCCTGGATTCGGTGTGGGACGCCATCCACACATTCATCCGCATCCCCGCCGGCGCGCTGCTGGCGGCCATGTCGCTGGGAGGCCACGACCCGGCGTGGATGCTGGCCGCCGCCATCCTCGGCGGCAGCCTGGCGGCCGGCACCCACTTCACCAAGGCGGGGGGACGGGCGGTGATCAACACCTCTCCGGAGCCCTTCTCCAACGTGACCGCCTCGCTGGGCGAGGAAGCCCTGGTGGCCGGGGGCCTGCTCACGGCCTTCTTCCATCCGGTCGTGTTCCTGGTGCTGCTGGCGCTGTTCGTGCTGGGCATGGCCTGGGTGCTGCCGAAGCTGTGGCGCTTCATCCGGCGGATGCTCGGACGCCCGGACGGGCATGGAACGGACGCGGCGGCCGGCTGACGGCCGGCGCCGGGGACAGCCGATGCGTCAGGCCGTGAGAACCGTCGCCGCGGTTTGCGCCGGCATCGCGCGCGGCGCGGCGTCGCCATCGGAAGGCGGCGCTGCCTGCGGCGCAACGGACGGCTCCGGTGCGCCGCGATGGAGCAGCGCATCCTGCAATGCCTGACGGGCCGCGATGTACGGGTGCTCCGGTTCGGGCACGCGAGCCGGCCCGGGAGCGGTCCGTTCCCCTTGCCCGACCGGCCCGGCATGGCTGCACAGATTCGCCAGGCAGTCGAGCAGGTGGCTGCGGCGCACCGGCTTGGCAAGCCATGCGTCCATGGAGAGAGAGCGCCGGTCCTCGGCCGAGGGCGCCTCGGCCATGGCGCCGAACACGGCGATGCGCAGGCGCTCCTGCCCCGCGCGGCTGCCGATGCGGGCGATGGTCTGCCGGCCGTCCATGAGCAGCGTATGCCAGTCGAGCAGCAACACGTCCCACTGCGCGATTCGGGGCGGCCGGCGAGTTCGGACGGCGCCAGGCGCACGGTGAACCAGAACTCGGAGCCATGTCCACGCGCGCTGGTCAGCCCGATCTCGCCGCCCATCAGATGCACCAGTTCCCGGCAGATCGCCAGTCCCAGGCCACTGCCGCCATATTGGCGCTCGCCGGCCCCGGACGCCCCCGGCGTGTCGGGCCGACGGGGGGTGGCGCCTTCGGCCTTGAAGTAGGGCTCGAAGACGCGTGCCTGGTCCTCCCGGGCGATGCCCGTGCCGGTGTCGAAAACCTCGAAGCGCGCCAGCAGGGCGCCCTCAGCAAAGGCGCCGCGGCGGGCCTTGATGAGCACGTGGCCCCGTTCGGTGAACCTGACGGCGTTGGTCGCCAGCCCGGTGAGTATACGGCGCAGTTGCACGGAGTCGCCGCGCACGCGCTGCGGCACGTCGGGGGCCATGTCGCAGAGGATCTCGACGCCCTTGGCATGGGCTTCCACGGCCACCAGTGCGGCGACGTCCTCGACGAGTTCGGCGAGATCGAAGTCGGCCGGCTTCAGTTCCATCCGGCCCGCCTCGATCCTGGCGTAATCCAGGATGTCGTTGAGGGTGGCCAGTACGGATTGCGCCGTGCGCCTCGCCGCGTGCGCGAATTCCTGCTGCGTGGGCTCCAGCCCGCTGCCGGCCAGCAGGTCGGTCACGGCGGCGAGGCTGTTCAGGGGCGTGCGCAGCTCATGTCCGAGCCTGACCAGGACGCGGTTCCCGGCAACGCCGTCCGCCTCGACCTCCGCCCTGGCGCGGCCGAGTTCCGCGGTGCGTGTGCGCACCATTCGTTGCAGTTCGTCGCGCTGCTCCCGGAGTTCGTGTTCCTGCAGTTCGATCTTGCGCAACAGGGCCCTGAAGCCGCCCGCCAGCACGCCCAGCTCGTCGGGGGGGACGCCCGGCGCGTCCGGCGGGTGGCCATGCTCACAACAGGCGCGCGTCACGTCGTCGGCCAGTTCGACCAGGGGTTCCACGAGGCGGCGCGCGAAGTGGCGCAGCCAGAGCACCGCCAGGATGCAGGCGGCGAGCACGGCCACGGCAATGACCTGGAGATTGCGCAGCACCGTCGCGCCCATGGGCCGCAGGTCGATGGCCAGCCGGAGGGTGCCGATCCGTTCGCCTTCAGACACCACCGGCTCGCTCAGGATCATGTGCCCGGAAACCGGGTCGGCGTCCGGGGCATCGGGCGCGGACACGTCCTCGCCATCGGCGACGACAAGGGTGCCGTCGGGGGACACCACGGCGGCGCCCGACACCCCGGCGTCGGCACGCAGCGCCTGGAGTGCGCTGCGCACCGTTGCGGCGTCTCCGCGGGCCAGGGGAGCAGCCACATGGCTGGCGGAGGCGCGGGCCATGGCGTGGGCGAATTCCGCCGTCGCCTGGCGCTGGGAGAGGTAGCTGCCCAGGGCGAAGGCGGCGAGGGCAAACGCCAGCAGCATCCCGCCGATCACCCCCGGCAGGACGATGAGCCTGTGACGCAGTGGAAGATTGTCAAACCTGCGAGAAAACATCGCCCGCTCCTTCACGTCGCCCGGCAGCCGGGGCGGTGAGCCCGGAGCGGACGCGGATGCAGGATGGCAGCGGCCACCCTTCGGGCGGTTAACGGTGGCGATGACAGGAACTTGACCGCCGCAGGGTGCGGCCTGCGGACGCGGCGAAGCGGCGCCGCCGCGGCCAGGGTGGCGCGGCGGGTGGGAGTCGAAAAGCGGGACGGGCGGGGACGGGCCGCCGTCAGGCGGCGCTCACACGGTCGAAGTAGCGGGCGCGGTAGAGCAGGCGGCGGTGCGCCGGGCTGTCCTCGAAGCCGGAACGGTCGTGCAGCACGTTGTTGCACACGAGGCCCATGCCGGGCAACAACCGGGCGCGCAACGCGCAGGGATTGGCGCCGGAGAGGATCCCTTCCAGCGCGCCCACGGCGGCGCGGGTCGCCTCATCCTGTTTCCACGCGATGCTGACGGTGCGCGCGGTGTAGCGCATGTGCAGGAATCCCGCCGCATCCACGCTGAACACGGGACCGGGCTGGGCCGGGCGCGCTTCGCCGCCGCCGGGCCGCCCCAGGGCGGCGGGCACTCCCCCGGGGTAGAGCGGGCGGGTTTCATCGCCAGCATGGGGGCGCAACGAGGCGCCCTCCACGATGCGCGGCGGAATGGTCATGGCATCGGGCGCCATGAGCGCGCGGATGTACTCCGGATCGAGGTCGCGCAACTGGATGTAGGCGATCTCGTGGTCCAGCAACTGGTTGTCGCCGCCGCGCTCGGCGTCCCTCACGCAGTGCAGCAGCATGCCTTGCACCTGGCGATCGAGCGCGTTGTAGTAGCCGTCGGTGTGCCAGCGGATGGGCTTGCTGGTGTAGGGAACAAACTCGGTACGCGTGCCGGCCCCGGCCACGGCTAGCGGGCTGATGCCATCGTCGTCGGCCAGGAAGTTGGCGTCCACATGGTGCAGGCCGACCTGGGCGCCGAGGCGCCGGGGGATATCCTTGTCCGGATCGGCGCCGCAGGCGGAGACGTAGAGGGCCATGTTGGCCCGCGCGCAGCGATCGAGGATGGCCTGGCGTTCGGAGGCGGAGAGCGAGCGCGGATCCCGCACCTCGACGATCAGCTCCTCGATGCGCGCCGGATGGGCGGCGAGCTTCTGGTCACGCCAGCGCGCGTAGGCCTGCGGGTCGTCAGGACTGAAAGGTCCGGTGATGATTATTGCCCTTCACTCCCCTGCGGGCTCTTTGGAGGCACCTCGGAGGCGGTTCCCAGCAGGCCCCGCGCAGACTTCTCCACCGCGGCGACGGCTTCGGGCACCTCGATCTCCATGACCTGGTCCATCACCCAGGCCCGGTCCTTCTCCGGAAGGATCTGGCGGATGTGGGCGCCGAATGCGCGACGCATGGCGAAGTCCGGCCCCCCTTCGCGGTCATAGCCGTATTCGGAATACTCGGCGGCGCGCTCGTTGAAGAGATCGATCACATGACGGCGGCTGGCACCCACCACGGCCAGGCCGAGCAGCATGTCGCGGTTGTCTTCGACCACGTCGGCGCTGCGCACCACCAGTGCGCGGGTGAACTCGCCGCGTTGCGCTTCATCGAGCAGTTCAAAGGCAATGCGGTCGGCAACGTGGCCCAGAAAGACCAGCAGTTCGCAAACGAAATGGAAGTACTGCGGGCCGCAGTCGATGTCGTAGCCACGCTCGCGCATGCGCCGGATGGAATCCTGGGCAATGCGCCACCCCAGCGCCGCCACGACACTGGCGCGCTCGCTCTGGCTGCGGCTGCGCCCGCCGGCGTGCCAGCGGCTGCGGACTCTTACAGCCATGTTCGGAACCGGACCGGTCGGGCGGGCGCGTGAGGCAGGCTCAATAGCCCGCCTTGCCGTAAGGCTTGGGCAGGCCGGCGATCTTGGCCGCCTGCTTGGCGGGGCCGGTGGGAAACAGGTCGTACAGCCCCTTGCTGTCGACGCCGGGCAGGACACTGTCGGCGACTTCCTTCAGCATGTGGCGAAAATTGGGCGTGTGGCCGTCCTCACGGTACCTGTCGCGCATGTAATCGATGATCTTGCGGTGATCGTCGGTCAGCTCGATGCCCTCCGCCGCAGCGATCGCCTCAACGGCCTCATCGCTGAAGTCCGGCTCCAGGAGGAAGCCATCGTCATCGATGTCCTTGTCCACTCCTGCAATCACATACCCCATGTTGTCTTCTCCTTGCTTGCTCATGTGGTTGATGGAAAACGCCCGCGCGGGGGCATCGCGTCACTTCCTGCGCAGATAGAAATCATGCACCCCGCGGGCGCCTTCGACGCGGCCCACCAGTTCCACCGAGGTGGCCTTGACCCACGAGTCGACGTCCGCCGGCGTGCCGGGGCAGTTGCTGATCAGCAACAGGATGTCTCCGGCATTCATGCCGTCGAGCAGCTTCTTGGCCTCGAGGATCGGCCCCGGACAGGTGAGGCCGCGCACGTCCAGCACGGCGTTGGGCACCGGAGGCTGGGCACCGCCCCCGCGGCGGATGGTGTAGCCCATCCGGTTGCCTTCGATGCGCTCGGTGGATACGACCTCGTTGCCGGTCTGGCGCGCCCAGGCGAGGAGATCGTCGGGAGTGCCGGGGCAGTCCGAGATCAGCAGCATGCTCTGCCCCGGCGTCATGTCGTCGATGATGCGCTTGGCGCCGAGCAGGGGCGCCGGGCATGACAGGCCGCTCATATCCAGCGTCACGGCGGGTTTGGCGGTGATTTCCATAGTGCGTCTGCTCCGGTCCGGTTTGGGCAACACGTGACCCCGAAAGGACGCCACATGCATGCCAGTTCGCATTGTGCCCGCGAGGGCGCCTGCCTGTATGTTGCGCGCCGCCTTCGCAAGCGGTCGGCGCACGCCTGCCTCTTGTGCCGCCGTCCTGCTAGTGGTTTGCCCCGTAGATGGCGGAACATAATGAAAGCGCAGGATTTGTGCCGCTGGCTAGGCGCGAACCGCAGCAATAGCCGTAGCTATTGCGAGGATGAGCAACGACGCCAGCGGTGCAAAGACAAGCTTTCATGTTTCGTTATCTGCGGGTCAGATCACTAGCCTTCCTCGAATTTCACCCGCTTGTGAGGGACGAAGACGCCCCACCCCAGCGTGCGACCCTCGCCCACTCCAGCGGACTGGACGGCCAGTGACTGTTCGATGCTCAGGCCATACAGCAGCAGGCCGAAACCGGGTATGGCGCCTCCCGGACCCTGCCGCCACTGGAAGCGGCTGCAGATCAGCCCGCAGCTCAAGCCGCGGGCCTCGAGCATGCCGGCCACGCTGCGCTCGAACTCGGCCTCGTCCTGCGACGCGGATGCCACAAATGACGAATACAGCGACGGGAACGGGGCCAGTTCGCGCAACGCTCCCGCGCCCACCCGAAGCCCGCTTCCCACGCCCAGTTCCGCCCCCTCGAGCGCCAGCACGTCGGCGGCCCGGAAACGGGGAACCCGCAGCGTCAGCCGGGCACGCCGTCCGAGCAGGATCTCGCCGCCGATGGGACTTCCCCCCTGAAGCGGGAGCACTCCCGCCTCCGCCTCTTCGGCGAGCCAGGGCGCGTGGGCCAGCAGCGCGAGATACAGCGCATGCCCATGGTCCTCGGGCACCGAATGGCAGCCCACGTGCAGGACCACGTCAACAACGCCTGCCGATGCCGTCGTCACTGCGGGCTTTCTCCCGCCATCCCCTGGACTTCGCTCCACGCGAGCATTGACTGCGCCCACCGGGCCGCAGACGCCGCATCGATCTCGAAGATGGTAAACCGCTTGCGCTCGCGGATGCGCAGCCTCAGCAGAGGCATTCCCCCGGCCAAGTAGCGCACCTCGAGCAGCTCGACTTCCTGCCCGCCGAAGGGGCATACGAACTTGTCGAGGCTGCGGGTAGATTCCTTGTCCATCACCTGTGTACGGCATGCGTGAATTCTGCCGAACATACCATACCGTCGCCGGGGATCTCCTATCACCAGATCGGGGGGGGCGCCATACTACCCACCTGGGTAGGTTTCATATAGCCCTTCTGGGGTAGTCTCACCCCCCCGCGCGAGTTATGGCACATCGCAGTGCACCATGAGTAGCATAAGCGCCCACTAATGGACCCCCCCGCGGAGGGGCCCCTCCAACAACCCGGAGACACGCCATGGCCAAGCCGATGCATGACACCCCCAATCTGGACGAACTGGAAAAGGGCCCGTGGCCCAGTTTTGTGACGGGCCTCAAGCGCCTGGCAAAGGAAAACGACATGGCGGTCGACCTGCTCGGCCAGCTTGAGCATTCCTACCAGACCCGCCTGGGTCACTGGAAAGGCGGCACGCTCGGCGTCGTCGGCTACGGCGGCGGTGTCATCCCGCGCTTTTCCGAGATCAAGAACCCGGATGGCAGCTATCGCTTCCCGGATGCCGGCGAGTTCCACACGCTGCGCATCATGCCCCCGGCCGGCATGCACTACGACACCGGCACCCTGCGCCAGCTCTGCGACGTCTGGCAGAAGCACGGCTCCGGCCTGATCGCGCTGCACGGCCAGTCCGGCGACATCATGTTCCAGGGTGCCTCCAGCGAGAACGTGCAGAAAGCCTTCGACGAATTCAACGAGATGGGCTTCGACCTCGGGGGCGCCGGCCCGGCCCTGCGCACCTCGGCCTCCTGCATCGGCGCCGCGCGCTGCGAGCAGTCCTGCTACGACGAGGCCAGGACACATCACCTCGTCATCAACAAGTTCCTGGATGAACTGCACCGTCCGGCGCTGCCCTACAAGTTCAAGTTCAAGTTCTCCGGCTGCCCGAACGACTGCATGAACTCGATCCAGCGTTCCGACTTCGCCACCATCGGCACCTGGCGCGACAACATCCGCACCGACGAGGCGCTGGCGAAGAAGTGGTTCGCCAAGCATGGCATGAACGAGCTGGTCAACGACGTGATCGGCATGTGCCCGACCCGCGCCATCCAGATCAAGGACGCCGGCGCCGTCGCCAAGGACGGGCATGTCTCCAGCGTCAACGTAAGCGACACCCAGGCCCTGGAAATCGACAACAAGAGCTGTGTGCGCTGCATGCACTGCATCAATGTCATGACCGGTGCGCTGCAGGTCGGCAAGGACAAGGGCGTCACCATCCTGATCGGCGGCAAGAGCGTGCTGAAGATCGGCGCCACCATGGGCTCGGTCATCGTCCCCTTCATGCCGCTCAACACGGACGAGGATTACGAGAACTATCTCGACCTGGCCCAGCGCGTCATGGACTTCTTCGCCGAGAACGCCCTCGAGCACGAGCGCACCGGCGAGATGATCGAGCGCATCGGGCTGGCCAACTTCCTGGAAGGCATCGAGGTCGACATCGATCCGAACATGATCAACCGTCCGCGCATGAACCCCTATACCAACATGGTCGGATGGGACGAGGAAGTGGCGAAGGCCGAGGCCCGCAAGGCGGCCGCCTGATTCCAAACGAACACTGACGGAGACAGATGAAAATGGCTCAACCTCAGATCCGCAAGCCGATCGAGGGCTTCTTCGACAACAAGAAGTTCCTCCACCCGAAGTTCGCCGCCAACTACGGCAACTGGAAATATCACGACCGCCCGCGTCCCGGCGTCCTGCACCACGTCTCCAACACCGGTGACGAGGTCTGGTCGGTGCGCGCCGGCACCCAGCGCCAGATGGACCACTACACGGTGCGCAAGCTGTGCGACATCGTCGACAACTTCGGCGAGGGCTTCTGCCGCTTCACCATCCGCTCCAACATCGAGATCCCGGTGTCTTCCGAGGCCAAGGTCGCCCCGCTGGTCGCCGAGCTCGAGAACAACGGCTTCCCGGTCGGCGGCACGGGCAACTCGGTGTCCATGGTCGCCCACACCCAGGGCTGGCTGCACTGCGACATCCCGGGCACCGACGCCTCCGGCGTGGTCAAGTCGATGATGGACGGGCTGATCGAGGAGTTCAAGCACGAAGAGATGCCCAACCGCGTGCGCCTGTCCACCTCCTGCTGCGAGATCAACTGCGGCGGCCAGGCCGACATCGCGGTGGTGGTGCAATACACCAAGCCGCCCAAGATCAACCACGACCTCGTCGCCGCCATCTGCGAGCGCCCGACCGTAGTGGCGCGCTGCCCGGTGGCCGCCATCCGGCCGACCATCGTCAACGGCAGGCCCTCGCTCGAAGTCGACGAGAAGAAGTGCGTGTGCTGCGGCGCCTGCTACCCCCCCTGCCCCCCGATGCAGATCAACGACCGCGAGGGCAACAAGATCGCCATCTGGGTCGGCGGCAAGAACTCCAACGCCCGCTCCAAGCCCACCTTCCACAAGCTGGTGGCTGCCGGCCTGCCCAACAACGCACCGCGCTGGCCCGAGGTCAATGCCGTCGTCAAGAAGATCCTGATGGCCTACAAGGAAGACGGCCGTCCCTGGGAGCGCATGGCCGACTGGATCGACCGCATCGGCTGGCCCCGCTTCTTCGAGAAGACCGGCCTGCCCTTCACCAAGTACATGATCGACGATTGGCGCGGCGGCCGGGTCAACCTCAACGCCTCCGCCCACGTCCGTTTCTGAAGTCGCGGATCATGATACTTTCGATACTTGTCAACGAAGGCCCCTACACGCACCAGGCGTCGGACAGCGCCTACCAGTTCGCCGCCGCGGCGCTGGCCAAGGGGCACGAGATCTTCCGCGTGTTCTTCTATCACGACGGCGTGAACAACGGCACGCGGCTGACGACGCCGCCCCAGGACGACCGCAACATCGTCAGCCGCTGGTCCAAACTGGGGGAAGAGCACAAGCTCGACCTGGTGGTCTGCGTCGCCGCGGCCCAGCGCCGCGGCATCGTGGATGAGGGCGAGGCCAGGCGCAACGGCAAGGACGCCACCAACCTGGCGCCCGGTTTCCGTATCTCCGGGCTCGGCCAGTTGATCGAAGCGGGCATCCAATCGGACCGCACGGTCACGTTCGGCGACTGAGGGGCGACACCATGACCACCAAGAAATTCATGATCGTCAATCGCAAGGCGCCCTACGGTACCGTCTATGCGCTGGAATCCCTTGAGGTGGTGCTGATCGGCGCCGCCTTCGAGCAGGACGTGTCGCTGGCCTTCATGGACGACGGCGTCTACCAGCTCAAGAAGGGCCACCAGACCAAGGGCATCGGCATGAAGGCCTTCGAGAAGACCTACGGCGCCCTCGAGGACTACGACGTCACCAAGCTCTACGTCGATCAGGAGTCGATGGCCGCCCGCGGCCTCACCCCCGAAGACCTGTGCGTGCCGGTGGAAATGATGCCGCGCGCCGATCTGGGCAAGCTTATGGAAGACCAGGACGTGGTCCTGTCGTTCTGAGGGAGAAAACATGCTTCACATCGTCAACAAATCGCCCCTGGAGCGGCCGTCCCTCGACACCGTCCTGCAAGCCGGCGCTGACGGCGCCATCCTGCTGATCGAGGATGGCGTCTATGCCGCAACGCGCGGCAATGCCGTCGAGGACCGCCTCAAGAAGGCCATGGGCACGCTCAAGGTCTATGCGCTCGGCCCGGATCTGGACGCCCGGGGCGTTGCCGATCGCCTGACGGAAGGCGTGACCGTCGTCGGTTATGATGGCTTTGTCGACCTCGTCGCCGAATACAAGACCAACCAGTCGTGGCTCTGACGATCTGGCCAATTCATTCATCAAATCCCCGCAAGGAGAAGCAACATGGCTGCTATCGAACTGAACGGCAAGACCTACGAAACGGACGAAGAGGGCTATCTGGTCAATCTCGCTGACTGGGACGAGGATGTTGCCGCCGTGCTGGCGGAGCAGGAAAACGTGCAGATGTCCAACAACCACTGGGAAGTCGTCAACTTCCTGCGCGAGTATTACAACGAGTTCCAGATCGCCCCGGCGGTGCGTGTGCTGACCAAGGCCATCGGCAAGAAGCTCGGTCCGGAAAAGGGCAACAGCCAATACCTGTACGAACTGTTCCCCTATGGTCCGGCCAAGCAGGCGTGCAAGATCGCCGGCCTGCCCAAGCCCACCGGCTGCATCTGACCGGACCTGTTGCCGGAGGCAGGTGGAAGGCGCTCGCCGCCTTCCACTCCCGGCAGCCGGCAAGCGCTTCTATTTGAGCACCCACTGATGATCAGTCGCCCATGAGCCTATTCTTTGCGATCCTGTTCTACGCCGCCAGCGCGATCCTTGTCGCCGGACTGGCGTACAAGATCGCCGGCTATGCGCGCACCCCCGCGCCGCTGTCGATCCCGACCACGCCGGGGCCGACCAGCACGGCCGGCGTTGTCTTCCGCATGTTCCGCGAGGTCGTCTTCTTCGAGAGCCTGTTCAAGGGCAACCTCTGGATCTGGATGTTCGGGGCGATGTTCCATTTCGGCCTGGCACTGGTGCTGCTGCGCCACCTGCGCTATTTCATCGAACCGGTCTGGTTCTGGGTGGCCATCCTCCAGCCCTTCGGTCTGTATGCGGGCTTCGCCATGGCCGCGGGCCTGGGGGGACTGTGGGCACGCCGTTTCCTGGTCGAGCGCATCCGCTACATCTCGACGCCTTCGGATCACCTGATGCTCGCCCTCCTGCTGGTCATCGCCGTCACCGGGCTGGCCATGAAGTTCCTGATGCACACCGACATCGTCGCGGTGACACTCCGCGCGAAGCACGCCATCTCGCCCCCTGGGCGGCCCAACTGGAGGCGAAGAACTGACATGGCCGGTCCCGAAATCAAGGCGCCCGCCTTCCGCGAGTATCCGACCATCCCGGCTCTCCAGCCGGACGCGATGGCGGGCCTCAAGTGCTATGTCGCCAACGAAAAGATCCAGGAAGCCCTCGGCTTCCCCGGCAAGATGGCCGACAACTGGCAGGAGACCCACGACAAGGCCATCGGCCGCATGGGCGAACTGCTGGAGAAATACCGCTCGCTCAGGGTTTTCTTGGACGCCTGCGTCCATTGCGGCTCCTGCACCGACAAATGTCACTATTTCATCGGCACCGGCGATCCCAAGAACATGCCGGTCGCGCGCCAGGAGTTGATGCGCAGCGTCTATCGCCGCTACTTCACCACCGCCGGCAAGCTGTTCCCCAGCCTCGTCGGCGCCCGTGACCTGACGCCCGAAGTGCTCGACGAGTGGTACAAGTACTACTGGCAGTGCTCGGAGTGCCGCCGCTGTTCGGTGTTTTGCCCCTACGGCATCGACACCGCCGAGATCACCATGGCCGGGCGCGAGATTCTCGACGCCGTCGGCTACGGCCAGAAGTACTCCAACGAGATCATCGGCAAGGTACACCGCATCGGCAACAACCTCGGCCTGCCCGGCCCGGCGTTGCAGGACACGCTCAACGGCCTCGAAGAGGACGTCAAGGACGACACCGGGTTCGACGTCAAGTACCCGCTCGACGTCCAGGGCGCAGAAGTTCTGCTGGTCACGCCCTCGGCCGACTTCTTCGCCGAACCGCACATCGAGAGCACCATCGGCTACGGCAAGGTCTTCCACGCCGCCGGCATCTCGTGGACCTTCTCGTCCAAGGCGTCCGAGGCCGGCAACTTCGGCATGTTCATCGGCAACTACGAGCAGTTGCGCAAGGTCGCCCTGCGCGTACGCGAAGCCGCACTGGAACTGGGCGTCAAGCGCATCGTGGTCGGCGAGTGCGGCCACGCGTGGCGTGTCGCCTATGCCTTCTGGAACACCCTCACCGGCATCGGCGCCGGCGCCAGCGACCCCTTCGCCGTCGAACTGCAAAAGCAGCTCGACCCGCGCTACAAGCAGCCCTCGCACATCTGCGAAGTGACCTGGGATCTCATCCAGCAGGGACGGCTCAAGTTCGACAAGTCGGCCAACGATCACCGCATCATCACCTTCCACGATTCGTGCAACGTCGCGCGCGCCTCGCGCATGGGCGACCATCCCGGCGGACAGTTCGAGATCCCGCGCAACATCGTCAGGGCCGTGGCCAACCGGTTCCACGACATGGCCCCGGAAACCATCGGCGAGCAGACCTTCTGCTGCGGTGGCGGCGGCGGCGTGTTGACCGACGAGTTGATGGACCTGCGCGTCAAGGGCGCCCTGCCGCGGATGGAAGCCCTGAAGCGCGTGGTGGACGATCACGGCGTCAATTTCATGGCGACGATCTGCGCCATCTGCAAGGCGCAGTTCAGCAAGGTTCTGCCGTACTACGGCTTCAAGAGCGGCCTCGTCGGAGGCGTGCACCAGCTCGTCAGCACGGCGATCCAGTTGGGCAACGAGCAGTAAATACGATTACCCCGGAGACAAGCGATGTCCACGACACCTCAAACCCTGCAGAACTCCAAGCTCTCGTATCGCCGCTACAAGGATGGCGATACCAAGTTCAAGCGCTCGCAGGAAAATATCTTCCAGGCGAGTTGGACCTACAAGTGCCCGACGTACATCCAGTCCACGCCGCCCTGCCAGGGCCAATGCCCGGCCGGCGAAGACATCCGCGGCTACCTCAACATCGTGCGCGGCATCGAGAAGCCGCCGGTGGGTGCCGACGGCAAGCCGAGCATGCCCTGGCAGGAATACGCCTGGCGCCGGCTGACCGACTGCAACCCCTTCCCCGCCATCATGGGGCGCGTGTGCCCCGCGCCCTGCCAGACCGGCTGCAACCGCAGCAAGGTCGAGGAGTACGTCGGCATCAACTCGGTCGAGCAGTTCCTCGGCAACTACGCGATTGAGAAGGGCCTCGGCTTTCCGAAGCCCGAGGTCGAGACCGGCAAGCGCATCGCCATCGTCGGCGGCGGTGTCGCCGGCATGTCCGCCGCCTACCAGTTGCGCAAGAGGGGGCATGCCTGCGTCGTCTTCGAATCCAGCAACAAGCTCGGCGGCATGCTGAGCTTCGGCCTGCCCGCCTACCGCACGCCGCGTGACGTCGTCGATGCCGAGATACAGCGCATCCTCGACATGGGTGTGGAGGTACGGCTGAACACCCGTGTCGGCAAGGACGTCGGCTTCGCCGATCTCAAGCGCAATTTCGACGCCATCTTCATCGGCATCGGCGCCCAGGTCGGCAACAAGCTCGACATCCCTGGCGGCGATGCGTCGAACTGCACCGACGGCATTTCCTTCCTGCGCGACTACAACGAAGGCAAGCTCGCCCACGCCGGCAAGCGCATCGTCGTCATCGGCGGCGGCGACACCGCCATGGACTGTGCGGCTGTAGCCCGCCGCCTCGGCGCCTACGAGGTCGACGCCGAGTCGCGCGAGCATGCCAGCGTGATCGTCGCCGCCCGCGAATGCGACGGCGGACGAGGCCAGAAGGGCGCGCAGCACTGGCGCCAGAGCGCCGAGGTGGTCATCGCCTACCGCCGCCACGTGCAGGAGATGCCGGCCTCCAAACATGAGCTCGAAGCGGTCATCCAGGAAGGCGTGGAAATCCAGCCCTGCGTTGCGCCGGTCTGCGTGGTGAAGGACGAAAACGGCATGGCCACGGCCCTGCGTGTGATCCGGGTCGACTGGGTCAACAAGAAGATGGTGCCGAAGGAAGGCTCCGAATACGACATTCCCGCCGACCTGATCGTCTCCGCCGTCGGCCAGTCGGTGGGCTGGGCCGGGCTGGAGAAGTTCAAGAACGCGCGGAACCTGGCGAACGTCGACAAGAACCTCCAGGCCGTCAACGAGCCGGGCGTATTCATCGGCGGCGACGCCATCACGCCGTTGCTGCTGACGACGGCGATCGGCCACGCCCGCATCGCCGCCGAGGGCATCGACGCCTACGTGTCCGGCAAGCCGCTGGAGAAGCGGCCCAAGGTCGACAAGAACCTGTTCGACCTGCCGCGCGACCTGGCGCAGCGCGGCGTGAAGTTCGAGCCGGTTACCGAACCCATTCGCGGCACCTACACCAGCAGGGGTGCCCTCCACAACTTCGACAACCGCGCCGATCGCTACACGATTCCGGCCGAGTCCCTGTTCCTCGGCCACTTCACCTACACGCCGCGCAACGAGCGCGAGATGGTGACCATCGATGCCGGCAACGTCCTGGGCAGCATCGACGAACGCCTGATCGCGCTGACCGAGGCCCAGGCACAGGCGGAGGCCAAGCGCTGCATGAGCTGCGGCATGTGCTTCGAATGCGACAACTGCGTCATCTATTGCCCCCAGACCGCCGTCAAGCGCGTGCCGAAGAAGGAGGCCAGCATCGGCCGTTACGTCATGACCGACTACTTCAAGTGCATTGGCTGCCACATCTGCATGGACGTCTGCCCGACCGGCTACATCCAGATGGGTCTCGGCGGCGAATAGGACTGGCGATGCTGCGCACTCTCCTCCATCTCATCGCCGCGGCCGCCCTCGCCGCCGCCTCGCTGGCGGCGCAGGCCGGCGGCGTCCCGAAACCCGTGGTCAAGATCGAGAACCCGGGCAAGTGCATCGCGCCGGCGGACGAGATGCGACGCAATCACATGGAGATGCTCAAGCACCAGCGCGATCTGACGCTGCGCGAGGGCGTGCGCGGCGCCGCGGCTGGCAAGGCCGCCAGCCTCAACGGCTGCATCGAGTGCCATGCCAGCAAGCAGACGGGCTCGGTGACGGGCGGCAAGGAGAGCTTCTGCGAGAGCTGCCACTCTTATGCCGCAGTCAAGCTCGACTGCTGGGACTGCCACCAGCCCAAGGCGGGCTACAAGGCGACGGGAGCCAAGCCATGAGCCATAACAAGCGCCGCAGCTTCCTGGTCGCATCGGCTGCCGGCCTCGGCACGGTGGCCTTGGGCGTTGCCGTCGCCCCCGGCATCCGGCTGATCGAAGTTTCGCACGCCAACCCCGTCCGCCCTGCCGGACAGCCCGCCTCGAGCGCGGTGCGCTGGGGCATGCTGGTCGACACCACCCGCTGTGCCACAGGCTGCGACGACTGCGTCAAGGCCTGCGCGGCCGAGAACGGCATCAACGAAACGGTCGCGGACAAGCGCCAGGGCGCGCAGTGGATTCGCAAGATCGACATCAAGGAAGCAAAGACCGGCCGGCAGCATTCGCTGCCGATGATGTGCCAGCACTGCGCCAACCCGCCCTGCGTGGACGTCTGCCCGACCGGCGCCTCGATGAAGCGCGCCGACGGCATCGTGCTGGTGGACCGCCATGTCTGCATCGGTTGCCGCTATTGCATGATGGCCTGTCCCTACAAGGCGCGTTCGTTTGTGCACCAGCCGCTCTCCGGGCAGAATCCCGAAGTGCCGCGCGGTCTCGGCTGCGTCGAATCCTGCACACTCTGCGTGCATCGCGTCGACAAGGGCCAGCAACCCGCCTGCGTCGAAAGTTGCACCACGGCCGGCCACAACGCCCTGCTGTTCGGCGACCTCAACGACCCCAACAGCGAGATCTCCCGCCGTGCCGCCGCTGCCGCCACCAGTCAGATACGCGCCGACCTGAAGCTCAACACCGGCGTCCGCTATCAAGGAATCTAGCACCATGCAGCTTGCGCCTTTCTCCCGTGCCGAGGAACAGCGGTTCTACCTGGTGGCCGCCATGGGCGGCCTGGTGACGGCGGTTGGCCTGCTTGCCGCCCTGTACATGGAGCACGCCGGGCACGTCGTCACCGGCATGACCAACCAGGTCGTGTGGGGCATGCCCCATGTCTTCGCCATCTTCCTGATCGTTGCCGCCTCGGGCGTGCTGAACGTGGCCTCCATCGGCTCCGTGTTCGGCAAGAAGGTCTACAAGAAGCGTGCGCCGCTGTCCGGGTTGCTGTGCCTGGCGATGCTTACCGGCGGCCTGTTCGTGCTGATGCTGGATCTCGGGCGCGCCGACCGGCTCATCATTGCCGCGACACACTACAACTTCACCTCGGTGTTCGCCTGGAACGTGTTCCTCTATTCGGGGATGTTCGCCATCGTCGCCGTCTACATGTGGACGCTGATGGAACGGCGCATGAACGGGTATTCCAAGCCCGCCGGTTTCGCGGCCTTCATCTGGCGCCTCATCCTCACCACCGGTACCGGCTCGATCTTCGGCTTTCTGGTGGCACGCCAGGCCTACAATTCGGCGGTGCTGGCGCCCATGTTCATCATCATGTCCTTTGCCTGGGGACTGGCGGTGTTCATGATCGTGCAGAAGACCATGTTCTGGTGGAACAGCATCGAACTCCACCCGTCGGTACGCACCCGCATGAAGAACCTCCTCGGCGTGTTTGTGGCGGCGGTGCTGTACTTCGTCATCGCCTACCACATGACCAACCTGTACTTCGCCAAGCAGATCGCGTTCGAGCGCTTCATCCTGCTGGACGGGGGCATCTTCCCGCTGCTGTTGTGGGGCGGATACCTGCTTCTGGGTACGGTCGCGCCGCTGATCCTGATCTACCACCCCGGCCTTTCCGCACGCCGCGGCTCCGTCATGCTCGCGTCCCTGTTGGTGGTGCTGGGTGCGTTCTGCCAGCTCTACGTCTTCATCATCGGCGGCCAGGCCTTTCCGCTCGAAATCTTCCCGGGCATGGAGGTCAGCAGCAGTTTCTACGACGGCCAGGTCGAGCACTACGCACCCAGTCTGCCGGAGATCCTCCTGGGCTTTGGCGGCATCGCCATCGCGTTCCTCATCACCGCCGTAGGGGTGCGGGTTCTGCACTTCCTTCCCCAGGACGACCTGAGCCAACTGGAAGCCGCCGCCAGTATCAGCGATTAGCCCTCAACGCGGCGCATCCATGCACCGCTTTCTCGTCTCCGCCGCCCACAAGTCCTCGGGCAAGACCACCATCAGCCTGGGGCTTGCCGCTGCGCTGGCGGGGCGCGGCCTGGTCGTGCAGACCTTCAAGAAGGGGCCGGACTACATCGACCCCATCTGGTTGGGTACCGCCAGCGGACGGCCATGCCGCAATCTCGACTTCTATCTGACCGGCCACGACGAACTGCTGGCGGAGTTCGCCCGCCACGGCGCTGGCGCAAACGTCTGCCTGGTTGAAGGCAACAAGGGACTCTACGACGGGCTCGATCTCACCGGCAGCAACAGCAATGCCGCGCTGGCCCACCTGCTCGGCCTGCCCGTCGTGCTGGTGTTGGACGCCCGCGGCATGACCCGGGGGATTGCGCCGCTCATCCTCGGCTATCAGGCCTTCGACCCGTCCTTGCGCATCGCCGGGGTCGTGCTCAACCGGCTGGGGGGGAGCCGCCACGAATCCAAACTGCGGGCCGTCATCGAACACTACACCGACGTGCCTGTGCTCGGCGCGGTGCACGAGCATCCCGACATGGCCATCGCCGAGCGCCACCTCGGCTTGATCCCCGCCAACGAAGTGGCGGCGGCCCGCAGGCGCATTTCCACCATCGCGGGTGTCATTGCCAGGCAGCTTGACCTGGGCCGGCTGCTCACGATCACCGCCACCGACGACACCCTGCCCGCCGCGGTGCTCCCCCGGCGGCTGCCGTCGCGTCCGGGGAAGTTGCGCATCGCCATCGCCCGCGACCAGGCATTCGGCTTCTATTACGCCGATGACCTCGAGGCCCTGGAGGCCGCCGGCGCCGAACTCGTTCCCTTCAGCCCGATCCGCGACCCCCAGCTTCCGAACGTCGACGGCCTGTTCATAGGCGGAGGCTTTCCCGAGTGCTTCATGCAGGAACTCGAAGCCAACGTCTCCATGCGCGACGGCGTACGCGGTGCCATCGAGGCCGGAATGCCGGCATACGCGGAATGCGGCGGCCTGATGTATCTGGCTCGCAGCATCACATGGCGGGGTGCGAGCCGGACCATGGCGGGCGTCATTGGCGCCAACGTGGTGATGCACGACAAACCGGTCGGCCGCGGTTACGTGCGCCTCGTGCCTGGTCAAGGTCATCCCTGGCTCGCCCCCGGCATCGAGCTTGCCGCGCACGAGTTCCACTATTCCAGCATCGAGGGCCTGCCCGCGGGCACTGAATTTGCCGCCGAGATGCGGCGCGGCCACGGCGTGGACGGTCGCCACGACGCCATCGTCCATCGCAACCTCGTGGCAAGCTATACCCATCTTCGCAGCACCGGGCAGTGCGACTGGGCGACACGATTCGTTGGCTACGTGCGCCGAGTTCGCAGTGCCAGCGAACCGGCGTCTGCGCCTCCCGGGCGCAGTGCCGCCACGACCTGACCACCCCCACCAGACGTTCCCAACCCCTGAGGAAAATTCCATGTTCTCGATTACAGAAGCCGCCGCCGAGCAGATCCGGCACGCCGCCCGCCAGCCTGGAAATGATGAACTGTTGCTTCGTGTTGCGGCCAAGCTCGACGATGCGGGCGATCTCGTCTACGGCATGGGTTTCGATGAGGAGCGCGACCTGGATCTGCGCCATGAGACGGCCGGCATCAGCGTATTGATCGGCCAACCGAGCCTCGAACTGCTCCGGGGCACCGTCCTCGATTTCGTCGAACTTGGGCCCGATGACTGGCGCTTCATCTTCATCGGCGACCACAATGGGCCACCCCCTGCGTCCGGCGGCTGCGCCCCCAGCGGCTGCGCATCGGGCGGCTGCGGCGGTTGTCCGGGCGGCGCCTGACGGCAAGGCAGGGAGGCGGCCCACTCCCTGCCTCCCTGGGCATCGCTCGCCGAAATATCCGGCGGATCGCCGCGGTTGCGGGTGATACGATCCCCGCTCGCGCGGCTATCATGAGCGCCGGCGAAGCCTGCTCACCGCAGTCGCAGGCGTCGTCGAGTTCCCCGGTCAACCAGAATCACGACGGCTCGCACAGCCCCTGAATGTATGGATTTCCTCCCCGCCTTCCTCGACATCCGTAACCAGCGCTGCCTCGTGGTGGGCGGCGGCAACGTCGCCGCGCGCAAGGTGGCGGTCCTGCGCCAGTGCGGCGCCCGCGTGGTCGTGATTGCCCCCACGCTCTGCGAGACCTTGGCGCGGGAACATGATCGCGGGCTGATCGAATACATCGCGGACCATTTCGCCGAACGGCACATCGCGGACGGCGTGGTGCTCGTGGTGGCCGCCACCGACGACGAGGCGGTCAATCGCGCCGTGTCGCAGGCGGCCCGGGGGCGTTCCATTCCGGTGAACGTCGTCGATGCGCCCCAGTTGTGTTCCTTCATCTTCCCGTCCATCGTCGATCGCTCGCCGCTCATCGTCGCGGTATCCACCGGGGGCGCCTCGCCGGTGCTCGCGAGGCTCGTGCGCGCCCGACTCGAGACCTTCCTTCCCGCCGCGTACGGCCGCCTGGCGCGACTCGCGGAGACGTTGCGGGACAGGGTCAAGGCGCATTTCACCGTTCCGCAGCAGCGACGCCTTTTCTGGGACCGCATGCTCGACGGCGCCTTCGCCAACATGGTGTTGTCCGGCCGCGAACGGGCCGCCCAGGAGCATTTCGGCCAGGCCCTGGCAGGCGCGGCGGACACCTCGCCGAAGGGCGAGGTCTACCTCGTCGGTGCCGGCCCCGGCAACCCCGACCTGCTCACATTCCGGGCGCTGCGCCTGATGCAGCAGGCCGACGTCGTGCTCCACGACAATCTCGTCACCCCCGAGATCGTCGATCTGACGCGCCGCGACGCCCAGCGCATCTTTGTGGGCAAGCAGCGCGCCAACCACACGCTGCGCCAGGAGGAGATCAACGAACTGCTGGTACGGCTCGCGCGCCAGGGCAAGCGCGTGCTCCGACTCAAGGGAGGCGATCCCTTCATCTTCGGCCGCGGCGGCGAGGAGATCGAGACGCTTTCGGCCAACGGCATCCCCTTCGAGGTGGTTCCGGGCATCACCGCGGCCTCGGGCGTGGCGTCCTACGCCGGGATTCCGCTCACCCACCGGGACTATGCCCACGCCTGCGTCTTCGTCACCGGCCATCTCAAGGACGGCACCATGGATCTGGACTGGGAGGCCCTGGCGCGGCCCAGCCAGACCATCGTGATCTACATGGGATTGCTGGGCCTGCCGGTCGCGTGCCGCGAACTGATGGCCCACGGACTGGCGCCCACCGTACCCGCCGCGATCGTCCAGCAGGGCACGACACCGCGTCAGCGGGTGGTCGTGGGCACACTGGAGAGCTTGCCGACGCAGGCCATCGAAGCCCAACTCAAGGCGCCGACGCTCGTCATCGTCGGCGAGGTGGTGCGCCTGCATGAAAAGCTGCGGTGGTTCGACGGGACTTCGGACTAGCGCTACTCCACCCGCACGCGAGACGCCGCGATGCCGTGTTCCACCGCGAAGACGGCGGCTTCCACGCGCGAGGTGAGGTTCAATTTGGACAGGATATGGCGTACATGAAGCTTGACCGTATCGTGGGAGATCGCCAGTTCCCGCGCTATGGCCTTGTTGGACAGACCCCTCACCACATGGTCGAGGATCTCGAGTTCCCGTGCGGTGAGTTGGGACGCCAGCTTCACCGGTGCCGAATCCCGCGGCCCGGCCTGCAATAGCGATACCAGTTTCAGCGTCATCGCCGGTGCCACCACCGTCTCCCCCTTCAGGGCGCGCTGGATTGCATCCACCACATCATCCGGCTCCATGTCCTTCAGCAGATAGCCCCGCACCCCTGCGCGCACCGCGTTGGCGAGATCGTCATCGGCGTCGCTGACGGTGAGCACGACCGTCGGCCCCTTCCATCCTTCCGCCCGCAAGCTTCGCAGCAGCGCGAGCCCGCCGTCCGGGCCCATGTTGAGGTCGATGATGAGCACGTCGGGTTGGTGAATGCTCACCAGGGCGCGCGCATCGGCGGCGCTGCCGGTGGCCGCTACAACCTGAATCCCGCCTCGTCCGTCGAGCAGTTCCACCAGCCCCTTGCGAAAGAGCGTGTGATCATCGACAAGCATGACACGGATGGTCGTGTCGCTCACAAGTCATCTCCACTGAAGGCTTTCGGGGGGCGCACCGGAAACAGCAGCCGCACGCGCGCGCCCCCTTCCGGCCGGTTGCCGATCTCGACGCGCCCTCCCAGACACTGGGCGCGCTCGCGCATGATGCTGACACCAAAATGGTGACGCAGATCGGGAACCGCGCCGAGTTCGAAGGCGCCCCGCCCATCATCCTCCACCGTGATCACGTATTCCGTGTCGCACAGTTCCATGACCAGCCACACGTGCTTCGCGCCCGAGTGCCGCGCCACATTGGCCAATGCCTCCTGAACGATGTGGAAGACCTGCACCTCCTCATCGGGATTCAGCCTCAGGTCGGGTATTTTCTCCTTCAGACTCATGGCTATGCCGGTGCGGGAGTCAAAGCTCTGCGCGATCTTTCGAATCGCGTGCATCAGCCCCAGGGGATCCATACGGTCGCGAAATTGACCCAGCAAACCACGCAAGCTCGCATACGATTCGTCCAGCGCCTCGCGCACGTCGCCCGCATAGCGCAGCGCGCGCTGCTTCGAGCCCCCCTCCAGCGCCTCCTCCAAAAGCCCCAGACGCATGCGCATGTAGGCCAGGGTCTGCGCCAGCGAGTCGTGCACCTCGTTGGCGACCATCTGCCGCTCGTTCATCAAAGCCATGCGCAGGTTCTCTCGCGTCAGCCGGGCATTCTCGAGCGCCATCGCCAAGTGCTCGCTGATGGAACGGAACAGCAGGCACACGTCGTCGCGTAACGGCCGCGGCTCCGTCTGGTACAGGTTATACACGCCCAGCACGCGCCCGCCGCGACGCAGTGGAACCACCACCATGGAATCGCACTGCCTGAAATAGGCCAGGTGGGTACGCTGGGCACAATCCGTCATGTCCCCGACCTGCTGGACCGCATCCTCGACCACCGCATTGCCGCAAGCCCCGCAGGACAGCGGCACGATCCGCTCCCTGACCAGCATCTCCGCCGGAAGGCCCTGGGCACCGACAAGTCGCAGGTGGCGCTCGTCGGTACTCAGCACGCGCACAGCTCCCGCAGATGCCCCCGAGAGTCGAATCAAGGTGCTCAGAAAGCGTTGCAGCAGTTCCTCGACATCGCTCTCCCCCGCCAGATTCGCGGTGACTTCCGCAAGAACGTGCAGCCCGTGAATCTCCTGGCCCCGCTGAGGCTCGTGTGCCTCCCTTCCGGCCAGCAGTGTGTCGTGTGCAACTTGAACCACCGTCTCTCCTGTGCGCCGAAAGCACACGCACGGCCGCCAGCCACCGACGCTTGACGCGCCGCGCGACCGCGAGGCGCCGCGCATTACTTCAGCTTTTCGTTCCTCGAAATGGAAAATACCTCATTTCTCTGGCGCAGTGCATGCAATTTCCCGTGCCCGCTTGATTCCCATCAAGCACGCCGGCACGAGGCACGCACCCCAAGGTGACCACGCGTGATCGATCTTGCTGGATGGAACACAGGGAAAGAGGGGTTGACCGGTAGAGCTGCAGCGCTTTGCCGGACATCCCGCGAGGGGATTTGGCGAGGCGAGGTCTGGGGATATTGCGGGGAGGGGCGCGTCCCCCGGGCCCCCAATCCCCTGCCTTGAGGGGGAAGGGGAGGGGCCGTGGGGGGGGTTGGAGTGGGGGTCTCTGG
>JACQYB010000021.1:21874-70067 GCA_016208415.1 Betaproteobacteria bacterium | reverse complement strand
CGCCAAGCTGCGCGAATCGCCGCGAAAGCGACGGTATCAACGTGAGAAGCTCGAGACATGAATATTATGTTAGCGCTTATGCCCCTCGGGGGGCAGCGCAGCGTGGGGGCTCACCCCCCCGGCGCCGGGCCGCCCCAAGCCGGGGGGCGCCCCCTCGGGGGGCAGCGTAGCGTGGGGGCTCACCCCCCCGGCGCCGAAATCCACGCGCTCGCCGGGAAAGGCGCCGGGGTGGGCGGCCCGCGCCTGCAGATACCAGTGCAGGGCGCGGGGGTGGGCGGCGGAGTGGATGTTGACCAGCAGCGGATCGAAGGTCATCAGCCGGATCACGCGCTGCAGGAAGAGGTCCATGCCCTCGCTGGGCAGCCACCTGGCCCCGAGGCACACCACGCCCGAAGGAAAGACGTTGGGGTGGAACACCGGGGTGAGGAAGGTGGCCACCGGCGGCTGGAACGGGTAGCGCGCGCCGAGGCTCACGGCGAGGCGGCTTTCCTCGCTGCGCCGGACGGGGTAGTCCGGGCCGGCGGCCGTGGGGTAGCGCAGCAGCACCTCCAGCCGCGGGCTGTGGGCGGCGGGGGCGGCCAGGACCATGACGCGGCCGCCGCTGGCCGCGGCCAGGGCATCGAGCCGTTGCTGATCCGCGGCCAGGCGCAGGGCGAAGGCATCCATCAGGCGCAACCCGTGTGGGAGCGGACCTGCCCGCGATGGCGGCGGCGGGAATCGGGGGGAGGCCCGCTCCCGCGGCGCCCCTTCATCCGGCCACCAGCACCGGCTGCACTTCCAGCACGTCGCCTTCCCGGACGGTGCCGCGCGCCAGCAGGTCCGCCGGCGCCAGCACCTGGCCGGTGGTGGTGTTGACCAGCGTGTAGTCGGCATCGCGCGGCAGCGCCCAGTTCTCCACCGCGCCCTGGATGACGTCGGCGCCGGTGCTGGCGGGGTCTACGGTGATGTCGGCGCGACGGGTCTGGTCGGCGGTGCGTACGGTCAGGCGCAGTTCGGCAGTCATGGCAGGGCTCCTCGGATCGTCGAAGCGCACCCTCGCGGGCGCCGGGTCAAGGCGCATCCTCGCGGGTGCTCGGGGGTGCGGCACGTGCATCGCCGGCCTCGCCGGCGGCGAGCAGGTCGATGCACACCATGTCGCCGCCGATGTGCGCCAGCACGTGGCGTGCCGGCAGCGGGCGCTCTCCGAACAGCTCCATCAGTTCGGAAAGACGGAAGCGGTCGCGGATGTCCACCCGCACCGTCGGCTGGCCGCAGGCGCCACAGCGGGCGATGCGCTCGTCGAAATCCCGGGCGCGGACGAGCATCACCTGCGCGGCGTCGGGCGGAGGCCCGCATCGGGCGCAGCGATAGCCGGTGATGATGGGGTCGGACAGACGCACTGCAATGTCGCCGTCCAGCGCGCCCGCCAGGTCGCGCAGCGGGCTGTCCCAGCGATTGGCAGCCGGCAGCCGCAACGCGGGACGCGAAAAGGCGGAGCAGGCGACGCAGGTCTCGCGCCGCGCCAGGGCGGCCACCGTCGTGGTGCCGGCGCGGGTGTCGCAGAAGATGCGTCGGCCTGTGGCCGACGGCCCCTCGCCGAGGCGCAGGGCCGCCGAGGCGGCCAGGGCGCCGGCCATGCTGGCGGTGATGGCGGTGGTGGGGACGATGTTCTCGCGCCAGGCCAGGCGCCGCAGCCCGCCGCAGGAATAGCGCCGGGCCATGCGCGCGTAGGCCGACTCGGGCAGGTGGCATTCGTAGCACGCCGCGCCGGGTTGCGACAGGGGAAACACTTCCACCGTGGCGTGGCGGCTGTCGATGGCGGCGTTGATCAGATCCACCCCGGCGATGAGGCAGAGCTGGTTGAGCCGCAGGCGCGTCTCGAAGTTGTCTACGCAGCACACCAGGGCGTCGCAGGCCTCCAGGCGGGCCAGGGTCAGGGTGTCCCAGACGTCGCCGCACAGCGGCGTGACGGTGACGTTGGGGTCCACCTCCGCGGCGCGCTGCGCCACCGCCACCGCCTTTTCGGTGCCGACGTCGGATTCGCGCAGGAAGATGCTGCGGGTAAGGTTATGGATCTCGGCGCGGTCGAAATCGTGGAGGTCGATGTGGCCCACGCCCAGCAGCACGAGATTCTTCACGGCCTCGTTGCCGATGGCCCCCGCGCCCACCACCGCCAGCCGCGTGGCCGCCAGTCGCTCCTGGGAGAAGCCATCGATGAGGGTGTGACGGTGATAGCGGGCGCTCACGGTCAGTCGTCCACGACGCGTGCGGGGGCGATGTCGCGGCTGCCGCAGCCGACGCAGCGTCCGCCATGATCCGCCGCCAGGGCGGCGACGCTGTCGGCGTGGTAGAAAACCAGGCAGTCGCCGCAGCGCGCCAGTTCGCGGCGCGCATCGATGGGCGCGCTGGTGAGGGCATCGCGCAACCCTTCCAGTTCGACCCGGCGCACCACGTGGGCCAGGCCGCCGCTGCCGGACTTGCGGGCGCCGGGGCGGATGCGCCAGCGCGGCCGCTAGGTGCCGTCCGTGCGCGCGCCCCCGAGGCGTTCGACGACGAGCAGCCCGATGGCCAGGGCGGCCACCATCAGCAGCATGAGCAAGGCGATGAGGCGGGGCATGAGTCCTCCTTGGACGGGGGAAAGCGGGCGCTCGCCCGGCGGCGCGCGATTGCCGATTGCGCCGCCGTCGTCCCCTAACGCGGGGTCACGGCGCGGGGTTGAACGGCCCCTGCAAACTTTGTGCACGGCGGCAAGCCTTGTCGCCGCGTCACAACAACGGCACACTCATCCCGCGTCCGGGGTGCGCACAGGCGACGAACATGGCGCGGATTCCGCACACGCGCGGCAACCTGCGGCTGCGGCGTCCGAGGTGAGCCCGCGCCGCGTCTTCGTCACTGCCGATCCCGCCACCCTTCGACCGGAGACTCCCCATGAAGATCCGTGCCGCCGTGCTCGACACCATGGGCACACCGCAGCCCTACGCCCGCACCCGGCCGGTGGCGGTGGAAACCGTGGAACTCGACCCTCCCGGCCCCGGCGAAGTGCTGGTGCGCATCGCCGCCGCCGGCCTGTGTCACTCCGATCTCTCCATCATCAACGGCGACCGGCCGCGGCCCATGCCCATGGTGCTGGGCCATGAGGCCGCCGGCGTCGTGGAAGAGGCGGGGCCGGGCGTGGCGGACCTGGCACGGGGGGACCACGTGGCGCTGGTGTTCGTGCCCTCGTGCGGCCATTGCCTGCCCTGCCTGGAGGGGCGCCCGGCGCTGTGTGAACCGGGCGCCGCCGCCAATGCCGCCGGTACGCTGGTGGGAGGGCAGCGCCGCGTGTCGCGGCTGGATGGCGCCCCCCTGCATCACCAGGTGGGCGTGTCGTGCTTTGCCGAGTACGCGGTGGTGGCCCGGGGCAGTTGCGTGAAGATCGACCCCGACCTGCCGCTCGACGTGGCGGCCCTGTTCGGTTGCGCGGTGCTCACCGGCGTGGGGGCCGTGGTGAATGCCGGGCGTGTGCCGCTGGGCGCGACCGTGGCCATCGTGGGCCTGGGCGGGGTCGGGTTGGCGGCGCTGCTCGGGGCGCGGGCGTGCGGCGCCCGCTGCATTGTCGCCATCGACCTGCTGGACGAAAAGCTGGCGCTGGCGCGCGAGCTGGGCGCCACCCATGCGTTCAACGCCCTGGACCCGGAACTGCCGGCGCACGTCCGCGCAGCCAGCGGCGGCGGGGTCGAGTACGCCTTTGAAATGGCCAGTTCGGTGGATGCCCTGGCACTGGCGTACCAGATCACCCGTCGCGGCGGCACCACCATCACCGCCAGCCTGCCCCATCCGTCGCAGCGCTTCAGCGTCCCGGCGGTGGGCCTGGTGGCGGAGGAACGAACCGTGCGGGGCAGCTACCTGGGCTCGGCGGTGCCGGCCCGGGATATCCCCCGTTACATCGCCCTGCACCGGGCCGGACGGCTGCCGGTGGAGCGCTTGGTGACGCGCCGCCTGGCGCTGGACGAGATCAACGACGGATTCGATCTGCTGGCCGTACATTCGAGCGGCCTGGCATCGCCGAGCGCAGCGTTGCAAATCCTCGCGATGCCACCGGGCATCGCTGCGGTTTGCGCCTCGCGCTCGGCGCCCCAGGCCGCTCTCGGTGCTGACGCAGACTTGTGCAAGTAGGCACTAGCGGCGGTTCAGATTGACGGCAGCCGACGCGCGGGGCAGGTGGAGGCGGAAGGACGAGCCCTGACCCGGCTCGCTCTCCACCGCGATTCGCCCGCCGTGGGCCTGGGCGATGGTCTTGACGATGACCAGCCCGAGGCCGACGCCCTCCGAGGCCGACATTCCCGGCGGGGCATAGCGGCTGTAGCGCGAGAACATCTCCGTGATGCGCTCCGGGGGAATGCCGGGCCCCTGGTCCGTCACCTTGATCAGCCATTCGTTGCCGATGTCGGACAGTTCCAGGCGGATCTCGCCCTTGGCGGGGCTGAACCGCGCCGCATTGGTGAGGAGGTTGATGACGGCGCGCCGCAGCAGCTCCCGGTCGCCGGTGACGAGGGACTCGGCGCCCGAGGGGGAGTCCCGCCGGATGACGATGCCGCGGTTGCGGCACAGGGGCCAGACGTCGTCCTCCGCCTCGTCCAGCACCGCAGACAGGTCGAGCGGCGCGAAGCGACGGGGATCCGCCGCCTCGGCGCGGGCGAGGCGCAACAGATCGTCCGCCAGGTTGAGGGAGTTGCGCGCGTGCCGTGCAACACGATTCAGGAACGGGTCGCCTTCGGCGCCGCGCGCCCGCTGGGCGTCCTCCACCAGGGTGATGATGCTGGCCAGAGGGGCGCGCAGATCGTGGGACAGAAAGCGCATCGCTTCGTCGCGGCCTTCCTGGGCGGCGCGCAATTCGCCGATGTCGCTGAGGCTCACGAGATAGCCCAGCAGGCCGCCACTGGTGGCGAAGAAGGGCGCGATACTGATGAGGAACGGTGCGCCGCCGGCGGTGCGCACTTCGAGCTGGCTGGGCATTCCGCCGAGGCCGCGGGCCGCGAGGGTTTCTTCCACGTTCCCGCTCTCGTTCCATTGCAGCTTGCCCAGCAGGGCTGCCAACGGCTTTCCGGCGATGGCGCGCCGGTCGGTCACCTCCAGCGCGGCGAGGGCAAGCCGGTTGGCGAGCACGACGTTGCCGCCATGGTCGCCGACGAGCACGCCCACCGGCAGTCCCTCCAGGGCGTCGGAAATGAAGCGGCGCAGTTCGCGTGACTGGGCCGCGGCGGCGCGCACCCCGGCGATGCGTCGCCACAGGGGGTCGGCGTAGACGCCGGGGCTGGCGATGGAATCGCCGAGAAGGACGGGTTCCTGGGAGAGGCGGTCGAGTTCGGCGTCGAGGAAACGCTGCGCCGCCTCCAGGCGCCGCCAACCCCATAGCGGGTACGCCATCAGGCAGCCCGCAAGGGTGGCCGCCGGCGGGAACCACACCTGCGCACCGCGCAGCAACAGCAAGGAAAGCAGCAGCACACCGACGCTCGCGCCCACCATGACCAGCAAGCCGGATCGGGCCGGCAGGCGCTGCAGTGCCAGCAGCAGCAACAGGCAGGCCAGCGCGCTCGCCGCGGCGGTGATGATCAGCGGCAGCGGGCGCAGGTGGATGCCCTCGTACAGGCCGGCCACCACGTTGGCGTTGATCTCGACGCCCGACATGGCGCGGCTGGAGCCGGAAACGGGGGTGGGGTAGGCGTCGGCCACGCCCACGGCGGTGGCGCCCACGAGCACGATGCGGTCGCGGAAGAAACTGTCGGGCACGGCACCGCGCAGCACGGCGGCGTAGGACACCTGGGGCACGTGTCCGGGCGGCCCGGCGTAGGGTACGTTGAAGGGACCCTGCCGTACCCAGTCCTGCTCGTCGGATCGGGTCGCAACGCTCAGGGGCGTGCCGGCCACACTGGCGCGGAAACGCGGGTCGGCCACGGCAAGGGTGGCGAGGGCGAAGTGCGGATAGGGCGCCCGCGCCGCGCCCTCGCGCAGATAGACCGTGCGGGCGATGCCGTCGGAATCGAGTTCGACGTGGGCGTGGCCAAGGCCGGCGGCGGCGCGGGCAAACTGGGCAAGCGGTGGCAGCTCCTCGAACTTGCCGCGGCTCCAGGCCGATTGCACGATGGGCAGGACCACCTTGCCGCTGCGCCGCATGGCGCTGGACAGGGCGGCGTCGCTGGCGGGATCGTCCGCGTCCGCCTCGCTGAGAATGAAGTCGAGGCCGATGGCCTTCGCCCCGGCGTGGCCGAGACGGTTGATCAGCGCGGCATGCACGGAGCGCCGCCAGGGCCAGCGCCCCAGCTCGGCGATGCTCTCGTCATCGACGGCGACCATCACGACCTTCTCAGGCACGGGCCGCTCCCATACCCGCAGCGCCGTGTCGTAGAGAACCTGGTCGGCCCGCTGGAGCCATCCCCACGTGGCGATGGCAGCCACGAGCGCCACCAGCGGCACCGCCACCAGCAGCCACTCCACGATGAAGCGACGACGCTGTGTTGATTCTTCGTTCACAGCAGGAGCAGATACACCAGCAAGACCCACCATGGGAACGGGGGACGTGGAACTTCAATGCGCTGCGGCGGGCTGAACGGCGCCGTAAAGCCGTCCGCGTCGATTGCGCGAATTCGCAAATAATACGACCCTGGGTCGGGACGCGCCAGTGTCGCGTGCGGCTCGGTGGTATGCATGGAGGCCACGACGTCGCCAAACCCGCTGTCGCGCGCGAGTTGCAGGTCGAAGGACTGGCCGGGCTCGCCGCTCCATTGGAGTGCCATGTCCTTTTCGCCCATCACGGGCGGGGAGGCAGGGGCCGTGGGTGGGCGGACCACCAGGCGCACGGGGTCGCCGAACGGGCCCTGATCGCCGTCGGCCCGCACGCTGGCGACGCGCCAGCGGTACTCGCCGGGCTCCAGTGGCCGCCGGGGCGCGAGCGACGAAGCGGCCACGGTTTCGGACTCGGTGTGCGGTGGCGCAAAGCCCTGATCGCGCGAGATCTGGAAGACGTAACGGGCCACCGACTCCATCTCCGCCCAGCGGAACTCCAGTCCGCTGGCCACGGCCTTGGCGCCCGGGGCGGGGTGAAGGGTCGCCGGGGGCAGCGGCCGCGCCTTGAGGCGGAAGCGGGTCACGGCGTCGCGGCCTTCAAGCCCGCGGGCGTCGATGCCCCTTACCCGCAGCCAGTAGGTGCCGTCGTCGAGGGCGGCGAACTTCGCTTCCGGGGCGGGGACCACGCTTTCGGCGAGCAGATCGCGGAATTCGCCGTCGCGGGCCACCTGGGCGCGATAGGCCCGGGCCTGGGGGACGGCGCCGAAGGGCAGACGCACCACCGGGCGGTCGCGCTCGCGGGGTGTGTCGGCCAGGGAGGGCGGGGGCAGCAGGGCGACGGGCTGGGCAAGGGGCTGACCGGCATCGACGATCAGTCCGAAACCCTCCGCAATGACCACCGGCTTGTCGCGCGCGGAATCCGTGCGTGCGGCCACCTTGCCTTCGGTGACTTCGGTGCGCGACTGGTCGGCACGATCCGAGGCCACGCGAAAGCGCGTGCCGCGCACGCCAATCACCGCCGAGGGCGTGCGCAGTTCATAGCGGCCGGATCCGGCCGGTCGGGGTGCGACATGGGTCTCCACCTTGCCCGCCGGCAGGTTGAGGCGAATGTCGAAGGCGTCGGTATTGCGGTAGCGCTGCAGTTTCTCGACACGCAGGGTCGAATCGGGTTGCAGCGTGATGCTGGAACCGTCGTCGATGCTGAGGGTGACGAAACTGTCGTTGTGCGTTTCCACCTGCTGGCTGGGCCCCAGTGTTGCGCCCACCTCCAGCGGCCTGCCGTCGAGGCTGGCCTTGCCCGTGAGCGCGGAGACGCGGGCGGAGGCCGGCTCGGCCGCCAGCATGTCGTAGGGAATGTTGAGCCAGCCGCGGGAGGCCAGAAGGCGGGGATCGGCAACGGCGTTGAGGCGCTGGATCCTGCGCCAGTCCGCCGGCGCCCGCAGCAGCTTGCCGCCGACGCCGATGAGGGTGTCTCCCGGCGCCACGCGGTAGCGGTAGTGTTCCATCGCCGGCTGTTCGGCAAGGAGCCACACCGGCGCCATCATGGCGAGGCTCCCGCCCAGCAAGGCGCGCAGTCGGCGGCTGCGCACGGAGGTGGAGGCGTTGGGGCGCGTTGCGGCAGGCGACATGGCGGGGGGAACGGCCGAATCGGGTGTGTGGAGGATGGACATGACCATGCTAAGGATGAGCCCTGGCTTCGTCTGAAAACTTGTGTGAAGTGCCGGCGGCATTGTCAGTGCGCGAGGGAAGGAACTCAGCCCGTGCTTGAGTCGCTGGGGGTACGATGGGATCGTTCCGGCTCAACTCGAAAGGATGGGGATATGAGCATCTTGTCTGAATTCAGGGAGTTCGCGCTGCGCGGCAGTGTCGTGGATCTGGCCATCGGGGTCGTGATCGGGGCCGCGTTCGGCAAGATCGTCGATTCCATGGTCAAGGACGTGGTGATGCCGGTGCTCGCCAGGGCGATGGGCGGGGTGGATTTTCGCCATCTCTACCTCAACCTCGGTGACCGGACCTACGAGTCGCTGGACGCTGCGGAGAAGGCTGGCGCGCCGCTGGTGAAGTACGGAGCGTTCATCAACACCGTGGTCGAATTCGTCATCATCGCCTTCGTGATCTTCCTCGTGATCAAGGCTTTCAACCGGATGCGGCGCGAGGCGCCGGCGGAGCCGGCCGCACCCGTTGCCGAGGATGTCGTGCTGCTGCAGGAGATCCGCGACGAATTGCGCAGGAGATAGGCAGGCCTGCCAGCCGGGGTTGTAGCCGCCCGGGGTCCGGGCGGCTAGGGCTTCATTCCGAGACGGTCTTGACCGCTTCGTTGGCGGTCGCGGATACGCGTTCCAGACGGTAGCCGAAGTTGTAGATCGGCACCAGGCGAAAGCCCTTTTCGGGGCGCAGCATGAGCTTCGAGCGAACCCGGCTGATGTGGGTGTCGATGGTGCGCGTGGCGATGTCCGAAGTCTTCCCCCAGATGACCTCCAGCAGGTGGCCGCGGGAAACGAGGCGGCCGAGGTTGCGGAAGAGGAACACGGCGAGTTCGAATTCCTTCTCCGTCAGTTCCACCGGCTCCCCGGAAATCGCCGCCTGACGGGTGGGGATGTCGAATCGGAACGGCGGCACATCGAGTTGGCCGCCCTCCTGGGGGTGGTGGCCGGTACGCCGCAGGACCGCGGTGATGCGGGACTGTATTTCGAGGCGCCGCACCGGTTTGCAGACATAGTCGTCGGCGCCGGCACCCAGCGCGGCGGCGATGTCTTCTTCGGATTCGCGGCTGGTGACGAAGATGACGGGCGTGGCGCAATGACGTTCGCGGCGCAGCCATTCGAGGACCTTGTCCCCGGAGACGTCCGGCACGATCCAGTCGAGCAGGAACAGGTCATAGCTCTCCCGCATGGCCTGTCGCATGAGATCGCGCCCGCGGGAGAACTCATATACTTCGTGGCCCGCTTCGCGCAGCCACGTTGCGAGTATCCGCGCCTGATCAGCGTCGTCTTCAAGAAGCGCGAGACGCACCTCTTTGATCTCCCTACTTCGATCGCCTCCAGGGAATTGGAACTGGCGGAGGCGGAAAAATATCGTGAATCCTACCCTCAATCCCCGACCCGGGCCATAGGGGTTCGCGCATGCCCGCTAGGCTGCGATCGCTGGCAATGGCCAAACGGCGAGCGGGGCATGGCGGGGTTCGGTGTGTCGGTTGGCGCGCCCGAGACGACTCGAACGTCCGACCCCTGCCTTCGGAGGGCAGTACTCTATCCAACTGAGCTACGGGCGCACAACCGGGCAAGGATAGCCGTTTTTTCGGCCGCAGTCCATTTGGCCATTTGGCGCATTTGGCGCCTGGCCTGGGGTCCGTGGCCTGTGCCCGCCGGTGTGGATGCGCGCTGCGGCGGCGATGGCGTTCCTGCCTGCGGACCGGCGCCCGCAGCCGGTGTCGGGCGGCGCGGCAGGCGGTGGCGGGTCTTCGGCCCTGAACGACGCCTGGCGCGGCACGCCTCTCCCCTTGTGCGCCGCGATGAGCCACACTTGCAGGCTTCTGTGTTCGTCCATGGCGCCCACCCTGATGTTCCGAGTTGTCTCCGCCAATCTGAATGGCATCCGATCCGCCGCATCCCGGGGCTTCTTCGACTGGCTTGCCCGGCACAAGGCCGACATCGTCTGCGTACAGGAACTCAAGGCGCAGTCCGCCGACCTGGCCGAGACCATGCGTGCGCCCCGCGGCATGACGGGCCATTTCCACTTCGCCGAGAAGAAGGGCTACAGCGGCGTCGGTCTGTACTGCCGGAATCCGCCGGACCGGGTGGTGGAGGGCATCGGCCATGCCGGGTTCGACGCGGAAGGGCGCTATATCCGGGCCGACTTCGGGGATCTCTCGGTGGTGTCGGTCTATGTGCCTTCGGGCTCCAGTTCTCCGCAGAGGCAGCAGGCCAAGTACCGCTTCATGGAAGAGTTCTTCCCCCGCCTCGCAGGGATGCGGGCGGAGGGGCGTGAGATCATCCTGTGCGGCGACTGGAACATCGCCCACCGCGAAATCGATCTCAGGAACTGGAAATCCAACCAGAAGAATTCCGGCTTTCTGCCGCAAGAGCGGGCCTGGCTGTCGCGGGTGTTCGACGAACTGGGATGGGTGGATGTCTATCGTCGCCTTTATCCCGAGGCCACCGGCGAGAGCTACACGTGGTGGAGCAATCGCGGGCAGGCCTGGGCCAGGAACGTGGGGTGGCGCATCGACTATCAACTGTGCACCCCGGGGATCGCCGCGGCCGCGCGTGCCGCCACCGTGTTCAAGGAGCAGCGCTTCAGCGACCACGCTCCGTTGACGGTGGATTATGAACCGGGGTGCCGTTAGCGGCTTGCGCCCGCCGCTTGCGCCACCAAACCTTCCGCATCCTATTGATTGCCTTGCGGGTGGTGGCGCGGAACTCGCCCGCGGGCGTGACCCCCGACGCCCAGCCATGGGCGTTACCAAGTATGATGTGGCGGCCGTGAACGGCGGTACGGCGCTGCGCCCGCCGCTGTAGCGCCTTGAAGGTCAGTTTGGCCCGCGCATGCCGGATGCGACCGACGCAGCAGGGGGTTCGTTGCGGCGGCGCAGTGCTGCCGGTGCCTGTGTCCCGGTCAGGAAGAACGTGGAGAAACATGGGTCTCAGCCAGGAGTTCATTGAATTCGCCTGCCGGCAGGGGGTGCTGCGGTTCGGCGAGTTCGTCACCAAGGCCGGGCGGCTGTCGCCCTATTTCTTCAACGCCGGGCTGTTCAACGACGGAGCGTCGCTGGGCGGGCTGTGCACCTTCTATGCCCGCGCCATCGCCGGATCCGCCCTGCCCTTCGACATGCTTTTCGGGCCGGCGTACAAGGGCATTCCCCTCGTGGCCGGAACGGCCATCGCCCTGGCGCGGGAGGGGCGCAACGTGCCCTTCTGCTTCAACCGCAAGGAACCCAAGGACCATGGCGAGGGCGGCAGCCTCATCGGGGCGGCGCTTTCCGGGCGGGTGCTGATCGTGGACGACGTGATCTCCGCCGGCACGTCGGTGCGCGAGTCCGTGGAACTCATCCGCGCCGCCGGCGCCGAACCGTGTGGCGTGGTGATCGCGCTGGACCGCCAGGAACGCGGCACCGGCGCGTTCTCGGCGGTGCAGGAAGTCGAGGCGAGCTACGGCATTGCGGTGGTGAGCGTGGCCCGGCTCACCGACCTCGTCGCCTGGCTGGCTGCCGATCCGTTCCACGCGGCGGATCTGGACGCGGTGCGCGCCTACCGGGAGCGTTATGGAATTGCGCCTTAGCGGGGTGCGTCGGCTTCTTGCCGCGTCATCATCCCGTGCGCTGCCAAGGCGGCGCAATCGGCGTTTGTGTGCCGCCGGCGCAAGTATCCTCGTCGTTGCCGGGGCGACGTGGGCATGGCCCGCGTGGTCCGCCGTAACCTACTGCTGCCAGGACGCCCAGGGGCGCCAGATGTGCGGCGACGTGCTGCCGGCGGCCTGCTATGGGCGCGCGTACCGCGAACTCGACGAGCGCGGACTGACGCTGCGCCGCCACGCGGCGCCCCTGTCACCCGTGGAGAGGGCGCGCGAGGCCGAGGTGCAGCAGCGTCGCGCCGTCGAGGAGCAGCTGCGGCGTGAGCGGCTCCGGCGCGATGAGGCCCTGCTGGCAAGCTACGGCACGGTGGCCGACCTGGATGCCCAGCGCGACCGGACGCTGCGCCTGCAGCAGCAGGCCCTCGACGATGCCCGCGCCCGACAGCGCATCCTGAAGGCACGGCAACAGGAGTTGCATGCGCGTAGCCCCGCCGCCGGGCCGCCCCAAGGCGGGGCTAGCCCCCCGGGGGGGCAGCGAGGCGGTCTCACGACGAGCGTGGGGGCACACCCCCCCGCCGCCGGGCGCTCCGCACCGCCGATGGAGGTGCAGATTTCGCTGCGCGAGATCGAGTCGGAACTCCAGACCCTGGAGACCGTGGTCGAGCGCAAGGTCGCCGAAATCGAATCCACCCGCTCGCGCTTCGAAGCGGAGCGCAAGCGTTTCCTCGAACTCACCGTGGAACGCCGCCCCGAGGCGTCGCCCCGCGAGCCGGCGGCTCCGACGCAGCAATAGCCGCGCTCCGGCGGTGCCGCGCAGGGCATTGCCAACCGTCTCACGGACGGGCGGTGCGCTGGGTCACGAAGGCCTGCGCGTCGTCCGTCTTTATCCGCGGTGTCGTGTCTATAATCCTTTTTGACAAATCGGCGTAAGCCCGAAGTCTGAGCACCCCCGAGTCGATACACGGACTTCGCCGCTTGGGGATGCAACTGTTCCCGGCGCCTGTCAGGGGTGTGCGGGTAGCGCGGCCAAAGGCTTTGTGGGCCGGCGCTGACACTAAAGGGAAAAACCCATGTTCGAGAAATCGAAAGACAGCGGCCACCGTTCCATCACCCGCATCGACAGCGGCACGGAGATTTTCGGCGACGTGGTATTCCGCGGCATGATCCAGTTGAGCGGGCGCGTCAAAGGCAACCTGATCGCCGTCGAAGAGGCGGGCTCGCAACTGGTCGTGGACGATCAGGGAAGCATCGAGGGCGAGGTGCGCGCCGGCAAGATCACACTCCACGGCAAGATCGTCGGCGACATCTTCGCGTCCGAACGCATCGATCTGCATCCGCGGGCCCAGGTGTTCGGCACCATCCACTATCGCGCGATCGAGATCGCGCGCGGCGCCGAGATCCACGGTCCCCTGGTACGCATGGAGTGAGCCTGCGCTCGCAGGCGACGGACCCCGGGGCCGGCACGGCGCCGGTCGCCGCGCTGCATTCGGGCGCTAGCTCGCCACACGCCCCGCGGGCGCTCAACTCCCCAGCCGGCGACGCAGCAGGTCGTTGATCTGCTGGGGGTTGGCCTTGCCGCGGGTGGCCTTCATGGCCTGGCCGACGAGGGCGTTGAAGGCCTTCTCCTTGCCGGCGCGGAACTCCTCCACCGACTTCTGGTTGGCGGCCAGCACCTCGTCGATGATGCGCTCCAGCGCCGACTCGTCGGTGATCTGCTTCAGTGCCTGGCGTTCGATGATCTCGTCGGCTGTGGCGCCCTTGCCGTTCCACAGCGCGTCGAACACCTTCTTGCCGAGGGCGTTGGACAGGGTGCCGTCGGCGATGCGCCGCACCAGGCCCGCCAGTTGTGCCGGGGCCACCGGTGCCCGGGAGAGGTCCAGTTCTTCGCGGTTGAGTCGTGCCGACACTTCGCCGAGGATCCAGTTGGCGACGGGCTTTGCCAGTTCGGCGCCGGCGCAATCCAGCGTGTCCTGGAAGAAGCGGGCGATCTCACGTTGCGCCGTGAGGGTGGCGGCGTCGTAGGCCGACAGGCCGTACTGCTCCTGAAAACGCAGGCGCATGGCGCCGGGCAGTTCCGGCATGGTTGTGCGCACGGCATCGATCCAGCCGGCGTCGATGTCCAGCGGCAGCAGATCGGGGTCGGGAAAGTAGCGGTAGTCCTGGGCGTCTTCCTTGCTGCGCATGGAGCGGGTTTCGTCCCGGTCCGGGTCGTAGAGGCGGGTTTCCTGCACGATGCTGCCGCCGTCTTCGAGGATGTCGATCTGGCGACGCACCTCGAACTCGATGGCTCGTTCCAGAAAGCGGAAGGAATTGAGGTTCTTGATCTCGCAGCGCGTGCCCAGCGGTGCGCCGGGGCGGCGCAGCGAGACGTTGGCGTCACAGCGGAAGCTGCCCTCCTGCAGGTTGCCGTCGCAGATGTCGATCCAGCGCACCAGTGCGTGCAGCGTGCGCGCATAGGCCACGGCCTCGGCGGCGGAGCGCAGTTCGGGCTCGGAGACGATCTCCAGCAGCGGCGTGCCGGCACGGTTCAGGTCGATGCCGGTGCGGCCGTGGAAGTCCTCGTGCAGGGACTTGCCGGCGTCCTCTTCCAGGTGGGCGCGGGTCAGCCGGATGGTCCTCTCCTCGTCGCCAACACGGACGGAAACACTGCCGCCGCCGACCACCGGCAACTCGTACTGGCTGATCTGGTAGCCCTTCGGCAGATCCGGGTAGAAGTAGTTCTTCCGCGCAAACACCGAGCGCGGCGCGATGCGCCCACCGACGGCCAGCCCGAAGCGGATGGCGCGCTCCACGGCGCCGCGGTTGAGCACCGGCAGCACCCCGGGCAGGGCGATGTCCACCGCGCAGGCCTGGGTGTTGGGGGCGGCACCGAAAGCGGTGGCCGCGCCGGAGAAGATCTTGGAGACGGTCGAGAGCTGGGCGTGGGTCTCCAGCCCGATGACGACTTCCCAATTCGATGCGCTCATGGGGCGTTCCGTTTTCATGTGAGTGTGTTGCGCCGCACGGGGCGGCTCAGTTGCAGCGCCGACCGCGCGGCGCCGCTGCACCGCCGGTTCCGCGGCCCGGTCGAAACGCCGACTCCGCGGCCCGGTCAAGACGCCGACTCCGCGGCTCAGCCGCAGGTGCCATCCTCCGCGTCGGCCAGCAGCGGCCACAGGTAGGGGTAGGCGTTGCCGCTGCAGCGGTCCTGGCAGTCGCTGAAACCGACCGTTACCTGGTTGCCCTGCTCCCACATGTGGACCACGCAGCGCGAACCCGGCGCGGCGAGCTTCACGCGGTGGTTGGGCGCGGCGACGGGACGGAAATCCGTCAGCGAGAAATGGCAACTGCCGCGACGCGGGATGTCCACCGAGGCCTCGAACTGCAACACCCGGGCGTTGGCCACCTCAAGATTCAGGGCGCCCTGATAGCCGGTCTCATCCCGGAAGCGGCACTGCGCCTTGACGTTGAGCGGCCGCTCGGGGATCGGGCCGGGTTTGGCGAGGCGCTTGCGCGGCGGGCGGGCGGGGGGGCGTGCGGCCTCGTCGCGGGTCTCCGCACGCCCCGGCGGTGCCGCTTCGGGCGCTTCAGGCAAGGTGGGCGCCACGCTGCAGCCGCCGGCAAGGGCGCTCAGCAGCGCCAGCAATGCGCCGCTGCGCAAAGCGCAGGAGGTGCGGCGGGACCGGACGGCGGCGTTCACGGAAGCGCACCCACGGTCACAGCGCCGGGGCGCGCAGGTGCCAGTCGGTCACCTGCTGGTAGCGATGGGCCACCTCGATCATGCGCGCCTCGTCGAAATAATTGCCGATGATCTGCAGCCCCACCGGCAGGCCGTGGCCGCCGAAGCCGCAGGGGATGGACATGCCGGGCAGGCCGGCGAGATTGACGGCGATGGTGTAGATGTCGGACAGGTACATCTGCACCGGGTCGGCGCTCCTGGCGCCGAGCGCGAAGGCGACCGTGGGGCTGGTGGGGCCCATGATGACGTCGCAGTGCCGGAAGGCGGCGACGAAGTCCTGTGCGATGAGGCGGCGCAGCTTTTGCGCCTGCAGGTAGTAGGCGTCGTAGTAGCCGTGGGAAAGGACGTAGGTGCCGATGAGGATGCGCCGCTTGACCTCGTCGCCGAAGCCTTCGGCGCGGGTGCGGCAGTACATGTCCATCAGGTCGTCGAACTGCGCGCTGCGGTGGCCATAGCGCACGCCATCGAAACGGCTGAGGTTGGACGAGGCCTCGGCCGGGGCCAGCACGTAATAGACCGGGATCGACAGTTCCATGTTGGGCAGGCCGATGTCGACGGTCTGCGCCCCGAGGCGCCGGACTTCGGCGATGGCCGCTTCGACGGCGGCGGCCACGTCGGCGTCCATGCCGGGGCCGAAGAACTCCTTCGGCAGGCCGACGGTGAGGCCGACCAGCGGCCGATCGGGATCACGCGCGGCGTCGACGCCCCGGCTGTAGTCTTCTGCCGGCCGCTCCAGGCTCGTGGAATCGCGCGGGTCGAAGCCGGACATGGAGTTGAGCAGCAGCGCACAGTCTTGCGCGCTCCTGGCCATGGGGCCGCCCTGGTCCAGGCTCGATGCGAAGGCGATCATGCCGTAGCGCGACACCACGCCGTAGGTCGGCTTGAGGCCCGTGAGTCCGCACAGCGCGGCGGGCTGGCGGATGGAGCCGCCGGTATCGGTGCCCGTGGCGCCCGGCGCCAGGCGCGCCGCGACCGCGGCCGCAGAACCGCCGCTGGAGCCGCCGGAGACCATGGCGGTGTTCCAGGGATTCTTCACCGGACCGAAGTGGGAGGTCTCATTGGACGAGCCCATGGCGAACTCGTCCATGTTGGTCTTGCCCAGGCACACCGCTCCCGCCCCGGCCAGCCGCTCGACGACGTGGGCATCGTAGGGGCTGACGAAATTGGACAGCATGCGCGAGCCGCAGGTGGTGCGCCAGCCCCGGGCGCAGAAGATGTCCTTGTGGGCGACCGGAATGCCGGTGAGCGGGCCGCCCTCGCCGCGGCCGAGCCGTGCGTCCGCCTCGCGCGCCTGCGCCAGCGTGCGCTCGCGATCCACCGTGATGAACGCGTTGAGGACCGGGTTGAGGCGCGCGATGCGTTCGAGGAAAGCCGTGGTCAGCTCGACGCTGGAGACCTCGCGCGTCCGCAGCCGGCCACCCAGTTGCACGAGGGATTCGTTGATCATTTCCACGCCGATTCTTCCTGATCGGCTCGCGGCCCCCGGACGATGCCCCGCACGTGGCACCCGCCCGCCGCGCCCGCGCATCCGCGGCGCATCACTCCATCACCCGGGGAACGAGGTAGAGCCCGGCTTCGACCTCGGGTGCCACGCTCTGGAAGGCTTCGTGACGGTCGGACTCGGTCACGCGGTCGTCGCGCAGGCGCTGGGAAAGATCCTGGGCGTGGGCCATGGGCGCGATGCCGGAGGTGTCGACGGCCTGCATGCGTTCGATGAGGCCGAGAATTCCGTTGAGCTGGTCGCGCACCGTTGCGGCTTCGGCATCCGTGATGGCGATGCGGGCGAGGCGGGCGATATTGCGGACCTGTTCCGGGCTGAGAGACATGGGCGGGAAGCGGGAACGCCGGCAAATGAAGGCGAAACGCGAACTTTTAAACGGCAAACGGGCTTAGGTTATCATATAAATTTGCTTTGCCGCAGCGCGGCGCCCCCGGATGTCCCGAGGGACATTCTCACCCTTGGCAGCTTAAGGTTAATCCGCATGTTCGGCTTTCTGCGTTCCTATTTCTCCAACGATCTGGCCATCGATCTGGGCACCGCCAACACGCTCATCTACGTGCGCGGCAAGGGCATCGTGCTCGACGAGCCCTCGGTGGTCGCCATCCGCACCGAAGGCGGCCCCAGTGCCCGCAAGACCATCCAGGCCGTGGGCCATGCCGCCAAGCAGATGCTCGGCCGCAATCCGGGCAGCATCCAGGTGATCCGCCCGATGAAGGACGGCGTGATCGCCGACTTCACCGTCACCGAGCAGATGCTCAAGCAGTTCATCAAGAAGGTGCATGATTCGCGGCTGTTCTCGCCCAGTCCGCGCATCATCATCTGCGTGCCCTGCGGCTCCACCCAGGTGGAGCGGCGCGCCATCCGAGAGTCGGCGCTGGGCGCCGGCGCCAGCCAGGTCTACCTCATCGAGGAGCCCATGGCGGCGGCCATCGGCGCCGGCATGCCGGTGGCCGACGCCACCGGTTCCATGGTGGTGGACATCGGCGGCGGCACCACCGAGGTGGGGGTGATCTCCCTGGGCGGCATGGTCTACTCCGGCTCGGTGCGGGTGGGCGGCGACAAGTTCGATGAAGCCATCATCAACTACATCCGCCGCAACTACGGCATGCTCATCGGCGAGACCACGGCCGAGATGATCAAGAAGCAGATCGGTTCCGCCTTTCCGGGTTCCGAGGTGCAGGAGATGGAGGTCAAGGGCCGCAACCTGGCCGAGGGCATTCCGCGCAGCTTCACCATCTCCAGCAACGAGATCCTGGAGGCGCTGACCGAGCCGCTCAATTCCATCGTCAGCGCAGTCAAGAGCGCGCTGGAGCAGACGCCGCCCGAGCTGGGCGCCGACATCGCCGAGAAGGGCATGGTGCTGACCGGCGGCGGCGGGCTGCTGCGCGACCTGGACCGCCTGCTCATGGAAGAGACCGGCCTGCCGGTGATCGTGGCGGACGACCCGCTGACCTGCGTGGTACGCGGCTCCGGCATGGCCCTGGAGAAGATGGACAAGCTGGGGAGCCTGTTTACCAGCGAATAGGGGCGATGCTCCGGTGGACGCTACACTTCTCGGTTGAACCGGATCTCGCCGGGCTTGGCTGTTGCGCCAAGCCTCGCCCGGCGTACCTTGATCCTGAGCCAGCCGCCTGACCGTCCCGCATGCCTGTCGCCACCGAGCACCAGCCCCCACCCTTCTTCAAGCGCGGACCCGCCCCGCTGGCGCGGCTGCTGTTCTTCGTCGCGCTGTCGCTGTCGCTGTTCGTGGTGGATCTGCGCTACCACTATCTGGACCTGATGCGTCAGGGCGTGGCGCTGTTGTCCTACCCCCTGCAGCAGCTTGCCCGCTCGCCCGGGGCGCTGTCGGCCCGGGCCGGCGACTACTTCGCCAGCGTGACCGCCCTGCAGGAAGAGAACAACGAGCTGCGCCGCCGCCAGACCGAGCTGTCGCTGGCGCAGCAGCGCTATGCCCAGCTTGCCCAGGAAAAGGACGAGGTGGGCGTGCTCGGGCAGGTGACCCGTGCCTACACCATGCAGTCGGAGGTGACCCTCGTCAGCGACAAGGGCCAGGCGGTGCCGGTTCAGGTCGGGCGCAACGGCCTGCGCGGGGTGGTGTTCGGCGCCGGCCCGGGTGTGCTGGAGTTGCGCTACATGCCTGCCAACGCGGACGTCCAGCCGGGAGACGTGCTGGTGACCTCCGGCCTGGACGGCGTGTATCTGCCCGGCCTCCCGGTGGCCAAGGTGGCGCGGATCGATCGCGACGCCACCTTCACCTTTGCCCGCATCCTGTGCCTGCCGGCGGCGGGCGTCGAGCGCAACACCCAGGTGCTCGTTCTCGGCAAGCGCGCATCTCCGCCCCCTCCTCCGGCGGAGGAGGCGCCCGCGGCGGCCCAGCGCCGGACCACAGCGCGGCGCCCTGGCGGCAAGGGGGGCTAGGCCATGCAGACACACAACCGATCATCCCGGCTGTTGCTGCCGGCGCGCCAGTCCTTCATCGTCGGCAGCCTGCTGGCCGCCCTGGTGCTGAATCTCGTGCCGCTGGGCGTGGCGCCCCTGATGCCCGACTGGGTGGCGCTGACGCTGGCGTTCTGGAACGTGCGCGAGCCGCGGCGCAGCGGCATGTTGCCCGGCTTCGTGCTCGGCCTCTTCATGGACGTGGCCCATGGCGCGGTGCTGGGCCAGCATCCGCTGGCCTATGTGGCGGTGGCCTTCGGCGCCCGGGCGCTGTCGCGGCGCGTGCTGTGGTTCACCCACTGGCAGCAGGCGCTGCACGTGCTGCCCCTGCTGCTGCTGGCGCAGGCCCTCATGGTGGTGGTGCGCGTGGCGGCCGGTGCCCACTTTCCCGGCTGGGGCTACTTCGTGTCCAGCCTCTCGGGGGCGCTCATCTGGCCGGCCCTGTCGATGCTGCTGTTGTGGCCCCAGGCGCAACCGGTGGAGAAGGATGAAAACCGGCCGCTATGACGTCCCTACTGGCCGGCATGCACTCGACGGAGTTCCGCAATCCTGAAAAGGAGTCGCGGCGTTTCCGGGGCCGCCTCATGGTGGCGCTGGGAGTCGTGGTGGTGGCCTTTGGCGTGCTGGCGGCCCGCTTCGCCTATCTGCAGATCCTGCGCCACGATTACTACCACACCCGCGCCGAGGACAATCGCATCGCGCTGGTGCCCATTGCGCCCACCCGCGGCCTGATCCTGGATCGCAACGGAGTGGTGCTGGCGCGCAACTACTCCGCCTACACGCTGGAAATCACGCCCAGCAAGGCTCCCGACCTGGAGGCACTGATCGACGAACTGGCGACGCTGGTGGACATCCAGCCCAAGGACCGACGCCGCTTCCGCAGGCTGATGGAAGAAACCAGGAACTTCGAGAGCCTGCCCATCCGCAACCGCCTGACCGACGAGGAGGTGGCGCGCTTCGTCGCCAACCGCTACCGCTTTCCGGGCGTGGAGGTCAAGGCGCGGCTGTTCCGCCAGTACCCCCAGGGCACGCTGGCGTCCCACGTGCTGGGCTATATCGGGCGGGTGACGGATCGCGACCTGGCGCGCATCGAAACCGAAGAGCAGAGCGCCAACTACCGCGGCACCGAGGTCTTCGGCAAGTCGGGCCTGGAGCAGAAGTACGAGTTCGTGCTCCACGGCGAGACCGGCTACGAGGAGGTCGAAGTCGACGCCGGCGGGCGCGCCGCGCGTTCGCTGGCGCGAAGCCCGGCACGCCAGGGCACCGACCTGGTGCTCACCCTCGACCTCAAGCTGCAGGAGGTGGCCGAAAAGGCCTTCGGCGAGCGCCGCGGCGCCCTGGTGGCGATAGACCCCGGCAGCGGCGGCATCCTGGCCATGGTGAGCATGCCGGGGTTCGACCCCAACCTGTTCGTGGACGGCATCGACCCGGCGAGCTGGGATGCGCTCAACAATTCCCCCGACCGTCCCATGATCAACCGCGCCCTCAACGGCGCCTACCCGCCCGGTTCGACGTTCAAGCCCTTCATGGCGCTGGGGGCGCTGGAACAGGGCAAGCGCACGCCCCAGCAGGCCATCTCGGACCCCGGCTTCTTCTGGTTCGGCGGCCACAAGTTCCGCGACGACAAGGTCGGCGGGCATGGGCTGGTGGACATGTACGCCTCCATCGTGCATTCCTGCGACACCTATTACTACACCCTCGGCCACGACATGGGCATCGACAACATCGCCCGGTTCATGGCCCAGTTCGGCTTTGGCAGTCCCACCGGCGTGGATCTGGAGGGCGAGAGCCGGGGCGTGTTGCCGTCGTCGGCGTGGAAGCTGAAACGCTTCCGCCAGAAGTGGTACGCCGGCGAGACCATCAGCGTGGCCATCGGCCAGGGCTACAACGCCTACACGCCCATGCAGCTTGCCCATGCGGTGGCCACGCTGGCCTCCGGCGGGGTGGTGTATCGCCCGCATCTGGTGCAGCAGGTGGGCAGCGGGAGGGACGGCGAGCGCGTCGCGGTGAAGTCCGGGCCGGCGCGCAGTATCGGGCTCGACGCGCGTAACGTGGAGGTCATCCGGCGCGCGATGGTGGGCGTGAACAAGGAGGGAACGGGTGCGCGGGCGTTTGCCGGCGTGCCCTACAGCGTGGCCGGCAAGACCGGGACCGCCCAGGTGGTGGCCATGAAGCAGAACGAGAAGTACGTGGAATCGAGGGTTCGCCAGGAGCACCGGGACCACGCGCTGTACATCGCCTTTGCCCCGGCGGAGGCACCGCGCATTGCCCTGGCGGTGCTGGTGGAAAACGGCGGTTTCGGCGCGCGCTCCGCAGCGCCCATCGCGCGCCAGATGCTGGACTACTACCTGCTGGGCAAGCTGACCGACGCACCGGCACGCGAAATCCGCGTGCCGGAGGATGAGCCGGTTGCGCCCCGCGGCGCCGACAACGACGAAGCACCGGGCGTACGCGATGATTAGCGCTTTCGTCTATCGCCTCACCCGCGGGCTGGATGGGCCGCTGCTGATCATCGTCGGGCTGCTCATGGCGGCGGGGCTGGCGGCGGTGTTCAGCGCCACCCTGGATGCTCCCGCCCGCTTCAAGGGCCAACTGCTGAACATGGCCGTGGCCTATGGCGTGATGTGGATGGTGGCGCAGATCCGCCCGCCCGCGCTCGCGCGCTTCGCCCTCCCCCTCTATGTCGTGGGCGTGCTGCTGCTGGTTGCCGTGGCGCTGTTCGGCGACGTCAGCAAGGGCGCGCGGCGCTGGCTGCACGTGGGGTTCACCCGCATCCAGCCTTCGGAGATCATGAAGATCGCCGTGCCGCTGATGCTCGCCTGGTACTTCCAGCAGCGCGAGGCCACCCTGAGGCTGCGCGACTACGGGGTGGCGGCACTGCTGCTCGCCGTGCCGGTGGTGCTGATCGTGCGCCAGCCCGACCTGGGCACCGCCATGCTGGTGCTGGCGGCGGGGTTCTACGTCATCTTCCTCGCCGGACTGAGCTGGCGCGTCATGTTTGCGCTGGCGGTGACCGCGGGCGCGAGCCTGCCGCTGGTGTGGACCTTGCTGCACGACTACCAGCGCCGGCGTGTGCTGACGCTGCTGGATCCGGCCTCCGATCCCCTGGGGGCCGGCTACCACATCATCCAGTCCACCATCGCCGTGGGCTCCGGCGGCGCCCTGGGCAAGGGCTGGCTGCACGGCACGCAGACCCATCTGGAGTTCATTCCGGAACGCCATACGGACTTCATCCTGGCCGTGTTCGCCGAGGAGTTCGGACTGGTGGGCAGCCTGCTGCTGCTGCTGCTCTACCTGGCGCTCATCGTGCGCGGCCTGATGATTGCCAGTAACGCCCCCACCATGTTCACCCGCCTGCTGGCGGGCAGCGTCACGCTGATCTTCTTCACCTATGCCTTCGTCAACATCGGGATGGTCAGCGGCGTGCTGCCCGTGGTCGGCGTGCCGTTGCCCTTCATCAGCTACGGTGGGACGGCATTGGTGACACTTTTCCTTGGAGTCGGTATTCTGTTGAGCATCAACCGCCATCGCATGCTCGTACCGAAGTGAGGAACATCCCCCTGTACGGGGCGCTGGGCGCGCAAGCGCTGCTCGTGGCCGCATGCGCCACGCAGGCGCCGCGGCCTTCCCCACCCGCCGAAGCGGCAGCCGTTGCACAGGCCGAGGCGGTGTTGCGCGCGCCCGCGCGTGCGCTGGATGCCGCCAGGGTGCCCACGGCACGGCTGGAACTGCCCCGCCGCGGGGGCTACTACCTGGACGACGGCCCGGACGATGATCCGCCCGAGGGTCTCCAAGGCATTCCCGATGCCCAGCCGCGCAGCGAGCCGCTGCATCGCTTCGCCAACAATCCCTATTCGGTGTTCGGGCAGGACTACGTGCCGTCCACCGGCCTCAAGCCCTACCGCGTCCGCGGCGTGGGGAGCTGGTACGGCAAGCGCTTCCACGGCCAGAAAACTTCCAGCGGCGAGCGCTACGACATGTACGCCATGTCCGCTGCCCATCCGACGCTGCCCATCCCCAGCTATGTGCGCGTCACCAACGTGGACAACGGCCGGGCGGTGGTGGTGCGCATCAACGACCGGGGCCCCTTCCACAAGGGCCGGATGATCGACCTGTCCTACGCTGCGGCCTTCAAGCTGGGTTACGTCCGGCAGGGAAGTGCGCAGTTGCTGGTGGAGAGCATCATTCCCGAGGCGCCATCGATGCAGGCGACGGCAGCCGATGGCGGCAGCGGACCGGCGGTGGGCCTGCGTCTGGCTTCGACGGCGGGCGATGCCGATCCCGATCCCATCGGCCGGTTCGCATCGGCGCTGGCGTCAACGGGCGTGTCGCCGGCCGGGCGTTCGCAGCCATCCGCAGCCGCCAGGGGGGTGTTCCTGCAACTGGGGGCCTTTGCCAGCAACAGCAACGCCGAGTCCTTGCGCACCATGCTGGCGCGGGACATGGCGTGGCTGTCGGGGAAATTGCACGTGGTTCCCGACGATGGCCGTTACCGCCTGCATGCCGGACCCTTCGCATCCACCGAGGAGGCGGGTGGCGTGGCCGAGCGCATCCGCAAGGCGGCGAACCTCCAGCCCATGCTGGTGATGCGCTGAGCACCCGTGGAGGGTGCGTTGGGTCTGAAAGGCGATCGTGCGGCGCGCCGCCGCCTTGTCGCCGGGGGCCGCGCCCCTGTGGGAGCGGGATTGCCCGCGATTGCGGCGGTTGGCATCGCGGGCATGCCCGCTCCCACAATGCGACCGCCCCCGCACCGGGCCCGACGGGCCCCTTTGCTATAATCCGCGCCTTTGGTCCACGGCCGTCATCCCCATGCGCTTGTTCTTCAGCCTGCTGATCCTGCTGTTCGCGCAAGCGGCACAGGCCCAGTCGCTCCCCCAGCCCCCCTCCGTGCTGGCCAGGTCCTGGCTGCTGTTCGACGCCGCCTCCGGCCAGGTGCTCGCCGCGCAGGCCGCGGACGAGCGCGTCGAACCGGCCTCGCTCACCAAGCTGATGACCGCCTACCTCAGCTTCAGCGCCCTCCAGCGCAAGTCGATCGCCATGGACCAGACCGTGCCGGTGTCGGAACGCGCGTGGAAGGCGTCGGGCTCCCGCATGTTCATCGATCCCAAGCATCCCGTGGCCGTGGGTGACCTGCTGCGCGGCATGATCGTCCAGTCGGGCAACGACGCCAGCGTGGCCCTGGCCGAGGTGGTGGGCGGCTCGGAGGAGAACTTCGCGCAGATGATGAACCGCGAGGCGCAACGGCTGGGCCTGCGCAACACCCATTTCACCAACGCCACCGGGCTGCCCGACCCGCAGCACTACTCCACCGCCCGCGACCTGGTGACGCTCGCGGCGGCGATGATCCGGGACTTCCCCGACCTCTACGCCATCCATTCCGATAAGGAATTCACCTACAACAAGATCCGCCAGCCCAATCGCAACCGCCTGCTGTGGCTCGATCCCACGGTGGACGGCATAAAGACCGGCCATACCGAGACCGCCGGGTATTGCCTCATCGGCTCCGCGAAGCGCGGGTCGCGCCGTCTGGTCGCGGCGGTGATGGGCACCAGCTCCGACACCGTCCGTGTCCACGAGACCCAGCGCCTGCTGAACTTTGGCTTCCAGGCCTATGAAACCGTCAAGCTGTACGGCAAGGACCAGGCCGTCAGCGAGTTGCGCGTGTGGAAGGGCGCCGGGAACACCGTGAAGGCCGGTTTCCCCGAAGACCTCGTGCTCTCCGTGCCGCAGGGGCAGGGCCAACAGCTCAAGGCCAGCATGGTGAGCCAGCAGCCGCTCCTGGCGCCGGTGGCCAGGGGGCAGCAGGTGGGTACCCTCAAACTCACGCTCAACGGCCAGCCCTTCGGCGAATATCCGGTGCAGGCCATTGACGGCGTGTCCGTGGCGGGGTTTTTCGGCCGTCTCTGGGACAGCCTGAGGCTGTGGCTGCAGTAACGATGGGCACGGTCTATCTCAATGGCGAGTTCATGCCGGCCGAGGCGGCCCGCATCTCGCCCATGGACCGCGGCTTCCTGTTCGGCGACGGCGCTTACGAAGTCATTCCCGTCTATTCGCGGCGCTGCTTCCGGCTGGAACAGCACCTGCATCGCCTGCAGGCCACGCTGGACGGCATCGGCCTGCCCAATCCCCACGCCGTCGCCGAGTGGATGACGCTCATCGAGACGGTGGTGGCGCGCAACGGGGACGAGGACCAATCGGTGTACCTGCAGATCACCCGCGGCGCCGACGTCAAGCGCGACCATGCCTTCCCGCGGGGCGTGCCGCCGACGGTGTTCATCACGAGTTCGCCCCTGGTCACCCCCGGCGCGCAACTGCGCGAACAGGGCGTGGCGGGGGTGACCGCCGTCGATTACCGCTGGCTGCGCTGCGACCTCAAGACCATCTCGCTGCTCGCCAACTGCATGCTGCGCCAGCAGGCGGTGGATGCGGGCGCGGCGGAGACCCTCCTGCTGCGCGACGGGTACCTCACCGAGGGCGCCGCCAGCAGCATCTTCATCGTGCGCGACGGCACGCTGCTGGCGCCGCCCAAGAGCCACCTGGTGCTGCCGGGCATCACCTACGACGTGGTGCTGGAGCTGGCGGCGCGCCACGGCCTGCCCCACGAGGTGCGCGACATTCCCGAGGCACAGGTGCGCTCGGCCGACGAGATCTGGATGACCTCCTCCACCCGCGAGGTGCTGCCCATCACGCGGCTGGATGGCCAGCCCGTGGGCAGCGGCTGCCCCGGCCCGGTGGCGGCGCGCATGCACGCCTGGTACCAGGACTTCAAGACGACGGTGATGCGCGGTGGTGGCGCAGGACAGCCCGCTGCGGTTCCCGTGTGACTTCCCCGTCAAGGCGATGGGGGCCGCGGTGCCGCAATTCGCCGCCGAAGTGGTGGCGGTGGTGCGGCGCCACGTGCCGGATTTCGACGCCGCCCGCGCCGAGATCCGCGCCTCCAGTGCAGGCCGTTACCTCAGCGTCACCTGCACCGTCCGTGCCACTTCCCGTTCGCAACTGGATGCCCTGTACCGCGACCTCACCGGCCATCCGCTGGTGAAGGTGGTGCTCTGACGGCGCGCGCCAAACGCATGCCCCACCTCCCCGTCCCGTGCCGCGGATGAGCGAGCCCGTTCCCGATCCCCGCGGGAGCGGGCCTGCCGGCGAAAGCAGCGGCCGCCATCGCGGGCAAGCCCGCTCCAACAGCGGCCTGGTGGTGCGTCGCCTCGGCCGGGCGCCCTACGAGCCTACCTGGGAGGCCATGCGCAGCTTCAGCGCCACCCGCGAGCCCGCCACCCCGGACGAGTTGTGGCTGCTGGAGCACCCCCCGGTGTTCACCCTCGGCATGGCCGGCAAGCCGGAGGATCTGCTGCGCGACGCGGGCATTCCCCTGGTGCGCACCGACCGCGGCGGCCAGATCACCTACCACGGCCCCGGCCAACTGGTTGCCTACCTGCTGCTGGACTTGCGCCGCCGCGGCCTGGGTGTGCGCGACCTGGTGTGGCGCATGGAGCAGGCCATCATCGAGCTGCTGGCCGGATGGGGCATCCGCGGCGAGCGCCGGGCGGGTGCGCCGGGGGTCTATGTGGCCGACGCCAAGATCGCCGCGCTGGGATTGCGGGTGCGCGGCGGCTGCAGCACCCACGGCCTCGCCCTGAACGTGGACATGGATCTGGCGCCGTTTGCCGCCATCAACCCCTGCGGGTATAGTGGCCTGGCCGTCACGCAACTGCGGGATCTGGGCGTGGGCACCGACACCAACGCCGCCGGCGAGCGGCTGAGTGCCATCCTGGTGCGTGTCCTGGGCGGCCCACGCGAATTGGACCCGGGCGCCCCGCGCGCACCTCGACTCTGAGCGCTTCGTTCGAACCTCGTCCCTGTCCGCCCCCGTTACTCCGGAGTACGTGAAGGTCAAGAACGCCCTCCGCGAGAACCGTCTGCATTCGGTCTGCGAAGAGGCCAACTGCCCCAATATCCGCGAGTGCTTCTCGCACGGCACCGCGACCTTCATGATCCTGGGCGACATCTGCACGCGGCGCTGCCCGTTCTGCGACGTGGGCCACGGCCGGCCCCAGCCCCCCGACCCCGAGGAGCCGGCGCATCTGGCCCGCACCATCGCCGCCCTCGGCCTGCGTTACGTCGTCATCACCAGCGTGGACCGGGACGATCTGCGCGACGGCGGCGCCGGACACTTCGCCCGGTGCATCCGCGCCGTGCGGGAGTCCTCGCCGACCACCCGCATCGAGGTGCTGGTCCCCGACTTTCGCGCTCGCATGGACGTGGCGCTGGAGATTCTCGCCGCCACGCCGCCCGACGTCATGAACCACAACCTGGAGACCGTGCCGCGGCTCTACCGCCAGGCCCGACCCGGCGCCGACTACACGCATTCGCTGGAGCTGCTGCGCGCGTACAAGGCGCGGGTGCCCGAGGTCCCCACCAAGTCCGGACTGATGGTGGGACTGGGCGAGACCGACGAGGAGATCGTCGAGGTGATGCGCGACCTGCGCGCCCACGGCGTGGACATGCTCACCATCGGCCAGTACCTGGCGCCCTCCAGCCATCACCTGGCGGTGGCCCGCTACGTCCATCCCGATGTCTTCGCCCGCTTCGAGCGCGAAGCCGCCGCCATGGGCTTCTCCCACGCCGCCTGCGCGCCGCTGGTGCGCTCGTCCTATCATGCCGACCGCCAGGCACTTGCCGCGGGGGTGGGGGCCGGCGCGCAGGATGGCACGCCGGCCGGCGGCGCGTGACCCCCACGGCTGGAACCCGCGAACCCCGCACAAGCCCCGACCTGCCCCCATGTCATCACGCGCCCTGCCCCACCTCAGCCTGATCGAAGCCCGCGTCCTCGGCGTCCTGGTCGAAAAGCAGCACACCGTACCGGACACCTATCCCCTCAGCCTCAACGCCCTGGTGGCGGGCTGCAACCAGCGGAGCAGCCGCGATCCGGTGCTCAACGCCTCCGAGGCCGAGGTCCAGGAGGCCGTGGACAGCCTGCGCGCCCGCGACCTGGTCATCGAGTCCAGCGGCAGCCGGGTGGCGCGCCATTCGCACAACATGGGACGCGTCCTGCAGCTCCCGCCGCCGGCGGTGGCGCTGCTGGCCACGCTGATGCTGCGCGGTTCCCAAACCGCCGGCGAACTGCGCATCAACAGCGAGCGGCTCTACCGCTTTGCCGACATCTCGACCGTCGAGGCCTTTCTTCAGGAGCTTGCCGGACGCAGTGCCGGAGCGATGGTGGTGGAACTCGCCCGCCGGCCCGGGGAACGGGAAAACCGCTGGGCGCATCTGCTGTCGGGCATGCAGACCGTCGAGGACGCGGCGCTGGCGGAAGAGGTGCGCGCCGGGATGAAGCCCGCGGGCGACGGTGCGCAAGCGGCGACGCTGCAGGCCCGGGTGTTGGCGCTCGAAACGGAAGTGGCGGTGCTGCGCAGCACCCTGGCCCACGTGTGCGAGGCGCTCGGCATCGCCGTCTGAGCACCCGTGAAGGGTGCATTTCGACCAAGACCCCGCGGGGTGACGAGACCACCGCACCAGCCTTCAGCCGCGTCCGCGGCGAAGGGGGGCTATGCGTGCGGGCGCGCCGCCTCGAACACCACGTGTCCATCCACCAACGTGTAGCGCACCTGTCCCGGCAATTCATGGCCGAGGAAGGGCGAGTTCTTGCCCTGGCTGTGCAGCGATTCCCGGCTGATGCGCACACGGGCCTCGGGGTCGAACAGGCACAGGTCCGCGGCACCGCCCTCTTCGATGCGCCCCGCCGCCACGCCCAGGATGCGGGCGGCGTCGCAGGTGATGCGCGCCAAGGCGCAGGAGAGCGGCACGTTGTCGTCCATGGCCCATTTCAGCGTCAGTGGCAGCAGCATTTCCAGCCCGCTGGCCCCGGCTTCGGATTCGGCGAAGGGGAGTTGCTTGCCGTCGTCGTCCACCGGCGTATGGTCTGAGCACAGGGCCTGGATGCTGCCCTCGGCCAGGCCGCGGCGCAGCGCGTCGCGGTCGGACCGGGCGCGCAGCGGCGGGAGCAGGTGGCAGTGGGGGTTGAAGTAGCCGATGTCGGTCTCGCACAGGTGGAGGTGGTGGATGCCGATGTCGCAACTCACCGCCAGGCCGTCGGCGCGGGCCTGTCGCACCATCTCCAGCCCGTCCGCGCTGGACAGGCGCGCCAGGTGCAGGCGCACGCCGGTCTGGCGTGCCAGTTGCAGCAACTGGGCCAGCCGGATGGTCTCGGCGCAGGTGGGGATGCCTTCCAGGCCGAGCCGTGCCGAGACCTCGCCTTCGTGGGCCACGCCGCCGCGCGCCAGGTAGGGGTCCTGGGGCTGCAGCCATACCGTGTAGCCGAAGGTGGCGGCGTACTGGAGGGCGCGCAGCAGCACCTGGGTGTCGATGATGGGATCGTGGACCTGGGTGAAGGCCACGCAGCCCGAATCGGTAAGCTCGGCCATCTCGGTGAGCCGCTCTCCGGCCAGGCGCATGGTCAGAGCGCCGACGGGGTAGAGCTTGGCCAGGCCGAGGCTGCGGGCGCGGTACTTGAGCATCTCCACCAGCCCGGGTTCGTCCAGCGGCGGATCGGTGTCCGGCGGACAGGACAGGCTGGTCACGCCGCCGGCCACGGCGGCGTGCATTTCGGACGCCAGGGTGGCGCGGTATTCGAAGCCCGGCTCGCGCAGGCGCGCCGAGAGATCCACCAGCCCGGGACAGGCCACCAGCCCGGTGGCGTCGATTGAGCGATTGGCGTGGAAGCCGTCGGGCGCCGTGCCGATGCCGACGACGCGCCCGGCGGCGAGGAACAGGTCGCGGGCGGCGTCCAGCCCGCTGGCAGGATCGATTGAGCGGGGATTGCGGATGTGGATCTTCACGGCGGCTCGGTCAAAACGCGCCCGGGATGGGCGCTCGTTCAGGATGCACCCTCCCGGGCGCTCGGTTCACGGGCGCTCAGTTCCCCGCCAGCATGCTCATCACCGCCATGCGCACGGCGATGCCGAAGGTCACCTGCGGCAGGATCACGGCCTGGGGGCCGTCGGCCACGGCGGAGTCGATCTCCACGCCGCGGTTCATCGGCCCGGGGTGCATCACGATGGCGTCCGGGCGGGCCAGCGCCAGCTTCTCCGGCGTCAGGCCGAACACCTTGAAATATTCCTGGGCGCTGGGCAGCAGCGAGCCCTGCATGCGCTCGTTCTGCAGGCGCAGCATCATCACCACGTCGGCGTCGCGCAGGCCCTCGCGCATGTCGTGGAACACCCGCACGCCCAGGCGTTCCACCTGCGCGGGCAGCAGCGTCTTGGGCCCGATCACCCGCACCTCCGGCACGCCCAGGGTGGTGAGGGCGTGGATCTGGGAGCGCGCCACCCGCGAGTGCAGCACGTCGCCGACGATGGCCACCACCAGGCGGGTGAAGTCGCGCTTGTAGTGGCGGATGGTGTACATGTCCAGCAGCCCCTGGGTGGGGTGGGCATGGCGCCCGTCGCCGGCGTTGATGACGTGGATGTGGTCGGCCACGTGCTGGGCGATGAGGTGGGCGGCGCCGCTGCTGGCGTGGCGCACCACGAACATGTCGGCGTGCATGGCCGAGAGGTTGTCGATGGTGTCCAGCAGCGACTCGCCCTTGGTCTGGGACGAAGTCGAGATGTTGAGGTTGAGCACGTCCGCGGAGAGCCGCTTGGCGGCGATCTCGAAGGTGGTGCGGGTGCGGGTGGACGGCTCAAAGAACAGGTTGAACACCGACTTGCCGCGCAGCAGCGGCAGCTTCTTGACCTCGCGCTCGGCCACTTCGGTGAAGGGCGCGGCGGTGTCGAGGATGCGGGTGAGGATCTCCCGCGGCAGGCCCTCGATCGTGAGCAGGTGCTGCAGTTCGCCGTGGCCGTTGAGTTGGGGATTGCGCAGCGGAGTCTCAAGAAACACGCCGGGCCGCCCCAGGTGTTTCTTGTCCCCTCGGGGGGGCTGACGCGAAGCGGCAGGTTTGGGGGCGCTCATTTCTCCACCAGCCGCAGGGCGAGCCGGCCCGTGTCGTCGCGCACCAGGCGCAGATGCTGGCCGGCGGCCAGCGGCTGGGGCAGGGTGAGGGCGCAGTGGCGCGCGCAGATGGGTAGTTCGCGCTCGCCGCGGTCCACCAGGACGGCCAGGTCGACGCGCGCCGGACGACCGTAGTCGAACAGCTCGTTGAGGGCGGCGCGGATGGTGCGGCCGGTGTAGAGGACGTCATCGACGATGACGAGCTTGCGCCCGGCGACGTCGAAGGGAATGGCCGAGGGCTTGAGCTGCGGATGCAGGCCGATGCGCGCGTAGTCGTCGCGGTAGAAGGCGATGTTGAGCGTGCCCAGCGGCGGCTCCAGGTCCAGCAGCCGGTGCAGGCGCTCGGCCAGCCAGGCGCCGCCGGTGTGGATGCCCACCATGGCGGTGTCGCGCGGGACGTGGGGGCGCATCTGTTCGGCCAGGGCCGCGCACAAGGTTTCAGCGTCGGGGAGTTGCATCGAAATGGCTCTGCAGGATGATCTGGGCGGCGACGGCATCGATGCCGGCGCGACGGGCGTTGCCGTCGTGGTCGCGGGCGCGGGCCTCGCAGGTGGAATAGCGCTCGTCCACCCGCGCCACCGGCAGGCGGAAGCGGCCGTGCAACTGGTTGGCGAAGCGCCGGCAGCGGGCGCTCATGTCGTGCTCGGCGCCGTCGGGATGGCACGGCAGCCCGACCACCAGGAGAACCGGCTGCCATTCGTCGATGAGCCGGCCGATGGCGGCGAAGCGCCGGGCGTTGTCGTCGGCCTCGATGGTGGCCAGCGGCCGGCTGCTTCCCGTCAGGCTCTCGCCGACGGCCACGCCGATGCGCCGCGGACCAAAGTCGAAGGCCAGAACGGTCCCGGGCGGCAGGGGCTGAAGAACGGCGGGCGGTGCCGGTGGGCTTGCCGACGGGTGGGAGTGGGCGTGCCAGCGATCCCCGCCGCAGCAATCGCGGGCAAGCCCGCTCCCACTGCGGCGCGGATTCATCAGGCGTGCCCCGCCACGTCGGACAGATTGGCGTAGTCGATGCCCAGGAGATGCATGGCGGCGGGCAGGCGTTGCTCGACGGGCAGGCCGAAGATGATATGGGGATCGGCGCCGACGCTGAGCCAGGCGTTCTGCGACATTTCCCACTCCAGTTGCCCGGCGGCCCAGCCGGCGTAGCCTAGGCTGATGAGCATCTCTTCCGGCTGGCCGTCGCGGGCCACCGCTTCGAGGATGTCGCGGGAACTGGTGAAACCGAGTTCGTCGCCCACCGGCAGGGTGGAGTGCCAGTGGCCCACCGGCCGGTGCAGCACGAATCCGCGATCCACCTGCACCGGGCCGCCGAAATACACCGGCTGGCCTTCCAGGCTTTCCACGTCCAGCGAAATGTCGATGCGCTCGAACAACTCGTTCCAGTTCATCTCCGTGGGGCGGTTGACGATCACGCCCAGCGCACCGCCCTCGTTGTGCTCGCAGACGAAGGTCAGCGTGCGGGCGAAATTGGGATCGGCCATGCTGGGCATGGCAATCAGGAAATGACCGGTGAAATTCGCGGGCTGCGCCTTCATGGATTCATTGTAATTGACGGATGCACGCCAACACAATTTGGCGCCCCCTTTGCCCGCGTGGGTCGCCGGCGGTGCAATGGAGGAATGGAGCGCCATGCCGCGATGCAATCCGGTGCGGTCGATACGCGCCCTTCACTGGCGCCGCCCGCAGCAGGACGCACACCCGGCGGGCGTCACGCCGCTCCCGCGGCCAGGGCGATGCGGAAACGCACCTGGACTTCGTCGGCGACGGTGTCCACGTCCGCCCACGGCCCTTCGCCGATGCCCCATTCCAGGCGTTTCAACTGGAACACACCTTCGAAGCGCACGCCGCTGCCGTCCTGGCGCAGCGTCACGGGCAGGCGCAGGTCGCGGGTGCGGCCCTTGAGCGTCATGCGGCCGGCGATTTCGTAGCGCCCCTCGCCCAGCGCCCGCAACCCGGAGGAGACGAAACGCGCCGTGGGGAAGGCCTTGACGTTGAACCAGTTCTTACTCTTGACCTCGTCGTCGGCCTCCTGGCTGCCGGTGTCGATGCTGGCCAGGTCCACCTCGATCTGCGCCCGGCCGGCGTCGGGGCGGGCCGGATCGAAGCTCACCTGCGCCGCGAAGCGGCCGAAGCGCCCCTCCACGGGCACGCCCATCTGTTTCGACACGAAGCCGATCTGGCTGCGATCGGCCAGCACCCGGTTGTACTCCGCGGCCTGCGCGGTAGCGGGAAGGACCAGGGCCGCCACGGCGGCCGCCGCAAGCAGACGTTTCATGGCGACTCCGCTCGTTTCCTGAGGAAGGGCAGCATGCGCGCCAGCGTCTCGTCCCGGTCCACCAGGTGGTGCTTGAGGGCCGCGCCCATGTGGACAACGACCAGTGTCGCCAGCAGGTAGTTCAGGCTGCGGTGCACCAACGCCAGCGCATCGCCCAGCGCCTTGTCCTTGGGCAGCAGGTCGGGCAGCGGAACGATGCCGAAATAGACCGTCTGGAAGCCCTTGGCCGAACTCATCAGCCAGCCCGTCAGGGGGATGACCAGCAGCAGCAGGTAGAGCAGCACGTGGGTGGCGGACGCCGCCCGGCGCTGCCAGGCCGGCACGCCCGCCGCAGGCGGCGGCGCGGGATGGGCCGTGCGCCACGCCAGCCGCACCAGGGCCAGCATGAACACCGTGACGCCGGCCCACTTGTGCCACGAATAGAGCTTGAGCTTCCACGGCGACAGGGGCAGATCCACCATGTACAGGCCCAGCGGGAACGAACCGAAAACGATCAGCGCCACCACCCAGTGCAGGGCCACCGCGGTGCGCGTGTAGCCGTTCACGGCGCTCGCTGCGGACGCGCCATTCATCGCGATTCGAACCGCACGCGCCACTTCACGGGCGCCCGGTAGAAACGCGCCATTTCACGCGCGCTCAGTCGGGCTCGACGGGTGTGGCGTCGTCCCCGCCCGCCAGTTGGCGTTCGAGCTGCGCGACGCGCGCCTCCAGGGCTTCCAGCCGGGCGCGGGTGCGCGCGAGCAGCTCGGACTGGACGTCGAACTCCTCCCGGGTGACCAGATCGAGGCGCGAAAACACCGAGCCCATGAGGGCGCGGGCGTTCTTCTCGATGTCGCGGGCAGGACTCGTGGCGAGCAATTCGGAGAGCCGGGCGCTGAGGTCGTCGAGGATTCTCGGGGTGGGCATGGGCGGATCCATGGGTTTCTGCGTTCGTTCGAGTTTGTCACGACGGCGGCGCCACAGGCAAGCGTGCGCCGCCGAGGCCTGTCGCCGCGCGACCCGGTGCGCGGCCGCACCACGCCGGTGCGCCGCCCGGGCGCAGTGCCGCATTCCAGTGCGCAGGCCTCGCCGACGAGCTGCGCGCACACTCCAACGATCTGTTTTGTCGGGCAAATCCTGTCTGGCACGGATTCTGCAATCGGCTCTGCACAGCATCCCGCTTTGTTCATCCTTCGGAGTCACGACATCATGCGCAAGACGCTCATCGCCGCCGCCCTCACCGCTGCCTTCTTCGTTCCCGCACTCGGCCACGCCCAGGCCACCCCCGCCGCCGAGCCGGCCTCGCCCCACACGCTGACGGGCAACGTCACCCTGGCCTCGGAATACATCTATCGCGGCATCGCCCAGACCAACCGCAAGCCGGCCATCCAGGGCGGCTTCGACTATGCTCATTCCAGCGGCGTGTATCTGGGCACCTGGGCCTCCAGCATCAGCTGGCTGTCCGACCAGGGCAGTCTGTACCCGGGCACCCCGGGCGTGTCCGCCAACATGGAATGGGACTTCTACGGCGGCTACAAGGGCGCCTTCGGCGGCGACTTCAGCTACGACGTGGGTCTGCTCCAGTACTACTACCCGGGTCGCTACCCCACCGGCTTCGTCAGCCCCGACACGCTGGAGGTCTATGCCGGCCTGGGCTGGAAGATGCTGACCCTCAAGTACTCCCACTCCACTTCGAACCTGTTCGGCTTCGCCAACAGCAAGGGCAGCGGCTACCTGGACCTGAGCGGCACCTTTGAACTGGCCGCGGGCCTCAACGTCGTCGCCCATGTCGGTCACCAGAAGGTCAAGAACTTCAGCGACGCCAGCTATACCGACTGGAAACTGGGCATCACCAAGGACGCCCTGGGCGTGACCTGGGGCCTGGCCTACGTGGGGACCAACGCCAAGGGAGGCGCCGGCCAGCCCTACCGCAACGTCTTCGACAAGGATCTGGGCAAGGACGCCCTCGTCCTCACCGTCGCCAAGACGTTCTGAGCACGCCGACCTGTCAACCGACCCGAAACACGGCACGAACAAGGAGTCGACATGAAACTGGTAACCGCCATCATCAAGCCGTTCAAGCTTGACGAGGTGCGCGAGGCGCTGTCCGCCATCGGCGTGCAGGGCATCACCGTCACCGAGGTCAAGGGCTTCGGCCGGCAGAAGGGCCACACCGAACTCTACCGGGGCGCGGAGTACGTGGTGGATTTCCTCCCCAAGGTCAAGGTGGAGGCCGCCGTGCGCGAGGACATGCTCGACCAGGTGGTCGAGGCCATCGAGAAGTCCGCCACCACCGGCAAGATCGGCGACGGCAAGATCTTCGTCTTCGACCTGGAGCAGGTCGTCCGCATCCGCACCGGCGAAACCGGCCCGGATGCGCTGTAGAAGAACTGGGGAGTGAATCCGATGAGAAAGCTCTACGCAGTAATCCTCACGGCGGCGACGCTGTGTCTGGGCGCTGGCGCGCTCGCCCAGGACAAGGCCGAGGCTCCCGCCGCCCCGGCGGCGGTCGCCCAGACCGCCCCTGCTGCCGCGCCCGCAACGGCAGCGGCACCCGCCGTGGCCGCAGCCGCCGAGGCGGCCGCACCCGCCGCGGCAGCGCCCACCCCCAACAAGGGTGACACGGCGTGGATGATCGTGGCCACCGCCCTGGTGGTGCTCATGACCATCCCCGGCCTGGCCATGTTCTACGGCGGCCTGGTGCGCGCCAAGAACATGCTGTCGGTGCTGATGCAGGTGTTCGTGGTGTTCTCGCTGATGGTGCTGCTTTGGGCCATCTACGGCTACAGCCTGGCCTTCACCGAGGGCGGCGCCATCTTCGGCAGTCTCGACAAGCTGTTCCTGAAGGGCGTCACCCCCGAGAGCGTGGCCGCCACCTTCAGCAAGGGCGTGGTGATCCCGGAGTACGTCTACATTGTCTTCCAGGCCACCTTCGCGGCCATCACCCCGGCGCTGATCGTCGGCGCCTTCGCCGAGCGCATGAAGTTCTCCGCGGTGCTGCTGTTCATGCTGATCTGGTTCACCTTCTCCTACCTGCCCATGGCCCACATGGTGTGGTACTGGGCCGGCCCCGACGCCTACACCAGCGCCGACGCGGCGGCCGCGGCGGGCGCCACGGCGGGCTTCCTGTTCCAGAAGGGTGCGCTGGACTTCGCCGGCGGCACGGTGGTGCACATCAACGCCGGCGTGGCCGGCCTGGTGGGCGCCTACCTGGTGGGCCGGCGCGTGGGCTACGGGCGCGAATCCATGGCGCCCCACAGCCTCACCACCACGATGATCGGCGCCTCGCTGCTGTGGGTGGGCTGGTTCGGCTTCAACGCCGGCTCCAACCTGGAAGCCACGGGCCTGGCCGCCCTGGCCTTCGCCAACACCCTGTTCGCCACCGCGGCCGCGGCGCTGTCCTGGCTGCTGGCCGAGTGGATGCTCAAGGGCAAGCCCTCCATGCTGGGTGGTGCTTCGGGCGCGGTGGCCGGTCTGGTGGCCATCACCCCGGCCTGCGGCTTCGTCGGCCCGATGGGCGCCATCGTCATCGGCCTGATCGCCGGCGCGGTCTGCCTGTGGGGCGTCAATGGCCTCAAGCGCATGCTGGGCGCCGATGACGCGCTGGACGTGTTCGGCGTGCATGGCGTGGGCGGCATCGTCGGCGCCATCCTCACCGGCGTGTTCGTCTCGCCGGCCCTGGGCGGCACCGGCGTGTATGACTACGTGGCCAACGCCGTGGGCGAGTTCGACATGGCGGCGCAGGTCACCAGCCAGCTCTGGGGCGTGGGCACGGCCATCCTGTGGTCCGGCGTGGTATCGCTGATCGCCTTCAAGATCGTGGATGTGGTCATCGGCCTGCGGGTGCCGGAGGACGAGGAGCGGGAGGGCCTGGACATCACCTCCCACGGCGAATCGGCCTACCACTACTGATCCCTCCCCCGGTCCGCCTGCGGCGGACCTCTCCGGCGGCTCCCTCGCCGGCGCAACGGGCACCTTCGGGCGCCCGTTGCGTTTTGGGTACGCGGGCCGCCTGTCTGTGGGAGCGGGCTCGCCCGCGATACCGGCCGGCGCAATCGCGGGCAAGCCCGCTCCCACGCTCTGCCTCCTTGGCCCGCCTCCACGGGGTGGCGGGGGTTTCACGGTAAACTCTGCCGCTTCGCTCGTCCGGCTGCGTCTCGGCCACCGTTACCATGCACGCCCAGCGCACCTACACCCTCGTCGCCGCCTGTCCCGACCAGGTGGGCATCGTCGCCCGCGTGGCCGGCTTCATCGCCGAGCACCGCGGCTGGATCCTGGAAACCAACCACCACGCCGACATCGAGTCCGGGCGCTATTTCATGCGCATCGAGGTGAAGGCGGACAGCCTGCCCTTCGACCTGGCGGGCTTCCGCAGCCGTTTCCGCCCCATCGCCGAGTCACTCACCATGGACTGGCGCATCAACGATTCGGCCACCCCCAAGCGCGTGGTGATGCTGGTGTCGAAGCAGGAGCACTGCCTCTACGACCTGCTGGCGCGCTGGCACGCCGGCGAGCTGGCGGTGGAGATTCCCTGCGTGGTGTCGAACCATGAGGATTTCCGCGGACTGGTGGAATGGCATGGCATCCCGTTCCATCACGTGCCGGTCACGGCCGAAACCAGGGCGCAGGCCTTCGAGCGCATCGGCGAACTGTTCGAACGCGAGCGTGGCGACGTGATGGTGCTGGCGCGCTACATGCAGATCCTGCCCCCGGAGCTGTGCTCGGCCTATCCCGGGCGCATCGTCAATATCCACCACAGCTTCCTGCCGTCCTTCGTCGGCGCCAAGCCCTATCACCAGGCCTACGCCCGCGGCGTGAAACTCATCGGCGCCACCTGCCACTACGTCACCGCGGAGCTGGACGCCGGCCCCATCATCGAACAGGACACGGTGCGCATCGACCACAGCGACTCGGTGGAAGACCTGGTGCGCTACGGCAAGGACATCGAGAAGGCGGTGCTGGCGCGCGGCCTGCGCTACCACGTGGAGGACCGGGTGCTGCTCAACGGGCTGCGCACGGTGGTGTTTCGGTAGCGAACGACGGCGGGGCAAGAGGCAGCAGTGCGACGGCGCACAAAAAAAGCGGCGGGGGCGAAATCGCCACCCGCCGGTGCCACGGGGAGGAGGAACGGCTAACCGGTCATCGGGTCGCGCCCGCCCCGCTGCGGGGCGCGATCCGGGGAATGTTCCGCCCGGGAGTCAGCTGCAGTGCCGACTCCGCGGCTCGGTTGTAACGCCGACTCCGCGGCTCGGTTGCAGTGCCGACTTCGCGGCTCAGGCCCGGGACCCGCGCAGCGCGTCCTTCGGTGCGCCGCGTTGCGCGGTGGTGCCGGGGCGCAGCAGATACGCCACCATGGCCAGGCCGATGCAGGTACCCGAAAATTCCGCCGGCAGTCCGGCGATGGCCGCGGTCACCCCCGCGGCGAGAAAAGAATTTCCAAACCAGGTTTCCATGTGTGCCAGCCCCTCCCTCTCGCCCTGCCTGCCTTGCAGTTCCACGAACCCACTCTAAGCCTTTTACGGCAGCGAAAGTCGCGACTTTAGTCACGCTCCAGCAAGGAAATTGTCCCCATCACAGACGTGGTCTTTGTCACGCCACGGTCATGGAAAGGGATTCGATGGAGCCCGAGGTCAGCCGCAGGTGGCCGATGGCGGCTGGGAAACGGGTACCATTGCGCCTCTCTTGGCCGCCGCGCCGTCCCGGCGGCCCGCCTCACCCCAAAGGATTACCCTGTGCTCGTCGCCTCCAGCCTCACCATGCAGTTCGGGGCCAAGCCCCTGTTCGAGAACGTCAACGTCAAGTTCGGCGAGGGCAACCGCTATGGCCTCATCGGCGCCAACGGCTGCGGCAAGTCCACGCTGATGAAGATCCTCGCCGGCGTGCTGGAGCCCAGCGCCGGCAACGTCTCCAACGATCCCAGCGAGCGCATTGCGCATCTGCGCCAGGACCAGTTCGCCTTTGAAGACATGCGGGTGCTGGACGTGGTGGCGATGGGCCACGAGGAGATGTGGCGCATCCGCGAGGAGAAGGACGCCATCTACGCCAGCCCCGAGGCCACGGAGGACGACTACCTCCACGCCGCCGAGCTGGAGGCGCATTTCGGCGAGATGGGCGGCTACGACGCCGAGGCCCGCGCCGGCCAGTTGCTGCTGGGGGTGGGCATCCCCATCGACCGCCACGACGGCCCCATGCGCGAGGTCGCCCCGGGCTGGAAGCTGCGGGTGCTGCTGGCCCAGGCCCTGTTCGCCGACCCGGACATCCTGCTGCTGGACGAGCCCACCAACAACCTCGACATCCACACCATCCACTGGCTGGAAGACGCGCTCAACGCCCGCAACTCCACCATGGTGATCATTTCCCACGACCGCCACTTCCTCAACGCCGTGTGCACCCACATGGCCGACCTGGACTACGGCCGGCTCACCGTCTACCCGGGCGACTACGACGACTACATGGAGGCCTCCACTGCCGCCCGCGCCCGCCTGATGGCTTCCACCGCCCGCTCCAAGGAGCGCATCGCGGATCTGGAGGAGTTCGTGCGCCGCTTCCGCGCCCACAAGGCCAAGGCGCGCCAGGCCACCAGCCGCATGAAACAGATCGACAAGCTCAAGGTGGAGGACGTCAAGCCCTCCAGCCGCCAGTACCCCTTCATCCGCTTCGAGGTGGACGAGAAGGAGAAGCTGCACCGCCACGCCGTGGAAGTGGAGCGCCTGTCCCACGGCTGGGACAAGCCCCTGTTTTCCGGCCTGAACCTGGTGGTCGAGGCCGGCGAGCGGGTGGCCATCATCGGCCCCAACGGCATCGGCAAGACCACGCTGCTGCGCTGCCTGGCCGGCGAGGCGCTGGGCGGGCTCACCCCCAACGCCGGCTCCGTGAAGTGGGCCGAGAAGGCGCGCCCCGGCTACTTCGCCCAGGACCACGCCGCCGAGTTCGACTCCGACGCCCCGCTGACCGACTGGATCGCCGAGCACGTGCGTCAGGGCGGCTACGAGGGCGAGGACGTGCACACCCTGATCCGCGGCACCCTCGGCCGGCTGCTGTTCTCCGGCGACGAGGTGAAGAAGCCGGTGCGGGTGATCTCCGGCGGCGAGCAGGGCCGCATGCTGTTCGGCCGGCTCATGCTCGCCCGCCCCAACGTGCTGCTCATGGACGAGCCCACCAACCACCTGGACATGGAGTCCATCGAGTCGCTCAACACCGCGCTGGAGAAGTACCCGGGCACGCTCGTCTTCGTCTCCCACGACCGGGAGTTCGTCTCCAGCCTGGCGACCCGCGTCATCGAACTCAAGCCCGAGGGCGTGGTGGATTACCGCGGCGGCTATGAGGACTATCTGGCGGGGCAGGGGTTGGAGGGGTAGGGCCCAGGCTGCCCGAGTGGTCGCTGCGGCGGCCTATGCCCGGGAAATCACGTCTCCCGCCCAGTCCAGGACCGCCGAGACCATGGAATCGAGCGCTTCACGCGTCGTGTCGGGAACCAGTTCGTCGTCGTAGCGGAACTGCACGGCGAAGGGATTCAGCGAACGCAACTGATCCACGGACAGGGGAAGTTCCCTGCCGCGGTCGACCATGGCCTGCCCGAGAGCGGCGAGATCATGGGTGCGCGAGATCGCCACGCCCGACAGCACGGCTACGGCCTTCAATGCTTTTTCCACCGCCTGCTGGGCGTGGAAACCGATCGCGGCCAGGCTGGCCTTGGGCAGCGGCAGCAGCAGCTCGAACGTGTCCCGATCGCGCCGCGCCAGGCGAAGCAGGCGCAACGCCTCTTCCCGCAGTGGGGTTGGAGGCGTCATGCCGTGGCGTCGAAAAGGAGCCGGCCCTCGCGCTTCGCCCGATAGGGCAGGGTGCCCGGCACCTGGCTGCGCCGCTCGAACTCCTCGCGCGAGAACACCAGCACATCGACACCGACGCCCATGGCGCCCACGGCACGATGGAGCTTCATGTATTCGGCCGCCTTGTCCGGCACTTCGCGCTCCACGACCAGAAGGTCGAGGTCGGAGCCTTCGTCCGCATCGCCGCGCGCGTAGGAACCGAACAGGAAGATCTGCAACGGGCTGTGCGCGGCGGCGGCAGCGCGGCGCGCGGCGTCGAGAATGGCTTGCGGGGCGAGCATGATGGCCGAGATGCTATCACGCCATGGCCCGGCGGCTGGCGGCGCCGGGGTTGGAGGGCTAGCGCAACCGCTTGCCTCCATCCGAACGCAACACACAATTAGGCGCCTTTCTTGGATCGATACAAGGCACGCCATGGAACCGGTTCTCGCCACCCGCTCGGTGAGCATCACCGAGCTCAAACGCAGCCCCGGCGCCGTGATCGAACAGGCCGGCTCCGAACCCGTGGCGGTGCTCAACCACAACCGCCCCGCCGCCTACCTGCTGCCGCCCCACGTCTATCAAGCCATTCTGGAACGGCTGAACGCCGATCTACGGCTGGCGATTCGGGAAGGCATCGCCAGCGGCACGGACGTTCCCACCGAAGAAGTGTTCGCCGAACTGAATGCCCGCTACGCTGAACCGGAGCAGGTCGCCAAGCCGAGGGGCAAACAAGGTCGCAAGCCCCCGGCTTGATGGCCGCGGTCACCTTCTCGCCGAACTCCCGGCAGGACCTGCTCGACATCGGCGACCATATCGCGCCCGGCGCCACCGGGCCAGCGCTCGTCCTCTCGTCAGCAAGCCGATGGCACGCCGATGGCACGCCGATGCATCTGGCGGGCCCCAACGGGCTACACCCGCCGCGAGGAAGAGACGCCGGCCACATGTTCCGGGCGCTCACGCATACATCAGACGCCCCCTGGGCTCCGGAATGGGGCGATCAAGCTCGCGTGCCGTGTCAATCCACTCCCTGATGACCTGTTGAGCGTTAACCACTGCCTGCTCGCAGGTCTCGCCGTCGGCCATGCATCCGGGCAATTCGGGCACCTCGACGACGAAGGACTGGTCTTCCCCGCTCCAGTAGATGATCAGCTCATACTTGGTCGACATCGGATTCTCCCGCCTGCCGCAGCACCCACGAGACAAACCGCCCCACATCCTCCCGCACCTCCCCCGGCGCCGTGACCAGCCAGTACCCCCGCCCCGCCACCTCGCGGCGCGCGTCGCCCACGGCCACCAGGCGCCCATCGGCCAGCATGGGCGCCACCAGCGCGGCGCGGCCGATGGCCAGGCCCTGGCCCGCGGCGGCGGCCTGGATCATCTGGTCGTAGTGGTTGAACTGCACCACCGCCTGGGGCCGCGCGCCCGCCAGGCCGATGGCGGCGAGCCAGTCGTCCCAGCGCAGCCAGGGGTAGCCCACGTCGTCCAGGTCGAGCAACACCAGCCGCGGCAGGGTGGCGGCGCACAGCACCAGCCCCTCGCCCACGGCGGGGCTGGCCACCGGGAACACCGATTCGCCGAACAGCCGCCGGGCGTCGGGCGGGGCATCGCGGTCGGCGCAGTAGCGGATGGCGACGTCGATGCCCTCCCGCGCCAGGTCCATCATGCGGTTGCCGGCGGCCAGGCGCACGTCGATGTCGGGGTGGCGGGCCTGGAAGTCCAGCAGCCGCGGCACCAGCCACAGCGCGGCGATGCCGATGCTGGCGGTCACCGTCACCGGGCGGCGCCGGTCGGCGGCGCGTAGCGCCTCGGCCAGCTCGCCCCATTCCCGCAGCCAGACTTCGGCGCGGCCGAACAGGCGCTCGCCCTGCGGCGTCAGCGCCAGGGTGCGCACGCCGCGCACGAACAGGCGCACGCCAAGCGCCTGTTCCAGCGTCTGCACCTGACGGCTGATGGCCGATTGGGTGAGATGCAGCTCCGTGGCGGCGCGGGTGAAGCTCAGGTGCCGCGCGGAGGCGACGAAGCCGCGCAGCGGATCGAGGGGCGGGAGTCGCGGGGTATCCATGCGCTTTGATCATCCATCCGATGCGTCGATTCCGTTTGTGCAGCCGTGCCATTGCGCCAATACTGGCATCGTGGCTAGCCGGCCGCAACACGCACATGCGTGATGTTCATGCACATCGGAGTCCGCCATGCATCGCCGCCCCCCTTCCTCCAGCGTTTTTGTCGCGCCCCGTCAGGTGGTGCTGCTGCATGACGCCTGCGGCGCCCGGGTGTCCAGCCGCGCCGGGTGCGTGTGGCTCACCCAGTCCGGCGACACCCGCGACGTCGTGCTCCAGCCCGGCGAGTCCTTCCGCCTCGATTGCGCCGGCACGGCGGTCATCACCTCGGCCAGGGGCGCGGCGGTCTCGATCACGCCGCCGCCCGGGCGGCCAGTGGCGGTGGCTGTGGGAGCGGGCTTGCCCGCGATATCGGCTCCCCATCGCGGGCAGGCCCGCTCCCACGGCGCGGCCAGCGGTCGGCGCCAGACCGGCCGCACGCTGGGCAGGGCGGCGTGAGCCGTCCATACTGGAATCGTTGCCCCGGCCCGACGGAGGTTCCGATGTCGACGCGCCCCATGGAGATCTGGTTCGAGTTCGCCAGTTCCTATTCGTACGTGGCGGTGATGCGCGTCGAGCCCCTGGCCCGCGCCACCGACGTGGAACTGGTGTGGCGGCCTTTCCTCCTGGGGCCGGTGTTCCTGAGCCTGGGCTGGAACGACTCGCCCTTCAACATCTACCCGCCCAAGGGCCGCTACATGTGGCGCGACCTGGAGCGGCTGTGCGCCAAGTACGCCATTCCCTTCCGCCTGCCCACGAAGTTCCCGCGCAGCGGCCTGCTGGCCGCGCGCGTGGCCCTGCTGGGTGCAGGTCAGGACTGGGAAGGCGCCTTCGCCCGCGCCGCCATGGCCGCCAACTTCGCCGAGGACCGGGACATCGGCACGCCGGAGGTGGTCGGCGAGATCCTCACCGACCTGCGCCTGCCCGCGGCGGACCTGCTGGAGCGCGCCCGGTCCGAAGACAACAAGCTGGCGCTGCGCCGCCAGACCGGGCGCGCCGAGGAGCTGGGAATCTTCGGCGCCCCGAGCTTCGTCGTCGGCAAGGAACTTTTCTGGGGCAGCGACCGCATGGACGATGCGCTGGACTGGGCCGTGGCGCGCCGCCAGGAGGCCTGAAGGCGGCGCATCCTGCGCACCGCGCCGCTTGCCTTCCCTCCCGCCGTGGCTATCCTGAACTGAAACGCTCGCGCGCCGTCGAGCCACGGCCGTCCGGCAGCAAATCCCACAGGCAATGGCGCATCACCGGAACCCGAGGAAGCGCGGTCCTCCTCAGGGGCGTCGTACCGGCCAGCCGACCGCGACAAGAGCATCGACCCACAGAGGAGACGTCCATGGCCACCTTCATCAGCCTTGTGAACTTCACCGACCAGGGAATCCGCAACATCAAGGAATCACCGGACCGCTTCGACGCATTCAGGACGATGGCCGAGAAGATGGGACTGGCGGTCAAGGGCTGCTACTACACCCTGGGGAATTACGACCTTGTGGTGATCGTGGAAGGGTCAGAGGAGGCCGCCACCGCCGCGATGTTGAAAGTGGGCTCGCTTGGCAATGTCCGCTCGCGGACCCTGCGTTGCTTTTCGCCGGAGGAGATGAGGCAGATCATCGGCAAGATGCCCTGAGCGCCCGTGGAGGCTGCGTGCCGCGACTCTTGACCGGAGTAGGGAGTGGGAGCGGGCAAGCCCGCTCCCACAACGCCGGTTCCCCCTACACGCCGTGCTGCTTCAGCCAGGCGAGCAGGCGCTTCCAGCCGTCGTCGGCGGCATCCTTGCGGTAGGTGGGCCGGTAGTCGGCATGGAAGGCGTGGCCGGCCTCGGGATAGATGTGGATCTGCGACGCATTGCCGGCCTTCTTCAGGTCGGCGCGCATGTTCTCCACGTCGTCCACCGGGATGCCCTGGTCCCTGGCGCCGTAGAGCCCCAGCACCGGCACCTTGAGCGTGGGCGCCAAATCGATGGGATGGCGCGGCGTGCGCTCGTTGACCTCCCCCATGACGCGCCCGTACCACGCCACCCCCGCCTTCAGCTTCGGGTTGTGGGCGCAGTACATCCACGTGATGCGCCCGCCCCAGCAGAAACCGGTGATGGCCATGCGCGCCGGGTCGCCGCCGTTGGCCGCGGCCCAGGCGGCGCAGGCGTCCAGGTCGCCCATCACCTGGGTGTCGGGCACCTTGGCGATGATCTCGCCCAGGATGTCCTGGATGTTGGTGAGCTTGCGCGGGTCGCCCTGGCGCACGAACAGCTCGGGGGCGATGGCGAGATAGCCCTGCTTCGCCAGGCGCCGGCAGACGTCGGCGATGTACTGATGCACGCCGAAGATCTCGGACACCACCAGCACCGCCGGCAGGCCCGACCTGCCCGCCGGCTGGGCGCGATAGGCGGGAATGGAACCGTCACTGGTGGGCACCTTCACCTCGCCGGCGGTGAGCCCCGCGGCATCCGTGGTGATCGCCGTCTGTGCCATCACCGGCTGCACCGCCAGGGCGAAGCCGGCGCCCACGGCGGTGGCCATGAAGCCGCGGCGATCCAGCCGGGCGGCGGGCATCAGGCTGTCGAATTCGGGCGTAGTCTCGGGGGTCTCGCTCATCGTCGCTCTCCGTTGTTGATTGGGGGTCTGCGGAAGGCGAAACCCGCCATGCCGAGGTACTACAATAGCCGCTGGGCTGCCGCTGTTCAACCGCGGGCGGGCCGTGGCGGCCTGCACCGCCCTCGTGAGGGCGCGGCCAGCGCCGCACAACCGACTTTGCCGCCATCGTTTCCCGCAGGAGGACCCGCATGTCCGACAACGCCCCCGCCATCAGCCGCTTTCCCGTTCCCGCCCTCGACGACGTGCCCGAGGACATCCGCGCCCGCATCCTGGCGGTGCAGGAAAAATCCGGCTTCGTCCCCAACGTATTCCTGGTGCTGGCCCGTCGGCCCGACGAGTTCCGCGCCTTCTTCGCCTACCACGACGCGCTGATGGAAAAGGAGGGGAGCCTGACCAAGGCCGAACGGGAGATGATCGTGGTGGCCACCAGCGGCGCCAACCAGTGCCAGTACTGCGTGGTGGCCCACGGCGCCATCCTGCGCATCCGCGCCCGGAACCCGCTGCTGGCCGACCAGGTGGCGGTGAACTATCGCAAGGCCGACATCACGCCGCGGCAGAAGTCCATGCTGGATTTCGCCATGAAGGTCTCCCGGCACGCGGGGGAAATCGGCGAGGCGGACTTCGCTGCCCTGCGCGCCCACGGCTTCGACGACGAGGACATCTGGGACATCGGCGCCATCAGCGCCTTCTTCGCCCTGTCCAACCGCATGGCCAACCTGACCAGCATGCGGCCCAACGACGAGTTCTACCTGCTGGGACGGGTGCCAAGAAAGTAGCGGGCGGAACGGGCGGTTGCTCAGCCCTAGCCGGCATCCAGGAAATGCCGCTGCCGCAAGGCCGGAACGGCGGCGGCCATGAACCTGAAGTCGCTGTCGTGGTGCAGCAGGACCAGGCCGTGCTCCATGGCGCATTGGGCGATCAGGCAATCCACGGTGGAACGCACCGTGACGCCTTGGCGGCGGCAATCGAAGTAGATCCGGGCTGCCGCGGCGTGGCTCTGCTCGGGATCGTCAAAGCGGTAGAAGCGCTGTCCCGAGAAATAACGGCGCAGTCGATCGAACGCGTTCTGGTCACGAGCACCCTGGAGGATTTCCATGTAGATCAGGTCGGTGATCCCCACTGCCAGCGGGTTGGTCAGCAGCTCATCCAGGAAACCGACGTGCACATCTTCACGGCCGCGCAGGTAATCCAGCCACACCGAAGTGTCCACCAGATACATCAGCATCCGCCCCCGCCGGAGCGCAGACCCTTGTAGTCATAGTCCTCGCGAACGCCGTCCGTGCCCTTCAGCTCGCGCACGTCAAGGCGTTTGCGAAAGGCCACGAACTCCCGCAGGGCCTGCTCCACCAGCTCTCGCTTGGTCTTGACGTGGCTCAGAGCCAGAGCTTCCTCGACGAGGTCGTCGTTGAGAACGATGTTGGTACGCATGGCAATACACCTCCGGATGTGTATTGTGACGCGTTGCTGTCGACCTGGCAACTCGCCGCTTGCAGCCTCGCCAAGGTGAGGTTGTTGGCGCCTTCCAAATCTGAGCAGCATTCGGCCTGAGATCGGGCCCTTGCTGCCGGGCGTGGAGGGCTTGAAGGCTCTCGCAGACTTCAGGACCGCTGGCGCGGGGACGCTGTCGAAGGTCTTTTCCGTCGGCTATGTCACCGTGACCGTGGAACTTTGCCGCTGCGGGCGGGCCACCTCGGTGAGGACAAGGAGCCGAGCGGTGAGTCGGACATCGCGTGCGCACGCTCAGCGGCATCCTGGGCGCCGCTTTGGGTCGTTTTCAACAGCAAACAGTGACATAGCCTTTCCATCTGACTGACGATTGCGGCGTCGGTGGCGAGGTTCATCCGCCTGCCGTGCTCGTCCTTGATGTCCATGCGCTGCAGCGCCGGGTCGGTCGCCGGGTGTACCCGCGACAGCGGCTGTGTGAGGGTTTTCGAAGGGTAGCCGGAAATGGTATGGGTCATGGCTGCGCCCAGTAACGACATGCCCAGCGTCG
>JACQYB010000021.1:0-21856 GCA_016208415.1 Betaproteobacteria bacterium | reverse complement strand
CAGCGTCGTGCAACCCGCGGCGGCCAGCGAAGCGACCACCGGCAGCGACGCGGCTGGCGAAAAACGGGATACGTCACGGTTCCCCCTGCCTATGGCGGATCTCCGGCTGACTTGAGGGGCGGACAAAGGCAGGTTTCCGACCGCCGCCGGCCGCGGCGCTACAGCAGCACGATGTCGAACTGCTCCTGGGTGTAGCCGGATTCGGCCTGCAGCGACACGGGCTTGCGGATGAAGTCCGAGAGCATCGCCAGGGACTGGCTCTCCTCGTCGAGGAACAGGTCGACCACCGCGGGCGAGCCGATGATGCGGAACTCCCGGGCGTTGAACTGGCGGGCCTCGCGCAGCAGTTCGCGCAGGATCTCGTAGCACACGGTGCGCGCGGTCTTCACCGCGCCGCTGCCACTGCACACCGGACAGGCCTCGCACAGCACGTGGGCCAGGGACTCGCGGGTGCGCTTGCGGGTCATCTCCACCAGCCCGAGCTGGGTGAAGCCGTTGACGGTGATGCGGGTGTGGTCGCGGGCCAGCGCCCGGTTGAGTTCGGCCAGCACGGCGTTGCGGTGCTCCTCGCTTTCCATGTCGATGAAATCGACGATGATGATGCCGCCCAGGTTGCGCATGCGCAGTTGCCGGGCGATGGTCTGGGCCGCCTCCAGGTTGGTCTTGAAGATGGTGTCGTCGAAGCTGCGCAGGCCCACGAAGCCGCCGGTGTTGACGTCGATGGTGGTCATGGCCTCGGTCTGGTCGAAGATCAGGTAGCCGCCGGACTTCAGCTCCACGCGCCGCGCCAGCGCCTTCTGGATCTCTTCCTCCACGCCGTGCAGGTCGAACAGCGGGCGCTCGCCGTTGTAGTGCTCCAGCAGCGGCAGCACCCGCGGCACGTATTCCGCGGCAAAGGCCTGGAGCTTCTGGAAGTTCTCCCGCGAGTCCACCACGATGCGCGAGGTGTTGCGGGTCACGAAGTCGCGCAGTACGCGCCGGGCCAGGGTCAGATCCTCGAACAGCAGGGCCGGCGGCCGGGCGGTGGTGGCGGCGGTGCGGATGTCGGACCACGACTTGCGCAGGTAGGCGATGTCGGCGGCCAGTTCGTCCTCGCTGGCGGATTCCGCCATGGTGCGCACGATGAAGCCGCCCGGCTCGTCGGCGGGCACCAGCCCCTGCAGCTTCTCCCGCAACTGCTCGCGCTCGGCCTCGTCCTCGATGCGCTGTGAAATGCCGATGTGCTTTTCCTGGGGCAGGTAGACCAGCAGCCGCCCGGCGATGCTGATCTGGGTGGTGAGCCGGGCGCCCTTGCTGCCCATGGGCTCCTTGAGCACCTGCACCACCAGGTTCTGGCCCTCGGAGAGGATCTTCTCGATGGGGCGCGGCGGATCGCCGTTGTTGCGCTCGGCGCGGATGTCGGCCACGTGCAGGAAGGCGGTGCGCTCCAGGCCGATGTCGATGAAGGCCGACTGCATGCCCGGCAGCACCCGCACCACGCGTCCGAGATAGACGTTGCTCACCAGCCCGCGGCTGGCGATGCGCTCCACGTGCAACTCCTGCACCGCCCCGGCCTGCAGCAGCGCCACCCGCGTCTCCTGCGGCGTGACGTTGATGTGGAACTCCTCGCTCGTGCCGGGAGGCGGCGGGGGTGTGAGCCCCCACGCTGCGCTGCCCCCCGAGGGGGCGGCCCCCGCCTTGGGGCGGCCCGGCGGCGGGGGCGCGGTCATCGGGGCACCCTCGCCCCGGCGGCGCACGGTGGCCTTTTCGCGACGCCATCGTAACGTCGCGCGGTCCCTCCGGGAGGGGCTTCGCGCTCCTTCGGGCGGCCGTGCCGTGCGCTCATAACGGATACCCGAAGCGGCGCAGCAGGCGGGCGGTTTCGAACAGCGGCAGGCCCATGATGCCGGAGTGGGAGCCGCGGATCTCCTCCACGAACATGGCTGCGCGCCCCTGTATGGCATAGGCGCCGGCCTTGTCCAGCGGCTCGCCGCTGGCCACGTAGCGGCGGATGCCTTCGTCGTCCAAGCGCGCCATGCGCACTTCGGAGACGCTCACCGCCACGTCCATCTCGTCATCCTGCGCCACGGCCACGGCGGTGAGCACGCGGTGGGTGTGGCCGCAGAGCTGGCGCAGCATCTCCAGGGCGTGCTCCGGGTTTTCCGGCTTGCCGAGGATTTCGCCGTCGAGATCCACCACCGTGTCGGCGGCCAGCACCAGCTGCGGCTGCAGCTTGCGCCAGCGCACCCGCGCCACGCCGCCCCGGGCCTTGGCGCGGGCCACGCGCTCCACGTAGTGGTCCGGGTCCTCGCCGGCGAGCTTGTCTTCGCTCACGTCGTCCTCGGCGCGCAGGCCGCCGCGAAAGGGCAGCACGTCGAATGCGACATGGATCTGGTGCAGCAGCTCGCGCCGGCGCGGACTGCGCGAGGCCAGGTAGATGAAGGGGCGGGCCATGGTTCAGGCGCGATGATAGGGATGGTTGCGAAGCATACTCGAAGCACGGTAGAGCTGCTCCGCCAGCAGCACGCGCACCAGCGCGTGGGGCAGCGTGAGGCTGGACAGGCGCAGGGTCTCGGCGGCACTGTGCCTGATCGCCGGCGCCAGCCCGTCCGGCCCGCCGACGATCAGCGCCACGTCCTCGCCGCCGCCCATCCATGCCTTGAGGCGCGCCGCCAGTTGCGCGGTGGTGACATCGGTGCCGCGCTCGTCCAGCACCACGCGCCGGCAGCGGGCGGGCAGCGCCTGTTCGATGCGCTGCCCCTCGGCCGCCCGCAAGGCATCCGCCGGCTTGCCGCCGGTGCGGGGTTCGGGCCTGATTTCCACCAGATGGAGTGCGCTCTCCCGTGGCATGCGCCGGGCGAACTCCTGGCAAGCCTCGTCCACCCACCCGGGCATGCGCGTGCCCACGGCCACCAGCAACAGTTTCACCCTGCATCTCCGGTGGCCGCCGGAATCAGGACCGGCGCAGAGGAAAGGCACCCTTCACGGGTGCCTGGTCGGGGCGCAGCCTTCACGCATGCCCGGTCGCAGCGCACGCACCCCGGACGTTCAGGCCGCCGCCGCAGCAGCCACGGCCCGTGACCGTGCCGTGCCGACGTGCCAGAGTTCCTCGAGGTTGTAGTAGCCGCGCACGGCGGGCTGCATGACGTGGACCACGATGTCGCCCAGGTCCACCAGCACCCACTCGCCCGCGTCCTCGCCTTCCACGCCCAGCACCTCGCCGCCGGCCGCGCACACCTTGTCGTGGACGTTGCGCGCGAGCGCCTTGACCTGCCGGGTGGAGTCGGCACTGGCGATGATGACGCAGTCAAACAGGGGGGAAAGGCGGGTGGTGTCGAGCACCTGGATGTCGCGGGCCTTGATGTCTTCCAGCGCGCCAACGACGATTTCCTGCAGCTTCCTAACGTCCATGCGGTTCCTGATGGTAGAGGCCGTGCGTCTGAATATACTCTCGAACGGATTCAGGGACCAAGTAGCGGCACCCTTGCCCGAATTCAAGGCGGCGGCGGATCTGCGTGGCGGAAATGTCCAGCGGCGTCATCGGAAAGGGCACCACGGCGCCGCACGGCGAACGGCCCAGCGCCCCCGCATCGCCGGTGAGCCGCCCCCTTACGGCGACGGCCAGGTCCGGGGGCAGGGCCGCCTCGCCCACCGCGTAGCCTGGCCGGCCGGCCACCGCCAGGTGGGCGAGTTCGAACAGTTCGCGCCAGCGGTGCCAGGTGGCCAGCCCGCGGAAGGCGTCCATGCCCAGCAGCAGCACCAGCGAGCGCGCCGGCCCGTGCTCGCGGCGCAGCCGCTCCAGCGTGGGGACGGTGAAACCGGGGCGGACATCGAAGGCTTCGCTGGCGTCGAGGGCAAAGCCCGGATTGCCGGCGATGGCCAGGCGCACCATCTCCAGGCGCCGATCCGCGGGTGCGCGAGGAAGGTCGCGATGGGGCGGCGTGCCCGCGGGAATCCACAGCACCCCGGCCAGACCCAGGGACTCGCGGGCTTCCTCGGCCAGGCGCAGGTGGCCCAGGTGCACCGGGTCGAAGGTGCCGCCGAAGACGCCCAGCGGCAATCGGGCGGACCCGGGCGAATCGCCGACAGGCCGCCGCGTCGAATCGCCGACAGGCGGCTCAGTCCGCTGCGGCATCCGTGTCGGAGGCGACGCCTGCTCCCTCGGAGCTGCGGGAGAACACGTCGCAATAACTGGCGTAGAAACTCGCGAACAGCGTCGGCACGAAGATGAACACCAGCGGCATCAGCATCGCCACCGCCATGATGTTGAACAGCGCCTTGGACGTGGCCGCGAACACCCCCAGCAGGATGCCCGGCAGCACGGCGCTGACAAACGCCACCCCCAGGCCATAGACGAGGAAGGCGCGCCAGTTGCGCAGGCTGGCGACGAAGCTGAAGAACAGCGCCTTGCCCACCGGAAAGCGCTCCCAGGCCACCAGCGGCGCGGCGAACCAGAAGGCCATGAGCACCGGCAGCATGAGCAGCAGCGACACTTCCACCGCCGCGATGGTCTGGTCGCGGCTCTCTTCGTCCATCGTCACCGGGCGCCCGCCGAGCATCGACGCCAGCAGCGCCCCGCCGTCCATGGCCGCGCTGATGCCCAGCACGCCCAGGGAGCACAGCAGGTACAGCCCGCCCAGGGTCAGGAGGGCCGGCAGGCCACGCTGGAAACCGGAGAACAACAGGCCGAGGTCCACCGCCTCGCCGCGGCGGATGGAACGGCAGCCGTTCATGACGCTCATGGACAGCGCGGGCACGCACAACGAGGCCACCACGGCGCCCACCCACGGCACCAGGTTGATGGTGACCAGCAGCATCCAGTAGCCGAACACCAGGTAGGTCATGAGCGGGGGGTTGCGGCGGAACAGGCGGAAGCCCTCCACCAGCCATGCCCAGCCGCGTCCGCCAGCAACGACTTGCGAGTTCATGATGCCCCGGATGGCGCGCAGCCGGCACGGCCGCCCGGCTCAGGCAAAGACATCCACATAGGCGGCGTAGCCGGCCCCCACCAGCACCGGCCCCAGCACCAGCCAGCCGAGCCCGAAGGTCAGCGTGGCGACGATGCCCAGCACCAGCACGAAAAGCGTCGTCAGCAGCAACGGCCCGAGGTTCTTGCGCCATGCCGCGAAGCTCGCCTTCACCGCGTCCACCGGCGCCACGCCGCGGAAAACCACCAGCGCCGGGGCGAAGGAAATGCTCATGAACAGCAGCACCACCAGCACGAGCATCAGCAGCATCATGACCACGGCACCCATGGCGGCGCCGCCCACCCCCATTCCCATGCTGTGGCCGCCGCCGAGGATCGCGCCGCTCATCGCCGCACCGCCGCCCACCACCATGCCCAGCACCACCATGACGGCCAGGCCGGCCAGATAGAGCAGGCCGAGGATGCCCAGCTCCTGTGCATTGCCGCGGAAACCGGCAAACAGGTGATCGACGCGCAGGTCGCCGCCCTCGTCGAGACTGCGCACGGCCAGCATCAGGCCGCCGCCGAATATGGGCGCCAGGATGGCCGCGGCAATGCCGCCCAGCACGGGCACGAAGTTGAGCACGATGTTGATGGCGAGCAGGATGGCCATGATGGCGATCCAGATCACCGGGTTTTTCAGGAACATCGCCCAGCCGAACTTCAACCACTCGACGGGACGGCCGGCATCGAGTGCGCGGATGTCGGCGTCCGCGGGCACGCCGCCGGCCTTGCCGGCTGGGGGGAGCGAAGGAGTCGGACTTTCCATGGCGGCATTCACGCGTATGGGATGGAGGTGTGTCAGGGCATGCTAGCCGATGGCCGTGGAAGTTTCAACGCAACCGGGTCGCAGCGCCGTCAGTCCAGCCACGGCGCCTGCCCCCCGTCGGCCACGCGCCGGCGCAGGATGTCGCGGTACTCGGCGGGTTCCTTCACCAGCACCATGTGGCCCGTGCGCGGGACGAAGCGGTCATGCAGCCGCGACAGCCAGAAGCGCAGCGCCGCGGCGCGCAGCATCACCGGCCAGGCGCCATGCTCCAGCGGCGTCAGCGCCCGCACCGGGTGGTAGGCGCGCAGCAGCGCTCGGGTGCGAGTCGGGTCGAGCTCGCCGCCGGCGCCGGTGCACCAGTCGTTGGCCACCACCGCCAGGTCGAACAGTAGCGCATCGACGCCGGCGAAGTAGAAGTCGATGACGCCGCCGATGCGCCCGTCCTCGAACAGCACGTTGTCGCGAAACAGGTCGGCGTGGATCACGCCGCCGGGAATGTCCGCCCGGCGGTGCAGCGCCTGGAAGCGCAGTTCGTCCTTCAGCAGCGCCTGCTCGGCCGACGTCAGGTGGGGCATGACCAGGTGCGCCGTATCGTGCCACCAGCGCGGACCGCGGGGGTTCTCCTGGTGGCGGTGGTAGGACTCGCCGGCCACGTGCATGTCCGCCAGCATGCCGCCTACCAGGCTGCAGTGCCGGGCGTCGGCCACGGTGACCGAGCGGCCCGGCAGGCAGGTGACGATCACCGCCGGACGGCCCGCCAGCGTACCGAGGAACTCGTTGTCGCGGTCGGCGATGGGCGCCGGGCAGGGAATGCCGTGGCGCGCCAGGTGCGCCATGAGATGGAGGTAGAAGGGCAGCTCGTCGCGCCCCAGCCGCTCGAACAGCGTCAGGACATAGCGACCGTGGGTGGTGGTGACGAAGAAATTGCTGTTCTCCACGCCGGCGGCGATGCCGGCGAGATCGACCAGGGTGCCGAGGGAGTAGCGGCCCAGCCAGGCGGAAACCTGGGCCGGCGCGAGATCGGTGAACACGGACATGGCCATTGGGGAGCCCGCCCCCCGGACATCGGGGGGCCGGGTCTTCAGAAGCGGATGGGGACGGCGCCGCTCAGAACTGCTTGATCACCCACATCGGCACCCGCAGGCCGGTGTCCGTGGGCTCCTGGCGCGTGAAGCTGCCGTCGCCCTTGCTGTCCACCAGGTAGTAGGGCACGCCGTGGGGCGGGGTCACCTTGATCATGTAGAGCTTGCCGCGGATGCGGTATTCCTGCACCACGTCCTCGCCGCGCTTGATGATGGTCACCTGCGGCTCAAGGGCGGAATCATCCATCAGGCCGGGCGGGGGCGGCGGCGGCTCGGGCAGGGGCTCCAGCTTGGGCGCAGCGTTTTGCGCCAGCGCAGGAATGGCCAGGCACAGGACGAAGGCGGCGGCAAACAGGCGGCGCATGGCGGTTCTTCTTGCAGTTGGGTTGGACGATTGTAGCCCGGATGTTTCATGAATTCGCCGTGCCCTCGCTTGTCTTTTGATCCGCCAAGGAATTTTCTTCGCTCGACCGTATGGCCCGATACGGCGCTCGTTCAGAAAATTCCTTGGCAAATCAAAATCCGGCGTGATCATCACGGCAATTCATGAAATATCCGGGCTAGCAGAGACGCCGCGCACTTCGTGGCAGCCGGCGTGCCCGCGACGGTTGCGGCCGATGTCGCACGCACGTCCGATGCCACGGCGGCGCAAGACGGGGCGCGCTCCATGCTCACAGGTTGAGCATCAGTTCGTGTTCCCCGGGCAGCGGCAGGAAGCCGCGGGTCTCGTAATGCTTGAAGATGGCTTCCACCACGTGTTCGGGCTCGTCGATCACCTGCAGCAGATCCATGTCTTCCGGGGCGATCATGCCCTCGCCCACCAGCCGCTCCCGGAACCAGTCGATGAGTCCGCGCCAGTAGGGCTCATGCACCAGGATGAGCGGGATCTTGCGGCTCTTGCGGGTCTGGATGAGGGTCAGCGCCTCCAGCAGTTCGTCCAGGGTGCCGAAGCCGCCCGGCAGCACCACGTAGGCCGTGGCCATCTTGACGAACATGTACTTGCGGGCGAAGAAGTGCTGGAAGGTCTGCGAGATGTCCTGGTAGGGGTTGGCCACCTGCTCCATGGGGAGCTGGATGTTCAGCCCCACCGACGGCGACTTGCCGAAATAGGCGCCCTTGTTGGCCGCTTCCATGATTCCCGGTCCGCCACCGGATATGACGGTGAAGCCGGCGTCCGACAGCAGGCGCGAGATCTTCTCGGCGAGCATGAAATAGGCGTGGTCGTGGGGCGTGCGCGCCGAACCGAATATGCTCACCGCCGGGCGGATGGCGCTGAGCCGCTCAGTGGCCTCGACGAACTCTGCCATAATTCCAAAGATGCGCCACGACTCCCGCGCCGTATAGGAGCGCTCGGCGAGCGGCGGTTCGACCGCCGCGGGTAGCTTTTCCTTTGCTGTCATTTCAGGAATGTCCGGGGCCGCGAAGCGCCCCCATGAGTGAGGTGGTGATGCCTGCACTGCTGCTGGTGGACGGATCGTCCTACCTCTATCGCGCCTTCCACGCCCTGCCGGACCTGCGCAACCGGGCGGGCGAGCCCACCGGCGCCATCTACGGGGTGATCAACATGCTACGCCGGCTCCAGGCCGACTACAAGGCGGGCTACTGCGCCTGCGTGTTCGACGCCAGGGGGCCCACCTTCCGCGATGCCCTCTATGCCGATTACAAGGCCCGGCGCCCGCCCATGCCCGATGACCTGGCTGCGCAGATCGAGCCCCTGCACGCCTGCATCCGCGCCCTGGGCTGGCCGCTGCTGGCGGTGGAAGGCGTGGAGGCGGACGACGTCATCGGCACCCTGGCGCACCGTGCCAACGCCGCCGGCATGGAGTGCATCATCTCCACCGGCGACAAGGACCTGGCGCAACTGGTGGGCCCGCGGGTGCGGCTGGTCAACACCATGACCAACGAGACGCTGGACGAAGCCGGCGTGCTGGCCAAGTTCGGCGTCCCCCCGGCGCGCATCGTGGACTACCTCGCCCTGGTGGGCGACGCGGTGGACAACGTGCCCGGCGTGGAGAAATGCGGGCCCAAGACCGCCGTGAAGTGGCTGGGCGAGTACGGCAGCCTGGACGCCGTCATCACCCACGCCGACGAGATCGGCGGCCAGGTGGGCGAGAACCTGCGCCGCCACATGGAATTCCTGCCCCTGGGCCGCAGGCTGCTGACCGTGGCCACCGACCTGGAACTGCCCGTGGCGCCCGACGGCCTGGCGCCCGCCGCCCCCGACCGCGCCGCCCTGGCCGCGCTTTACGAGCGCCTGGACTTCAAGACCTGGCTGCGGGAACTCGGCGCAACCGCGGCCCCCGTCGCTGACGCGGATGCAGCCGCATCGCCTGTGGGAGCGGGCTTGCCCGCGATGACTGCCGCCGATCGGGGGCAAGCCCCCTCCCACGATCACCGCGCCGGCTACACCGCCATCCTCGACTGGCCAAGCTTCGACGCCTGGCTGGCGAGGATCTCCGCCGCCCCACTCACTGCCTTCGACACCGAGACCACCAGCCTCGACCCCATGGCGGCCCGACTGGTGGGCATGTCCTTCAGCGTCACCGAGGGCGAGGCGGCCTACCTGCCGCTGTCCCACCGCTACGCCGGCGCCCCCGAGCAGTTGCCGCTGGATCAGGTGCTGGTGAGGCTCAAACCCTGGTTCGAGTCCCCTCCCCATCGCAAACTGGGCCAGAACATCAAGTACGACGCCCACGTGCTGGCCAACCACGGCATCCGCCTGGCCGGTATCGCCGAGGACACGCTGCTCGAATCCTACGTGCTGGAGGCCGACCGCTCCCACGACATGGACTCCCTGGCCCACCGCCATCTGGAGTTGAAGACCCTCACCTACGCCGAGGTCTGCGGACGCGGCGCCGGCCAGATCGGCTTCGACCAGGTGGCGGTGGAGCGCGCCACCGAGTACGCCGCCGAGGACGCCGACGTCACCCTGCGCCTGCACCACGCCCTGTCCGCCATGCTGGGCCGGGAGCCCGGCCTGGCCGCCCTCTATCGCGACATCGAGCTGCCGGTGCTGGAGGTGCTGTTCGACATGGAGCGCACCGGCGTGCTCATCGACCCCTTCCTGCTGGCCAGCCAGAGCGGGGAACTGGGCCGGCGCCTGCACGAGCTGGAGCGCGAGGCCCACCAGCTTGCCGGCCAGCCCTTCAACCTCGGCTCGCCCAAGCAACTGGGCGAGATCCTGTTCGGCAAGCTGGGCCTGCCCGTGGTCAAGAAGACCGCCACCGGCCAACCCTCCACCGACGAGGACGTGCTCACCCAGCTCGCCGAGGACTACCCCCTGCCCAAGCTGCTGCTGGAACACCGCAGCCTCGCCAAGCTCAAGGGCACCTACACCGACAAGCTGCCGCGCATGGTCAACCCCAGGACCGGGCGCGTGCACACCAGCTTCTCCCAGGCCACGGCGGTGACGGGCCGGCTCGCCAGTTCCGACCCCAACCTGCAGAACATCCCCATCCGCACGCCCGAGGGCCGGCGCATCCGTGCCGCCTTCATCGCGCCGCGCGAGCACGTCATCGTCTCCGCCGACTACTCCCAGATCGAACTGCGCATCATGGCCCACCTCTCGGGCGACGAGGGCCTGCTGCGCGCCTTCGCCCACGGCGAGGACGTGCACCGCGCCACCGCCGCCGAGGTCTTCGGCACCACCCCGCTTGAAGTCACCAGCGAGCAGCGCCGCACCGCCAAGGTGATCAACTTCGGCCTGATCTACGGCATGAGCGCCCACGGCCTGGCGCGCAACCTGGGGCTGGAGCGCGCCGCGGCGCAGAACTACATCGACCGCTATTTCGCCCGCTACCCCGGCGTGGCCGCCTACATGGAGCGCACGCGGCGCGAGGCGCGCGAAAAGGGTTACGTGGAGACCGTCTTCGGCCGCCGCCTGCAGCTGCCCGAGATCCGCGCCCAGCAGCAGGGCCGCCGCCAGGGCGCCGAGCGCGCCGCCATCAACGCCCCCATGCAGGGCACCGCGGCGGACCTCATCAAGCTGGCCATGATCGCCGTTCACCGCTGGCTGGGCAGCGCGGGGCTGGCCAGCCGCCTCATCCTCCAGGTGCACGACGAACTCGTGCTGGAGGTGCCGCAGGCCGAACTGGCTACCGTGCGCGCCGAACTGCCCCGCCTCATGGGCGGCGTGGCGCAGCTCGCCGTGCCGCTGCTGGTGGACGTGGGCGTGGGCGTCAACTGGGACGAGGCGCATTGACATGCCTCATCCTGTAGGCGCGGCCTGTGGGAGCGGGCTTGCCCGCGATTGCGGCCGCCGAAATCGCGGGCAAGCCCGCTCCCACGGACGACTGAGGGGCCACCTCATGGGCCTGACGCTCGTCCTCGCGACCCTCCTCGCCGCCCCGGCTGACGGCGCCGCCGTGGATGATTTCGCCACCTGCGTCCGCCAGTTGCGCAGCCAGGCCGCCGCCCGGGGCGTGTCCACCGCCACCTTCGACCACCACCTGCGCGGCCTCGACCCCGACATGGATGTGGTCGCCCTGCTCGACTACCAGCCCGAATTCCGTGCGCCCATCTGGGACTACCTCGCGACCATGGTGGATGAGGAGCGGGTGAGCGACGGCCGGGCCATGCTCGAAAAATGGAAGGACACCCTGGCCGCCATCCGCAGCCGTTTCCACGTCGCTCCTGCCACCGTCGTTGCGGTTTGGGGCGTGGAAAGCGACTTCGGCCGCAAGCTCGGCAAGCGCCCGCTGGTGCGCTCCCTGGCCACCCTGTCGTGCTTCGGCCGGCGCCAGGATTACTTCCGTGGCGAATTCTTTGCCGCGCTGCGCATCCTGCAGCAGGGCCACATCCCGGTGGAGCGGCTGACCGGCTCCTGGGCCGGCGCCTTCGGCCAGACCCAGTTCATGCCCAGCACCTTCGAGCGCCTGGCGGTGGATTTCGACGGCGACGGGCGGCGCGACCTGGTGGACAACGAACGCGACGCGCTGGCCTCCACCGCCAACTTCCTGCTCCGGGCGGGTTGGCGCGACGGCGAACCCTGGGGCTGGGAGGTGCTACTGCCCCCCGGCTTCGACCCATCCCTGGCCGGACGCCGCAACCGCCGAGCGCTCGAGGACTGGGCACGGCGCGGCCTGAAGAAGGCCGACGGCTCGCCGCTGCCCGTTGCCGCCCCCCCCGGCGCCGGGCCGCCCCAAGCCGGGGGCAGCCCCCCCGGGGGGCAGCGCAGCGTGGGGGCACACCTCGCCGGCGCCGGGCCGTCCCAAGCCGGGGGCAGCCCCCTCGGGGGGCAGCGTAGCGTGGGGGCTCACACCCCCGCGGGCCTGCTGCTGCCCGCGGGCACGAAGGGTCCGGCCTTCCTCGTGTTCCGCAACTTCGACGCCATCTACAGCTACAACGCCGCCGAGAGCTACGCCCTGGCCATTGCCCACCTCTCCGACCGGCTGGGAAACGAAGGGGGTACGGAAGGCCAGCGCGCGCCGGCCAGCGGCCATCCCTTCGTCACGCCCTGGCCCACCGACGACCCGGGCCTGTCGCGTGAGCAACAGCGCGAACTGCAGGAACTCCTCGTCGCCCGCCGCCACGACATCGGCGCAGTGGATGGCATGATCGGCGCCGCCACCCGCGAAGCGGTGCGCAAGGAGCAACGGCTTCTTGGACTGGAGCCCGACGGCAGGGCCGGACGCAGGTTGCTGGACGTGCTGCGCCGAAACAAGCCGGCGCCCGCGGGGGCGCCGGCCCGACCCGTTAACCGCCCCGCCACCGCCGGGCCACCCCACGGTGGCGAACGCCCCCTCGGAGGATAGCGAGCCGGTTTCGTGGCGAGTGTGGGGGCCCGCCCCGCGGGCCCGGGCGGTCGTAATTGAGGCCGCCCCGAGAGCAGGTGTGGGAGCGGGCTTGCCCTCGATTGCAGGGGCCGTTATCGCGGGCAAGTCCGCTCCCACAACAACGCACCGACGGCGCGGCTCAGCCTTCCTTCAGCTCGTCGAGCCTGGCCAGCAGCGCCTGTGCGCGCCGCAGGTAGGTGTGGTCGCGCATGACGCGGGCGTGGGCCGCCTCGGCGATCGCGCGCGTGCGGGGGAAATCCGCCAGCCAGCGGCGGACTTGCGCCACGCAATCGTCCACGTCGCGGTAGTCGGCCCACTCCCGCCCCGGTTCAAAGCCATCCGCGGCATGGCGCCGCTCATCGCTGAGCATGAAGCCGCCACGGGCGGGCACGCCGTAGCAGCGCTCCGGCAGGCCCCAGCTCAGGGTGCCGCCGTGGTCGCAGGAGGAGCGGTAGTTGAGGTTGATGATGCTGCGCTGGATGACCTCGATCTGCTCGGCCTCCGCGACACCCTCCGAATGGCTGAACCGCAGCCGCAGCCCCAGCGGCCGCAGGCGTTCTTCCAGCGCCGTGAGGAAGCGACGGCGTTCGGCGTGCTCGCGGTAGCGCAGCCCGTCCAGGTTGCCGACGAAGGACACGTCCCAGCGGAAGAACTCCGGCGAGCGCATCTCCTCCAGGGTGCGGCCGTGCAGGTTGAAGTTGCGCGCCCACACCGCGTTGGCGTGGTAATGGACGTGGGGCGCAAAGCGCCAGGTGGGCTGCAGCGTGTGGGTGGCGTAGAGGTCCAGCGGGCGCAGCGTGGAAAACAGCCACAGGCGGCGCCGGCGGATGCCCATGTGCCAGGGCGCGTCGCGGTCGATGCCCACCAGCGGTACCCCGGCGCTGCGCAGGCGGCGTTTCAGCGCCACCGTCTTCCACGGCGCCCGCACGTCGGCTGGCAAGGCGCGACGAGGCCGCGGGGCCGCCCCCCGCTTTGATGCGCAACGCCGCCAGACGGCCCGGCAGGCGCGCAATCGGGCGCGTAGCGGACTCACCCATCCGGTGAGCTTGAGCGAAGGCGCAGACCTCAATCTCCATGCGGCCTCCCGAGGGAAAATGAGCGGTCAACCGAGGAATCAAGGTTCAAGGCGCGCCGCCTTCCGCCGCCTCCGGGGCGGGGGCCGCTGCCGCCTCGCGGTAGAGAAAAATGACGTTTTTGCGCACCAGGTTGAAGTCCAGCACGAAGCCCTGGACGAACAGACGTTCCAGCATGGCGCGGATGCCGCCGTTGCCGATGACGTGGGGGTGGACCTCGACGCACACCTTGCGCACCCCGTCCAGGCAGGCGTATTCGAACAGTTCGCGCTCCCCGCCCTCGATGTCCACGACCATGAAGGTGGGGCGAATGCGCGCGATTTCCGCGTTGAGGTCCACCTGCGCCACCCTCACCACCTTCGCCTGCGCCGACTTCGTCTGCAGCGACGAGGCCCAGAACTCGGGCTCGACGTTGAACTCGCGCTCGCCCGCGCCGCGTCCCAGAAGCACGTTGCGGGCCTCGGGCGCGACGGCGTTGAGTTCGTAGGTGCGCGCAATCACGTCCATCAGCGCCGGATTGGCCTCGTAGGCGAACACCCGCCCGTCGCCGACCCGTTTCGCGCACCACGCCGACAGGAAGCCGATGCCGGCACCGATCTCCATCACCACGTCGTCGGCCTCCAGCCGGCGCTCGACGATCTCGATCTCCTTGCGCTCGTAGTTGCCCAGGGCGATCTCGCGGCGGATGTGTGGCGAGATCAGCGGATGGCGCACCGGCAGCAGCACGCCCGCGTTCTCCGCCGCCTCGGGTGTGCGCACCTTGAGCATCAGCTTGCGCACGCGCTTGTCCGCCTTGCCCCCTTTTCGGAACATCGCCACGATCATCCCCCCGGTGAGTTGCAGGCCGCCTGGTCCAATTGTGCCCGACGCCGTTCCAGCCAGCCCAGGTACAGCCCGCAATGGGCAAAGAACAGCCACAGATTCTGCTTGACGAAAAACATGTTGAAGTTGTTGGCCACGAACACCATCACCACCATGACCACCGCGGCAACGCCCAGGGCGTGGTACTCCCTGTCCGGGCTGCGGGTGGCGGGCAGGAATCGCCACAGCAGCGCGCCGAAGATCACGCCCAGCAGCAGCACGCCCCACACCCCGAGCTGGTCGGCGAAGCTGAGCACGATGTTGTGGGGATGGGTGGGTCCGCCCGTCGGTCTCGTGGCCGTAGCCCGTGCCCGCCCACGGGTTGGCCGCGACCTTCTCCAGCACGCGCGAGTAGATCATCTCCCGGTCGGCAAAATAGGTCACGCTCCGTCCCTTCATGCCCGCGGCGATGCCGGCCAGCGCCAGCACCGTGCCCACGATTCCCGTGGTGATCAGGGCGGTGCGAATGCGCAGCGCGCCGCGGCGCCTCATCGACAGGAGTTCCCAGGCGAGCGCGCCGCACGCCAGCGCCAGCCACATCGCCCGGTTCTGCGTCAGCAACCCCCCGCCCAGCAGACCCGCGCCAGCCAGCACCGCCACGCCGGCGGCGAGGCGGCCGCCGCGCTCGTGGGGCGACAGCCACGCGGCGCAAAACAGCAGCGGCAGCACGGTCAGGGTGGTGACGGCGAAATCCCCCAGCGCCGGCACGTAGCGGCCCTGCCAGAGTCCGTGCTCGCGCCAGTCGGCCAGCGCCAGCGCCGCCATGACGATCGAGCCCACGGCGACGATGGTGGCCACCGTGCGCAGGCGACCGCCGTCGCGCGCCAGCACGAAGAAGGCGAGGAACAGCCCGCCGGTCTTGACCGCGTCGTGGGAGATCGCGTCCATCGACGCTCGCACGTCGTGGCTCCAGGCCAGGGACAGCAGCCCCAGACCCAGCCACAGGCCGAACACCGGCAGCAGCGGCAGGCGGCGGTCTTCGGCGCGCCACCAGAGCAGGCCGGCGCAGATTGCCGCCACGACCAGTGTCAGGCTGCGCAACGCCGTCATGTGGGAAAACGGCAGGATCACCAGGTGGAGAGCGCCCGCCACCAGTCCCAGTGTGGCCACGACGCCCGCCGTGCCGGCCGCTCCGGTGGAGCGCGCGGCGGGTGGGATGCCGGCGGAGGGGTGAGCCCCCACGCTGCGCTGCCCCCCGGGGGGGCTGCCTCCGCCTTGGGGCGGCCCGGCGGCGGAGGGGTGAGCCCCCACGCTGCGCTGCCCCCCGGGGGGGCTGCCTCCGCCTTGGGGCGGCCCGGCAGCGGATGCGCGTTCCACGCTCATGAACGTCCTTCCTCCGGGGCGCCCGCTGCCGCCCCGTCCGGTCCTGCATCGGACGCCGTCGTCTGCACCGCTTCCTCCATCAACGACCGCACCGCCTCGAAGACATCGCCCACGGGGATGTCCTCCACGGTCCGGCTGGGCGCCTGCAGCACCCGCTGGGGGACGGCCCACGGGCGCCACCGCGCCGCATCGGATTGCCCGAACAGGGCGACGATGGGCTTGCCCAGGCCCGCCGCCAGGTGCATGGCGCCGCCGTCGCCGCACACCACCAGGTCGGCCAGGGACAGGGCGGCGATCAACTCCTCCAGCCTGAGGGTGGGAACCGGCTGGACCGGCAGATTGCCGGCGGCGGCCAGGACGGCCTGGGCCTTCTCGTCGTCGCCGGGATGGAGCGGATCGTCCTGCCCGCCGGGCGCCCAGAGCAGCAGGAAAGCGGTGCCGGCATCCTCGGCAGCCAGGCGCCGCGCCAGGGCGGCAAAGCGCTCCGCCGGCCAGCGCTGGGAAGGCTTGCGGGCACTGATGTGCAGGGCGATCAGGCGGCGCGGCCACGGGGTCCGGTTGCGGGCCAGGCGGGCGCGCATCGCCGCCGCCTCAGCCTCGCCGGGCATCACCCGGGGCGGCGGGGCCTCGTAGTCCAAGCCCATGCGCACCAGCAGATGGCAGCACTGTTCCACTTCGTGGGGACCGGCCACGCGGTCGCGGTCGTCGCGCACCAGCACTTCCTGCGGTGCCACCCAGCGGGCGAAGCGCAGGGCGCTGCTGTGGCCGCCGCCGGGCAGCAGTACCCGGTCGAAGCGGCGGCGACGCAGGTCGAGGATGGTGGCGATGCGGCGCCCGTAGATGCCGGGCAGCGTTTCCCCCGCCTCCCGGTGCTTGGCCTTGGTGTAGGCGTGCAGCGCATCGATGTCCGGATTGCCGCCCAGCACCGCCTGGTTGTAGCGCGTCACCAGGCACTCGATGCGCGCCTGCGGCAACTGGCGGCGCAGGGCGCGCAGCAGCGGCGTGGTGCACACCAGGTCGCCGATGTTGTCGCGGCGGATCACGAGAAGGCGTGGCGAAGCCTGCCGGTCCATGCTACTTCACCGCTTCCAGGTTGAGGCTCACCGGATAGGGACGGCCATGCACAAGCAGCGGCCGGCGCGACCAGTCGCGCACGTCGTGGGCGACGCCGCCGTCGTCCGGCGCCCACTCGCCGACGCTGGCGAAGCCGGCCGCCCGCAGCAGGCCGCTCAGGTATTCCTTGTTGAAGATGACCCGGTGATGGTTGTAGGCGTATTCCTGGCCGCCCATCAGCGCATTGAGAATGATGCCGGCGTCGCGCCCGGTGTCGCGATAGATGTCGAGGATGCGGTCGAAATCCGGCACCGACAGGCACAGCCGCCCGCCGGGCTTGAGCACCCGGCCCCATTCACGCAGCACCTCCGGCACCTTCAAGTGGCTGAAATGCTCCAGCACATGGCAGGCGTAGACGAGGTCCACGCTGCCGTCTTCGAAGCGCGGGAGCCGATCCACGGCCTGCACGTAATGGACATGCCGGCGCGCGATGGCGTCGATGTTGATGAAACCCGGATGGTCGATGCGCCCACAGCCCAGGTGCAGGCGGATCTCGCCGCCGGGCAGCCGGGGGTGGGCCGGCCGCCAGAAGAGTCGCAGAAGCTTGCCGAGAAGGATGGGCATCATGAAGGGTCAGTGTTTGAGTGCGGCGGCGGGGGGGAACGACCCCCGCGCTTCGCTGCCCCCCGGAGGGGGCTCCATGCCGCCTTGGGGCGGCCCGGCGGCGGCAGGGGAACGACCCCCACGCTTCGCTGCCCCCCGAGGGGGCTCCATGCCGCCTTGGGGCGGCCCGGCGGCGGCCTGGGCGAGACGCGCCACGCGCTGCTGGAAGCTCGCCAGCGAAAACCGTTCCAGATGGGCCGCGGCCCGCTCCCGGTCGATGCGAAGCGGAGCTGTGGCCAGCCGGTGCAGGAGTGTATCGAAACTGGCGCCGGCGTCGGTACGGGGATCGTCGTAGAACAGGCCGGTGACGCCCTCCGCCACCGTCTCGGTGAAGGGCAGGGCACGCACGGCCAGCACCGGCGTGCCGCACACCTGGGCCTCGATGACGTTGAGTCCCATGGCCTCCTTCTCGGGCAGGCCCGTCAGCAGGTAGTCGATCTGCCGGAAGACGGCGCCCACGTCCTTCTGGTGTCCCCACCAGCGCGCCCACCCGCCCAGCGGCGCCAGCTCCCGCCGCAGGTCGCGCACCGAGGCGTAGCCCCCGCTGCCGAAGATCTCCAGGTTCACCTCGGGGTGGCGCGCCAGCACCGGCGCCAGGTGGCGGAACAGCAGCGGGAACTGCTTGATGGGAGTGAGCCGCGAGACGATGCCCAGGGTCAGGCCCGGACGGCGCGCGTAGCTCATGGGCGGCCGCACGCGCGCCAGGAGCGGCGCCGCCAGCGCCTCGATCCAGCCGAGCGCCCGGTCGCGCAGCTTGCGCCGGTCCCAGTCGTAGCGCGAATTGCGCCGGATGGCGCCGCCGTCCCCGGTACGCTCCAGATGGGCAATGCCGTACATGGGCTCGTCGTAGACCTGCGCCAGTCCGACGGCGCGGCAACTGGCGATGACGTGAAGCGATACGCCGAAGATGGCGTCGAAAGGCCGCAGCGGCTCAGGGTTGCGGCCGTACAGCGGCATGTGGGCAAAGGCCGTGACCAGGTGGCCGCGCGCCTTGAGCGCCTCCAGCACCGCCGCCGGGGCGAAGGTGTGGAACACCAGCCAGCAGGGCGGCGCCTCTCCCAGCAGTTGCGGCAGGTCCGCGACATCCGTTAGCGGCGCGAGCTTCACACCCTCCATGTCCAGGGTGCCCCAGGCCCGCGCCCGGGGATGCGTCACCAGCACCGACTCCAGTCCGACCGCCGCCACGGCGCGGGCGAAGGCCGCGGCGTACACCTCGCCGCCGCCGAAGCCCTGTTGCAGGTTGATCTGGATGCAGCGTTCGAACATGCCCGTGCTCAAAGGCGCAAGGCGTGAGCAACATGTGCCATCCGTGGGAGCGGGCTTGCCTGCGACATCGAGCGCCGCACTCGCGGGCAGACCCGCTCCCACAGGGGGTCATGCCGCTGCCGGACTGCTTCCTCCGTTCTCACGCTAGCACCGCCTTCAGCCAGCGCCCCACCACCTTGCGCCGCTGCGTCCACGAGGTGCAGTTGCGCCACAGCAGGCCGAGATAGCCGTCGCGGCGCGCGGCGCGCCATTGGGCGCGCGCCAGTTCCGGGTCGGAGATCTGACCGATCTTGTGGAACACCGACAGCCCGCCGTCCACCAGTTGCCAGCGGATGAGGCCCGCCAGCCGGCGGTCGTCCAGGCCGTCTGCGAGCCGCGCCAGTTCCCGGGCGTTGGTCTTGGAGCTGGCGATGACGGCCAGGTTGCGCCGGTCGCGCACCGCGCCCTCGAAGCGGCGCAGCGGCCGGCGATAGAAATACAGCGGCGCGTCGTCGTAGGCCACGCGCCGCGCCAGGGCCAGGGCGCGGGTGGTCCAGATGACGTCCTCGTGGATGAGCCCGCGCACGAAACGCAGGCGGTGGGCCTCGATGAAGGCGCGACGGTAGAGGTGCATCCACACCATGTGCAGCAGCGTGCGGTTGGCGAGCTTGTGGGCCAGCCAGTCGGCACCGCTCACCGGCCCGGCCAGGGGCGGGTCGGTGTAGATGGTGGTACCCGGGCGGCCATCGTCGAAATGGTAGCGGCCGTTGCACAGTGCCATGTCCAGGCCGTGGGTGGTGGCCAGGGCGAGCAGGCGCTCGAACATCCGCGGGTCCGCCCAGTCGTCGGAATCGACGAAGCCGACCCACTCCCCCGTGGCGTGGTCCAGCCCGGTGTTGCGCGCCGCCGACAGCCCGGCGTTGTCCTGGCGGATGACGCGCATGTTGGCGTGGCGCGCGGCGTAGTCGCGCAGGATGTCGGGACAGGCGTCGGAGGAACCGTCGTCGACGAGGATGATCTCGTCGATGGGCCGCGTCTGCGCCGCCAGGCTGTCAAGGCAGGCCGGCAGGTAGGGCGCCACGTTGTACACCGGCACGATCACGGACAGCCGCGGCGCGGCGTTGCCGTGGGCGGTCATGCCAGCGACACCCGCTGCCGCTCCAGCCACAGCAGCAGCACGATGAAGGTGTAGGCCAGCCGCCGCGAGCCGCGCCCGGCCAGCGCCGCGCGCCACAGCGCCGCCACCGCGTCCGGGCGCAGGAAGGGCGCCACATCTCCGGCGCGGGCCACGGCGTGCTCGCAGAGGTCCCGCCAGGGACCCCTGAAGTATTGGAGCAGCGGCACGGAAAAGCCGTGCTTGGGCCGGTTCCACACTTCCATGGGCAGCTTCTCCCGCGCCAGGGCGCCCAGCATGGCCTTGGTGTGCGGGCGGGTGTGGCTGTGCGCCGGCTGCGCCAGGGCGAAGTCCATCAGGGCGTTGCCCAGCAACGGCACGCGTACCTCCAGGCCGTGGGCCATGCTGGCGCGGTCGGTCTTCACCAGGCAGTTCTCGCTCAGGTAGGTCCATAGATCGGCGCGCATCAGCGCCGCGGTATCGATGTGCGGGCCGAAGCCGGCGGCCAGTTCGCGCCAGCGGCCCAGGGTGTCGGCGGGGTGGCAGGCGGCCAGCGCCCCGGCCGTGAGGTAATGGGCCAGGCTCTTGCGCGTGCGCGGCCAGGGGCCCAGCTCGACGCGGCGGTAGAACAGCAGCTCGCGCCCCGCCAGGCTGCGGCGCGTGGCCGAGCCGGGCGCCAGGCCGCGGCGCAGCGCCGCGCGCAGGGCGCGGCGCGTGGCCGTGTCCGGGTGGCGGTCCTCGGTGTCGAGAAAGCGCTCGTAGCCCCCGAACAGCTCGTCGCCGCCGTCGCCGGACAGGGCCACGGTGACGTGGCGGCGGGTGATCTGTGCCAGCTCGAAGGTGGGGATGTAGGCCGGGTCGGCCAGGGGCTGGTCCTGGGCGGCGAGGGCACGGGCAAGCTCGTCGGCACCGATGGCCGGCGCCTCGATGACGTGGTGCTCGGCGCCGTAACGCCGCGCCACGGCCAGGGCGGCCGGCGATTCGTCGTAGCCCTCTTCGTTGAAGCGCACGCTGAAGGTGAGCAGCGGCCGTGCCCCCGCCTGCGCCATGTAATGGACGATGAGGCTGCTGTCGATGCCACCCGACAGGAAGGCGCCCAGCGGGACGTCGGACACGAGCTGGTGCGCCACCGTGTCGCGCAGCAGGCCGTCCAGTTGCGCCAGCCGGTCCTGCGAGCCGGTGGCGGCCTGCCGTTCGGGCACGGCGGGTGGAATGTGCCAATACTGTTCCACCCGCACGGCGCCGTCCGCTGCGCGCCAGGTCAGGCTGTGGGCCGGCGGCAACTGGCGCACGTCCTTGAGGAAGCTGTGGGGGGCCAGCGGCGTCTGGAAGGCCAGGTAGTCGCGCAGTGCCTCGGCGTCCAGCGTGCGCGGAAAGCCTTCCAGGGCGAAGAAGGGCGCCAGCGTCGAGGCCAGCGACAGACCCCGGTGGGCGGACCAGAACAGCGGCTTGATGCCCAGCCGGTCGCGCGCGGCGAAGAGCACGCGCTCGTCCTTGTCCCACAGCGCGAAGGCGAACATGCCGTCCAGCCGCGGCACCAGGTCGCGCCCCCACTGCAGCCAGCCGCGCAGGATCACCTCGGTGTCGGAGCGGGTGCGGAAGACGTGGCCGCAGGTTTCGAGTTCCCGGCGCAACTCGCGGAAGTTGTAGATCTCGCCGTTGTAGGCCAGCACCAGGCGGCCGTCGTCGCTGGCCATGGGCTGGGCACCGCCGTCCAGGTCGATGACCGACAGGCGGGTGTGGCCCAGCGTGGCGTCCTCGTGCCGCCACAGGGTGCGGGCGTCGGGGCCGCGCGCGTGCAGGGCCCCAAGCGCGCGCTCGGCGCAGTGCTGCCAGGGCGTGGAGACGAGGGCGAGGATGCCGCACATGGCTCAGCCCGCCGCCTCGGGCGCGAGGCGCTCGTAGGCGTCCACCATGCACGCCTCGGTGAATTGCTGCGGGACGGCGCCCGGCC
>JACQYB010000025.1 GCA_016208415.1 Betaproteobacteria bacterium | reverse complement strand
GGGGCGGCGCTGGCGGCCGGGCAGTGGCAGGTGCGCCTGGACCGGCGTCCCGGTGCCCTGCTCTCGGCCGTGCTGGCGGGGCTGCTGATGGGCTACGGCGCGCGCATCGCCTACGGTTGTACCATCGGGGCGCTGGTGTCCGGGGCGGCCTCGACCAGCCTGCACGGCTGGCTGTGGTTTGCCGCGGCGTTGCCCGGGGCCTGGCTGGGGGCGAGGCTGCGGCCGCGTTTCGGCCTGGCTGGCTGAAGAGGAACCGACGTCATGCATGAAGACTGCTCTGGAGCCACCGCGAACGGGACGCTCGCGCGTGCGCCCGAGGGGCACGACACCGCCGGCCCGGCCAGGATGGCCGGGATATCCGTGTCGTCCGTGTCGTCCGTGTCGTCCGTGTCGTCCGGGTCGTCCGGGCGGCCCGAGACACCCGACCGGTCCGCGGCGGTGGGGGAGACCTCGGCCGCGTCCGCTGCCGCCGTGTGCCTTCCTGCCCTCGAAGACTTCCTGCCCGATACCGCCGCCCTCGACGCCCCGACCCGCCGCGGCCTGCTGCGTGCCGGTCGCGAGGCGCTGGAATGCCGGCGCGTGCTGGCGAAGGGCGGCCTTAACCTGGTGGGCGAGGTGCTGCGCGGCCAGGGCGAGTTCGTGGAGCTGGAGCACTACCCGCGCGACGACGTGTTCGACGCCGACACCCACGCCCAGTACTACTACCACGCCCACCGCGGCGAGGCCGAGCACGGGCACTTCCACCTCTTCCTGCGCGCCGGCGGCATGCCCGCCGGGGCCGCACCACTCGCCTGGCCTCTGGCCAGCGAGCCGTGGCCGGCGGGGGACGAGGCCATCTGCCACCTGGTGGCCATCTCCATGGACGCCTGGGGCGAGCCCATGGGCCTGTTCGCCACCAACCGCTGGGTCACCGGCGAGACCTGGTTTCCCGCCGCCGACGCGATCCGCATGCTCGGTCGCTTCGCCATCGACCACGCCTTCCCGTCCTGGCCCACCAACCGCTGGCTGGGGGCGATGGTGGGCCTCTACCGCCCGCAGATCGAAGCGCTGCTGCGCCACCGCGACGCCGTGATCGCCGCCTGGATGGCCGCCCACCCCGGCGAGGATGTATTCGAAGACCGCCGGCTGGATATCACCGGCCATCTTGCCATCGACGTGGAATCGCGCGTGGCGGCGCTGGCGCGCACCGGGCGGTGGCGCGGATAATGTGTCTTCGGCCTCCCACATGGAAGACACCCATGGAGAACAATGCCTTGATCGTGGAAACCGCAGTCGGAGCCCCTTTCGACGCACAGATCGCGCGCACGCAGCGGGCGTGGGGGGTCGGAGGGCGTCTTCCTTCCGGCGAACGGGCGTTGCCAGGCAACGCCCCGCGTCTGGGGAGCCTCCGGGGATGAACGCCACCGCCCGCCCGACCGGATCCGCCGCCCACTGGAACGACGCCGCCATCGGCGCCCTGCGCCGTGACATGTTGCGCTTTGCCCGGCTGCAGTTGCGCGACGCCGGCGCCGCCGAAGACATGGTGCAGGAGGCGCTGCTCTGCGCCATGTCCAACACCGAGGCCTTCGCCGGGCGCGCCGCCTACAAGACCTGGGTGTTCGCCATCCTGCGCAACAAGATCGTGGACCACATCCGCAAGTCCTCGCGGGAGATCCCCGGCGCCGACCTGGTGGATGCCTCGGCCGACGACGCGGCCGACTTCGACACCCTGTTCGACCAGCGCGGCCACTGGAATCCCGACGATCGCCCCGCCACCTGGGCCGACCCCGAGGCGGCGCTGTCGCAGAAGCAGTTCTGGACGGTGTTCGACGCCTGTCTCGACCACCTGCCGCCCAGCGTGGGGCGCGTCTACATGATGCGCGAGTTCCTCGACCTCGACACCGCCGAGATCTGCCGCGAAGTGGGCATCAGCGCCGGCAACTGCCACGTCATCCTGCACCGGGCGCGCGCGGGGCTGCGTGAATGCCTCGAAGACCACTGGTTCAAGGGAGGTGCCCGCTCATGCTGAGCTGCCGCGACGTCACCCACCTGTGCTCCGAGGAGCACGAACGCAGGCTCGGCCTGGGCGTACGCCTGGCCCTGCGCCTGCACCTGATGATGTGCCGCGGTTGCAGCAACTTCCGCGCGCAGATGGACTTCCTGAACCTGGCCACGCGCCGCTGGCGCGAAGGCGGGCGGCCCGACGGCGAGCCGCCCGAAGGCGAGCCGCACGAAGGCGAGCCGCCCGAAGGCGAGCGGCGGCAAGGTCCGCCGGCCTGAGCGCCGATGACGGGTGCGCTCGCCGCCGCGTGTGCGGCGCGCGGCGACCGATCGCCGGTGAAGGCTCCGTGGCGAGCGAATGGCCGGGTCGGCGTTGCCGCCAGGCGGCGACGCTCGCGCTGCACCGGCGCGGCAGCGATCACGCTTCGACTGCGAGGGGGTGATGTCCCATGGGCTTCGCGCTGCAACGGATCGGTTCCTGGCTGGGGGGGTGGCTCGCCCGGCCGATGCACGTGCATGGCACCTCGGCCGCCACGCCGCCGCAACTGCTTCTTGCCACCCTGCAGCCCGCCGACGTGCTGCTGGTGGAAGGCCACTCGCGCATCAGCAGCGCCATCAAGTACCTCACCCAGTCCACCTGGTCCCACGCGGCGCTGTATGTCGGCGATGCGCTGCGGCAGAGGGGGGCGGGCGGGAACCGCGGGTCGGTGTCGCCCGCCCCCGGGGCCGGCCGCGCCGGCGAGTCCTGCTTCATCGAGGCCGACATCGTGGAAGGCGTGCGCAGCGTCGGCCTCGACGCCTTCGCCGGCCTGCACACGCGCATCTGCCGGCCGGTGGGCCTGAGCGAGGCGGATCGCGCGCGGGTGCTGGAGTTCGCCATCGCCCGGCTGGGCCACCGCTATGATCTGCGCAACGTCCTCGACCTGGCGCGCTACCTCCTGCCCACCCCTCCCGTGCCGCAGCGGCTGCGACGGCGCATGCTGGCCCTGGGCAGCGGCGATCCCACCCGCGCCATCTGCTCCACCCTCATCGCCCAGGCCTTCCAGTCGGTGCGCTACCCCATCCTGCCGCAGATCACCGTGCACCCGGCCGGCGACGAGGACTGCCCCGACTGTGTGGCCGAGGTGCTGCACGTGCGCCATCACAGCCTGTTCGCGCCGCGGGACTTCGACGTCTCGCCCTACTTCCGGGTGGTCAAGCCGACGCTGGAGCAGGGATTCGACTACCGCGCGCTGACCTGGGCGGACACGCCGCCCCCGCGCGGCGGGAGCGGCTGATTTCGCCGGTCATCGATACGTGGGCATGACCCTCGGCATCGGGGGCCATCGCGACCCGCGCCAAGTGGCACGCCTGCCCGGGATGCTGTTGCTGCCTTTCCGGGGCGATGTGACGGCCCATGCCATCAACACTGCGCGCACGTTTCCACCGGCAGGCCGCGCCCGAGCCATCCCGGACCGGCGGCGCTGCCGGCCATGCCCTCCCTGATGTTGAAGACCTGTGTGAAGCCGACGCTCTGCAAGTATTTCTGCGCGTGGGTGGTGCGGTTGCCGGTGCGGCAGATGAGCGCGATGGGCGCGTTCCTGTCGCCGCCGACCATCTCCAGGATGGCGGGCACCAGCACGTCGAGCCCGCGGTAGAAATCGACTCGCCCGGCGCCCGGCACCACGCCCGTCTGGCGCCATTCCGCCGGCGTGCGGATGTCGATCAGTCTCACCTTGCCGGAACGGGCTGCAGCCAGGGCCTGCGGTGCGGTCATGTCGGGTTCGGCCCGGGCGAGGGGCGCGGCCAGCAGAAGCGCCACGCCCAGCAGGGGCAGGAAGCGAAGCGAATGCATCATGTTGCCTTTCTTCAAATCGAGGTTGTGAGTGTAGCCGGCCAGGATGGCGCGCAGCGCAACCCCCAGGCCCTGAGCTGCCCGCTGGCGGCGTACGACAGGCCGCAGGCCGTCGTGCCGAGGACCGCCCTGGCTTCCTCAGCCGCAGGAGGACCGTCGGACGAGCTCGACCACATGGCCGACGACCTGCGCCATCCGCTGGCGGTGGCCGCGGTGTCCTCAGTTCTTTCCCGATGGCATGAGACCGGGGCCGAAATCGCCCTCGCCGCCGCCGGTCGGAAGGACCGGCAGGCGCATGAACGAGTCGGGGATCCTCCCCGTCAGCGCGTGCAAGAAGGCGACGACTACGCGGCGCGCCTCTATCTGAGCTTCCGCGTGGACGACGCCAACCTGGATTTCGCCATCCGCGCGCGCCTGGCCGTCGCCCGCGCCTTGCGCGGCCCCGACGTGCCCGACGCCGACCTCACCTACGTCTGGGACAACCGCCAGCCCGTGGGCACCGTGCTGCCCAACGCCTACACCGAGCGGGCGCGCATGTTCTTCCTGGAGGGTGGGCCAAGCGGGCCGGGCGCTGGGTGGACGAGCGCCGCGACGTGGCCGCCGACTTCCGCCGCGCCTTCGGCCACCCGGCCGCCGGACTTACCGCCATCGCCCTGGCCGGCGACACCGACAACACCGGCGAGCGCACACTGGCGGGCTTCGCCGAACTGCGCTTCGTGGCGACGGCGAGGAGTGCGGGCGGGACTGAGCCTGTGAAGGGTGCGCTGCGACTGAGCGCGGCCCCTGGTGGCCGCGAGGGGAACTCGGACATCCGCCGCGTCGGCCATCCCGATCGATGCATGCGACCATGGATTCGCACCATTGCCCCTACCCCGCGCAGCAGGAAAGCTGCTTCACGTCCTTGCTGAAAGTCTGCGCGGCGAGCTTCAGGCCCTCGACCATCGTCAGGTAGGGGAACAACTGGTCGGCCAGTTCCCGCACCGTCATCCGTGCCCGGATGGCGAGCGCCGCGGTCTGGATCAGCTCGCCCGCTTCCGCGGCCACCGCCTGCACGCCGATCAGACGGCCCGAGCCCGCTTCGGCGACCAGCTTGATGAAACCGCGCGTGTCGAAGTTGGCGAGCGCGCGCGGCACGTTGTCCAGCGTGAGCGTGCGGCTGTCGGTCTCGATCCCGCTGCGGCGCGCTTGGGCCTCGCTCAAGCCCACGGTGGCGACCTGCGGGTCGGTGAACACCACCGCCGGCATGGCGGTCAGGTCGAGGGCGGCCTCGCCGCCGGTCATGTTGATGGCGGCGCGGGTACCGGCCGCCGCCGCGACGTAGACGAATTGCGGCTGGTCGGTGCAGTCGCCGGCGGCGAAGATGGCCGGCGCGCTGGACCGCATGCCCTGGTCGATGACGATGGCCCCCTGCTTGTTCACCGCCACGCCGGCCGCCTCACAGTTCAGGCTGCGCGTATTGGGCGAGCGGCCGGTGGCGACGAGCAGCCGGTCGGTGCGCAGTTCGCCGTTCGGGAGCGTCAGCACGAATTCTCCGGCCGCGTGGGCGACCGGGTCCGCCTGCGTGTGCTCCAGTACCTCGATTCCCTCGGTGCGGAAGGCGGCGGTCACCGCCACGCCCACAGCCGGGTCCTCGCGGAAGAACAAAGTGTTGCGCGCCAGGATGGTCACTTGGCTGCCCAGCCGGGCGAAGGCCTGGGCCAGTTCCACGGCCACGACCGAGGAGCCGAGGACAGCCAGCCGTTGAGGGATCGTCGGGCTTTCCAGCGCCTCGGTGGACGTCCAGTAGGGCGTGTCCTTCAGGCCCGGGACGGGCGGCACCGCCGGGCTGGCGCCGGTGGCGATCAGGCAGCGGTCGAACGTCACGGTACGCTCGCCGCCCTCGTTCAGCCGCACCGTGAGGCTGTGGCCGTCCTTGAAGCGCGCTTCGCCTGCTAGCCGCGTGATGGCCGGATTGCCGTCCAGAATGTTTTCGTATTTGGCGTGGCGCAGTTCATCGACGCGCCCCTGCTGCTGGGCCAGCAGACGCTCGCGCAGGATCGTTGGCGGCGCGGGCGGCATGCCGGCATCGAACGGGCTTTGCCTCCGCAGGTGGGCGATGTGGGCGGCGCGGATCATGATCTTCGACGGCACGCAGCCGACGTTGACGCAGGTGCCGCCGAGGGTGCCGCGTTCGACGAGGGTGACGCGGGCGCCCCTCTCGACCGCCTTCAGCGCCGCCGCCATCGCCGCCCCGCCGCTGCCGATAACGGCGATGTGCAGGCGGCCGTCACTCTTGAACAGCCACTCCTTGCTACCCGGGGGCGCCTTCTCCAGCCTGACGCCATAGCCGGCGGTTTCGACTGCGACGAAGAGCATTTCCGGGGCAAGCATCGGCTCGCCGCTCACGTGCGCCACGGCGTCGGGGTAGGACACCTCCGCCTTATGAACTCCGGGCACCGTCAGAAGCGCCTTCTCGACGTGGCTGGCGCAGGAATTACAGGTCATGCCGGTAATGTGCAGAACGTGGCTACTCACCTCATACTCCCCTTTTCTCATTCTGTCCGACTTCAACCGTGCAGCAGGCGGCGTCCGCTCGCCGGCGACGCAGCGCGTAGATCGTGATGCCAGAAAAAACGGCGAGTGCCGGCATCAGCACGTAATCCAGCCACCCGGCCCAAGCGGACAGCCCCAGGACACCGAGGAGGATCACGAGCACTGGCGTCGCGCAGCACACCGCGGCGATCACGGAGCCGGCGATGCCGGTCTTAAGCAGGGTCCGGCTATCCATCGGGTCACCTCTTGACGCTGGACGGGTAGCCCGCGTCCTCGGTCACCCTGGTCAGCGCCCGGACATCGGTCCTGGCGTCGTCGTAGGTGGGGAAGGCTCCCCGCTTCTCGTAACTGACCTCGGCCTTCGCCACGCCATCGACCCGGGAGAGCGCCTTCTTCACCGTGATCGGGCAGGCGGCGCAGGTCATGCCCGGCACCGAGAGCGTGACGCTCTGTGGAGCGCCCCACACGGGAGCAACAGCGGCGGCGAGGGCGAGGGAGGCAAACAGTTTCTTCATCGGGTTCTCCTCTCAGTAAAACAGCGGCAGAACATAGGGGAAGGCGAGCGCGACCAGCACCAGCGCGGCCACGATCCAGAAAATGAGCTTGTAGGCAGTTCCCACCTGTGGGATCGCGCAGACCTCGCCCGGCTGGCAGGCGGCTGCCGGCCGGTAGATGCGCCGCCAAGCGAAGAACAGCGCCACCAGTGCCGCGCCGATGAAGATCGGGCGATACGGTTCCAGCACCGTCAGGTTGCCGATCCAGGCGCCGCTGAAGCCCAAGGCGACCAGGACCAGCGGACCCAGGCAGCACGTGGAGGCGAGAAGGGCGGCCACCCCGCCGGCGGCAAGGGTGCCTTGCGTCTTTTGTGGTTCCGACATGAGGTCTTCCTTTCGCGTGCCCACTTGGTCACTTAAGATTACTTCCGTAGTCAAGTACGGAGTCAAGCGGTATGAAGAACGATCTGGAGAATCGGACCATCGGCGTCTTCGCCAAGGCCGCCGGGGTCAACGTGGAAACCATCCGCTTCTATCAGCGCAAGGGCCTGCTCCCGGAGCCGGACAAGCCCTACGGCAGCATTCGCCGTTACGGCGGGGCGGATGTGGCGCGGGTGCGGTTCGTGAAATCGGCCCAGCGGCTGGGCTTCAGCCTCGACGAGATCGCCGGGCTGCTGCGGCTCGAAGACGGCACTCACTGCGAGGAGGCGCGTGCGCTGGCCGAACACAGGCTCCACGACATACGCGAAAGGCTCGCGGACCTGGCACGCATGGAGGCCGTGCTGTCCGAAGCTGTGCGCTCCTGCCATGCGCGCGGGGGCAACGTTTCCTGCCCGTTGATCGCGTCATTGCAGGGGGAGAGCCTGCCGGCGCCGCGCTCTCTTGTTAAGCTCCGGATCCCTGCCGCGCCGTGGGGTCGAGTTCCAGGCGCGGGGTGAGCACGAAAAAGCGGACGGGAGGCGCCGCAAGGCGCCAACCCCCCCAACACCAACGGTTCGGTTCGGGTTGCACGCTCCTACTTCTTCGCCGCGCAAGGGTTCTTGGCCGCGCAGGGGTTCTTTGCGGCACACGGGTTCATGGCCCCGGTGTCCTTCATGTCCCCCTTCTTCTTGGCCGCGCAGGGGTTCTTGGCCGCGCACGGATTGGCCGTCTTGGCCGCGCAGGGATTCTTCGGTGCGCAGGGATTGGCGGCGTGGGCCATGGGCAGCGCCAGCGCCAAGGCGGCGGCGCCGAGCACGAGACGTGCATTGTGGAAGTTCAGTTTCATGGGTTTTATATGGACGCCTCCCATTTGCCAAGATCGGTTTGGGTGTGTTGGGACAGATAGGCTGCAGTTTTATATCCGGCCTGTTTGTGCAGGCTGGATTGCCTGCTGGCCCTGATGGATTTCGCTGACCCGCGCCTCATTTCCTCCAAGGACTCGAAGTCCAGAGCAACCATTCAGGCTTGGCGGGTCACGGTCTGACCTGTTTGCCATCACACTTTTATCGACCTTGCGCAACCTTTACGGCGGCCACTCCTTTCTCAAAGTGGTTGATACACCCGTCAGCCATCTATGCCGGCTGACTGACGAATTCCTTTTGGTACGTCCGCTCATGGGCAAGCATCGCCCAGATCGTGCGCGCCATCTTGTTGGCCAGGGCCACGATCGCCACATTCAACGGTCGACGCTGGCGTAATTCAGTCACCCACGGCCCGGGTTCTTTGGCATGGGTCAGCACCGACCTTGCCCCGTGAATCAGCAAGGTCCGCAGGTAAGTGTCCCCGCGCTTGCTGATGCCCAAGAGCTTGATGCGCCCGCCCGTGCCCGTCTGGCGCGGCACCAGGCCGGCGAAGGCGGCAAACTCCCGTCCCGACTTGAACGCCTTGGCATCGCCCATGATGGCGACTGCAGCCGTAGCCGTCAGCGGCCCAACGCCAGGAATCTCGGCAATCCGCTTGCAGGCTTCGTCCTCCTTGAGCCACAGCTTGATGCGTTGTTCGATGGTGGCGATCTCGCTGTCCATCTTCTCGATGCGTGCCCATTGCTCGCGCAGGGTGTCGATGACCATCGCCGGTAGGCGATCGCTCAATCTGGCCAGTGCCTCGGTGATGCCTTTCCTAACCCCGGCCTTGCCCTGTGGCATCACCTCGCCGTATTCGGTCAATAGTCCCCGCAGGCCGTTGATCTGGGCGGTGCGGAACTTGACCAACTGGCTACGCATGCGGTGCAGGGCCAAAATCGCCTGCTGTTCCTCGGTCTTGATCGCCACGGCCTTGACATGGGGTTGCTGCACGGCGGTCCAGATCGCTCGGGCATCGTGCCGGTCATTCTTGTTGCCGGTGACGAACGGCTTGACCGCCTTGGCCGCCAGCAGCTTGACCTCGTGCCCCATCGCCGTGAGTTTCCGCGCCCCGTGCTGCGCGCCGCCGCACGCCTCCATGCCGACCAGGCACGGCGCACGATTGGCGAAGTGCTCCAGAAACCTCTCGCGCTTGAGCTGCAGGCTCACGATCTCTCCGGTCTCCCATTCCACCCAGTGCAGTTGAAACACCCGTTTGGCGATATCGATGCCGACTACCGTTTTGCTACCATTCATCTCGGACCCTCCGGTTTGCCTGTGAAGATCTTCGTATCTTCCACCTTTGGCACTTCGATGCCGTCGGCCCGTGAGGGTCCACCCTTCAACTCACCACCACCGCAGAGTTATCCACGGCGCCGGGCGCCGCAGGTCCCTCTATACCGAAGGTGACCGGCGCGGTGGATAACTCGTGTTCAGCGCTCACGGGGTGGGAGGCGTCCATTCCATTTCCTCCTGTAAGGGCCTGCCGGGATGGGATGCCGCCGGCGCGGGCCGCGGGCCATGGGCGAGTGCACTTCCGCAAAGCGGAGAGGATTCCGGCGCCTGGTCCGCTCGGCATCGAGTAGACGGGCGCGATTGCCGAAACCTTACACGCGCCAGACACGGCGCGCCGCTGTGCCCGCTGCCCGCCCCACCGTTGTAAGTTCCACGCCCCGGCCCGCGACCAACACCCAACAGGTTCGCACCTGTTGCACCCCAACCCCGGCCGACAGACCGATGAAAGGAGAAACGACATGAAACGCACGATGCTCGTAGCCGCGGCCCTTGTGCTGCTTCCCGCCGGCGTCGCCCTGGCCGCCCCGACCTCCGCCTGCCCCGGCGCGTGGCTGCTGGCCCAGGCCGACGATCCCCATAGCTGCTTCAAGACCGGCAGCGTGACGGACGACCATGCCCTGGCACAGCGCGGCGCCGCTGGACAGGTGAAACGCGAACTGGCGCAGACCGCCAGGGCGCGGCAGGAAGTCCCCATCGAGATCCGGCATTCCCACGGCGATCCGGGCTGGTATGGGGCCCAGTGAGTCCTGCACCCGGCGGCCTTCCGGCGTGCGCCCCCTCGGGCGCGCCGGAAGACCGGTTTCGCGCTCACACGGCGCTCAGGCCCATCCCCG
>JACQYB010000024.1 GCA_016208415.1 Betaproteobacteria bacterium | reverse complement strand
GGCAGTTCCGACGGCTGCGCGGCCGCGGGCGGCGCGGGCGGCGCGGGCTCCGGCGCCGCCACGCGCCGGGCGGCGGCAGGCGCCTCGGCCAGCGCCAGCCGGGCGACCAGTTCCCCGCTGCCGCGGCGGTGGGGCAGCGCCCCCGCCAGCGATGCCGTGGCGATGATGGAAGCGTGGATCGCGCAGGAGGCCGCGACGCAGGCCAGAAGTCGGGATACGGCCATGGACGGGGGACGCAGGGCGGAGGATGCTCCGTTCATTCTAGCAAACCGCCCACCCATCGGTGCGGGGTGGCGGGAGGCGCCCTGGTGGGGGAAAATCCCCCTGTCCATGACCCCCGCCACTGCCGCCAGCCAGGGCTTCACCCTGGTCGAACTGATGGTGACCCTGCTCGTCGCAGCCATCATCGTGGCCGCGAGCGTGCCCACATTCCGGGAATTCGTGCTGCGCAACCGCATGGCCGCCTCCACCAACGAGCTGATCACCGCCCTGGCGCTGGCCCGCTCCGAGGCCATCAAGCGGGGCGTGCAGGTGGCGGTGTGCGGGCGCGCCGCCGGTGCCGAGACCTGTGTCGCCGGAAACTGGGGCAACGGCTGGCTGGTTTTCGCGGACGCCGACGGCAACGGCAAGGTCGATGGTGATGACGAACTGCTGCGCGCGCAGGGTCCGTTGCCGGAATCCATGACGCTGCTCGCAAGCGGTCTTGCCGACAACCGCATCGTCTATCTGCCGACGGGCTTTCCGCCCCAGCCCTTCGTCGCCGGCGGCGCCTCCGAGGTGCGGCTGCAGTTGTGCCATGTCCCGGGCAGTGGCGCACCGCCGTGCAACGACATCCTCATCAATTCCACCGGGCGGGTGCGCTGCGCCCGGGCGGGCGAGTCGTGCTCATGAGGCGCCTGACGGCCGTTGCTGCGGGCGCGGCGCGGGGGCAGCGCGGCTTCACCCTGCTGGAGGTGCTGGTGGCCATGGTGGTGCTGGCCTTTGGCCTGCTCGGCCTGGCCGGGCTGCAGATGACGGCGCTGTCCCTGGGCCACCAGGCGCATTTCCGCTCCCTCGCCACCCAGCGTGCCGAGGACCTGGCCGACCGCATGCGCGCCAATCTGGCGGGGGTGCGGGCCGGGCACTACGTCGGCACGCCGTCCGCCGAGGTGGACTGCAATGCGGCGCGATGCACGCCCAAGGACATGGCGGCCCACGACCGAAGCCACTGGCTGGCGGAGACGGCGGCCATGCTGCCCGACGGCGGTGGCTCGCTGGTGCCGGAACCCGGAGGGCTGTACGTCATTGCCGTCACCTGGGCCGACAAGGAGATGAAGGGCGCGAGACAGGATGCCGGTTCCTGGCACGCGGCCTGCGGGGAGTCCGTGCCCGACCTGCGCTGCCTGGTGACGAGGTTCTCGCCGTGAGGATCAGGGGGCTGGCGCGCCGCCAGCAGGGCATGACCCTGGTGGAGCTGATGATCGGCCTGACGCTCACCCTGGTGCTGATGGTGGCGCTGGTGGGCCTGTACGTCGGCAGCCGCCAGACCTACCGGGTGGACGACGACAACTCGCGGCTGCAGGAGGCGGGGCGCTTCGCCATCGAGCTGCTGGGCCGCAATGTCCGCCAGGCGGGCTTCTCGGACGTGCCGACGCAGACGTCCAGCCGCAAGGTGAGCTTCACGGGGGTGCCGCTGACGGGGCAGGACGGCCCGGCCGGTGCATCCGACACGGTGACGGTGAGTTTCGACGCGCCGGCGGACTGCGTCGGTGCGGCCACCCCCGCGGGTATCGCCGTCAATCGCTTCAGCGTCAATGCGCAGGCCACTGCACTGGAATGCACCGGCAACGGCGGGACGTCGCAGGCGCTGCTCGACGGCGTGGAGGATCTCCAGGTGCGCTACGGCATCGACACGGATGGCGACCAGTCCGCGGACCGCTACGTGGCCGACCCGGCGGCGGCCGGTGGCGGCCATGACCGCGTGATCAGCGTCCAGGTGTGCCTGCGCATCCGCTCTCCCGCCGAGGGCGTGACGGATCGTCCGCAGACCTATACCGACTGCGGCGGCGCCGTCGTGACTGCCCCGGACCGGCGCCTGCGTCGCATCTTCACCGCCACCTTCAACCTGCGCAACCGGGTGAGCGAATCCCCATGAACCATCCGGCCGCATCCTGCCACGCCCGCGCTCGTGCGGAGCCCCAGCGCGGCGCCGCCCTGCTCATCGCGCTGGTGTTCCTGGTCATCCTCACGCTGCTGGGGCTCGCCGCCATGCGCACCTCGGGGCTGGAAGAGCGCATGGCCGGCAACCTGCGCGACCGTTCCATCGCTTTCCAGGCGGCGGAAGCGGCGCTGCGCTACGCCGAGCAGGACATCCGCCTCTCCGGTCGCGTGAGGGGGCTGTCGGGATTCGACCGGGAATGCACCGCCGGGCTGTGCTACAACGGCTTGAACCAGCCCTTCCCGGTGGAGGTGTGGCGCGATGCGGACAAGCTGAAGCGTGCCGTCGAATATGGCAGCATCGACGCCGCGGGGCGCGAGCGGCTGCCCACGGTGGCGAAGCAGCCGCGCTACCTCATCGAGGGTTTCATCAAGCAGCAGCCCGGTGCCGGCCCGACCTACTTCTACCGCATCACCGCGCGCGCCACCGGTCGCAACCCGAACACCGTGGTGCATCTGCAGGAGGTGTTCGTGCCATGACGGTGAGACGACGCCTCGCGCATATCCCGGTGCCGGCGCTGCTGGCCGCGATGCTCGCGTCGCCCGCCCTGGCCCAGCTTGCGCTGCCCGACGTGCCGCTGGTGTTCAACTACCGCGCCGATCCCAACGTGCTCATCGACCTGTCGGTGGAGCAGCCCATGGGCGGCGCCGCCTACGCCGACCACGACGACCGCGGCCTCGGCGGAACCTGCACGGGGCGCCTCGTGGAGAGCGGCGCCAGCATCGGGGTGTGCTACGTGCCCGGCGCCACCTACCTGGGCTATTTCGACCCCGCCAAGTGCTACGCGCACCCCGGCGGCGACGGCGTCTTCCGGCCCGCAGGCAGCGCCAGCGCCGACCATTCCTGCACCGGCCGGGGCTGGAGCGGCAACTTCCTCAACTGGGCCACCATGACGGCCATCGACGAGTTCCGCTGGGCCATGACCGGCGGCAACCGCGTCGTCGACACCGCCGCCGAGACCGTGCTCCAGCGCGCCCGGGCGGTGGACAACGGCGAGTGGTTCCCGGTGAAGAAGCTGTCCGCCGCGCACAACGTGGCGCCCAACACCGTGACGCCCTTCGCTGCCGGCCAGATCTACATCCAGAGCCACACCGAGAACACCGCGGTGCGCATCGGCACCAGCCGGGGCGGTGCGGAACTGGGCACCTTCGCCGTGCGGGTCAGGGTGTGCGACGCTGCCGCCGGCGTCGAGGCCAACTGCGCGTTCCACGCCAACGGCACGTCCTGGAAGCCGCGCGGGCTGATCCAGCACAACGCCGAGCGCATGCGCTTCGCCCTCGCCAGCTACCTCAACAACCAGGACGCCACCCGCGACGGCGGCGTGCTGCGCTCGAAGATGAAGTACACCGGGCTGCGCCGCTACGCCTCGGGCAGCATGTCGGCCAACCCCAATTCGGAGTGGAACGAGCTGGACGGCACCCTGGCGGCCAACCCCGATCCGGCGGAGGCCGCGGCCAGCGGCGTGGCGGGCAGCGGCATCATCAACTACATCAACCGCTTCGGCGAAAACGGCTACAAGCTGTTCGATCCCGCCGCGGAACTGTTCTACGAGGCGCTGCGCTACTTCAAGAACCTGGGGCGCACCCCGGAATACGCCGCCGGCGCCACAGCGGCGGAGAAGGATGGTTTCCCGGTCATCCTCAACTGGGACGACCCCATCCAGTTCCGCTGCCAGCGCAACTTCATCATCGGCATCAACGACGCCAACCCGTGGTTCGACAAGAAGCTCCCGGGCACGGCCTTCCTCGGCCCGACCATGATCGGCGCCGGGGGCCTGGAAGTCAGCCTGGCGCAGAACTCCGACGGTGTGACCAGCAACGACTTTGGCGAGCCTTCCAACGCCGACCGCGCCATCAACGTGCGCCTGTGGACCAATGCCGTGGGGGCGCTGGAGGGCCTCAACGGCACCACCTGGGCCTCCGAGGCCGGCGTGTGGCGCAGCGGCACCGCCTCCGGCGTCACCGACGGCGTGGGCGGGGGCGTGGGCAACTTCACCAACGAGTGCGCCACGCCCAAGGTCGTTACCGGGCTGGGCGAGGTGATGGGCAGCTGCCCCTACCCGCCCAAGCAGAACTCCTACTACATCGCCGGCCTGGCCTACTACGCCAACACCCAGGACCTGCGGCCGGACCTGCCCGGCAAGCAAAGCGTTGGCACCTTCATGATCGACACCCAGGAGTACTCCACCAGCCCCCTGGACGGCCCGCGCAACATGCTGTGGCTCACCGGCAAGTACGGCGGCTTCCGCGACCGCCAGGGCAACGCCGCGCGCGACTTCCTCGCCACCCCGCTGCGCGCCGACGAGTGGGACGCCGACGGCGACGGCGTGCCCGACAATTACGTCTTCGCCAACCGCCCGGAGAAGCTCGTCAGCGGCCTGGCGCGGGCCTTCGACGATGTGGCGCGGCGCATCGCCTCCACCGCCTCGGCAGCCGCCAGCGGCATGTCGCTGCGCGCCGGCAACAGCATCTACCAGGTGCGCTTCGACACCCGCGACTGGAGCGGCCAGGTGCTGGCCTACCCGGTGGATGCCAACGGCGGCGTGGCCACCGCGGCGGCCTGGGATGCCGGCGCGCGCATCAACGCCCAGACCGGGGCCAGTTCCGACAGCCGCAACATCCTCACCCTGGGCGCGGGAGACGGCGTCGCCTTCCGCTGGGCCGATCTCACCGCCGCCCGCCGCGCCGACCTGCAACGCAATCCGGTATCGGGCCAGCAGGACGGCGAGGCGACAGGCCAGGCGCGGCTCGGCCACCTGCGCGGCCACAGCGGCCACGAGGGGCTCACCGCCGTGCCGCGCCTGCGCGAGCGTCCCGGCAGCCGGCTGGGGGACATCGTCAATTCCAACCCGTGGTACGTGGGTGCGGCCGCGGCCGGCTACTCGGACGTGGATGAGCCGGGCTACGCCGCCTTCGCCCAGGCCCGCGCCGACCGCCGGCCGGTGTTGTGGGTGGGCGCCAACGACGGCATGCTGCACGGCATCAACGCCTGCGAGGCCGGGCGCGGCTACGACGGCGGCGCCTACGCCTGCATTGCGGAGGATCAGGGCCGGGAGTTGCTGGCCTACGTGCCCGACGCCCTGTTCCCCAGCCTCGCCCGCCTCACCGATCCCGGCTACACGCACCGCTTCTACGTGGACGGCTCGCCCTTCGTGGCAGACGCCCGCGTGGGCGGCCAGTGGATGAGCGTGCTGGCGGGCGGGTTCAATGCCGGTGGGCGGGGCTGGTACGCGCTCAACGTGAGCGACCCGGCGCGCTTCGCCGAGGCCAATGCCGCGGAACTGGTGCTGTGGGAATTCACCTCCGCCCACGACGCCGACCTGGGCTACACCTACAACCAGCCCGCCGCCAGCCGCGCCACCGGCCAGGCGCGCCAGATCGCCAAGCTGCGCGTCAATGGCGCTGACAAGTGGGCCGTCATCGTCGGCAACGGCTACAACAGCCCGTCCAACCGCGCCGCGCTCTACCTGCTGTTCATCGAGGACGGCATCGACGGCGTGTGGACCCCGGACCAGGATTTCCGCAAGCTGGTGGTGGAGTGCAACCCGGCTTGCCCCGGCGCCAACGGCCTGTCCACCCCCACGCCCATGGACACCAACGGCGACGGCATCGTCGACGCCGTGTACGCCGGCGATCTCCAGGGCAACCTGTGGAAGTTCCTGGTGGGGCCCCAGGACGCCGATGTCACGGTGACCGACAACCCGGACACCTGGAAGGCCGACTTCAACGGCCAGCCGCTGTTCGTGGCGCGCGACGGCGCCGGCAACCGCCAGCCCATCGTCGCCGCCCCGGAGGTGACGCTGCATCCCCGGCAGGGGCAAGTGGTGCTGGTGGGGACCGGCCGCTTCCTCGAAAACACCGACATCGGCAGCCAGGCGGCGCAGAGCTTCTATGGCGTGCTGGATGCCGCGGACGGCCTCACGCGCGTCGGCTCCCGCAGCGACTTGTTCGCCCGCACCCTCGGCGAGGGTGGTGCCTCCGGTACCACGGCGGATGGTTCCGGCGCGGCACAAGCCGGGCAGCGCACGGTGTCGGGTGGCGAATTCAGCTACCGGCTCCCCGGAACGCAGGACCAGACCTATCTCGGCTGGGTGGTGGACCTGCCCGCCGGCGGCGAACGGGTGGTGGCCAATCCCCAGATCATCGCCGGCACAGTGTTCTTCAACACCCTCATCCCCACCACCGACGCCTGCGGCGTGGGCGGCAGCGGCTGGCTGATGGCGCTCGACTACCTCGGCGGCGGCGAGGCGCCGGTGGCCACCTTCGACGCCAATGGCGACGGCAGCATCGACGCCGCCGATGCCCGCCTCGCCGGCGTACTGCTGTCCTACCCCTTCGACGGCGGCACCGGCCTGGCCCTGGGCGGCACCACCATCGTGCGAGGCGAGGCCGGCAGCCGGGGGGTGGGCATCTCCAGCCTGTCCAACATCGCCGCCACCGACGGCGACGCCTCCGCGCTGCTCTCCACCCTGCTGCGCTTCGCCCCGGGCTACCGCGGACGCATCACGTGGCGGGAGATCGTGCAGTGAGCGGGCGCGCCAACGCCGGGTACCCCGGGCGGCGTGCGACACGCGCCAGCGGATTCACGCTGGTGGAACTCATGATCGTGCTGGTGGTGATCGCGATCCTCACGGCCACCGCCGTGCCCGCCTACCAGGACCACGTGCGCCGCGCCCGTCGCGCCGACGCCCAGGCCACCCTGGTGAAGGCGGCGCAGTTCATGGAGCGGTATTACACCGAGGCCGGGCGCTACGACCAGACCAGCGATGGCGCGGCGATTGCGCTGCCGGAGGGCCTGTCGCGTTCTCCGGAATCGCCCGGAACGGCGCAGTTCTACGCCGTCGGCCTGCGGGCCGTATCCGCCAACGCCTACACGCTGGAGGCACGCCCCGTGGGCGGCATGACCGGTGACGCCTGCGGCACGCTGACGCTCGACCATCGCGGCACCGAAGCGGTCAGCGATGCCGGCCGCACGACCGCGGAGTGCTGGCGGCGGTGACGACGGCTTCTGCCGTCAGCATACCCGGGCGATGCGCGGCAGCAGCCATCCGTGCCGGCGTGGCGTCGCACCGGCCACTTGGCTATAATCCGCCCCGGACGCTGCTGTAGCTCAGTCGGTAGAGCAACTGATTCGTAATCAGTAGGTCGCCAGTTCGATTCCGGCCAGCAGCACCAAAGAAAACAATGGCTTACGCCTAATGTGGCGTAAGCCATTTTATTTGTTTGGAGTTGGTGTACCCCATGCGCACCCGTTCGGTCTGGTGACGGGGATGTTTATGGTTGGGTTCCTGGGCCACGTTTTTCGGCGGGTTCTTGTGTCCGACCATGGAGGCCGCCGGGCCGTCGCCCCGGCGCTCCTCCCTCCTAAGCCAAAGTGCTCAACTTTGGTCTCAAACGTGGTCAACTTCTGCTTGAAACCGTCCGATATCGTATATACACTGAAAACTCAGGGGGCAAACAAGGTGGACGCAGGTGGGAATCATAGTTTCCGAGAAGACGCGCGCCAAACTGGAGACGAGGCATCGCGTCAAGTACGAAGAGGTGATGCAGTGCTTCACGAACCTGGCAGGGAAGTTGCTTAGGGATACGCGTGAGGAGCATCGCTCGGATCCACCTACGAACTGGTTCATCGCGGAAACAGACTACGGTCGAAAGCTCAAGGTGGTGTTCATATTGCGAGGCGGGGACGTGCACATTCGGACCGCGTATGAGCCAAACGAGGACGAGCTTCGTATATACAGAAAGTATGGTGCGAAATCGGCCTAGCGCTTGAACGCGCATGCTCAGAAATTCTGACGCGCTGTTTGGTGCGTCACACGATGGACGAGCACCGGGGTAATTGCTGACGGTGCCACATAATGGTTCAGGAGGAATGTACATGAGCAAGCCATCTATCCCCGTTACGGACGAGGCTTGGGATGAGCGGGATCTGGGTGCCGACGAGGACTTTGTTGCCGTCGCTGAGGACATAACAGAAGATGTCATCGAAGAGGCCGCGGGCACCAAGATGATATCGATTCGGTTGCAGAAGTCCGTCATAGAGGATTTCAAGCTGATCGCCTCTCTGAACGGGACTATCGGCTACCAGACTCTGATGAAGCAGATCCTGCACCGCTTTGTGGATTGCGAGAAGAAGCGGCTTTTCCGCGAACTCGCTACCGAGAAGGTGAAGGAGCAGGAGGCGGCCCAGAAGAGTGTCGAGACGCGTACACCACAGAGGCAGAAGAAGGTGGCATAGCTGATCTGGCTCGTCCTGCAGCGTGCATGAAAACCCCGCCAGAGGGCGGGGTTTTCGTTTGCAGCGTGGCGCGTTCAGTCGTTCGCCTATGTGTTCGAAGCACTCACGTATTGACCGTGGTGTTCCTGCCGGGTGAGGAAGGGCCGCGCATCATCAGTTTCCGCCCGGCCACCCGCACGGAAAGAGAGGCATACCATGACTGGCTCGAAAACCAATTCGATGACGCTTGAGGAAATGCGTGCGGCCCGCGCCCGGGGCGAGTCGAAAACCGAACGGGCGCGGTTGCGGCGCGAGCAGGCTGCCGGCATCGAGCCGGCGCCGGACGAGGATTCGCCCGACGCGACGCCTGCCATGCGCGAACTGATCAGGAATTGAAATTGATGTCCGGCGCCGTGGGTGGGCGTCAGCCCGACGGGCGCAGGGTCTTGCAGTGCAGCCTGGACGCGAAGATGTATGATTTGACGCTGGTGGCGACGCCAATGCCCAGTCTGGGCGTCTGGCGTCCCTGAAGGTGCGTTCCGTTCGGCCGGTCGTTCGTTTTCCGAGGACTCCCCATCATGGCTGAAGCGGTCATCATCGACGCGGTGCGAACCGCATTCGGCCGGCGCGGCGGCGCGTTGCGCGGCGACCGGCCCGACACCCTCCTGGCGTTTGCCCTGCGGCAACTGGCCGAGCGCAGTGCGCTTGACCCTCAGCGTCTGGACGACGTGATCGCGGGCTGCGTGGTGCAGGCGGGCGAGCAGGCCGCCAACATCGGACGGCTGGCGGTGCTGCTGGCGGGATTCCCGGTGCGGGTGCCGGCGGTGAGCCTCAACCGCATGTGCGGTTCCTCGGCCCAGGCGGTGCATTTCGCTGCCCAGGCCTGCGCCGCCGGGGATGCGGATTTCGTCGTCGCCTGCGGCGTGGAGAGCATGAGCCGCGTGCCCATGTTTCTCGATGTGACGCTGGGTCGCGATGAGTTTCGCGGCTTCGAGGGGCTCAATCCCCTGCTGTTCGAGCAGCACGAACTGGTGCATCAGATCGAGAGCGCCGAGCGCCTGGCGGGGCATTGGGGATTGACGCGCGAGGAACTGGACGACTACGCCCGGGAAAGCCATCGCCGCGCCCAGGCCGCCGCGGATGCGGGCCTGCACCGGGAGATCCTCGTCACGCCGGGGCTGGACGGCGACGAATACCCCATCGAACTGACGCGCGACGAAGGCATTCGCCCGCTGTGGGACGCGGCGCGGGCGGGTGCCCTGCTGCCGGTGATGCGCGCGCCCGGCCATGGCGTGATCACCGCCGCCAACGCCAGCCAGATGGCCGACGGCGCGGCGGCGGTGCTGGTGGCCGAACGCACGGCGGCGGAAGCGGCCGGCCTGCAGCCCCGGGCGTGTTTCCGGGCGCGGGTGGTGGTGGGCTCGGACCCGACGATGCAGCTCGACGGCGTGATCCCGGCCACGCATCTGGCGCTGCAGCGCGCCGGACTGGCGTTGGCGGACATGGACTGGATCGAGATCAATGAGGCCTTCGCCAGCGTGGTGCTGGCCTGGGCGCGGGCGCTGCGCCCGGACCTGGCGCGGGTGAATCCCTGGGGCGGGGCGATCGCCCATGGCCACCCCCTGGGTGCCACCGGCGCCGGACTGCTGGCCAAGATGCTGGCCGGGCTGGAGGCCACGGGCGGGCAGTTCGGCCTGCTGACGCTGTGCATCGGCCACGGCATGGCCATCGCCACCGTCATCGAGCGGCTCTGAATCCAGGAAGGGGGAAGTCGACACATGCAGATCGCGGAGCGGGTTTTTCTGGTGACAGGCGGGGCCTCCGGACTGGGGGCGGGCACGGCGCGCATGTTGGTGCAGGCCGGCGGGCGCGCGCTCATCGCCGACGTCAATCGCGCCGCCGGCGAGGCGCTGGCGGCGGAACTCGGCGCGGGCGCGCGCTTTGCCGAAACCGACGTTTCCAGCGAGGCCAGCGCGCGGGCGGCGGTGGAGGCGGCGGTGTCCGCCTTCGGCGCCCTGCACGGGCTGGTGAACTGCGCCGGCATCGCCCCGGCGGAGCGCGTGCTGGGGCGGGAGGCACCGCACCGGCTGGAGAGCTTCAGCCGTGTCATCCATGTAAACCTGGTGGGCAGCTTCAACATGATCCGCCTGGCGGCGCAGGCCATGAGCCGCAACGTGCCGGAGCCTTCCGGCGAGCGCGGGGTGATCGTGGCCACCGCCTCGGTGGCGGCTTTCGACGGCCAGATCGGTCAGGCGGCGTACGCGGCATCCAAGGGCGGCGTGGTGGCCATGACCCTGCCCATCGCGCGGGAACTGGCGCGTTTCGGCATCCGCGTCATGACCATCGCCCCCGGCATCTTCGAGACGCCGATGCTCATGGGCATGCCGCCGGAGGTGCAGGAGGCGCTGGGGAAGATGGTGCCCTTCCCGCCACGGCTGGGCCGGCCGGCGGAATACGCCGCCCTGGTGCGGCACATCGTCGAAAACGAGATGCTCAACGGCGAGGTGATCCGGCTCGACGGGGCGATCCGGATGCAGCCGAAGTGAGCGTTTCCGGCCGGGTTGCAGTCGGGCTTCGCTGACCCGGGTCAGCCCCGTTGCCCGGTGTCGCCGGGCGGTGCGCGCTTGCCTCCCGCGCCGCCAGTGTGATTTCATGGCCGCCCGGCACGGCCCGTGCCGCTACATAGTCGCCGAGCAAAAACAACTTGAACATTGTCCATCTTGCATACGAGCGCCATGCGGCGTTGCCAAAACGCTTGTGTGGCTAGCCACACGGCGCGTTTTGGCGCCTTGCCTGGCATCTCGTCTGCAAGCGGCCAATTGTTCAAGTTATATTTGCTCGGCTCCATAGCCTGACGGAGACATGGACTTGGCGAGCACTGCCACGGCTTCCGCACCGCCCGCGACCGCGCCCGCCGCCGACAACGCCTGCTACCACTGCGGCCTGCCGCTGCCGCTGGGCGCCGACTTTCCCGTGCGCGTGAATGGCACGGTGCGGCCCATGTGCTGCGCCGGTTGCCAGGCGGTGGCCCAGGCCATCGTGGACGGCGGCCTGACGGAGTACTACCGCCACCGCGATGCGCTCCCCGGCCAGGCGCGGGAGGCGCTGCCGGAAGTGCTCAAGGACGTCGGCCTGTTCGACCACCCCGAGGTGCAGAAGGGCTTCGTGCGGCCGGTGGGCGAGCATGAGCGCGAGGCTTCGCTGAGCCTGGAGGGCATCACCTGCGCCGCCTGCGTGTGGCTCAACGAGCAGCACATCGCGCGCCAGCCCGGGGTGACGGCGGTGGACATCAACTACGCCACACGCCGCGCGCGGGTGCGCTGGGACGAGCGGCGCATCCGCCTGTCCGACATCCTCGGCGCCGTCGCCGCCATCGGCTACCGCGCCCATCCCTACGACGCGCTGCGTTCCGAGCAACTGGCCAAGGCCGAGCGGCGCAGCGCGCTGTGGCGCCTGTTCGTGGCGGCCTTCGGCATGATGCAGGTGATGATGTATGCCATTCCGGCCTACCTGGCCGACGAGGGCACCCTCACCGCCGACATCGAGGGCCTGCTGCGCTGGGCGAGCATGGTGCTGACGGCGCCGGTGGTGTTCTACTCCGCGTCGCCCTTTTTCAGCAGCGCGCTGCGCGATCTGCGCCTGCGCCGCGTGGGCATGGACGTGCCCGTGGCGCTGGGCGTGGGCAGTGCCTTCGCCGCCAGCGTGTGGGCGACCTTCGCCGGCGGCGGCGAAGTGTATTTCGACTCCGTCACCATGTTCGTGGCCTTCCTGCTGGCCGGGCGCTTCGTCGAAATGGTCGGCCGGCAGAAGGCGGTGCGGGGCGTGGAGGCCCTGGCCAAGGTGATCCCGGCCTTCGCGCAGCGCCTGGCTGGCTACCCGGAACTGGAGGGGGAGCGGGTGCCGGTGTCGTCGCTGTCGGCCGGGGACGTGGTCTTGGTCAGGCCCGGGGAGGCGGTGCCGGCGGACGGGGTGGTGCTCGCCGGCGAGAGCCACACCGACGAGTCGCTGCTGACCGGGGAGAGCCGTCCGGTGGCCAAGCGTGAAGGGGCGGCGGTCACGGGGGGCAGTATCAATATGGGCAGCCCGCTGGTGGTGCGGGTGCAGCGGGTGGGAGAGGAGACCCGCCTGGCGGCCATCCGCCGGCTCATGGAGCGGGCGGCGGGGGAGAAGCCGCGGGTGGTGCAGATGGCCGATCGCATCGCGGCGCGCTTCGTGTTCGTGGTGCTGGCCATCGCCGTGGCCACCGGTGCGCTGTGGCTGGCCACGGACCCGCCGCGGGCGCTGTGGGTGTTCGTGTCGGTGCTGGTGGTGAGCTGTCCCTGTGCTTTGTCGCTGGCCACGCCGGCGGCGCTCACCGTGGCCACCGGTGCGCTGGCGCGCGGCGGGCTGCTGGTGACGCGCGCCCACGCCATTGAGGTTCTGGCCCGGGCCACCCATTTCGTGTTCGACAAGACGGGCACCCTCACCCGCGGCCGGCTGCGGCTGGAGCGGGTCGTGCCGCTGGGCACCGACGACGCCGATGCGGCGCTGACACTGGCCGTGGCGCTGGAGCAGGGGTCGGAACACGCCGTGGGGGCGGGGCTGAGGGAGGCCTTGCCGGCGGGAACGGTTCTGCCGGCGGCAAGCGGGCTGGCCGCGGTGACGGGACGCGGCGTGGAGGGGACGGTGGCGGGGCGGAGGCTGCGCATCGGTCGGCCCGATTACGTGTCGGAACTGCATGGAAAGGCGCTGCCCGCACTAGTGGAGGAGGGGGACGTGAGTCGGGTGGCGCTGGGCGACGACGGCGGGTGGATCGCCCTGTTCGAGCTGCGCGACGAGGTCCGCCCCGAGGCGGCGGGCGTGATACGTGCCCTGCAGGCGCGGGGCAGGCAGGTGTGGCTGCTGAGCGGGGATACGCCGGCCGCGGTGCAGGCGGTGGCGCATCGGCTGGGCATAGTCCAGGCCCTGGGTGGGCTTTCGCCCCAGGACAAGCACGACGCCATCACGCGCCTGCAGCGTGAGGGCGCCGTGGTAGCCATGGTGGGTGACGGCGTGAATGACGCGCCGGTGCTCGCCCAGGCGCAGGTGTCGGTGGCCATGGGCGGTGGCACGGAGCTGGCGCGTACTCAGGGCGACCTGGTGCTGCTGTCGGAGAACCTGGCGCATCTGGGCGAGGGTGTCGATACTGCGCGCCGCACGGTGCGCGTCATCCGGCAGAATCTCGTCTGGGCGTTCGGCTACAACCTGGTGGCGCTGCCGCTGGCCATGCTGGGTTACGTCACGCCCTGGATGGCGGGCATCGGCATGTCCGCCAGTTCGCTGCTGGTGGTGTTGAACGCCCTGCGCCTGCAGCCGCGTGTAACGAAGTCCCGTCCCGCGACGGCGGGGGAGGCCCGCTGATGGAGATCCTCTACCTGTTGATTCCCCTGTCGGTCGTCCTGGTGTTCGTGATCGGCGCGGTGTTCTGGTGGACGCTGAAAAGCGGCCAGTTCGACGACCTCGAGGGGCCCGGCTACAGGGTGCTCATGGACGACGATCGGCCGACCATGAAGGACGAGGCGGGCGTGCCGCCGGCCGACGACGACAAGGGATGCGGCTGAATGCATCGCGGCCGCGCAAGGCAGCCTGCAGGGTCGGATGTGCGCCTTCCGCCCGGCGGATGGGTGGGGCCTTGCGGTGGATCAACTCCGGCGACGTGGCCACAGGAGGTGCGCTGTGCGGTTCCGGCGCCATCGTGGTGACGGAATGCGCGCTCCGATGACGCCCGACGGTGATCGATTGACCCATATCAATACCGCCCAATTTGGGCAGTCCATACTAGTCGCAGGGTTTTTCTTGGACGCCGTGTCGCTTGGGGTTTGTCGAGGAGGCGGGGTCCAGCGAAAGGGATGTGCGGGGCTGGCGCGAGTGCCAGCCGCGAGGGCCTCGATCCCCGAAATGACCGCCGCGGGCGGGGGGGCGTCGAAGGACTTCGACCGTAAGGGTTTGTCTCTCTGTTGGGGTTGGGGGTGCGCGTTGCGCACCCTTTTTTTTGTGCCAAAGCTTGACGCGGGACAAGGATGACAGGGCACTCTTACCATTTTCAGCGCTTGATCTATGTCAACAAGGCCGGGCGATCCCCGCGTATCCTGTGCGGCGACCTCGCGCCCGAGGTGCGAGTTCAAAGGGGATTGGGACGGTATATGTCTTTCTGTGAGGTAATCCAACATGCAAACGCAAGCGACTTATAACTACAAAGTCGTGCGCCAGTTTGCCGTGATGTCCGTCATCTGGGCTATCGTCGGCATGCTGGTTGGCGTCATTATTGCGGCACAGCTCGTCTGGCCGCAGCTCAATGTCGTCGAGTGGCTGTCGTATGGGAGGTTGCGGCCACTGCACACCAACGCAGTGATTTTCGCATTCGGTGGCAGCGCACTCTTCGCCACCTCGTACTACTCGGTACAGCGCACCTGTCATGCGCCGCTCTTTGCTCCCGGGCTGGCGGCCTTCACGTTCTGGGCGTGGCAGTTGATCATCGTGCTGGCGGCCGTCACGTTGCCTCTGGGTCTTACCTCCGGCAAGGAATACGCCGAACTGGAGTGGCCGATCGACATCCTCATCGCCGTGGTGTGGGTTGCCTACGCCGTCGTGTTCTTCGGCACCATCGGCATCCGCAAGACGCCGCACATCTATGTGTCGAACTGGTTCTTCGGCGCCTTCATCATCGCAGTGGCGCTGCTGCACATCGTCAATAGCGCCGAGATCCCGGTCACGCTGACCAAGTCCTACTCCGCCTACGCCGGCGTGCAGGACGCCATGGTGCAGTGGTGGTACGGTCACAACGCGGTGGGCTTCTTCCTCACCGCCGCCTTCCTCGGCATGATGTACTACTTCGTGCCGAAGCAGGCCGGGCGCCCGGTGTATTCCTACCGGCTGTCGGTGGTGCACTTCTGGGCGCTGATCTTCACCTACATGTGGGCCGGTCCGCACCACCTGCACTACACGGCGCTGCCCGACTGGACCCAATCGGTCGGCATGCTGTTCTCCCTGATCCTGCTGGCGCCCTCCTGGGGTGGCATGATCAACGGCATCATGACGCTGTCGGGTGCCTGGCACAAACTGCGTGACGATCCGATCCTGAAGTTCATGATCACATCGCTGTCCTTCTATGGCATGTCGACCTTCGAAGGTCCGATGATGTCCGTGAAGACGGTCAATGCCCTGTCCCACTACACCGACTGGACGGTCGGCCACGTGCATAGCGGCGCCTTGGGATGGGTGGCGATGATCTCCGTCGGCGCCATCTACTATCTGCTGCCCCGCCTGTTCGGCAAGGCCGAGATGTACTCCACCAAGCTGATCACCTGGCACTTCTGGATCGCCACCGTGGGCGTGGTGCTCTACATCGCCTCCATGTGGATCTCCGGCGTGATGCAGGGCCTGATGTGGCGCGCCACCAACGTGGACGGCACGCTGACCTACAGCTTCGTGGAAAGCGTGAAGGCCACCTATCCGTTCTGGACCATCCGCCTGGTTGGCGGTCTGATGTTCCTGGGCGGCATGGTGCTGATGGCCTACAACATGTTCAAGACCATCGCTGGCGGCAAGGCCGTCGAGGCGCCGGTTCTTGCACCTGCCCACGCGCACTGATTGAGGGAGCGAGAACATCATGTTGACGCATGAGCAAATCGAGAAAAGCAACTTCTGGATGATCCTCCTCATCACGATCCTCGTGAGCGTGGGGGGACTGGTGGAGATCGTGCCGCTGTTCTTCCAGAAATCCACCACCGAGCCGGTCAATGAACTGGTCAAGCCCTATGACGCAGTTCGTCTTGCGGGGCGGGACATCTACATCCGCGAAGGCTGCTACAACTGCCACTCGCAGATGATTCGTCCCTTCCGCGCCGAGACCGAGCGCTATGGCCACTACTCCGTGGCGGGTGAGTTCGTCTATGACCACCCGTTCCAGTGGGGCTCCAAGCGCACCGGTCCCGATCTGGCGCGTGTGGGCGGCCGGTATTCCGACCAGTGGCACCGCATCCACCTGCTGAATCCCCGCGACGTGGTGCCCGAGTCCAACATGCCCGCCTACTACTGGCTGGATCGTCCCCTCAAGGACGGCGCCATCGGAGCCAAGATGGCGGCGTTGCGCATGGTCGGCGTGCCGTACTCCGATCAGGAGATTACGGATGCGCCCAAGGCGATCGAGGGCAAGACCGAGCTCGACGCGCTGGTGGCGTACCTGCAGGGCATGGGTACGGCCTTGAAGCAGACGAGGTAAGCCATGGATATCAACGACCTGCGTTCCTTCTTCACCGTGGTGATGTTCCTGCTGTTCATCGGGATCGTCGCCTGGGCCTGGTCCGGCAAGCGCAAGCAGAGCTTTGACGAGGCGGCGCGCCTGGCGCTGGATGAGGATGCCCCGCTCGCCCCGGCGGCGGGGCGCGGCGCGGGTCACGGTGACAAGTGAAAGGACTCGACATGAATTTCAATATCACGAGCGACTTCGTCAGCGGGTTCTGGAACATGTACGTGATCGTTCTCGTTCTTGTGAGCGTGATCGGTTGCGGCGTGTTCCTGTGGATGCAGGACAAGGCGAAGTTTGTGCCCGGGGAAACCACCGGGCACGTCTGGGACGAAACGCTGGCCGAGTACAGCAATCCGCTGCCCAACTGGTGGCGCTGGCTGTTCTATGGCACTGTGGTGTTCTCTCTGGTCTACCTGGCGCTGTATCCCGGGATGGGCAATTTCGCCGGCTCCTTCGGCTGGACCATGCGTGGCCAGTACGACCAGGAGATGAAGAAGGCCGACGAGCAGTACGGGCCGAAGTTCAACCAGTTCCTGAAGATGGATGTCGCGGCGGTGGCGGCGAATCCTGAAGCCAGGGAAATGGGGGGCCGCCTGTTCCAGACCTACTGCGCCCAGTGCCATGGTTCCGACGCCAAGGGGGCCAAGAGCTTCCCGAACCTGGCGGACCATGACTGGCTGTGGGGAGGGTCGCCCGAGAAGATCAAGGAGACCATCGCCAAGGGCCGCGACGCGGTCATGACGCCCAAGGGCACCAAGCCCGACATGGATGGCGAGCAGGTGAAGGACGTGGTGCATTACGTGCGTTCCCTGTCCGGTCTGTCGGCGGACGCTGCCCGCGTCGAGCGTGGCAAGGCGCTCTACCCGCAGGCCTGTGTCGCGTGCCATGGACCGGACGGCAAGGGTAACCCCGAAGCCGGCTTCCCGAACCTGACCGACAAGACCTGGCTGTACACCAGCCAGGAGGCGGAGATGGTCAATAACGTCACGACCGGGTTGACCAACCGCATGCCGGCGTTCGGTGAGTTCCTTGGCGAGGCCAAGGTTCACCTGCTGACCGCCTACGTGTATGGTCTCGGTGGCGGACAGGCGGGCGCGGCGGCGGCTGACACGGGTCCCATGGCGGTTCTCGAAGGCAATACCGCCAAGGTCTACTTCGCGACGGGCAAGGCCGACATGGGCGCGGAAGCCCAATCGGTGATCCAGGGGCTCCTCGACCTCGCCAAGGCAAACCCCAATGCCAGGTTTGCCGTCTCCGGCTTCCATGATGCAACCGGGGACAGGGCGGTCAACGAGGAACTGGCGAAGAACCGCGCCGTCGCGGTTCGCGACGCCCTCAAGGCTGCCGGCGTTGCCGAGGATCGCATCGAGCTTCGCAAGCCTGCGGAGACCACCGGCACGGGCGGCAACAAGGAAGCCCGTCGGGTCGAAGCGAGCATCATCTGAACCTGCGGCAGGTGTTCGGGGGCATCGCTGCAAGCGGTGTCCCGGCCGCGCAGAAGTAGCGCAAGTTTCTCCCTGATGGCTCCCCGACGTTGAGTCGGGGAGCTTTTCAGGCCCCAGCATCAGTAGTGGAAGCTATATCGATATGGCACTGTGAGTGTGAAGTGAGTAGCCCGAATCCAGTATCCATCAGGTCAGTCCCGGAAACCCCGGAAGAAAGCGGTCTCTACGCTGCCCACAAGCGAATTCACCCCCGGGCGGTGACCGGATGGTTTTCCACCTGGCGGTGGATTTTGGTGTGGTTTACCCAGGCGCTGTACTACGGCTTGTGCTGGCTGCCCTGGAACGGCCGGCAGGCCGTGCTGTTCGACCTGGTTGAGCGCAAGTTCTACATTTTCGGCCTGGTGTTCTGGCCGCAGGATGTGTTCTTCCTCGCCGTACTGCTGATCATCTCAGCGTACGCACTGTTCCTGTTTACCGCGGTGGGAGGGCGATTGTGGTGCGGTTACGCCTGTCCCCAGACGGTATACACCGAGATTTTCATGTGGATCGAGCAGAAGATCGAGGGCAACCATAACGCCCGGATCCGGCTCGACAGGCAATCCATGAATGCCCGCAAGGCGTCGCTGCGCGGGCTGAAATATGCGGCCTGGGCGGCCGTGGCGCTGTGGACCGGCTTTACCTTCGTGGGCTACTTCACGCCCATCCAGACGCTCTGGAATGAGTTGTGGCAGTTCTCCCTCGGCCCCTGGGAGACTTTCTGGTTCCTGTTCTACGGCGGCTTCACGTACCTGATGGCCGGGCACATGCGCGAGCAGGTGTGCCTGTACATGTGCCCCTACGCGCGTTTTCAGGGCGTGATGTTCGACCCGGACACGCTGGTCATCACCTACGATCCGGAACGCGGCGAGCCCCGGGGCGCGCGCTCCAGGAAGATCGACTACCGTGCCAAGGGGCTTGGCGACTGTGTGGATTGCGGCATCTGCGTCCAGGTGTGCCCGACGGGCATCGACATCCGCAACGGCCTCCAATACGAGTGCATCGGCTGCGCGGCTTGCGTGGATGCCTGCGATCAGGTCATGGACAAGGTCGGTTACCGGAGGGGCCTCATCCGCTACACCACCGAGAACGCGATGGAGCAACACTGGGGATGGAAAGACATCCTCGCCCACATCGTTCGTCCGCGGATCCTCATCTATACGTCGATACTCGCCGTCATCACCGTCGCCTTCGTGTGGGGTCTTGCCACGAAAGCGACGCTGCGCGTCGACGTCATTCGCGACCGCGCCACGCTTGCCCGCGAGGTGGAGGACGGCCTGATCGAAAACGTGTACCGCCTGCAGGTGATGAACGTGAGCGAATCGCCCCAGCGCTACGTCTTGTCCACCATGGGCCTGGACCGCATCCAGTTAATGGCGGAACCCATCATGGACGTGCCGGCGGCCACGACGAAGAGTTTCACCGTGCAGGTGCGCGTGCCCCCGGAGTCGGCCAAGAAGGGTTCCCACACGATCTACTTCGACGTGAAATCCACGATCGACGAAAAGGTGGCGGTGCATGAGAAGGCCACCTTCCTCATGCCGTGAGCGGCCGGGTTTCTGTGTGACATGAATGCACCCGCAGTGAAACCCTGGTACCGCGAACCCTGGCCCTGGATCCTCATGGCCGGACCCGCGCTGGTCATCGTTGCCGGCGTCGTTACGGCGTGGCTCGCGGTGTCCACCAGCGACGGCCTCGTGGCGGAGGATTACTACAAGCAGGGGCTGGCGGCCAAACAGACCATTGCCCGCAGCGAGTCGGCCAGACGGATGGGTCTCACGGCCGCGCTGCGGCTGACCAGCGAGAGCGTCGCGGTGAAGCTGTCCGCCACGGCGCCCGATTTCGCCCCCCCGCCGGTCCTGCGCCTGACGCTCTCCCATCCCACGCGCGCCGGGCTGGATCAGACCGAGGTGCTGACTCGGGAGGGCGACGGCTACATTGGGGCGCTCAGGCTGCCCGCGTCGGGGCACTGGCTTGTTCTGCTGGAAGATGAAGCGAAATCTTGGCGGCTGCTGGGGAATGTGGTGCTGCCCGCGGCAGGTGCCATTGAGATTGGCGGGGATTCACCCGCCGACATCCGCAATCAGTGACAAGGGGGATCGATCATGGTGGCATGGAAGGAACTGTTCAGTACCGACATTGGCCTGCTGAGCCTGTTTACAATTGGCTTCATCGTCGTGATGGCCGGCTATCTGATCCACTACGCTATCAAGAAGGTTGACGAAGACGCAAAGCACGCCAAATAAGAATAGCAGGATGAGCGGCAGGCGAAACCTTTCGCCTGCCGCGCAACCCCGATTGGAGAGGACATGCAGAGGTTGATCTGGATTTTCTGGCCTGCCTTCGTGGTGGCCGGAGTCGCCGAAATTCTGTTTTTCACCATGATCGACCCGAAGGAGCTGTACCTCTTCGGGGAACCGGTCCGGCTCTCGCCCTTGGCCACGTACTCCATCGGTTTTCTCGGCTTCTGGATGGTGTGCGCGGCATCGAATCTGCTGACCTGCTTCATGATGCGCAGCGCCGACGAAGTCAATCGCCGCAAGGATCGCGGCGGTCAAGGCGGCTCCTCCCGTCGAACCTGCGGCTGAGCAGTCGTGCGGCCTGACGAGCGCATCTCATGTCGATCGTGCCGATGCGCAAGCCGCGACATGGCGGCGAAAGCGGTCCAGGCTTCGGGCGCGGTCGATGCGGACATGGATCAGCCAGGCGCCCGCCGCGCCCAGTGCTTCGTTGAGTGACGTCGCCAAATCCGCCATGGTGAGGGCGCGGCGATACACCAGACCATGGGCCGCGGCCAACGCCCGAAAGTCTGTTGGCGCACTGGCGATCCACGCCCGTCCGTAGAATTCTCCCACCGTTTCCGCCATCGCCCCCAGCGCCCCCAGCGGCAGGTGGTCGAAGATGCCGCCCCCGCCGTTGTCCATGACCACCAGCAGTGCGTTGCGTCCGCGCAGCGCCGCCAGGCCCCCGCTGTCGTGGAGGGCGGCCTGGTCTCCCACCAGGGCGGCCACCGGCGCCCCGCAGGCGGCGGCGATGCCCGCGGTGGTGGCGAGATTGCCGTCGATCCCCGAGGCGCCGCGATTGCCATGCAGCACGAGGCGGTGTGCGCCGCAGCCCGAGAACATGTCGACGGCGCGGATGGCCAGCGAATTGCCGACGAAACAATGGGCGCCGGGGGGCAGGCGGTGCAGCAGAGTGCGCGCCACCGCGCCCTCGAACGGTTCCTCGCCGGCGCACACACCCTCGGCGGCGTCTTCCATGTGACGTTCGGCGTCCCGGAATGAGCGAAGCCAGTGCGCCGGGGCGCTCGACAAGGGTTGCGCGGCGAGGGCTTGCAGCAGCGCCAGGGGTGCGCAGCGCACCACACTGTGCACCTGCCACAGCGGATCGGGCCAGCGTCCGGACGGAGCCACCATGACGACGCGCGAGCCCCGCAGTCCCGCCAGCCAGCGCTCCAGGCGGCGCGAAACCGGAAAGCCACCGAACCGCAGTACCCAGTCCGGATCGAAACCCGCCGCCGTGTGCAGGAACGCAGCCTGGCGTGCAAACACCTCGGCGCCGCCGGCTGGACTGAAACGCAGATTGGACAGCGGCTCCGCCAGGACGGGAGCGCCCAGGCGCGTCGCCAGTTGCGCGAGTGCCACGTCGAAACCGGGTGGATAGGGTTCCTCGCCGCACAGGATCACGCCGCGCCCGCCGGAGAGGACGCCGGCCAGTTCAGCGGCCTGCTGCGCAGTGGGGGCAGCCTGCGGATGGATGAGTTCGATCGCCGGCGGCAGGTCGGGCGCTCCGGGGATCGTGTCCGTGGGCACCAGCGGTTCGCGGAAGGGCAGATTGGCGTGTACCGGTCCCGGCAGGGGTGCGCGGCACTGCTCCATCAGGCGGGCCGCCAGTGCATGCAGGTACGCGGGCGCAACGCCGCCATCGGGGACCGGGACGGCGTGGAAGGCGCGCACGTGGGAGCCGTAGAGCCGCAACTGGTCGGTGGTCTGGTTGGCGCCCCAGGACTGCATCTCCGGCGGCCGATCGGCGGTCAGCACGAGCATGGGCACGGCGGCCAGGCTCGCCTCCATGACCGCCGGAAACAGGTTCGCCGCCGCAGTGCCCGAGGTGCACAGCAGCGCCGCGGGCTCGCCCGCGACCTTGGCAAGCCCCAGGGCGAAATAGCCCGCCACCCGTTCGTCGCTGATGACTTCGCAAATGATCTCCGGCCGGCGCAGGAACGCCAGTGCCAGGGCCGATGAGCGAGCACCCGGCGCGATTACGGCACGGCGCAGCCCGGCGGCGGCCAGGCCGGCGACCAGGGTGTCGCACCAGCGCAGGTTCAGCGCGGCGGTACCCGGCGCCGCGCCATTGCCTCCTTCGCCGCCCTCGCGGTCAGGCGGCAGGCGCTCGCCTTTCCCGTCGCCATCTGCACCTAACGACATGCCGCTCTCGTCTGCGGGGCCGATGCCGCGGCGCTGCTTGCGTGAAGGGCGGCGAGCATGGGGGAGAGCTTGACCTCGGTCTCGGCGAGTTCCTGGCGCGGGTCTGAACCGGCGACGAAGCCCGCACCGGCGTACAGGCTGACGTCCCGCCCGGCGATGAGGCCGCAGCGCAGGGCGACGGCGAAATCCGCGTCGCCCGTGGCGGCGAGCCAGCCGACGCCGCCGGTGTACCAGGCCTCGCGTCGCTCGCCGTGGCTCGCCAGCCAGGCCAGGGCCTCGGGCGTCGGCGCTCCGCCCACCGCCGGTGTGGGGTGGAGCCGGGCGAGCAGGTCGAAGGCTTCGATGCCGGCCTTGCGACGGCCGACGATGCGCCGCCGCCAGTGCCGCAAGTCGCGCAGGCGCAGGATCTCCGGGCTGGCGGGGATCGCCAGCTCCGAACACAGCGGGGCCAGGGCGGCGACGATGGCATCGGCCACCAGTTCGTGCTCGCGGCGGTTCTTGTCGCAGCCCAGGGACAGCGACGGCGGGGCCTCGTCGGAGATGCCCATCCACGCCGTGCCGGCCAGGGCGTCGGTCTCCGTGAGTGCTCCGCGGATGGCCAGCAGTCGCTCCGGCGAGGCGCCGAGGAACACCTTCCCGCCACGGCCCACCCCCCAGATGGCGCAGCCGGGATGGCGCCCCGCCAGCGCCTGCAGCACCGGTCGCGCCGCCACCGGATGTTCGGCGCGCAACCGGATGCTGCGCGTGAGCACCAGCTTCTGGAGCGTCCCGGCCCCGATGGCGGACAGGGCGGCGGTGCCGCGGGCAAGAAAGGCGGCGTCGCCCAGGCATGAAGGCTGGCGCACCAGACGCGGCACCCGGGCCGGGGCGCAGGCCGCAGGGACAGGCGCCGAATCGGCGAAGTCGTCCCACAGGTTCCGCCAGCGCGCCAGGGCGTCCATCGCTTCGCCCGCCACGCAGGAAAAGGTGGCCGTGGCCCGGCCTTGTTCCGCCCGCAACAGAAGAGCCGGCACGGTGAGGCAGGCGTTGGGCAGCGGGCCCTCGCCGCCGGGTGCGAAGGCAAAGCCCACGAAGGCCACGGGTGCCGTCGGGGGCATCCCGCCGGCCTGTTCGTCCAGCCAGCGCCACTTGTCCCGCAGCCCCCGGGCCGCGGCACCCAGCGCGGCGAAGCGGCCTGCCCCCGCCGTCTCCACGCGCAGCGCCACGCCGGTTCCGGCCAGCCACAGGCCGGCATCCGGCCGTTGCCAGTGGAACCAGTCGCCTTGCTCGGGCAGACCCCGCGGCAGTGCCGGCAGGGGCAGGGGCACCGCCAGGCTGAGCACGGCGCCGGGGCGGGCGCGCCGGTCGAGGCGCACGACGCGGCCTGCGAGGGCGTCCCAGTCGTCGGCTGGCAAGGCGCGACGAGGCCGCGGGGCCGCCCCCCGCAACGAGGAGCAACGCCGCCAGACGGCCCGGCAGGCGCGCAATCGGGCGCGTAGCGGACTCACCCATCCGGTGAGCGTGAGCGAAGGCACGGACCTCAAATTCCATGCGGCCTTCCGAGGGAAAATGAGCGGTCAACTGAGGAATCAAGGATCATGGCACGCCTCCGAACAGCGCCGGAAGGCTGCGCCGGTCGAGCTTGCCGCTGGCCGTGAGGGGCAGGCGTTCGACCCGCAGGAAACGGCGCGGGCGCCGCGACGCCGGCAGGCTGGCCCGGCACCAGGTGGCTACCGCGTCCTCGCTGGCCTCACCCTCGTAGGCCATCGCGAGGATGTCGCCCCAGACCGGGTCGGGAAGGCCCGCCACCCCCGCCTGCCGCACCCCGGGGCAGGCCGACATCCGGTGCTCCACCTCCACCGGGTGGATATTCACGCCGGCGCTGACGAGCACCTCATCCGCGCGTCCGGCGACATGCACGCGGCCGAGCGTGTCCACCCGTGCGCGGTCGCGGGTGTCGATCCACCGCCCGGCGCGGGGCTGTCCGAGGTAGCCGGACATGCGGGCGGGCGTCAGGAGCCGCAGCGTGCCCTGCGCGCTCACCCCGACCTCCACCCCGGGCAGGGGCGCACCCACAGCGCCCTCGCGCCATTCATGGAGCGCGGGGCGAATCCAGAGCGTGGCCTGGGCACAGGTCTCGGTCATGCCGTAGGTGGGACACAGCGGCCAGCGCCGCCGCAGCGCGCGCTCGAACAGCCCGGCGGAAAGGGCGGCGCCGCCCACCAGCACGCACTTCAGACGGGCGGGCGGCGGCTCGTCCACCTCCAGCAGCGCGGCCAGCATCGGCGGGACGAGGGAGAGGTGGGTCACGCCACGGTCATGCAAGTCGCGCAGCACCGCCGCCGCATCGAAACCCTCGTGGAGGAGGGCGGCGGCCCCGGAACGCCAGCAGCGGTAGAGGATCATGGCGCCGCCGACGTGATGCAGGGGCAGCACCGCCAGCCAGACGTCGCCCGCGGCGAGCCGCATCGCTGCCGCCGACATGCGCGCGGCCGCGGCGATGGCACGCCACGGCAGCTTCACCCCCTTGGGGGCGCCCTCGGAACCACTGGTGGCAATGATGAGCGCCGGCGCGGCCGGCGCCGCGGATTCAATCTCCGCCAGGGCGACGAGCCGGTCGCGATGACGGGGCTCCAGCGCCGGCGAAAGGGGAAAGGCGGTACCGCCGCCCAGTCCCGCCGCGGCGAGCCCCAGCGCCACTTCGGATGCATCGCCCCGCAGCAGCGACAGCCCCCCGCGTCCGGGCAGGGCGAGCAGATCCCCATACTCCAGCGCCCGCCCCGCAAGCAGCAGGGCGGGGGCACGGCAATCGGCGCGATGGAGCCAGAAGGGGAGCAGGCGCATGGCCGGATTCTAGGGGCGCGCCCATGAGCCGTTCATGAGTTGGGTCAAGATTCCCGGAAGCCCAGTCCCGGGGCGTCGCCCCGATCCATGCGGCCGGCCTGCGCCTGCGGTGCTTCGCCTGTGTCCGCCGCCATCCAGGCGCCGGTGGCCAGGCCGTGGGCCAGGGCGTCCCCCGGCGCCGCCACGGCGCAGGCCAGATGCAGTGCGGCCAGGCGTCCGCAGGCGCTGTCCAGGGCGGTGGTCACGACGCATTGCAGGCCGGCGTCGCGCGCACGACAGGCGAGGCGGTAGCCCGCCAGGGGCCCCCCCACGGCCGCAAGCTTGAGCACCAGCCGGCGCACCGGCGGGGCCGCCAGCAGGCGTTCGACGCCGATGCGCACGAGGGATTCGTCCACCGCCAGCGGGAAGGGCGCCGCGGCCTGGAGCCGCGCCAGGGCGGCAGGCTCGGCCCCGGCCAGCGGTTCTTCCAGGCATTCGACCGGCAGATCCGCCACCGCGGCGATGAACTCCGCGGCCTGCTGCTCATTCCAGGCGCCGTTGGCATCCAGGCGCAGGCGCACGCCGGCGGCAAGCCGGGCCGCCAGGTCGGCCACCCGACGCGCTTCCTCACCGGGCGAGCGCAGCCCCACCTTCAGCTTGAGGACGGTGAATCCTGCAGGCGCAGCTTCTTCGGCCCCCGGTGGCGCGGCGACGGCCACGGACCGGGTCGCGGCGGGGTCCAACCAGCGGGCCAGGGGCAGTTCCGCCTGCTGGGAGGCCAGGTCGCACAGGGCGGTCTCCAGGGCGCAGCGGGCAGCGGGGCAGTCGAAGCCCCGTCCGGCGATGAAGTCGAGGGTCTCGCCTACGTCCCGCCACTTGAGGGACCCTATCCACGGTTCGAGGCGGTTCTGCGCCTGTTCGGCGCTTTCGGTGCCGGCCTCGGGCAGGGGCGCGCATTCGCCCCAGCCACTGCGGCCGTCGTCGGTGTAGAGCCGCATGATCCAGCCCTGGCGTTCGGTCAGCGTACCCGCGGCGCTATGCCACGGCCGCACCAGCGGCAGGCGAAAGGGGCGCAGGCGCACGGCGGCGACGCGCATCACGGCCGCCTGCGGTAGCGGCTGAAATCCGGCGCCCGTTTCTCCAGCCAGGCGTTGCGCCCCTCCTGGCCCTCGGGGGTCATGTAGAACAGGCCGGTGGCCTGTCCCGCCAGTTCCTGGATGCCGGCCAGGCCGTCGGTATCGGCGTTGAAGCCGGCCTTGATCATGCGCAGCGCCGTGGGCGACAGGCGCAGCATCTCGCGGCACCAGGCGACGGTTTCCTCCTCCAGCCGCGCCACGGGGACCACCGCGTTCACCAGGCCCCAGGCCAGCGCGGTCTGGGCGTCGTACTGGCGGCACAGCAGCCAGATCTCCTTGGCGCGCTTCAGGCCGATGGTGCGCGCCATGAGCCCGGCTCCCAGGCCGGCGTCGAAGCTGCCCACGCGCGGACCGGTTTGGCCGAAGCGGGCGTTGTCGGCGGCGATGGTCAGGTCGCACACCAGGTGCAGTACGTGTCCGCCGCCGATGGCGTAGCCGGCCACCATCGCCACCACCGGCTTGGGCAGGCGGCGGATCTGCATCTGCAGGTCGAGCACGTTGAGGTGCGGCGTGCCGGTGGCGGCGTCGTGGTAGCCGCCGTCGTCGCCGCGCACCTTCTGGTCGCCGCCGGCGCAGAAAGCCTCCTCGCCTGCGCCGGTGAAGATGATGACGCCCACCTGGGGGTCGCGGTGGGCGCGGGCGAAGGCTTCCTGCAGTTCCATGATGGTTTCCGGCCGGAAGGCATTGCGTCGCTGCGGCCGGTTGATGGCGATGCGGGCGCCCGATTGCGCGCCTGCCGGGCCGTCTGGCGGCGTTGCTCCTCGTTGCGGGGGGCGGCCCCGCGGCCTCGTCGCGCCTTGCCAGCCGACCCGGCAGGCCCACACTCGGGCGCGTTCAACTGAGGAATCAAGGATGATGTCTCTCGGTCAGGGGCTCCTTCTTCTGCGAAGGGAAGGTTGCCCGGGTTAGCACTCGATCGGGGCTGGAAGCCACCGCCTGCGCCTTATCCCGGATGGAAGACGCCGGCGCGGGCGCGGCCCTGAACGGGGGGATTGTCGCACGTCTCCCTGTGGGTGAGAGGAGTCGATGGAGCGCGGTCAGCCCTCACCCCCGCCGGGATGGAGGACGGGCCGGGTGCGCGCCGCCAGGCTGGAAGCGCAACGGGCGCAGGACGCGCCGGCAATGCGACCGGCAAGGCGACGATCGCGCCGTGCCCCGGAATCGACGATTCCACGGCCACCCTGGATTGCCGACGCAGTGGCTCAGTCGAATCCCTCGCTTCGAGGCCAGCCTGAAACGCCGGTTCCGCGGCCAGCCTGAAACGCCGACGCCGCGGCTCAGCGCAGCCGCTCGCGGATGCGGTGATAGCCGGCGCGGATTTCCTCGCCGATGATCTCCAGCCCGCTCAGCACGTTGCGGGAAGCCTTTGCAGCCTCTTCGCCTGCGGCCTCGATGCGGGGTTTCATCTGTTCCCACTTGGTTTCGAGGGCTTCCCATTCGTCCCGTGCGTCTGCCTGGGCGAGATGGATCTTCAGCTTGAGTTCGTCACGTTGTTGGCGCAAGTCGTCGAACAGCTTGTCGATCTGCGACTTCTCTTCGTTCATCGCTCATTCTCCTCGTGGGCCTGATGCAGTGTGTCCGGACCTGATGTGCCTTGGGCGAGTGCCAGGTCAGTGTGCCGACTCCGCCGCCCGGTTGAAACGCCGACTCCGCGGCGCGGTTGAAACGCCGACTCCGCGGCGCGGTTGAAACGCCGACTCCGCGGCTCAGCGAAACACCAGTACCGGAATGGTCGAGTGGGTGAGCACCTTGTTCGTCTCGCTGCCCAGCAACAGGCCGCTGAGGCCGCGCCGGCCGTGGGAGGCCATGAAGATCAGGTCGCAGCCATGAGTGGTGGCGGCGTCGATGATGGCCTGGAACGGTACGTCGCTGACGGCGGTGTCGCGGTCCCAGGGTACCTGGGCGGCGCTGGCACGCTCGCTGGCCCTGGCGAGGATGGTCTGGGCCTGTTCGGCGGTCATTTCGCTGAAGCGCTCGGGGGTGAGCGGATCGATCAGGGCGCCCTCGCCGTAGAATGACACGGGATAATCCGGTCGGGCGTAGAAGAAGGTGATCCGGGCGCCGCACTCCCGGGCGAACTCCACCGCCTTGTCCAGTGCCTTGTCGGAAAGCTCGGTGCCGTCGGTCGGCACGAGGAGGTGTTTGAACATGGGCGCATCCTCGGTGAGTGCAACGTAAATCATTATAGGAAGCCAGTGTGGTGGCGCCGCTTGACCTGTGTCAATGGGCGTGGCCACGGGGTCGGCGGGGAGGAATTCATGCAACTGACTTTTCACGGCGCGGCCGGCGAGGTGACCGGCTCATGCATGATGGTGGAGGCGTCCGGGGCGCGCTTCCTGGTGGATTGCGGTCTTTTCCAGGGCGGGCGCGATGCCTGGCGCAAGAACCTGGCGGCGCTGGACTTCGATCTGCGCAGCCTCGACTTCGTGGTGCTCTCCCACGCCCATCTCGATCATTCCGGCCTGCTGCCGCGCCTGACCGCGCTGGGGTATCGCGGCCCGATCTACGCCACCCGCGCCACGGTGGATCTGCTCGGGGTGATGCTGCTGGATTCGGCGCACATCCAGGAGAAGGAACTGGAATGGGACCTGCGCCGACGCCGCGCCCGCGGCGACCGACGCATGATGCAGCCGGCGCCGCTCTACACCGTCGCCCAGGCCCAGGGCTGCCTGGCTCAAGTGCGCGGCGTCGACTACGACGCCGAGTTCCGCCCCCACCCCCGGGTGCGGGTACGCCTGCGCGATGCCGGGCACATCCTCGGATCGTCCATCGTCGAACTCTGGGTCGGGGGCGAAGGCGGCGAGCGCAAGCTGGTGTTCTCCGGCGATCTCGGCCAGCCGGCCCGGCCGGTGGTGCGGGACCCCTTCCCGGTGGAGGAGGCCGATGTGCTGGTGGTGGAATCCACCTACGGCAACCGCCTGCACAAGCCGCTGGCCCAGACCGAGGAAGAACTGGTGGAGGCCCTCGGCTCCACCCTGCGCCACGGCAACGTCATCATTCCGGCGTTCTCCGTCGGGCGCACCCAGGAAATCCTGTTCGTGCTGGCCGACCTGGCGCGACGCGGCCGCCTCGGGCGCATCGACGTCTATGTGGACTCGCCCATGGCGCTGGCGGCCACGCAGATCACCCTGCGCCACCAGCCGCTGCTCGACCAGGAGACGCGCGATCTCATCGCCTGGCAGGCGCATTCGAAGCTGGCGCCGCAGGTGCGCTTCGTGCAGGACGTGGAAGAATCCAAGGCCCTCAACCGCACCGTCAGCGGCGCGGTGATCATTTCCGCCAGCGGCATGTGCGATGCCGGACGAATCAAGTACCACCTGCTGCACAACCTGCCGCGCAAGGAATGCGCGGTGGTCATTGCCGGCTTCCAGGCCCAGGGCTCGCTGGGCCGGCGACTGGTGGACGGCGCACGCAAGGTCACCCTCTTCGGCGAGACGGTGGCGGTGCGCGCGCGCATCCTCACGGTGGGCGGACTGTCCGCCCATGCCGACCGGCAGGGGCTGCTGGACTGGTTGGGGCACTTTCGCCGCCCGCCGGGGCGCACCTTTGTCGTCCACGGCGAGGCGGCTACGGCGCAAGCCTTCGCCGAGACGATCGCGGCCCGGCTGCGGTGGCAGGGGGTGTGCCTGCCGCGGCCGGGGGAACGTCAGCTCATTGCGTAGCGAACGATGCGATGGCGGCGCGAGGCTCGGGCGCGCGCCGCCGGGCGCCCGCGAAGGGCGCCAGAGGGCTCACGGCGCCGTCCCTTCGCGGATGGCCGCGGTGATGCGGGACTCGATCTCCTTGCCCACCTGTCGTGCCTTGGGATGCGGATCCCGTGCCAGGATCCAGCTCGGGCGGGTGAGCACGATCTGCACCTGCCCCGGTGCCGCCTGGAGGTTGTAGACCACCACCTTGAACGGGCACAGCACCGACCAGTCCATCTTGATGTTGAACACCTGATGGTTGAACGCCAGGGAACAGAACTGCACCGCGGTGACATTGCCGAATCCGATGGTGTTCCATTTGTCCTCGCCGAACACCTGGCGGTTGTTTTCCAGTCCGCGGGCGAGGTTTTCTTCGCTGAGGATCTGGAATTGCCGGGCCTCCAGTCCGGCCTTCACGGCAGCCAACACCTGGTCATAATTCCCGCTGACGTGATGCTTCCACAACGCCGGGTTTTCGGCCCCTGCTACGGGGGTGGCCACGGCTCCGATACCTGCGGCGATGACAATGGCGCGGATGGTGCTCATGATTCGCTCCTCCTTCAGTCGGATAGCGGTTTGAGAAAATGCTGCCTTTGTGATAGAAGCAGAGGCATTCTTCACCGCGGCCGCAATCCCGCGCAAGCTGCGGGGTACGCCTTTAACCTGGATCAATGCCTTTTGCCCATGGGCGCCTATTCTTTGGACTCCGTCCCCGCTCCATTCGCCGTGATCGAATCGGTGTTTCCCCTGTTGCGGATCATGGACCGCAAGCTCCTGCCCATCGTTCAGGGGGGCATGGGGGTTGGCGTGTCCGCCCACAGGCTCGCGGGGGCCGTGGCGGCGGCCGGTGGCATGGGCACCATCGCCAGCGTTGATCTGCGGCGCCTGCACCCGGACCTGATGGAGCGTACCGGGCGCTCGCGCGACAAGAACGCCATCAACGACGCCAACCTCGTGGCCATTGACCGCGAAGTGCGCGGCGCCCGGGACCTGTCGGGCGGCGTGGGCATGGTGGCGGTCAATGTCATGCGCGCCGTCACGGAGTACGCCGCATGCGCGCGCCAGGCCTGCCGTAGCGGTGCCGACGCCATCGTGATGGGTGCCGGTCTGCCGCTGGATCTGCCGGATCTCGCCGCCGACCATCCCAGGGTGGCACTGATTCCGATCCTCTCGGACGTGCGCGGGGTCTCGCTGCTGATGAAGAAATGGCTGCGCAAGGGTCGCGTGCCCGACGCGGTGGTGATCGAGCATCCGCGGCTGGCCGGCGGGCATCTGGGCGCCGCGCGTCCGGAGGATCTGGAGGACTCGCGCTTCGATTTCGAGGTGGTGCTGCCGGGGGTGAAGGAAGTCTGCCACCAGTTGGGGCTGGAGGACGGGCAGGTGCCCCTCATTCCCGCCGGAGGCATCAACAGCCATGAACGGGTGCGCGAGCTTTTCGATCTGGGCGCCTCCGGGGTGCAACTGGGCACGGCCTTTGCGGTGACCGAAGAGGGCGACGCCGATCCGGCCTTCAAGAAGGTGCTGGCCGAGGCCCGGCCCGAGGACATCGTCACCTTCATGAGCGTGGCCGGCCTTCCGGCACGGGCGGTGCGCACGCCGTGGCTGTCGAACTACATGCGGCGGGTCGAGTGGCTGTCGGAAGCCACGGACAAGCCGCGCCGCTGCACCCTGTCCTGGGACTGCCTGCTGCAGTGCGGGCTGCGCGACGGCCTGGCCAAGTTCGGCCAGTTCTGCATCGACAGCCAGCTTGCCTCCGCGCTGCGAGGCGATCTCGACAAGGGGCTGTTCTTCCGCGGCGCTTCCACCCTGCCCTTCGGCAGCGCCATCCGTCCCGTGCGCGACCTGATCCGCTACATGCTTACCGGCGAGAAGCCGGACCTCCCCGAGCCTGCTTCGTCTCCCGCCGGTTGAATCCGCGCGCCCCGGCGCCGGGCGCGCGATCCAGCTTCGCGGCGGTTTCCTCTCTGCCCGTGTGCCCTGTGTCTGCCGGGGGAAGTCGCCGCCCCGGCATGAACATGTCCGCGCCATGTGGGTTTCCAGGTGGTTGATTCGCGTCAAGGCTGACGGCGTGGTGCGTGACACAATGCAGCAAGACCACGACGGCCAAGCACCGACCGATGGAGAGACTGGACATGATGCGCGTTACCGAAGCACTGGAGCAGCACCACAAGTACTGCGACGACACCTTCGCCGCGGCCGAGGAAGCGGCACGGCAGGGTGACTGGCCGGCCTGCACGCAGGCACTGAAATCCTTCCACCATGATCTTGAACAGCACTTCGGGGTGGAGGAGAGCCTCCTTTTCCCCGCCTTCGAACAGGCGACGGGCATGACTGCCGGCCCCACCCGCATGATGCGCATGGAGCATGTGCAGATGCGCGCCCTGGTGGAGGAAATGGAGGAATGCCTGCGCGCGCGCGACGCCGACGGCCTGGCCGGTGCAGCGGAGACGCTGCTGGTGCTGATGCAGCAGCACAACCTCAAGGAACAGAACATCCTCTATCCGATGTGCGACCAGCATCTGCACGGCGCCAGGGACCTGCGCGAGCGTATCGGCGCCGCACTGGCCACGGAGACGACGTGATGGCGGGCACGCTCGTGGTGGACGGCCGGGATATGCTCCCCCCCGAACCCATGGAGCGTACCCTGGAGGCGCTGGACGAGGTGGGTGACGACGGAGAGGTGCTGCTGCTGCTCTACCGCGAGCCGTTTCCGCTCTTCAAGATCCTCGAACGCAACGGATACGGTCACCGTACCACCAGCCGGGACGACGGGACCTTCGAGATCCGTATTCGACGGGTGGCCTGATGGCCGCGCTGTTGTCCTACGAGCAGGCACCGCCCCTGTCGGTGCCGTATCGCTTCTTCCTCAGCGCTCCGCTGTTCGCCGCCGCCGCGGGGCTGTTGCTCGCCTGGCGCGGCGACGAGGTGCTCGCCACGCGATGGAGCATGCCCGCCCTGGCCGTCACCCACCTGATGACCATCGGTTTCCTGCTGCAGGTGATGTGCGGGGCGCTGATGCAGATCCTGCCGGTGGCGGTGGGCACCCATCTCTGGCGCGCCCGGGCGGTGGCCCTGGCAACCCACCTCGGCATGAGTCTTGGGGCGATGCTGCTGGCTGCGGCATTCCTGCTTGAGAAACCCGCCCTGTTCGCCGTGGCGGTGCCGTTGCTGGCGGGGGTCGTGGCGGTGTTCGTCGCGGTGGTGGTGGCGGCGTTGCTGCGCGCACCGGTGGGCAACGATACGGTGCGGGCCATGCGCACGGCGATGCTGGGGCTGGCGATCACGGTCGCCCTGGGGGCGACCCTCGGCTGGTCCTTCGTGCAGCCCTCGCAACTGCCCATCATCGAACTGACACACCTGCATGCCGCCTGGGGGCTGACGGGCTGGGGACTGGTGTTGCTGGTGGGGGTGGCCTACCTGGTCGTCCCCATGTTCCAGCTCACCCCGCCCTACCGCGAGAAGCTGTCACGCTGGCTGCCGACGGCCCTGGCCGTGGCGCTGGCGGCGTGGTCGGCTCTGTGGCTGGCGGGGCAGGAGGCGCGGCACTGGCGCACCCTGGCTTTCCTGGCGGGGACCGGCCTGGTGGTCTGGTTTGTCCTCGCCACGCTGGGGCTGCAACGCCGTCGGCGCCGCAAGGTGGTGGATGCCACCCTGCGGCTGTGGCAGGCGGGCATGGTGTGCATGCTGCTGGCGGTGCTGCTGGCTGCGGCTTTGGACAGCGCCGAGGGGGAGCTGCGCAATCGCCTGGAAGTGGCGGTGGCGATCCTGATGTTGCACGGCGTATTCGGCTCGGTGATCGTGGGCATGCTCTACAAGATCATGCCCTTTCTCAACTGGCTGCACCTGCAGCAGGTGGTGCGCCAGGTGCCCAGCATGCGGAAGATGCTCTCCGATCAGGCGATGATGCGCCATGCATGGACGCACATGGCGTCGGTGGTGCTGCTCCTGGCGGCCGTTGCGGTGCCGGTGCTCATGCCGGTGGCAGGCCTGGCACTGGTGGTGACGTCGCTGTGGCTCGAGGCCAACGTGGTCCGCATCGCCCGGGCCTATCGCCGGGTGCGTGCCAGCGGCGGATCGGCGCCCGCGGGCGCCGTCCCGCCGTGTGGCGACGCCGGAGGCGGTTGAAAACGGACCTCGCGCCGCCGGCTTCAGGGGCCGAAGGTGCTCAGCCCCGCCGGGTCGAGGACCTTGATGGAGCGGCCATGCACGCTGATCAGCCCCGCGGCGGTCAGGTCATGGAAGATGCGCGACAGTGTTTCCGGGGTGAGGTTGAGGCGCGAGGCAATGACCTGCTTGCTGGTGGGCAGATCGACTTCCAGGGGTCCGCATTCGCCCTCACCGCCATGGGCGCACTGCAGCAGGAAGCCGATGACGCGCTGGGTGCTGGAGCGCAGCGAATAGGATTCCACGTCCTGCACCAGCATGTGCAGCCGCTGGCTCAGGCCGGCAAGCATGCGCCGGGCAAAGGAGCTGTCGCGCTCCAGCAACTCGAAGACGGTGGTGCGGTTGATGTGCAGCAGCAGCGCATCGGTGAGCGCTTCGGCAAAGACCGGGTAGGGACGGTCCATGAACATCACCGCCTCGCCGAAGCTCTGATGCGGACCTATGATGTCGATGACCTTTTCCTGGCCCTGGGACGAGGAGAACGCCAACTTGATCTGGCCGAACACCACCACATGGAAGCCCCGCGCCGCGTCGCCCTTGTGGAACAGCACCTCGCCCTTGGCAAGGCGGCGCTCGCGGGTGCCGGCACCGACCTGCGCGATCTGTTCGGGTGTGAGCTGGGAGAACAGCGGAAGCCGGGTGAGTATGGCCGGGATGTCGATCTTGTCCTTGTCTGGGTGCACGGCGGGCTTTCTCCTCCCCCTTTGTTCGGCGCTAACGATAGCACGATCATGCCGTCGCCGGCCGTGGGCCGGACCTGTCGGGGCGATACCAGGTTGCCGGGGCGGCGCGTGAGGCAGGCGCGCGGCGACGGCCAGCCAGGGTAGCCATGTATCTCTTCGTCAAGCACTTGCACGTGGGTTGCGTGGTGCTCAGCGGCCTGGGGTTCGCGCTGCGTGGGATCTGGATGGCGCTCGGCTCGCCCATGTTGAATCGGCGCTGGGTGCGCATCGTGCCCCACGTCGTGGATACCGTTCTTCTGGGCAGCGCGCTGACGCTGATCGTCCTGCTTGGCCAATACCCTTTCGTGGATGGCTGGCTCACCGCCAAGATCCTGGGCCTGCTGGCCTATATCGGGCTGGGAACGGTGGCCTTGCGGCGCGGGCGCAGCCGGCGGGTGCGCGTCGCGGCCTGGCTGGCCGCAATGGCGATCTTCGGCTACATCGTGTCCGTGGCCCTGGTACGTGCGCCGGCGGGCTTGTTCAACGTCGTGCTGGGGGCAGGAGGAACCTGATCGCAGCCGCCTCCCCGGTTTGCCCGGTCCAACCGCGGACAAGCCGCTCAGTCCTGCTTGCGCAGGATGCGGCGAAGTCCGGGGATGTCCAGGATGTGGATGTGCTTTTGCTGGACGCTGATCAGGTTTCCTTCCTGGAACTTGGAGAAGGCGCGACTGACCGTTTCGAGCTTGAGCCCGAGGTAGGAGCCGATTTCCTGGCGCGTCATGCGCAGGTGGAATTCGGACGGCGAGAATCCGCGCGTGGTGAAGCGCTGGGAGAGGTTGAGCAGGAAGGCGGCCAGACGCTCCTCGGCGTGCATCGAGCCGAGCAGCATCATGATCCCTTGGTCGCGCACGATCTCGCGGCTCATCACCTTGTGGAAGTTGTGCTGCAGCGATTCGATTTCCCGCGACAGGTGCTCCAGGCGCGAGAACGGGATGACGCACACGTCGCTGTCCTCCAGCGCCACCGCGTTGCAGGTGTGGGATTCGCTGCTGATGCCGTCCAGGCCAAGCAGTTCGCCGGACATCTGGAAGCCCGTGACCTGCTCGCGGCCGTCTTCCAGGATGACGCCGGTCTTGAAGAAACCCATGCGCACCGCGAATATGGATTCGAAGGGTTCGCCCGCCCGGTACAGGTGCTGTCCACGCTTGACGCGGCGGCGCATGCCGACCATTTCGTCCAGCTTCTCCACCTCGTCGGAATGGAGCCCGTAGGGCAGGCAAAGCTCACGCAAATTGCACTGCGAACAGGCCACCTGCAGGCTTTGTGAGGAGATCCTGATGGCAGGAGAATGCACGTCGAAAGCCTCCTGTCGGGCAAGTCCCGAGCCGTTTGATCCAAGTCAACGTCGGGTCAGGGGGTCTGTGTGATTGTTGAGCAACCTAGGCTGGCGCCCAAATGATCAAGCAACAATCCGAACTGGTCTTCGACCCGCAACTGATCCGACGCTACGACGTCAATGGTCCTCGCTATACGTCTTATCCGACGGCGGACCGTTTCACAACCGAGTTCGATGCCGAGGCCTGCAGGCAATGGCTGGGGAAACGCACTGTCGGGGGCATCAGCAGGCCGCTTTCATTATACGTCCACATCCCTTTCTGCAACACGATCTGCTATTACTGCGCCTGCAACAAGATCATTACGAAGGACCATGGGCGCTCCGCCAAGTATCTGAAATACCTGGCGAAAGAGATGGAGATCCAGGCCGGCGCGCTCGAAGGCTCGCGCGACGTGGTGCAGTTGCACTACGGCGGTGGCACGCCCACCTTCCTCAGCCACGCGGAACTGCGCCAGCTCATGGCCACCATCCGCAGCCATTTCAACCTGCTGCCGGCGGGCGAGTATTCGATCGAGGTGGACCCCCGCAAGGTGGACCACGCCACCGTGGCACTGCTGGCGGAACTCGGCTTCAACCGCATGAGCGTCGGGGTGCAGGACGTGGACCCAACGGTGCAGAAGGCGGTCAACCGCATCCAGACCCTGGAGGAGACCGCCGCGGTCATCGAGGCGGCGCGCGACAGCGGCTTCAAGTCGGTGAGCGTGGACCTGATCTACGGCCTGCCCAAGCAGAATGTCATCAGCTTCAACCGCACGCTGGAAGAAGTCATCCGCCTGTCGCCGGATCGCATCTCGGTGTACAACTACGCCCACCTGCCGACGCTGTTCAAGCCTCAGCGGCGCATCGTCGAGGCGGAACTGCCATCGGCCGACGCCAAGCTGCAGATCCTGCAACTGGCCATCCGCCGGCTCACCGACGCGGGGTATGTGTTCATCGGCATGGACCACTTCGCCAAGCCGGACGACGAGCTTACCGTGGCCCAGCGCCAGGGGCGGCTGCACCGCAATTTCCAGGGCTATTCCACCTACGCCGAGTGCGACCTGCTGGCCTTCGGCGTGTCGGCCATCGGCAAGATGGGCCCGACCTACAGCCAGAACTACCGCACCCTGGACGAATACTACGGCGCGCTGGATGGCGGCCGCCTTCCGGTCATGCGCGGCCTTGAGCTGACCAGTGACGACCTCCTGCGTCGCTCCATCATCCAGGCGCTGATGTGCCATTTCGAACTGTCCATCGAGGCCATCGAGATCGCGCACCTGGTGGATTTCCGCAGCTACTTCGCCGCCGAACTCGAAGACCTGCGGGACATGGAGCGGGCCGGGCTGGTGGAGCTGTCCGACCAGTGGATCAGCGTGCTGCCGCGCGGGCGCATGCTGGTACGGGCGGTGGCCATGGTGTTCGACCGTTACCTGCGCACCCGGCAGGTGCAGACACGGTATTCAAAGGTGATCTGAGCGCCCATGAGGGTGCGCAGGTTCGAGGAATTGTCTTGGGGAATGCGCCGGCCTCTGCGGGGGTCGGCATTTTTTTTCCGGCGCCGGGACGACCTCGCTTCCGCGTGCCACCTGTGAAAAGATTCGCCCATGCCTGAAACCGGATACATCGCCGTCTTTCTCATCGGTTTGCTGGGGGGAACCCACTGCGCCGGCATGTGCGGCGGCATCGTCAGCGCGCTCACCGTACAGATGCACACGGACGGGGCGCGCGCCCGGTGGCCTCTGCACCTGGCGTACAACTTCGGGCGCATCGCCACCTATACGGCGACGGGCGCACTGATGGGCGCCCTCGGCAGCGTCGGCCTGCTCCTCAACGACGCCCTGCCGGTGCAGATGGCCCTCTACATCCTCGCCAACCTGATGCTCATCGGGCTGGGACTCTATCTCACCGGGCTGCCGGGGGCGCTGGCGTTCACGGAGCGGCTGGGACAGAAGCTGTGGGCGCACGTGCGTCCCTTCACCGCGCGCTTCCTGCCCGTACGGTCGGTGAGGCAGGCGCTGCCCCTGGGTGCGCTGTGGGGTATGCTGCCGTGCGGCATGGTCTATAGCGTGCTGACCACGGCGCTGGTGGCGGGCAGTGCCGGGCGCGGGGCGGGGCTGATGCTGGCGTTCGGGCTGGGCACCTTGCCCAACCTGTTGCTGGCGGGCATGCTGCTCAAGCGGCTGCGCGATGTCACCCGGCAGCGTGCGGTGCGGGTCGCCTCCGGGCTGATCGTGCTGGGATTCGGCCTGTTCGGCCTGGCGAACGCGGCAACCCTGGGCGGGCGCCTGTGGGCTGGCGTGGTTTGCCACACCTGAGCGGTCGACAAGGCGGTGTTTTCACCGAGTCGCGCGGTCGGCGTTTTGACTGGCCGCAGATGCGATTCATCCCAAGAACCTCATTTGACGCAGAGAACGCGGAGGGGAACCATGAGAACACAGAGCGTTACGAGGCAAGCCCCATTCACCCCACGGGTGGATGTCCGTTCTTGCTCTGCGGCCTCGGCGTCTCTGCGATCTCTGCGTTGAAAGAGGTTCAACTGTGGTTTCAAGGTTCATTCGAGGATCCGGAACGTGAAAATCCTGTTGGCGGTGGATGGATCGGACCACGCGCTGCGTGCCGCGCAGGAGGTGGCGCGCCTGGCGGGGGCGCTGCGGGAGGTGCCCGGCATTGACGTGCTGTTCGTCCATCCGCCGATTCCCGTGGCCTTTGCCACCGCCCATGTCGCGCCGGACGTGGTGGATGCCTACTATCGTGAAGAAGGGGAGCAGGCTCTGGCCGGCGCCTGCGACGTACTGTCCGCCGCGGGTCTGGCCCATGTCCGCCATGTGCATGTCGGTGCGCCGGCGGAGATCATCGCCAAGCTGGCCGGGCGCTTTGGTGCCGACCTGATCGCCATGGGAACCCACGGGCGTGGCGCGGTGCCGAGTGCGCTGATGGGCTCCGTCGCCCAGAAGGTGCTGCACCTGGCAACGGTGCCGGTGCTGCTGGTGAAGTAGGGCGCAAGGGCGTTCGGCAGCATATCAGGGAAGGCTTATACTACAAGCCTTCTCATTTCCGAACCTGACCCATGCCCTGGAACGCCCCGGCACCGACTCCGCCCACCGACCAACTCCAGCCCGTTTTCTGCGATTAAGCCATGGCCGAGGCCGGCATCCGCGACACCCTGGACCTGCCCATCGAGGGCATGACCTGTGCCGCTTGCGCGGCGCGCATCGAACGCACGCTCAATCGTCTGCCGGGCGTGGCGGCGGCGGTGAATTTCGCCGCCGAGCGCGCCCACATCGAGTTCGACGCCGGAGCCGTGGCGCCGCCCCAACTGGTGGAGACCATCCGCAAGACCGGCTTCGCCGTGCCGCCCCGGACGGTGGAACTGGGCCTGGAAGGCATGACGTGCGCCGCCTGCGCCACGCGCATCGAGAAGGTGCTCAACGCCCTCCCCGGCGTGGAGGCGAGCGTCAATCTGGCCAGCGAGCGGGCGCTCATCCGCCATGTGCCCGGGTTCACGGACCCCGCCGCGATGATCGCCACGGTGCGTCGCGCCGGCTACGAGGCGCGTCTGCTCGAAGCGGGCGGCCACGCCGCGGAGAAGGCGCGCAAGGCCGACGCCTACCGGGCGGAGCTGCGCCGCTTCTGGATTTCCCTGGCCCTGACGGCGCCGCTGGTGGCGCAGATGCTGTGGATGTTTGGCGCCGGCGCCCACGGCGACATTCTGCCGCGCGGGCTGCAACTGGCCCTGGCCACGCCGGTGCAGTTCTGGATCGGGCGGCTCTTCTACGTCAGCGCCTGGAACGCCCTGCGCGGCGGGGCTGGCAACATGGACGTGCTGGTGGCCCTGGGCACCAGCATGGCCTATTTCTACAGCCTGCTGGTGACCCTGCTGGGGCTGCATCACCAGCATGTTTATTACGAGGCCTCGGCCACCATCATCACCCTCATCCTCATGGGCAAGCTGTTGGAGGCCCGCGCCAAGGCGCGCACCTCGGCGGCCATCGAGGCGCTCATGTCGTTGCGTCCTTCCACCGCCCTGGTGGAACGCAACGGCGCGGTGGTGGAGGTGCCGGTGGACGGCCTCCATCCCGGCGACGTCTTCGTTGTGCGCGCCGGCGCCGCCGTGCCGGTGGACGGCGTCGTGCTGGAGGGCAGTTCCGGCGTCAATGAGTCCATGCTCACCGGCGAGAGCATGCCGCGCAGCAAGCACGCCGGCGACAAGGTCTTCGCCGCCACCGTCAACGGCAGCGGACTGTTGCGGGCCCGCGCCACCGGCGTGGGCGGGGCCACGGTGCTGGCGGCCATCATCCGCATGGTGGAGCAGGCCCAGGGCTCCAAGGCGCCGGTGCAGCGGCTGGCGGACCGGGTGTCCGCGATCTTCGTGCCGGCGGTGTGCGCCGTGGCGCTGGTGACCTTCGGCGGCTGGTGGTTCGCCGGCGGGGATTTCACCACCGCGCTGGTCAATGCCGTGGCGGTGCTGGTGATCGCCTGCCCCTGCGCCCTGGGCCTGGCCACGCCCACGGCCATCATGGTGGGCACGGGGCGGGGCGCCGCGGCGGGCATCCTGGTGAAGAACGCCGAGGCGCTGGAACTGGCGGAGCGGGTGCAGGTGCTGGCGGTGGACAAGACCGGCACGCTTACCGAGGGCCGCCCGGTGGTTACCGACGTGCAGCCCCTGGACGGCGTCCCTGTCGCGGCCCTGCTGGCGGCCGCCGCGGCGCTGGGGCAGGGCTCCGACCACCCCCTGGCCGAGGCGGTGGTGGCCCACGCGCGCAGCCAAGGCATTGCCCCGACGCCCGCCACGCAAATCCACACCGAGTCCGGCCGGGGCCTTTCCGGCACGGTGGACGGCGAGGCGGTCCTGATGGGCTCCCCGGCGCTGCTGGCGGACGCGGGCATGCCCCTCCCCGCCGCGCTGCTGGAACCCCTGCAGTCGGCCGGCAAGAGCCTGGTGTGCGTGGGGCGCAACGGGGCGCCGCTGGGCGTGTTCGCTATCGCCGACCGGCTGCGGGACACGTCGCGCCGGGCCGTGGCGCGCCTGCGCAGCCGCGGCGTGGAGGTGGTGATGCTCACCGGCGACAACGCCGCCACCGCCGCCGCCATCGCCCGCGAGGCGGGCATCGCCGACGTGCGTGCAGAGGTCCTGCCCCAGGACAAGGCCCGGGCCGTGGCGGCGCTGCGCAACGGCGGGCGGCGCGTGGGCATGGCCGGCGACGGCATCAACGACGCCCCGGCCCTGGCGGCGGCGGACGTGAGCTTTGCCGTGGGTTCGGGCGCCGACGTGGCGGTCGAGGCGGCGGACGTGACGCTCATGCGCAACGACCTCACCAGCGTGGTGGACTCCATCGACCTGTCGCGCGCCACGCTGCGCAAGATCCGCCAGAACCTGTTCTTTGCCTTCATCTACAACGTGCTGGGCATTCCGCTGGCGGCGCTGGGCTTCCTCAATCCGGTCATCGCCGGTGCGGCCATGGCCATGAGTTCGGTGTCCGTGGTGAGCAATTCGCTGTTGCTGCGGCGCTGGAAGCCGCTGCAGCCCCAGTCCTGACGGGTGTGAGCGCCCGTTTCATCCGGAGAGGAGCAACATGGAAAACACCACCATCAAGGTCGGCGGCATGAGTTGCGGGGGTTGCGTGAAGAGCGTCACCGGCGTGCTGCAGGGGCTGCCCGGCGTGGCGAAGGCCGAAGTCTCGCTGGAAAGGGGCGAGGCGCGGGTGGAATTTGATCCGGCGCAGGTAGGGCTTGAGGCCCTGCGCGGTGCCATCACCGACGCCGGCTTCGAGGCGGGCTAGCGGCACGGGTCGCGTTCAGCCCGGGCGCCCGTCCACCGCCCCCACCCGGGAGGGCGGGGGGCAGCCGCTATAATGCGCGGACTTCATTTCGAGGGAAAAGAGCATGGGGCTCTCGAGCGTGCCATCCGGCAAGGATTTGCCCAGCGATTTCAACGTCGTCATCGAAATCCCGATGCACGCCGAGCCGATCAAGTACGAGGTGGACAAGGACTCGGGCGCCATCTTCGTCGATCGCTTCATGTCCACCGCCATGCACTACCCCTGCAACTACGGCTACATCCCCCACACCATCGCCGGTGACGGCGATCCGGTGGACGTGCTGGTGATGTGCCAGTTCGCGCTGCCGCCGGGGGTGGTGGTGCGTTGCCGCCCCATCGGCATGCTCAGGATGTCCGACGAGGCCGGCGATGATGCCAAGCTGCTGGCGGTGCCGGTGGACAAGCTCACGCCCGTGTACCGCAGCGTGGAGTCGCCGCGGGACCTGCCGCACATCACCCTGCACCAGATCTCCCACTTCTTCGAGCATTACAAGGACCTGGAGCCCGGGAAATTCGTGAAGGTGGTCGGCTGGGTGGGGGCGGAGGAAGCCAAGGGCGAGGTCATGGAAGGGGTGCGCCGCTTCAACGATGCCAAGGACAAGCCGGCGTTTTGAGCGGGCTTGTCCGCGTCTTGATGGAGCGGCACGCGTCGGGGATTTCGGCGAGCGGCGAGGTCCGCGTTTTCGCTGAGGCGGGCTGGCTCCGCCCGGGGGCAGCGCCGCGGTGATCGGGGGGTCCATGCGTAATCGTGTGCTGGTGACGGGGGGCGCCGGGTTCATCGGATCGTTCCTGTGCGAGCGCCTGCTCGCCGACGGCTGCGACGTGCTGTGCGTGGACAACTTCTTCACCGGAGCCAAGGACAACGTGGCCCACCTGCTCGGTCGGCCGAACTTCGAGCTGCTGCGACACGACGTCACTTTCCCGCTGTACGTGGAGGTGGATCAGATCTACAACCTGGCCTGCCCCGCCAGCCCCATCCACTACCAGTCCGATCCGGTGCAGACCGTCAAGACCACGGTGCATGGGGCCATCAACATGCTCGGGCTGGCGCGGCGCACCAGGGCGCGCATCCTCCAGGCCTCCACCAGCGAGGTCTATGGCGATCCGGATGTCCATCCGCAGCCGGAAAGCTACGTCGGGCGCGTCAATCCCCTCGGGCCGCGCGCCTGCTACGACGAGGGCAAGCGCTGCGCCGAGACCCTGTTCTTCGACTACCGCCGCCAGCACGCGCTCGACATCAAGGTGGTGCGCATCTTCAATACCTACGGCCCGCGCATGGCGCTCGCCGACGGGCGCGTGGTGTCCAACTTCATCGTCCAGGCGCTGCGCGGCGAGCCCATCACCCTCTACGGCGACGGCGCCCAGACGCGATCCTTCTGTTTCGTCTCGGACCTGATCGACGGCCTGGTGCGCATGATGGGCTGCGGGGACGGCTTCGCCGGCCCGGTGAACCTGGGCAACCCGGGCGAATTTGCGGTACGTGAACTGGCGGAGATGGTCCTGCGCCTCACCGGCTCCCGGTCGCCACTGGTCTTCCTCCCCCTGCCCCAGGACGACCCCTGCCGGCGCCAGCCCGACATCTCCCTGGCGCGCCGCCAACTCGGCTGGCAGCCCACCGTATGCCTGGAAGACGGGCTGCGCGAGACCATCGGGTATTTCCGCGAACGATTGTCGGGCTGAGCGGGCGCCGCCCCATGCGCGGGTGTCCCGATCTTTGATCCCGAAAGGCGTTGAGCCCGCGCGCACGTGGGGGCGGCTCGTGCCTGCTGTTGCCCGGCTTTCCCCACCCGCGGCGCCTGCGTTAAGCTTCAACCCGAATGACGCGCAAAGAGAGGGTTCGCACCATGCATACCTTGACCACTGATGAAATGCGCAACGAGCCGCAGAACGTGCTGGCCGACGCCAGGCGCGGCGAACCGGCGCTGATCGTCGAGAATGGCGAGCCCGTCCTCATGACTATCCCGATGGGGCAAGGTCTTGAAGCCCGGGAGGTGCGGCTTGAGTTGGCGGTCGGGCTGTTCGACCGGGAACAGGTCAGTCTGGGGATCGCGGCGCGCATCGCCGGACTGAGCATCGAGGAGATGATCGACGAATTGGGCAGGCGCCTCATTCCGGTCGTTCGCTACCGCGCGGAAGAATTCGAAGAAGAAATGAAGTATGTCCGCACCCTTGCTGATCGCGGATAGCGGCCCGCTCATCGCCCTCGCGCGGCTGGATCTCCTGGGCCTGCCAACCCGCTACTTCGCCGAGATGCTGGTGGCGACTTCCGTATGGCGGGAGATCACTCGCAGCCCCCGGGCGGAAGAAGCCCGACGCCTGCAGGCTGGCCTCGATGCGGGTCATCTGAAGCTGGTCGGCGATCCGGTCGCCATTCCCGAGGCGGTGCTCCAGGCGGGACTGGACGTTGGCGAACGCAACTCCGTCGTCCTGGGGTTGCAGCGCTCGGCTACCCTCCTGATGGACGAGAAGCGCGGTCGCCGCGTGGCACGCGCACTTGGGCTGCCCATCGTCGGCACGCTCGGATTGTTGCTGCGCGCACGCGAGGGCGGGGTCCTCCCCTCGTTGCGAGACCGTATCGAAGTCTTGCAGGCGTCGGGTTATTACTTCTCCACCGAGTTGGTGGAGGGCGTGTTGGCCAGACTTGGTGAGTAGCAGGCGTACGCTGCCTACTGCCGCCTCGCAGCCCCATTCCCGTCAAGGAGCGACTGTCCATCGTCGTCGTCGAGAAAGGCAAGATCGACGCGGTGGATGGCGCTCCCGTCGTGGCCGATCAGATGGGCTCGTGCGCGCCGCCGGTGGCAAGCCAACGGCGGGCGGGCGCGGTGTATATTAGGCGCCCTCCCGGCAATGACCGCAGATGCGTGTCGGACTCACTGAAACGGCATGAACACCCTCCGCATCGCCCTTGCCCAGATCAATTGCGTCGTCGGCGACATGGCCGGCAACGCGCAGCGCATCATTGCCGCGGCCGACCGCGCCCGCGCCGCCGGAGCCGACCTGGTGGTGACCCCCGAACTCGCCCTGTGCGGGTATCCGCCGGAAGACCTGCTGCTGCGGGAAGACTTCTATCGCGCCAACGCCCGCGAACTGGCGCGCGTGGCGGGCCAAGTCGAGGGCATCCGCGTGCTGCTCGGCCACCCGCTGCGCGAAGGCGACCAGTGCTTCAACGCCGCCTCCCTGGTGGGCGATGGCCAGGTGTTCGCCGTGTATCGCAAGCATCGCCTGCCCAACTACGAGGTGTTCGACGAGGAGCGCTACTTCGAATCCGGCACCGCACCCTGCGTGGTGGAGGTGGCGGGGGTGCGGCTCGGCATCAACATCTGCGCCGACGTGTGGGAGCAGGGCGCGGCGGACGCGGCGGAGCGCGCCGGCGCCGGACTATTGCTGGTGCTCAATGCCTCGCCCTACCACATCAACAAGCAGGCCACGCGCTACGAGGTGCTGCGCGACCGCATCGAGGCCACCCGCATGCCCGTGGTGTACGCCAACCTGGTGGGCGGGCAGGACGAACTGGTGTTCGACGGCGCATCCTTTGCCCTGAACGGCGCCGGGGAGGCGGTGCTGCAACTGCCCTCCTTCGTCGAGGCGCTGGAGCTGGTGGAGTTTCGCGACGGCGACCTGCGCCCGGCGCGCATCGAGGCGCCGCGGCCGCTGGAGGCGGAGGTCTACGACGCCCTGGTGCTGGGGGTGCGCGATTACCTGGGCAAGAACGGCTTTCCAGGCGCCATCATCGGCCTGTCGGGGGGCATCGATTCGGCGCTGACCCTGTGCGTGGCGGTGGATGCCCTGGGGGCGGACAAGGTGCGCACGGTGATGATGCCCTCGCCCTACACGTCGCAGATGAGCCTGGATGATGCCGCCGCCCTGGCCGCCAACCTCGGCGTGCGCTACGACACCATCCCCATCGCGCCGGCCATGGAGGCCTTCGGTGCCATGCTGGAGCAGGAGTTCCGCGGCCTGCCGGCGGACACCACCGAGGAGAACCTGCAGGCGCGCATCCGCGGCATGATCCTCATGGCACTGTCCAACAAGCACGGCTCCATCGTGCTGACCACGGGCAACAAGTCGGAGATGGCCGTGGGCTATGCTACGCTCTACGGCGACATGGCGGGGGGCTTCGCGGTCATCAAGGACATCGCCAAGACCCTGGTTTACCGGCTTTCCCGGTATCGCAACCGCGCCGGCGAGGTGATTCCGGAGCGCATCATCACCCGGGCGCCCTCGGCGGAACTCAAGCCCGACCAGAAGGACCAGGACACGCTGCCGCCCTACGAGGTGCTGGATGCCATCATCGAGGCCTACATGGAGGACGACCTGACCGCTCGCGAGATCATCGCGCGGGGTTTTGACGCCACGGAGGTGCGCCGGGTGGTGGGCATGCTCAAGCGCAGCGAATACAAGCGGCGCCAGGCACCGCTGGGCATCCGCGTGACGCGGCGCGGGTTCGGCAAGGATTGGCGTTATCCCATCACGTCCCGCTACCAGGACGAATTCTGACGACGGAGTGCTGTTTCCATGAAGAAGATCGAAGCCATCATCAAGCCGTTCAAACTCGACGAAGTGCGCGAGGCGCTGCATGAAGTGGGGGTGACGGGGCTGACCGTGACCGAAGTGAAGGGCTTCGGGCGCCAGAAGGGCCACACGGAACTCTACCGCGGCGCCGAGTACGTGGTGGATTTCCTGCCCAAGATCAAGATCGAGATCGTGGTGGCGGAGGCCAACATGGAGTCGGCCATCGAAGCCATCGTCAAGGCCGCCCGCACGGGCAAGATCGGCGACGGCAAGATCTTCGTCACGACGGTGGAACAGGTGGTGCGCATCCGCACCGGCGAAACCAACGAATCGGCGATCTGAGCGGCGCAAGTCCGCGTTTCGACGGTAGCGCGCAGTCGGCGCTTCGACGGGCGGCGCAGTCCGCGCTTCGACGGCGTTCCGGCGCGGATCGCCCCGTTCAGGTCTGCGCCGCCTTCAGCAGGACCACCACTGCGCCGGCGCCCCCGTCCTGGGGGCGGGCCTGGCAGAAGGCCAGCACCTCGGCGCGGTGGGCCAGCCAGCCCGCGACGTACGTCTTCAACACCGGTTCGCGTCCCGGCGAGCCGTGTCCCTTGCCGTGGATGACGCGCACGCAGCGCAGGTGCCGGCGCAGGCAGGCGGCCAGGAATCCGCCCAGCAGATGGCGCGCCTCCTCGCGGGTGGCGCCGTGCAGGTCGAGTTGATCCTGCAGCACCCAGCGGCCGCGGCGCAGGTCGCGCAACACCAGACGGGAGATTCCGGGGCGCGCGAAGCGCAGTTCGTCGCCGCCTTCCAGGCGCAGATCCAGCGTGGGGGGCGCGTGCAGCGATTCGTGCAGCGCCTGGGCTTCGTCGCGCCGATGCTGGACCGGCACGGGGCGCGGCCGGGGCGCTTCGAGATGCACCCGGTCGTGCTCCAGCGGCCGGGCATCCGCCACTGCGGCGCGGAACAGCGCGCGGTCGTCGTCGTCCACACGTCCCCTCATGATCCTTGATTCCCGGCCTGCAAACACACTTGCTCTTGCGGGAGCGGCCCGGGCCGCGATTGCAGCGGCCGCTTTCGCGTGCAAGCCCGCTCCCCACCGCGCATCTCCTGAAGCCGCCCCGGCGGGGCGGCTTCAGGCCTGGCCGAGGCCGTCCAGGTAGCGCTCCGCGTCCAGCGCCGCCATGCAGCCGGTGCCGGCGCTGGTGACGGCCTGGCGGTAGATGTGGTCCTGCACGTCGCCGGCGGCGAACACGCCGGGGACGGTGGTGGCCGTGGCATCGCCCTCGGTGCCGCCCTTGGTGACGATGTAGCCGTTCTTCATCTCCAGTTGCCCGGCGAACAACTCCGTGTTGGGCTGGTGGCCGATGGCGATGAACACGCCCATGAGGGCGATCTCCTCGGTGGCGTCACCGGAGACCTGGCGGATGCGCATGCCGGTGACGCCGCTGTCGTCGCCGAGCACTTCGTCCAGCGCCGTCGCAGGTGGCGCAGGCGGACACGCCGCGGCCCTTGAAGGCTTCCTCCGACGCCAGGCCGAGATAGCGCGCCGTGGCGCCGGTGGCGATGATCAGGGCGTCGCAGGTGTAGGTGCCGGAATCGCCCGTCAGGGTGACGGGCTTTTCCGTCAGGCGCGCGGTGTGGATGTGGTCGAAGATCATCTCGGTGCCGAAGCGCTCGGCATGGCGCTGGAAGCGCTCCATGAGCTCCGGGCCCTGCACGCCGTCGGCATCGGCGGGCCAGTTGTCCACGTCGGTGGTGGTCATGAGCTGTCCGCCCTGGGCCAGGCCGGTGATCAGGACCGGATCGAGGTTGGCGCGGGCGGCATAGACGGCGGCCGTATAGCCGGCCGGACCGGAGCCGAGGATGAGAAGTCGGGCATGGCGCGTGGAAGTTGTCATGGCGATGGGCTGGGTCTTAAAGGAGGTGTCGGGGCATTCCTGCCGGGGTCGCGGCCATTATATCGGGGCCGCCACGGGATCGCTCAAGCCCGCCGCCGCCCTGCCGTAATTGGGGAAAGCGATGTGCTATCGGAGCCATCAGAGACTAGGGGTTGCGAAGATGTCTTATAATGATTCAGTAATTGCCGAAAAGAACATAGATCAGGTGTCGCGTCCTGCGGTGCCTTCGCCCCAGACGGGGGCGTGCTGGAGGAAAGGGCTGATGTCCTCTCAACATGCCGTTTCGGTAACCGCGCTGCGTTGCCTGCCGATGTTCTCGGGGCTGCCGGAGCAGAATCTGGACGCCATCGCGCGCCTGGCGATGCTGCGCAAGGCGCCGCGCAACTCCACCGTCGTTATGGCCGGCGACCGCACCGACTTCGTCTACATGGTGCTGTCCGGCAGCCTGAAGGTGCTGGTGAGCGATGAGGAAGGGCGCGAGGTCATCCTGTCCATCCTCGGCCCCGGAGAGTTGTTCGGCGAGATGGGGGTGCTGGACGAGAATCCGCGCTCGGCGAGCGTGGTGGCGGCGGCGCCCAGCGATCTCATCCTCATCGCCAAGAGCGATTTCAAGCGCGTGATGCAGGAGAACTTCGACGTCGCCCTGTACATCATGCGCAACCTGGTGCAGCGCCTGCGCAACGCCGACCGCAAGATCGAGAGCCTGGCGCTGATGGACGTCTACGGGCGGGTCGCCCGCCTGCTGCTGGAAATGGCGGAAACCATCAACGGCCAGCTCGTGGTGAATCGCAAGATCTCCAAGCAGGACATCGCCAAGATGATCGGCGCCTCGCGGGAAATGGTCAGCCGGGTGATGAAGGACCTGCACACGCAGGGCCTGATCCACGAAACCGGCGGCAAGATCCTGCTGCGCGATCGCATCGGCTCGGTGTCCTGATATCGTCCGCCGGGCGGCTCCGCGATCGGAGCCCCGGCGCTTCCCTTTCCATCCCCAGCGCCCTGTCGCCGGTGCGCCCGGTTGCCGCACGGCATGCCGTTGGCCATCGTTTATAATGGCCCCGCCCGCCGCGCAAGCGGCTGTTCGGTATTCCGCCGTCACGACAGGTGCCTCAAGCAAACAAGAGCCCGCCGCTGCCAGAGCGCCTTGTGGCGCTGCTGCAGGAAGTCCGCTGGCTGATTCTCGGCGCTGCCGCGCTCTATCTCGCCCTCGTCCTCATCGGCTATGACCGGGGCGATCCCGGATGGTCCCACGCCGCGCCCGGGGGCCATGTCGCCAACCCCGGCGGGCGCTTTGGCGCCTGGCTGGCGGATCTGCTGCTTTACCTTTTCGGTCTCTCCGCCTGGTGGTGGGTGGTGCTGGCCCTGTTTCTCATCGTCTGGGGGTATCGCCGGATCGACGGTCTGATGGGCGGGGTCATGCGCCTGGATCGCCGGCCGCTGCTCATCGCTCTGACGGGATTCCTGATGCTGCTCGTGGCCAGCAGCGGGCTGGAAGCGCTGCGCTTCCACGGCCTGCGCAACCACCTTCCCCTCGGGCCGGGTGGCATGGCGGGGGTGGAGGTGGGGGGCGCGGTGGCGCGCTACTTCGGGTTTACCGGCGGGACGCTGCTGCTGATCGGCGCCTTCGCCGCCGGTTTGAGCCTGCTTTCGGGACTTTCCTGGCTGCGGCTGGCGGAGTCCGTCGGCGGCTTGCTGGAAGGCCTGTGGGTGGGCGCCGGGAATGCATGGTATCGCTGGCGGGACCGGCGTGCCGGCAAGGTGGCGGCAGTGCAGCGCGAGGCGGTGGTGGAGAAGGAGCGAAGGCGCTTCCATCATGAGCCGTCGCTGCGCATCGAGCCCGCGCCGGAGGCGGGCGCCTCGGCATCGTCCAGCCAGCGGGAACGCCAGCGTTCGCTGTTCAAGGACCTGCCCATCCCCAGCCTGCCGCCGCTGCCGCCGCTGGCGCTGCTGGACGAGGTGCAGCACGAATCCGACCCGCCCTCTGCGGACACCCTGGAATTCACCTCCCGGCTCATCGAGCGCAAGCTGGCCGACTTCGGCGTCGAAGTGCGCGTCCTGGCCGCTTACCCCGGCCCGGTGATCACCCGCTACGAAGTGGAGCCGGCGGTGGGCGTGAAGGGCAGCCAGGTGGTCAATCTGGTGAAGGACCTGGCGCGGGCGCTGTCGGTGGTGAGCATCCGCGTGGTGGAGACGATTCCCGGCAAGTCGTGCATGGGGCTGGAGATTCCCAACGCACGGCGCCAGGTGGTGCGCCTGTCCGAGATCGTCGGTTCCATGGCGGCCCACGACATGGCCAGCCCGCTGGCACTGGCCCTGGGCAAGGACATCGGCGGCCAGCCGATGGTGGCGGATCTGGCGAAGATGCCCCACCTGCTGGTGGCCGGCACCACCGGCTCGGGCAAGTCGGTGGCGCTCAACGCCATGATCCTGTCCCTGCTCTACAAGGCCGAGGCGCGCCAGGTGCGGCTCATCCTCATCGATCCCAAGATGCTGGAGCTGTCGGTCTACCAGGGCATTCCGCACCTGCTGGCGCCGGTGGTCACCGACATGAAGCACGCCGCCCACGCGCTAAACTGGTGCGTGGGGGAGATGGACCGGCGCTACCGGCTGATGTCGGCGCTGGGCGTGCGCAACCTGGCGGGCTACAACCACAAGCTGGACGAGGCGCGCAAGGCCGGCGCGCCCATCGCCAACCCCTTCTCCATCACCCCGGAGTCGCCGGAGCCATTGGAGAACCTGCCGTTCATCGTGGTGGTGGTGGACGAGCTGGCCGACCTCATGATGGTGGTGGGCAAGAAGGTGGAGGAACTCATCGCCCGCCTGGCCCAGAAGGCCCGCGCCTCCGGCATCCACCTCATTATTGCCACCCAGCGCCCGTCGGTGGATGTGATCACCGGCCTCATCAAGGCCAACATTCCCACGCGCATCGCCTTCCAGGTGTCCAGCAAGGTGGATTCGCGCACCATCCTCGACCAGATGGGCGCCGAGGCGCTGCTGGGACAGGGCGACATGCTCTACCTGGCGCCCGGCACTGGCCAGCCGGTGCGGGTGCATGGGGCCTTCGTGTCGGACGCGGAAGTACATCGCGTGGTGGACCACCTCAAGAGCACCGGCCTGCCGGACTACGTGGACGGCCTGCTGGACGCCCAGGGGGGCGAGGCCGACGGCGAGGGGGGCGACGCGGGAGCGCAGGGCGGCGAGGGCGACGAGGATGACGCGCTCTACGACCAGGCCGTGGAGGTGGTGCTGCGCACCCGGCGGCCGTCCATCTCGTTGGTGCAGCGCAACCTGCGCATCGGCTACAACCGCGCGGCGCGGCTCATCGAGGCCATGGAGCGGGCCGGCCTGGTGTCACCCATGAGCGCCAACGGCAACCGCGAGGTACTGGTGCCGGCGCGGGAGGGCGAATGATGGGCGTGATCGGCGCTCGCCTGGGGGCGACGCTGGCGCTGGCCGGCACCCTGCTGCTGGCGGACTCCGCCACGGCGTGGGCCGGCGGCGTGGAGCGCCTGCGCAGCTTCCTCGACCAGACGCGCACGGCACGGGCGGCGTTCTCCCAGACGGTGACGGCCAAGTCCGGCCGCAAGCCGCAGACGGCTTCAGGAGACATGGTGTTTTCCCGCCCCGGACGCTTCCGCTGGACCTACGACAAGCCCTACCACCAGTTGCTGGTGGGCGACGGCGAGAGACTCTGGATCTATGACAAGGACCTCAACCAGGTGAGCGTGCGCAAGCTGGGCGGTGCCCTGGGCTCCAGCCCGGCGGCGTTGCTCGCTGGCGACAACACCCTGGAACGCAATTTCGATCTGCGCGACGGCGGCAGCCGCGACGGCCTGGAATGGGTGGAGGCGCAGCCGAAGAACGCCGAATCCAGCTTCGAGCAGGTCAGCATCGGCTTCAGCGGCGACGTGCCCCAACGCATGGAATTGCGCGACGCCTTTGGCCAGACCACGGTGCTGGTGTTTTCCGCCTTCGAGCGCAACCCGCGGCTGGATGCCGCGCAGTTCCGCTTCGTGCCGCCGGCGGGCGCCGACGTCGTCGGCGGCGAGTGACGGCGGCGCGGGGGCGCCATGAGCGGCGATCTCTTCGACCAGCCCGGGACGCCTCCGCCGGCCGCTGCGACGGCCGAGGCCACGCGGGCCGCCGAGAGGGCGCACGCCCCGCTGGCTGAACTCATGCGCCCGGCCAGCCTGGACGAGGTGGTGGGGCAGCGCCACCTGCTGGGGGATGGGCGGCCGCTGCGCCTGGCGGTGGAGTCGGGCACGCCACATTCCATGATCCTGTGGGGGCCGCCGGGGGTGGGCAAGACCACCATCGCGCGCCTGCTCGCCCGCGCCTTCGACGCCGAGTTCATTGCCCTGTCGGCGGTGTTTTCCGGCGTCAAGGACATCCGCGAGGCGGTGGGCCGGGCGCGCGAGATCCTGGCGGCCAGCGGGCGGCGCACCATCCTGTTCGTCGACGAGGTGCATCGCTTCAACAAGGCCCAGCAGGACGCCTTCCTGCCCTTCGTCGAGCAGGGGCTGCTGACCTTCATCGGCGCCACCACCGAGAATCCTTCCTTCGAGGTCAACAGCGCGCTGCTGTCGCGGGCCACGGTCTACGTGCTGACACCGTTGTCCGAGGACGATCTGGCGGTGGTGTTCGAGCGCGCCCGGAGCCAGGTCTTTGCCGATGCCAACTTCGACGACGACGCCAGGGCGCGGCTGATCGGCTTCGCCGACGGCGACGCCCGGCGCCTGCTCAACCTGCTGGAACAGATCCACACCGCCGCCGACGTCGCCGGCGTGACCGCGGTCAGCGCCGAGTTCCTCGACCAGGCCCTGTCGCGCAAGCTGCGCCGCTTCGACAAGGGCGGAGAGGCGTTCTACGACCAGATCTCGGCGCTGCACAAGGCGGTGCGCGGCTCCAGCCCCGACGCGGCGCTGTACTGGTTCGTGCGCATGCTTGACGGCGGCGCCGATCCCCTCTACGTCGGCCGGCGGCTCATCCGCATGGCCACCGAGGACGTGGGCCTGGCCGACCCCCGTGCCCTGACGCTGGCTCTGGAGGCGGTGCAGGCCTACGAGCGCCTGGGCTCGCCGGAGGGCGAACTGGCGCTGGCGCAGGCGGTGATCTACATGGCTTGCGCCGCCAAGTCCAACGCCGTGTATGTGGCCTGGCAGGAGGCGCGCCGCTTCGTGGCCGAGGACGGCTCGAGCCCGGTGCCGCTGCATCTGCGCAACGCCCCCACGCGGCTGATGAAAGACCTGGGCTACGGGCGCGACTACCGCTACGCCCAGGACGAGCCCGAGGGCTACGCCGCCGGCGAGCGCTACTTCCCCGACGACATGCCCGCGGTGAGCTGGTACCGCCCCACCGACCGCGGCCTGGAAGCGCGCATTGCCGAGAAGCTGGAGCACCTGCGGAGCCTCGACCGCAAGGCCCGGGGGGGCTGATTAGCGGTTCCTGCCGAACGTCCCGGAGGGTGCGTCGCGACCGGGCAACCCGATACAATCCGGCCTTGCGCCGATCCATCGCCCGAACCCTGAAAGGACAACATGCTCGACATCCAGTTGCTGCGCAGCCAGCTCGACAGCGTCGCTGCCCGGCTTGCCGACCGCGGCGTCGTTCTCGACACCACGCGCTTCCAGGCCCTGGAGGCCCAGCGCAAGGAGCTGCAGATCCGCACCCAGGATCTGCAGACACGGCGCAATGCCCTGTCCAGGCAGATCGGGAGCCTGAAGGCGAAGGGCGAGGACCCCGCGCCGGTGCTCGCTGAGGTGGCCGGACTGGGGGACGCCCTCAAGGCCGCCGAGGCGGATCTGGACGCCCTGCTGGCGACGATGAACGAGTTCGCCGCCGGCATTCCCAATCTGCCCCATGAAAGCGTGCCGCGCGGCCGCGCAGCCGACGACAACGTCGAGCTGCGCCGCTGGGGCACTCCGCGCGTGTTCGACTTCCCGGTGCGCGACCACGTGGACCTGGGCGCCGGCCTGGCGGGCGGGCTGGACTTCGAGGCCGGGGCGAGGATCGCCGGCGCGCGCTTCACCGTCATGCGCGGCGCCGTGGCGCGGCTGCACCGGGCGCTGGGCCAGTTCATGCTCGACGTGCATACCCGCGAGCACGGCTATACGGAGATCTACGCGCCCTACCTCGTCAATGCCGAAAGCCTGTTCGGCACCGGGCAACTGCCCAAGTTCGAGGAGGACCTGTTCCGCGTGCCCCGCGCCCGGGACGGGGGTGGCGAGGGCGCGGCGGCGCCGCTCTACCTGATCCCCACCGCCGAGGTGCCGGTGACCAATCTCGTGCGCGGCGAGATCCTGGCGCGGGAAGCGCTGCCGCTGAAGTTCGTCTGCCACACCCCGTGCTTCCGCTCCGAGGCCGGTTCCTACGGCAAGGACACCCGCGGCATGATCCGCCAGCACCAGTTCGACAAGGTGGAGCTGGTGCGCATCGAGCATCCCGACTCAGCCTGGGCGGCGCTGGAGGAACTGACCCGCCACGCCGAGACCATCCTGGAGCGGCTGGAACTGCCCTACCGGCGCGTGGTGCTGTGCACCGGCGACATGGGTTTCTCGGCCGCCAAGACCTACGACCTGGAAGTATGGCTGCCGGCCCAGCACACCTACCGGGAGATCTCCTCCTGCTCCTGTTTCGACGCCTTCCAGGCGCGGCGCATGCAGGCGCGCTTCCGCGGCGAGCGCGGCAAGCCCGAACTGGTGCACACCCTCAACGGCTCGGGCCTGGCCGTGGGGCGTACGCTGGTGGCGGTGCTGGAGAACGGCCAGCGCGCCGACGGGGCCGTCGTCGTGCCGCAGGCGCTGCGGGGCTACATGGGGGGGATGGAGGTCATCGAGCCCGGGAGTTGATACCGTCTCCGCGGTGGCGATTGATTTCAGCCGTCCGGAGCCGAGGGCCGCCTGGCCTGCAGGCCGGTGACGGCACGTTCCGGATCGAGGCCCTGGGTGGCACGCTGCGGCTCGCTCGCCCTGCGCCCGTCTTGCGCTGCATGGGCGACGCGGGTGGGCGGATGCCTGGTGGCCACCTTGACCTGGGGATGCGCCGCTTCGAAGCGGCCGAGGATGTCGACGAAGGTGCGGATGTTTTCGACCAGCGCCACGGCTTCGCCGCCTCGCGCCGGGCCACTCTTGAGGCGGCGCGCCACCTCCGGGCGGGACATGAGCGGCAGCACCTGCCGCAGTTCATACCATGATCGGCGGTCGCGGCCCATGCCGCGGGCGATTTCCAGGGCGCCGTTGAGGTGGCCCGGCCCCAGGTTGTAGGCGGCCAGGGCGATCCAGGTGCGGTCCGGCTCGCGGATCTCGCGCGGGAGCTGGTCGCGCAACTCCGCCAGGTAGGCGGAACCGGCGCGGATGCTTTGCTGCACGTCGAGCCGGTCGCTGACTTTCATGCGATCGGCGGTTTCCTCGGTGAGCATCATGAACCCGCGCACGCCGGTGGGGGAGGTGGCCAGCGGGTTCCACTGGGACTCCTGGTAGGCCAGCGCCGCCAGCAGGCGCCAGTCCATGCCGGTGACTTCCTGGGCGCGCTGGAACTGGCGGCGAAACCGCGGCAGCGTCGTCTGGGTTCGTTCCAGGAAGGCGTTGATCTCGATATTGGACAACCGGTGTGCCGCCGAGGCCAGGTAGCGGTCGGCCAGCCTCGCCACGGTGCCGTCGGCGCGGGCCTGGGCGATGAAGGCGTTGGCGTATTCCACCAGCAGCGGGTCGGCGTCGGGCGCGAACGCCCAGGCCTGCGGCGCTCCGCCCGGCAGCACCAGGGCCTGCTGCAGGTCGGGGAAGAAGCGGCTGGCGAGCGCAAAGTGGGCGGAATCCACCACCGCCACATCGGAGCGGCGCTGGCTGACCCGCTCCAGCAACCGCAGTTCGTCGCTATCCGCCAGTTCGGCGAATTGCAGGCGCGGGCGTTGCGGACGCAGGGCTCGCAGCGCGAGGACGGCGGGTGATCCGGCCAGGGCTTCGACGCTGCAGCCGTCGAGCTTGTCCAGGGTGTCGATGGCGGGGCGGTCGCCGTGCTGCACCGCCACCAGGCGCAGATCCTGGATGGGTTCGGAGAACACCGCCGGGGCATCGTCGCGACGCACCAGCATGGCCGCGGCCATGTGGGCCTCGCCGGCATTCAGCCGGGCGAACACCTCGGCGGGGCTTGAGGCGACGATGAAGCGCACCGTCACGCCCAGTTGCTCGCCAAGCTGCTGGACCAGGTCGTGTTCGAAGCCGCGCGCCGCACCGCCGTCGGAGCCGGGTTCGTCCTGGCGTGCCAGCGGGGTATCGCGCGTGACCACCACCAGCTCGCCCAGATGGTAGAAGGGCGCAAGGCCTCGCGGGGCGCGCTCGCAACCGCCCAGCCACAACGTGGTGGCGGTCAGGCACAGGGCGATGATGCGGCGGTTCCGACCGGGGCGGTGCCGGGCGGCGCGCGCCTGTGTCGTGCGCCGCCCGCGCGACTGCGCCTGCGCTGGGCGTTGGTGATAGAATCCGCTCTCGCGGAGAGGTACCGAAGCGGTCATAACGGCGCTGACTCGAAATCAGATGGTCGGGTAATCCCCGGCACGTGGGTTCGAATCCCACCCTCTCCGCCATCCGCACCGCGTCTTTCCGCAGTTCCCTTCATCGTGTTTCCCATGCTTGCTGCCTTCGAGCCGACATTTCGACTGTCGCGGGGCGGACGACTTCGCGTCCTTTCGCCCGCTTGACGGGTCGTGCCGGCTTTTCGGTTATTGGTCAGGCGACGCCTGCGAGGGCGTGGTTCGTGCCTTGTGCTAGCAGCCTGTCGGACTTAAGACTGATCTACTGCGCCGGTGGGAGAGCGGTCCATTTTTCCCCGATTCTTCGTTGCGTAGCCCCACTATGCGCCTCAGAATCGGGGAAAACTGTCCTCGCTCTCCCACTCGGCTCGCTACGATCGCTTAAGTCCGACAGGCTGCTTGATGGTTCGGCCGGCGGGAGCGCCACCTCCCGGGCCGCGCGCGTTGTGCGTGATCATAGTCGCGGTGCGTCCCTGCGCCGCGCGCCATGCCGCATTCAACACGCAAGTTTGCATTCTTCGACCCCGTACCGCGAGACGCCGTTCCGGGCCGAATCGTTGCCGACGCGGGCGATCAGCCCGGACGCCAGCGGCTCTGGGAAGCGACGTGGCGCGAGAGGAAATCCATCTGGTCCGCCTGTATCTGGCGATTGCAGAGGATGAGATACTCCGCCTTGTTCGGCACGTACGGTGCATAAAGCAGTTCCATGCTCGCCTGCTCCGGCGTGCGCCCGCTCTTGCGCTGGTTGCAGGCGCGGCAGGCGGTCACCACGTTCATCCAGGTGTCCAGGCCGCCCTGGGAGACCGGCCTGATGTGGTCCCGCGTGAGGCGGAAGCCCGAAAACGTCCCCCCGCAATAGGCGCACATGTGACGGTCGCGATGGAATATCTCGCGGTTGTTGAGCGGCGGCACCGCATGGAAGTGGTGCTGCGCCAGGGCCTTGCCGCGGATGGCGATGATGCTGTGGGCGGTGATGGAAGAACGCTGCCCCGTTGCGCGATTGACTCCACCAAGGAAGGTGAAGTGATGCTCACCCGCCACCCACGCCACGAGATCCTTGGCGTAGTAGAAGCAGGCATGCTGCCAACTCACCCAACGGTTGGGCACGCCGTGCATGTCCAGCGTGAGGATGAGCGGATGGTGCGGCCCCCCGTGCGCGGGGATCCGCCCTTCACCGCTGTGCAGCGCCAGAACCGTATCCATCTTCATTTTAGAATCAAAAACTTGCACAAGCGTAGCAGACGGGCGTGAATTCTCAAAGCACAAGCCTTGGACAACAGGTCGTGCCCGCCGTCTCCACCGATCCGGCGAAAACGAAGTTTCAGTGGAGGCCAACGCCGGCTTTATCGGCGTTGAGCGCAGCGGCCGCAACCAAGAGGCGCCTGCTCGGTGCGGTGGTGGCGTCCGTGGCGCTGCACGCCGTCGTGCTGGGGCTCGACGGCAGGATCCCACCACGCGCCGCGAGGGCGCCCGCGCTGGAGGCCACGCTGCACAGGCCGGCGCAAGCGAGGCGGGTGACGCTGCCGGCGCCAGGGCCCCAGCCCCGGCGCGCCCCAGCGGCCGAACCCGGGCCGGTACCCGAGCCATCACCGCGCCGGGCGGAGAAGATGGCGCAACGCTCTCCCCAACTCCTTGCCCCATCCCCCCGGCCGACGCAGCCCGAGGTGCCCGCACCGGCGGCCCGCGACGAGCCGCGGCGCCCGGCGTCTGCGGCTGCCACCGCCGAGCGTTTCCCCGCGGGCGCCGCCGCGCCGGATACCGGGGCGGCGCATGCCGTCGATGAGGACGGGCTCAGGCAACTGCGCTTTGCCTTGGCGGGGGCAGCGCAGAAGTTCAAGCGCTATCCCATGGTGGCCCAGGAGCGCGGCTGGAGTGGGTCCGTGGATGTCCGCATCGCTTTCTTTGGCGACGGGCGTGCGCCGGCGGTCTCGGTGGCCCGGTCCAGCAGCCATGAAATCCCCGATCGCCAGGCGCGGGAAATGGTGCTTCAGGCCTTGACGATCGTCACCCTGCCGCCGGGTGTGGCGGGGCGCGAATTCGCCACCGAGGTGGAGGTGCGGTTCGACCTTCGCTTGCAGTGACCGCTGCGGCGGGGGTGTCGCGGGTGATCGGCGCGATACGGGCACATCGCCGCGGCACGCGCAGGCCAATATAATGTTGCCCGGGGATACGCAGGTCCGAAGGCACCCATGACATTCAATCGAGGGGCACCGGACCCTAACCGCCGCGCGCCGGGCGGGGGATGGTGCCCAACCCTCCAGTGCATCGCGGTGCGGCGGGGATGGGGGCTGGCAGCCTGCTCGGTGACCTCCTTCTGTGATGGCTTCCACGAACCTGAATCCGATGCGTCGTTTGCCTGCCGTTCAGTGCGCCCTGTCCCGGCGCTTCGGCCGCGCCGCGGAGCCGGGGCTTTGACCGGGCCGCGGCATCGGCGTTTCGACTGGGCCGCGCAGATGGCGTTTCCACTGACATGACGCGTTCCGCACCACCGTCCGAGGATGGGGAGATGGGGCCTGGGCGGGCCGGGGCGTCGCCCGTGGCCGGCGATCGTCGTGGGCGCGAGGCGGCGCTGCGCGTGCTGGCCGAGAACGCGGTTCTCGCCGTGGCGATCGGCGTGGCCGGATGGCTGTCGCAGCGGCTGCGTGGCCTGGATGATGTCTCCCTGGTCTGGGCTCCCGCGGGCATCGCGCTGGCCATGGTGCTGGTTCGTGGTTATCGCGTGTTGCCCGGCGTGGCGCTGGGGAGCGCGGCGCTGTGGCTGGGTGCGACGTCGAACCCCGCACTGGCCGCGCTGCGCATCGCCGGCGAGGTGGCCGGCCCCGTGCTGGCCCGACTGCTGCTGCGCCGCTGGGTGAGCGCGCCGCGCCAGTTGCTGGAAAGCCCCCGTGGCGTGCTTGCGCTGCTTGGCCTGGGCGCGTGTGTGCCGGCGATGCTCGGGGGCAGTCTCGGTTCGGTGGGCCTGCTCGTGTCCGGCAGCCTCGGCCGCGGCGCATGGTTCGGCCACTGGCTGTGGGACGTGCTCGGCCACGCGCTGGGCGCCGCCCTGGTGGCGCCGGTGCTGATCGCCTGGCATGTGCTTGCGCGCCGGCGCTATCGGGTGGGTCAGGCGCTGGAACTCGCCGTTTTCGTGGTGCTGATCCTCGGCATCCAGGCGACGGTCTATGGCGGCCGTTCGTTCGGGCTGGGCAGCGCCCATCTGGAAGCCTTCCTCGTCGTGCCGCTGCTGCTGGGCATGGCGCTGCGCTTTTCCCTGCTCGAGGTCTCCACCGTCAATGCCCTGATTTCCGTGGTCGCCGCCGCCGGGGTGGCGGCGGGCCTGGGGCCCATGGCGGCATTCGGCGCCAGGGTGAGCCTGGAGGTGCTTCACGGCTACGTGCTGGTGGTGACGGCCACGGTGCTCATGCTCGGCTCGGCGGCCAGCCGGCGCCGCGGGGTGCTGGAGGTGCTGCGCGAGGACGAGAGCCGGCTGCACAGCCTCACCCGCGTTTCTTCCGACTGGTACTGGGAACTGGACGCGGATCTGCGCTACACGCGCATGACGGCCTATGGCGCCGAGGCGCGGCCCAATCGGCTGCTGCAGGCGGCGGTGGGGCGCGTGCCCTGGGACCTGTCGCCGCTGGAGGCGGTGTCGCCCGACCCGCGGCAACTGCGCATCGGGCTGGAGGCCCGCCGGCCGTTCCGCGATTTCCTCATGCGCTATCCCGATGGCCGCGGCGGCTGGCACTACGTGCGTTTCAGCGGCGAACCGCTGAGCGATGCGCGCGGCCAGTTCACCGGCTACCGGGGGGTGGCCAAGCACGTGAGCGAGGAACTGCGCGCGCAGGAGAACGTGCGTGTGCGCGAGGCCATGCTGCGCCGGCTGATCGACGGCTCGCCGGACATGATCGTGCTCAAGGATGCCGAGGGACGCTGGCAGATGGCCAACCAGGCCCTGCTGGACCTGTGGCGGCTGGAGGGTGCGGCATGGACCGGGCGCACCGACGGCGAGATCGCCCGGCTGGTGCCCTTCGCCGCCGGAATGCTGGCGCGCGCCGCCGATGCCACGCGCCGCGTGGTGGCCACCGGCAAGGCGCGAAGCCGCGAAGAGCTGATGCCCCATGCCGAGCACGCGGCCCGAGCCTACGACGTGGTGGCCACCCCCATCTTCGGTCCCGAGGGCCGGGTCTCCGCGGTGCTGCACGTGGCGCAGGACATCTCGCGGCTGAAGAAATCGGAAGAGGTCCAGCTCCATCAACTGGCGGAGATCCAGCGGCTGAACACCGACCTGGAAACCCGGGTGCAGGTGCGTACCGCCGCACTGGAGGCGGCCAATCGCGAACTTGCCGGGTTCAGCTACTCCGTGTCCCACGACCTGCGGGCGCCCCTGCGGGCGCTGGACGGGTTCAGCAGCATGCTGGAGGAGGACTGCGCCGAGCGGCTCGACGAACGCGGGCTGGACTACATCGCCCGCATCCGCCGTGCCAGCCGCCGCATGGGCGTGCTCATCGACGAGCTGCTCAAGCTCTCGCGCATCTCCCAGTCGGAGGTGCGCCGCGAGGACGTGGACCTGGGCGCGCTCGCCGCCGGCATCCTGCGGGAGTTGCAGGAAATGGATCCGGCGCGGCAGGTCACCGTCGAGATCGCGCCCGACCTGCATGTGGAGGCGGATCCGGGGCTGGTGCGGGTGCTGCTGGAGAACCTGCTGCGCAATGCCTGGAAGTTCTCCCGCGGCGCCGCACCGGCGCGCATCGAGGTGGGTGTGGAAGGACGGGACGGCCGGCGCATGTTCTTCGTGCGCGACAACGGCGTCGGCTTCGACGCCACGCGCGCCGAGCGCCTCTTCGCGCCCTTCCAGAGGCTGCATACGGAGGCGGAGTTCGAGGGCACCGGCATCGGTCTGGCGATCGTGCAGCGCGTGGTGCGGTTGCACGGCGGGCAGGTGGCGGCGCAAAGCGCCGTCGGTGCCGGCGCCACGTTCTACTTCGAGCTGGGCTGAGAGCCGGTGAGGGGCGCCACGGTGCTGGCCAGAATCATCGACGCTGCGCGGGGACGCTTCGCCCCGCCCGCTGGCGGGCGTTCCAACATACCCGCCGGCGGGCCGCTGCGAACCGTCGCGACGACCCTGGGCTGGTTCGGCGCCAACGCCCTGGCGGCCATCGCCCACCTTTCCTTCGCCTTCCTCGGTGCCCTGCTGGCGGGTGCCGCGGAGCCCGTGGCGCCGCTGCAACTGCACACCGGCATGGCCATGGCGGTGCTGCTGCTGTTCGGCGCCTGGTTGTTCCCCGGCCTGGTGTTGGGGGCGCTTGCGGGGTTCTACCTTTCCGGGGTGGGGGTGCTGGCGGGCCTGGCGGCGTCGCTGGGAAGCATGGCCGCGCTGCTGGCGGTGGCCTACGCGCTGAGGGTGAGCGTCGGGCCCTACCGGGTGTTCGCGACGGCGCGCGCAGCGCTGGCGTTTGCCGTCGGTGTCTATGCTGCCGCCGTATTGTCCGCGACCGCCGGCATGCTGGCACTGGCCGCCGATCCCGGCCAGGGCGCCATCCAGGGTCGGCTGGCCTGGCTGCAGTGGTGCCTGGGTGACGCCCTGGGCATGTTGCTGGTGGCGCCGGCCCTGCTGTCGTGGGCACAGATGGGCCGGGGATCGCGCACCGCTCCGGCGGGCGTGGGTGGAGAACTGCTGTTGATCACCCTGCTCATGGTGGGCATCGCCTACGCGGTGTTCCACCGTGTCAGCCTGGGCCTGCCCGATCCCCACCTGTTGCTGTACTTGCAGGTTCCGCTGCTGGTGTGGCTGGTGCTGCGCTTTCCCATCCACGTGGTGACCACGCTGCTGCTGGGCCTGGGCGCCGTGGCCTACGAGGGCACGCTGGGCGCAGGCGGCATCGGCGCCGTGGCCGATGCCGCGCGGCTGACGACCGTCCACGGCTTCATCGCCGTGACCGCGGTGACAGCGCTGGTGCTCTCGGCCGCCTTTGCCGAACGCCAGATCGCCCAGGCCGAGCTCGAGGCGCGGGAGGCGCAGCTTGCGAGCCTGCTGGACCTGTTCTCGGACTGGTACTGGGAGCAGGACGCGGATCTGCTTTTCACCCGTGTCACGGGCGAGGGGCTGGGCCGTTCAGGCATGCGCCCGGCGGACCTGCTGGGACGTACCGGCTGGCAGCAGCCGATCTTCGACGTCGCCGCCGAACGCTGGCTGGCACTGCGCACCCGGGTGGAATCGCGCCGGCCGTTCCAGGATCTGGTGCTGCGGCGCATCGGGGCCGATCATCGCCTCCATTACATCAGCATCAGCGGCATGCCGGTGTTTTCCGCCCAGGGGCGATTCCGCGGCTATCGCGGCGTCGCCCGCGAAGTGACGGGGCTGGTGGCGGCGCAGCAGGCGGTGCTGGAGTCGGTGCGTCGCCTGCAGCGCCTGATCGAGGCCAGCGGCGACCCCATCGTGATGAAGGATCCGCAGGGCTGCTGGCAGGTGGCGAACCGGGCGATGCTCCATCTGTTCGGGGCGGAACTGGTGGATTACGTCGGGCTCACCGACCGCGAGATGATCGCCCGCCTGCCGCAACGGCGCCAGGACCTGCTGCGCTGGGGCGCCGGCGACGACGAGGTGCTGTCCCGGCACGTGGCGCTGCGCATGGAAGAGCGGCTGGTGGATCGGGACGGTGCGCAACGGGTTTTCGACATCATCAAGGCCCCGGCCACGGATGACAGCGGCGCCTATTTCGGCGTGGTCTTGCGCGCCCGCGAGATCACCCGCATCAAGCAGGCGGAGGTGCAGCAGCACAGGCAGCTCGAAGAGCTGACGGTGCTGCGGGGCCAGCTCGAAGCGCGCGTGCTGGCGCGCTCCGCAGCCCTGGCGGCCTCCAACCGCGAACTGGAGGCCTTCAGCTATTCCGTGTCCCACGACCTGCGCGCACCGCTGCGCGCCCTGGACGGCTTCAGCCGCCTGCTGGAGGAGGAGTACGGTGGCAGGCTGGACGACACCGGCCGGCAGTACGTGACACGCATCCGCTACGCCTGTCGGCGCATCGACGGGCTCATCGACGGTCTGCTGCGCCTGTCGCGCATCGGACAGGCCGAGTTTCACCCGCGTCCGGTGGATCTGGGCGCCCTCGCCTTGGATGCGTTGCGGGCCTTGCAGGAGCGCGATCCACAGCGCACCGTGGCCGTGGATGTGGCGCTGGAGGGGCCGATCCAGGCCGACCCCGGCATGTGCCGCCAGCTTCTGGAACAGTTGCTGGACAATGCCTGGAAGTTCTCCGCAGGGTGCGAGCCCGCGCGCATCGAGGTCGGGGAAGAACTTCAGGACGGGCGGCGCGTCTTTTTCGTGCGTGACAACGGCGCCGGTTTCGACATGGCCTACGCGCAGCAGTTGTTCGCACCCTTCCAGCGCCTGCACGGGCCCAGCGAGTTCGAGGGCAGCGGCATCGGGCTGGCCATCGCGCAGCGCATCGTGCATCGCCACGGCGGGCGCATCTGGGCGCAATCCGCCGTGGGACAGGGCACCACGGTCTACTTCACGCTGGCGTAGGGAACGAGGGCGGCGCAAGAGGCGGCGGGCGCCCGCGAGCGGGCGGGGCGCCGTCAGCGTGCCAGCAGGATGTCGCCGGCGTGGAAGCGAAAGGCGCCGCCGCGGCGGTCCTCGTAATAGAGCCGCAGGGACATGGCGATGGAGCGAAAGGCGATGTCCGGCCACGGGATGGAGCACTCGTCGAACAGCCGCGATTCGAGGGTTTCCACGCCCGCGCCGAAATCCGCGTCCAGCAGTCGCGCCCGATAGACCAGATGCACCTGGTTGATGTGGGGCACATTGATCAGGGTAAACAGCTCTCCCACCTCGATGCGGGCACAGGCCTCCTCCAGGGTCTCCCGGGCCGCAGCCTGGGCGGTGGTCTCGTCGTTTTCCATGAAGCCCGCCGGCAGGGTCCAGAAGCCGTGGCGCGGCTCGATGGCGCGCCGGCACAGCAGGATGCGGTCTTCCCATTCCGCGATGGCGCCCACGACCATCTTGGGGTTGTGGTAGTGGATGACACCGCACTCGTCACAGATATGGCGGGGCAGGGTGTCGCCGGGCGGAACGCGCACGGCGACCGGCGCACCGCAGTGGCTGCAGAATTTCATGGCGTCATGGAAAGCCGGGGGTCGGCGGAATTCTATCAAGCATTCACCCGGCGCACCCGGCACTGTGCCGCATCCCGCCCCGTGCTCAAGCCAGATCCGGGTCGCGCCGTAAAAGGCCCATGCTTCCTAGTTCCCGCTGGGGCCTTGCCGTGCAAGAGTGGTGGTGATGAGTCCGATTGACCTGTCGAAGTTCGAACAACTGAAGGCGACTGGTGACCTGCCTTCCCCGCGTGGGGTGGCACTGCACATCATCCGCCTGACCCAGCAGGACAACGTTTCGTTCGCCGAGATGGCGCGGGTCATCAAGGCCGACCCCGCCTTCGTCGGCCGTCTGTTCAAGGCCTCCAACGGCGTCAACGCCGTCGGGCGGCGCCCGGTGGCGTCCGTGCAGGACGCGCTGCTGGTGCTCGGACTGCCGGCCGTGCGCAACCTGGCTCTGGGGTTTTCGCTGCTGTCGGCCTATGACCACGGCTCGTGCCCGAACTTCGATTACTCCGGCTTCTGGTCGACTTCGCTGGCGTGCGGTATCGCCACCCAGGTCATCACCAGCCGTACCCGCGCCGCCATGCCCGAAGAAGCGTTCTGCGCCGGGCTGCTGTCTCGCGTCGGCGACCTGGCCCTGGCCACCCTGTTCCCCGGGGAATACGCGCAGGTCCTTACAGGGCATGCGGCAGATCGCGACCGCGTGCTCACCGAGCTGGAGCAGGAGGCGTTCTCCCTGAACCACGCTGATCTGGCGGCGGCGATGCTCGGCGACTGGGGACTGCCCAGGATCTTCGTGGACGCCGTGCTCCACCACGAGGATCCGGATCGCTCCGGCTTTCCCGAGGGCTCGCGTCCGCTGCTGGTGACCCACACCATCAGCCTGGCGCGTCACATTGGATCGATCTGTACGGCTCGGGAGGCTGAGCGCAGCGCCATGATGGCGCGGCTGTTCCTGCTGGGCTCGCGGCTGTCCCTGTCCGCCGATGCCATCACGGAGATCTGCGACAAGGTCGTGGCTGACTGGCTGGAGTGGAGCAAGCTGCTCAACCTCAAGGCCGAACCGCTGCCGTCGTTCGAGGAGATGTCCAAGACCCCGGCGCAGCCGCCCCGGATGCTCGGCGTGCCGGGCGGCGGGCACCCGCCAGGCAAGCCCCATCTGCGGGTGCTGGTGGTGGACGATGACGCGACCATGCGCGCCATGCTGCGCGCCGTGCTCGAGGGCCACGGCTACGAGGTGCTGGAGGCCAAGAACGGCCAGCAGGGCCTGGAGGTGGCCCTGGACAAGCAGCCGCACCTGATGGTCGTGGACTGGATGATGCCGGAAATGGACGGCATCACGCTGACGCGCGCGCTGCGCAAGACCCGCGCCGGCCGCGGTATCTACATCCTCATCCTGACCAGCCTGGAAGACGACGAACGGCTGATCGAGGCCTTCGAGAGCGGCGTGGACGACTTCGTCAGCAAGCCGCTCAAGCCGCGGGTGCTGGCAGCGCGGCTCACCGCGGGGCTACGCATCATCAGCCTGCACCAGGAGATCGAGCACGACCGCGAGGATATCCGCCATTTCGCCACCGAGCTGGCCATCACCAACCGCAGACTGCAGGAGGTGGCGCTCACCGACTCGCTGACCGGTTTCCCGAACCGCCGCTACGCCATGGAGCGGATACAGCAGGAATGGGCGGCGGTGCTGCGTTCGCGTCGGCCCATGTCGTGCATGGTGATCGACCTGGACGACTTCAAGCGCATCAACGACCAGTACGGCCATGACGTGGGCGACGTCTTCCTGCGCCAGACGGCCCTGGCACTGAAGCGCGGCCTGCGGGCCCAGGACGTCATCGCCCGTACCGGCGGTGACGAGTTCCTCGTCATCTGCCCCGACACCACCCTCGACCAGGCGCTCAGCGTCGCCGAGCGGGTTCGCGCCGCAGTGGCCGAATTGCTGGTGAAGGCGGGCATGCTGGCGCTCAAGAGCAGCGTCAGTGTCGGCGTGGCCCAGCGCCTGCCCGGCATGCCCGACGTGCACAACCTCATCAAGACCGCCGACCAGGGCCTCTACGTGGCCAAGGAAAAGGGTCGCAATTGCGTGGCATCGGTCCAGCCAACACGGTAGAATGTGAAAAAGGGTAACATAGCCTTCAAGGTGGTGAGGGCGTGTTATGACCCATACCGGTTTGGATTGAGGGTCGCGTCGCCGTCCCCCTGGCTCGATGAATCACGCTCTATTGGCCATGCCCGAAATGGATCGTTGCGTGCGCGTCCTAGTCGTGGACGACTCCGAAGATGACACCGTCTTGCTGTTCTCCGAGCTTGCCGCGCGCGGCGCTCGCCTGGGGCACAGCCGCGTCGACACGCCGCGGGATCTGGCGCGGGCGATCGATGCCGAAGAATGGGACATCATCCTGTGCGATCACCAGATGCCCGGCTTCGATTCCCTCGATGCGCTCGATATCGTCAAGCGCAGCGGCAAGGACATCCCCTTCGTCATCTACTCCGGCAAGATCTCGGCCGGTCAGGCCGTGAGCGCCATGCAGGTGGGCGTGAGCGACTTCATCGCCAAGGGCGACTACGAGAAACTCATGCCGGTGATCGAGCGCGAACTGCGCGGTGCTGCGGCGCGCCGCGCCGCGCGCCAGGCCGACGCCCGCATCTGGAAGCTGGCCTTTCACGACATCCTCACCGGGCTGCCGAACCAGAACCTGTTCTGCAGCGAAGTGGATCGGAGCCTGGGTCAGGCGGCAGGGGAGACGGCGGCAGGGGAGACGGCGGCAGGGGAGACGGCGGCAGGGGAGACGGCGGCAGGGGAGACGGCGGCGGGGGAGACGGCGGCGGGGGAGGCGGCGGCAGGGGAGGCGGCGGCAGGGGAGGCGGCGGCAGGGGCCGTGTTCTACCTGGATGTGGATCGTTTCATGCGCATCAACAGCTCCTTCGGCTACGAGGCCGGCAACGGCATCCTGCGCCAGATCGGCAGCCGGATTGCCGCCAGCATACCGCCGGGCGACCTGGTGGCGCGCATCGGCGGCGACACCTTCGGCGTGTTCGCCCGGGGCGTATGCGATGCGCAGGCGGCATTCGAGTACGGCACTCATCTGCTGGGCGCCTTCGGCGGTCCGTTCGCCGGCGATCGGCTGGAGCTGTACCTGACGCCCAGCATCGGCGTGGCCCTGTTGCCGGCCGATGGCAGCGACGCCTACGAACTGCTGCTCAACGCCGAGACCGCCATGGAGGTCGCCAAGCGCGCCGGGGGCAACGGCATGCGCCGCTACGTGCGGGAGATGAGCGCCTTCTCGGCGGAGCGGGTGGCGATGGAGGCCGAGTTGCGCCACGCCGTGGAACGCGGCGAGCTGTACCTCGAGTTCCAGCCCCTGCTTTCCGCCGCCAGCGGCCGCATGGTGGGCGCGGAGGCGCTGCTGCGCTGGAACCATCCGCAGCATGGTCTGATCGCGCCCGATCGCTTCATCCCCATCGCCGACGAAACCGGGTTGATCGTCGTCATCGGCGAATGGGTGTTGCGGCGCGCCTGCGAGCAGTGCCGGCTGTGGCACGACCACGGCTACCGGGAACTGATGGTGTCGGTGAATGTGTCCGCCGTCCAGTTCGGCCAGCCGCGCCTGCTGGAGGCGGTGCGTGCCGTCCTCGACGACATCGGGTTTCCGGCGCGGTGCCTGCAACTGGAAATCACGGAATCCGTGTTGATGCGCGACGCCGAAACCACCATCAGCATGCTGCGTGCCCTGAAGGGACTGGGCGTGCGCATTGCCGTGGACGATTTCGGCACCGGCTATTCGTCGCTGTCATACCTCAAGCGTTTTCCCATCGACGTCATCAAGATCGACAAGTCCTTCGTGCGCGAACTGCCCTCCGATGACGACGCCGCCATCGTGCAGGCGATCATGGCCGTGGCCAAGAGCCTGCGGCTCACCACGGTGGCCGAAGGTGTTGAAACCCGACGCCAGGTGGAGTTCCTCCAGGACCAGCAATGCGACCACTTCCAGGGCTTCCTCTTCAGCCGCCCGGTTGCATCCGAGAAAATACTCGAACAAGTGCGCCTTGCCTCCTGAAATCATTGTCCCGGTGTGACAACCGGCTTTGCTGCGCCATCGAAGGGGTTAATCCCTTCTTCCACTGGGCAGTGGCAGGCAGGCTGTAAGAAAAATCCTACAGCAGCATCATCGCCATTTGTATCCCAGATTCCGACATTGCCCGATATGGGGATCCTGCGGCTGCGGGCACAATGCGTCCATCGACTGTACGCCACGGCAACCGAGACTCCAGGAGCCCAACATGAGAACGATGGAACTGCAGAACAACATCAAGGAACTCAATCTCTCCTACCTGATGCTCGCGCAGCAACTACTGCACGATGACCGGGATACCGCCATGTTTCGGCTCGGCCTCGGCGATGACGTGGCAAGCGTCCTCGCGAGCCTGACGCCGGCACAGGTACTGCGCATGGCAAGCACCAGCATGCTGCTGTGCCGCTTCCGCTTTGACGACGGCCTGATGGTGGGGCTGCTGTCCAATCACCAGCGCGATGCCGGCACCACCCACATCCACGCCACGATCCTGGCCGCCGCACGCCCCGTCGAGCACGTCTCCTGAAAGGTTGCCGTCATGGCCGCAAAGAGCATCGTAGCCGAGGGCGAAGACATCCGGATGGCGACGGACCTCATCCGCCTGGGCGCGCGCCTGCAGATGCTGGAGGCCGAAACGCGCCTCAGCCGCGAGCGCCTGCTGCGCCTCTACAAGGAGGTGAAGGGTATGTCGCCGCCCAAGGGAATGCTGCCCTTTTCGGCGGACTGGTTCCTGACGTGGCAACCGAATACCCATGCGTCCTTGTTCATGTCTTTACACAAGTTCATCAAGGCGCACACGCGCTGCCAGGGAGTGGATGCTATCATCAAAGCGTATCGTCTCTATCTCGAACACGTCGAGATGCACGGGATGGAGTGTGTCCTGAGCCTCACGCGCGCCTGGACGCTGCTGCGGTTCTTCGATGCCGGAATACTGAAGCTGGCGACATGCAAGGCATGCGGCGGCGAGTTCGTGGCCCATGCCTACGACCTGACGGACGAATATGTTTGCGGACTTTGTCACATGCCCGCCCGTGCAGGCAAGACCAAGAAGGCCGCCCGCGAGGCCGAAGCCCGGGCAGTCGGATTGAGCGTGAATTGACCGTCTGACCTCCTCCTTGCGCAATGCAAGGATTGTGACGCCGCGGAAGGCAACTTCCGCGGTTTTTTTTTGCGCATGTGCCGCGGGCCAGGCCGCTCACCGGCCGGCCCGCCCCTCCCTCCCCCCTTCAGGTTCGTGGCCGTGCGGCCGATAAACCACATGGCTGCACCGCCGGCGGCGCGCGGCCATCACGTAGAAACTGCAGGTCCGGCAAGGGGGTGCTCCATGTTCGTCATCGTTGGTTACGTCGTAATCCTGGCATCGGTGATCGGCGGCTTCATGCTTGCCGGCGGCCACGTTGCCTCGCTGATACAGCCGACGGAACTCATCATGATCGGCGGGGCAACCCTGGGGGCCTTCTTCGTGGCCAACAACGCCAAGGTCGTCAAGGCCACGTTCAAGGCGCTGCCCACCGTGCTCAAGGGTTCCAGATTCACCAAGGCGCTCTATCTGGAACTGCTTTCGCTGCTCTACGACATCCTTGCCAAGGTGCGCAAGGAGGGGCTCATGTCCATCGAGTCGGATGTGGAGAATCCCGAGGCCAGCCCGATCTTCAACAAGTATCCCGCCATCGCCGGCGACCACCATGCGGTGGAGTTCCTGACCGATTACCTGCGGCTCATGGTCGGCGGCAACCTCAACGCCTTCGAAATCGAAAACCTCATGGACAACGAGATCGAAACCCATCATCACGAGGGCGAGATCCCCGTGCATGCCGTGGCCAAGCTGGCCGATGGCCTGCCGGCCTTCGGTATCGTGGCGGCGGTGATGGGGGTGGTCCATACCATGGAATCGGTGGGCATTCCGCCGTCCGAGCTGGGCAAGCTGATCGCCGCGGCGCTGGTGGGCACCTTCCTCGGCATTCTTCTTTCGTATGGCTTCGTCGGCCCGCTGTCCACCGTGTTGGAGCACAAGGTCCACGAGTCCACCAAGATGTTCCGGTGCATGCAGGTGACGCTGCTGGCGAGCATGAACGGCTACGCGCCGCAGGTGGCGGTGGAGTTCGGCCGCAAGGTGCTGTACTCGACGGAACGGCCGACCTTCCAGGAACTGGAAGAAGAGGTCAAGAACCGCAAGTCCGCCTGAGCGGGCGCCACGGGGGCACGGGGCCATGAAGGACACAGCGCAGCAGCCGATCATCGTCAAGCGCATCAAGAAGGGCGGTGGCGGCCACCACGGCGGGGCGTGGAAGATCGCCTACGCGGACTTCGTGACGGCGATGATGGCCTTCTTCCTGCTGATGTGGCTGCTCGGTTCCACCGCCAAGGGCGACCTGGCCGGCATCGCGGAGTACTTCCAGACGCCGCTGAAGGTGGCGCTGGCCGGCGGAGAGGGCAGCGGCGACAGTTCCAGCATCCTCAAGGGCGGCGGCAAGGACCTGACCCGCACCACGGGCCAGGTCAAGAACGGCGAGACACCGGCGGAGAAGAAGATCATCAACCTCCAGGCGGCCAAGGCGGAACTGGAGCGCCAGGAAAAACAGCGCCTGGCCGACCTCAAGCAGGACATGGAACGTGCCATAGAGGCCAGCCCGAATCTGCGTCCCTTCAAGGATCAACTGCTGCTGGACATCACCACCGAAGGACTGCGCATCCAGGTGGTGGATGAAAAGAACCGGCCCATGTTCGACCAGTCCAGCGCCGATCTCAAACCCTACACCCGCGACATCCTGCGCGAAATCGGGCGCGTGCTCAATTCCGTGCCCAACCGCGTCAGCCTCACCGGCCACACCGACGCCAAGCCCTACGCCAGCGGCGAGCGCTCGTTCAGCAACTGGGAGCTGTCCGCCAACCGCGCCAATGCGTCGCGGCGCGAACTGGTGGCCGGAGGCATGGACGAGCGCAAGCTGATGCGCATCGTGGGGCTCGCCTCGACGGTGCTGTTCGACAAGCAGGAGCCCTTCAATCCCATCAACCGGCGCATCAGCATCGTGGTCATGAACAAGAAGACGGAGGACGCCATCCTCCAGGACGGCAAGGCGACCGAGGTGGAGAACGCTGCACAGCTCGATGCGGAGACGCTTGCCGGGGCACCCTCGGCCAAGGCGGGTGAGACGAACCCCGCCGCGCCGGCCCCCCTGCCTAAAGAAAGGGCAGGTCGGTGACGACATTAGGGAAGAGCAGGACTTGTGCGTGCAGAGCGCGCCGTACCGGACGCATCAGGGCGGACGAGGAATCGAATCGATGAATGAAACCAACAAGGGCGTCCTCTGGGCCGGAATCCTGTGGTCGGCGGGCGTGGCCGTGGCCGGGGGGACTCTCGCGCCTGCGATGGCCTCCGGAACGGGTGTGGCCCTGGCAAGCGCGCTGGTGGGCCTGGGTTGGGCGTTCATGGTGAGCTGGCATCTGTCACGCGTTGCGGCCATCCGGCAGCATCAGGATCCTCCCCCGGGACAGGCGGCTGGGCAGGCGGCCGTGCTCAGCATCGAACAACTGCTCGGCCAGTGCATGGAAGCCTTCCGCAGGCAATTCGAGGGCATGCGCGCCGAGGTGGAGCGCGTGCAGGGGCTCCTGGCCGATGCCATCAGCCAGCTCGGCGAGAGTTTTCACGGCATGAGCGGCACCATCCAGGAGCAGCAACGGCTCGCCATGGCCATCAACGGAACCGGGGACGAGGCGTCGCGGGGAGAGTATGCACATCTCGACGATTTCGTCGCCAATACCTCGGACGTGATGCAGAAGGTGGTCGACAGCGTCGTCTCCAACAGCAAGCTGGGCATGGAACTGGTGGAGCTCACCGACGGCATCGCGCGGCGCAGCCGGGCGGTGCAGGGCATCCTCACGGAAATCGGTGCCATCTCCAAGCAGACCAACCTGCTGGCGCTCAATGCCGCCATCGAGGCTGCCCGGGCCGGTGAAAGCGGCCGCGGCTTTGCGGTGGTGGCCGACGAGGTGCGCGACCTCTCCGGGCGCACCGCCCAGTTCAGCCAGCAGATCAATGCGCTCATGGAGTCGATGGCCACCTCCGTGGAGGCTACCGAGTCGGCCATCCAGAAGATGGCCGCCCAGGACATGAACTTCGCCCTCGAGTCCAAGACCCGGGTGGAGACGGTTCTTCGCAGCGTCGATGTCATTTCCCGCGAGCGCGCCGCGGCGGTGCAGAAGATGAGCGAGGCGGCGCGCCACGTCGATGAGCAGGTCGGCCACGCGGTCATGTCGCTCCAGTTCCAGGACATGGTCTCCCAGCTCATGGCCCACATCGGCCGCCGGGTGGAGGCCCTCGATGATGTCTCCCTGCGTCTTCACGCCCTGGCCGAGACCGCCAGTGCGGCGGGCGGCCCGGAACTGGACGAGATGTTGCGCCAGCCCCTCGCGGAGGTGCGTCGCAGCGTCGAAGAACTCGAGCAGCGTACTGCTCACAACCCGGTTCGCCAGCAAGCCTTTGCGCACGGCGACATTGAATTGTTTTGATCTTTCCGGCAGGTACCAGGAGGGGAAGCAATATGGCAAAGACAGTTCTGGCGATCGACGATTCGCCTTCCATCCGCCAGATGGTGAGCTTCACGCTCAAGAGCTCCGGCTACGAAGTCATCGAGGCGGTCGACGGCATGGACGGGCTGGACAAGGCCAAGTCGCGATCCGTGAACCTCGTGTTGACGGACCAGAACATGCCCCGCATGGATGGCCTCACGCTCATCAAGTCGCTGCGTGCGCTGCCGCAGTACCGCGCCACGCCGATCCTCATGCTCACCACGGAATCTTCCGACGGCATGAAGTCCCAGGGTCGCGCGGCCGGCGCCACCGGTTGGCTCGTCAAGCCCTTCGAGCCCCAGAAGCTGGTTGAAGTGGTCAGGAAAGTCATCGGCTAGCCATGCCGGCACGCGCAATACCTGCGAGGAGAGACGGCAATGGCTTTTGACATGAGCCAGTTCTATCAGGTGTTCTTCGAGGAAGCGGCGGAGCATCTCGCGACCATGGAATCGCTGCTGCTGGATATCGACCAGCAGCAGCCCGATTCTGAAGATCTCAACGCGATCTTCCGCGCTGCCCACTCCATCAAGGGTTCCAGCGGCACCTTCGGATTCCAGGACCTGGCGGAGGTGACCCATGTGCTGGAAACCCTGCTGGACCGCATTCGCAAGGGCGAGATGGCGCTGACCGAGCCGATGGTGGACGCCTTCCTCGTCGCCGGCGACGTGCTCAAGGGCCTGCTGGGCGCGCATCGCGGCGAGGGCGACGCGGAACCCGGGGCGAAGGAGGACATCTGCCGGCGGCTGCGCGCGCTCTCGTCGTCCGACCAGCCGCAGCCCGCGCCACCGGCAGCACGGGTGGACGCGGCATCGCCTCCCGCCCCAAAGGCCGCGGACGCCGCCCCCGGGCAGCCGGACGAGGACCTGCTTCGTACCCTGGTGGTGCGCTTCGTTCCCGAACCGCGGGCCGCAGCATCCGATCCCATCATGGGACGGCTGGTGGATGAACTGGTGCGCCAGTGCCGAGCCGTCGACGTGCTGCGTCCTCCCGCCGGGGACCTCTCCGCCCCTTGGCGCCTGACCCTGACGGGAGCGGACCCGGCGGTGGTGGACTCGACCCTCGAATTCGTCGCCCTGCCGGGCAGCATCGAGATCACCTTCGGTGGCGTGGCCGACGACGCGTCGCCGCCCACCGAGGAGGCGTACGGCTTCTTCGAGCCACTGGATCTGGCGCAGTTGGCAGAGGCTGCGGACGGGGACGGCTACGGTTTCTTCGAACCCCTGCCGCAGGATGCCGCCGCGCCGGCCGTCCAGGTGGCCGACCCCGGCTATGGCTTCTTTTCCGACCCCCCGGCGGCCACCAGGCCCGCGGCTGAAACGCCGTCCGATCCGGGATATGGCTTCTTCACGGAGCCGGCGAGCGCTCCGGCGTGCGGCCCGGCCGAAGGGCAGAAGAGCGCAGGCGCCGAGCCCGCGGCAAAGCCTTCGGAGCCGCCCCTTCAGGCCGTGGCCCAGAAGTCCCCGCCGCGGGAGAACCGCACCGCCAAGGCCGCCGCCGATACCGGTTCCATCCGCGTCAGCGTCGAAAAGGTGGACCAGATGATCAACCTGGTGGGGGAGCTGGTGATCACCCAGGCCATGCTCGCCCAGACCGCTTCGACCGTGGACCCGGCCATCTACGAGCGCCTGATGAACGGTCTCTCCCAGTTGGAGCGCAACACCCGCGATCTCCAGGAATCGGTCATGTCCATCCGCATGCTGCCCATGTCGGTGGTGTTCAGCCGCTTTCCGCGGGTGGTGCGCGACATCTCCCAGAAACTGGGCAAGCAGGTGGAACTGAAGCTCTCCGGCGAAAGCACCGAACTGGACAAGGGGCTCATCGAGCGCATCACCGATCCCCTCACCCATCTGGTGCGCAACTCCCTGGACCACGGCATCGAGACGCCGGAGGCCCGCGCCGCCGCAGGCAAGCCCGCGGTGGGCACCATTACCCTCAAGGCCTCGCACCAGAGCGGCAACATCGTCATCGAAGTGGGCGACGACGGCGCCGGGCTCAACCGCGCCCGCATCCTCGCCAAGGCGCGGGAGCGGGGGCTGGCCGTGTCCGACGCCATGAGCGACCAGGACGTCTGGCAGCTCATCTTCGAGGCCGGCTTTTCCACCGCCGACCAAGTCACGGAAGTGTCCGGCCGCGGCGTGGGCATGGACGTGGTCAAGCGCAACATCGGCGCCATGGGCGGTCGCATCGACATCGAGTCGATGCAGGGCGTGGGCACGCGCATGACCGTGCGCCTGCCGCTGACGCTGGCCATCCTGGACGGCATGTCCGTGGCCGTGGCCGCCGAGCACTACATCATTCCGCTCAATTACGTGGTGGAGTCGCTCAAGCCCGGGCGCGACATGATGAAGTCCATCAACGGCGTGCAGCGGCTCATCCAGGTGCGCGGCGAATACCTGCCGGTGGTGGCCCTGCACCAGCTCTTCAACATCCGCGGCCACGCCGGGGATTTCGAGCGCGGCATCATGGTCGTGCTGGAGGCCGACGGTCACAAGGCGGCGCTGTTCGTCGACAGCCTCGTGGGCCAGCACCAGGTGGTGATCAAGAACCTCGAAGCCAACTACCGCAAGGTGGCCGGCATCGCGGGCGCCACCATCATGGGCGACGGACGGGTGGCGCTCATCCTCGATGCCTCCGCCCTGGTGGCCATGGCCAGGGGCGCCGTCGCGGTGGCGGCCTAGCAGCCTGTCGGACTTGAGACTGATCTACTGCGCCGGTGGGAGAGCGGTCCATCTTTCCCCGATTCTTCGTTGCATAGCCCCCACTATGCGCCTCAGAATCGGTAAAAACTGTCCTCGCTCTC
>JACQYB010000088.1 GCA_016208415.1 Betaproteobacteria bacterium | reverse complement strand
TCGAGACAGGCGCTCAAGCTCGGATATCACTTCTGCCGTACACGACAACTCAACCGCTACTCGTGCCATGAACCACCCCCTTCTACCAAGCGGAGTGGGTATCATAATACTATCGCCTGTTAATGCAATTAAACACTAGGCCAACTTAGACATCCACCACCGTCTGCGCCACCCACTCGTCGCCTTCGCGCGCCACGCGCAGGGCGGTGTAGGTCGCGCCCTTCACCTCCACCGCCGGATGGTGGCGCGCCGCATCCACGGCCTCGCCCCAGGCGGTGGCCTGCAGGTGCGAGCCGGCGACCTGGACCTCGAAACGGCCGAACAGCATGCGGCGCGTGGCCATCTCGCACACCAGCGCGTTAAGCCAGTCGGCCAGCAACAACTCGTCGTCCGGAGCCTGGCAGCGGATCGCCACCGCCTCCAGCGGCTCGACGGCGGAGGGTTCCGTGATCACCGCCACCAGCGCCACGGCGGCCTGCTCGAAGGCTTCCTCCAGGGTGGTGCCGAAACCGCGCACCCCCATGTCGGCCTCGTGGGCGAAGTGCTCCCAGCGGGCGGTCATGCCGGGGCGGCGCCCCGCGGCGCGGCCAGATGGCGCGCGAACCACTGCGCCGCGAGGCCTGCCGCCTGCTCCAGCGTTCCGGGCTCCTCGAACAGATGGCTGGCGCCGGGCACGATCACCAGTTCGTGTTCCACCTGCATGCGTGCGGCGGCGTGGCGGTTGAGTTCGATGACCACATCGTCGAGGCCGCCGACGATGAGCAGGGTGGGGGCCGTGACCCGCGGCAGCTTGTCCATGGCCAGGTCCGGCCGCCCGCCGCGCGACACCACGGCCTGCACACGGGGCTCATGCGCCGCGGCCACCAGGGCCGCCGCCGCGCCGGTGCTGGCGCCGAAGTAACCGAGCGGCAGCCGTGCCAACTCCGGCTGTGCCGCCGACCATGCGGTGGCGCCCACCAGGCGCTGCGCCAGCAGCGGGATGTCGAAGCGGGCATCGATGACCCGGTCCTCGCCTTCGGTGAGCAGATCAAAGAGCAGCGAGGCAAAACCCGCCTGCCCGAGCACGCGGGCCACCAGCGTGTTGCGCGGACTGAAGCGGCTGCTGCCGCTGCCGTGGGCGAACAGAACCAGGCCGCTCGCCTGCTCCGGCATGCGCAGCGTGCCGCGGTGGATCCTGCCGTCGAGCGGGATGTCCACCTCCCGCTCATCCCGTGGGGGTTGGGGGTGCGCAGCAATCATGGGCCGCCGCTGACTGGCGGTGCCTGCGTCAGCCGAGCCATCTCTCAGTCCACCTTGATGTTGCGCCGCTTCGCGGTCTCGCTCTTCGGCAGGGTGATCTCCAGCACGCCGTCCTTGAGGGCGGCGCTGGCCTTCGAGCCGTCCACATCCCCCGGCAGGCTGACGGTGCGCGAGAAGGCGCCGCGGGCGATTTCGCAGCGGTAGTAGTCGCCCTTCTCCTCCTTCTCCTCGCGGCTGACGCTGCCCTTGATCGTCAGCGTGTTCTCGGTCATGGACACCTCCAGATCCTTCTTGTCCACGCCGGGGATTTCGGCGCGCACCACGACGGCGTCGTCCCGGTCGACGACGTCCACCGCCGGCACCTTGAACTCGGGGGCTTCCATGAGGCCGCCCCACAGCGGCCGTTCCCAACCGAAGGGACGCAGCCAGCCGCGCCCCGTCATGCGCTCCAGCAGGTGCTCCAGATCCTCGAACGGGCCCGCGGCGCGCCGCACCGGGGCGGGTTTTGCCGTGCTAACCGTGACTTCCTTCTTTGCTTCGTCTGCCATGCTTCGTCTCCCAGGTTGATGGACCCGCGAGCGGGTCCGCCGATGCCATGACGTGCCGCTCGTCACAGGGCCGACAGCGCGTGGCGGTGGGCAGCACCAGGATGCGCTCCCGCTCGATGGCGCGGCCGCAGTCGCCACAGATGCCGTAGTCTCCCGCGTCCATGTGCCGCAGGGACGCCTCGATGTCGCGCAGTTCCAGCAACCGGCGCGTTGCGGCAGGAACCTGTGCCGCCCGCGCGTTCGCGCCTGCCTGAACGCCTGGCCCCGATCCCGCCGGAGATGGGACGCCATACCCCTGCAGGTCGCAAATCTCCATGAGAAGCCGCGCCCGGCGCTCGGTCATGCGCAGACGCAACTGCGCCCCGTCCGCCGCACTCAGATCGCAACGCGCCGCTGCGCCGGGTGCGCCAGTCCCGATTGCAGGCGATCTACTGGGTGGCGGTGCACCCGAGTTGCTCTTCTGCATCGAGCCAGTCCTGCAGTTCGCCCCCCGCCGCGAAGCCGCGGCGTTCGGCGCGGAAATACGCCGCCTCGGCGATCATGCGGTAGCGCGACTGCGTATCGGTGCCCGCGGCCGCATCGGCGGCTGTGTCTGCCCGTGTGCCGGAGGCGCGCGGCGCGGCGGCATCTGGCGCCTCCCTTTGACCGGCTGCGCCCTGTGGGGCGGGTTGGGGATTCGTCATGGTTTCCTCCTCGCTTGCCGTTGGATGTCCCCTGTGGCGGAACGCCTCACAGGCAGTGCGGCACCGGCTGCTCCACCCGGCGCACGATGATCCGGACCACGCTTCTTGCGTCATTACCCAGCATGTTCAGGGACATGTCGCAGGCGAATGCGGCGCCGTCGCGGGCGCAGGCCCGAAACGGCACGCCGCAATGGCACAGGAAGGCCAGGCGCGGATTCACTGCGCCGTCCTGCACCAGTGGGGTCTGCCCCAGCCGGGGCAGGAAAAGGGACACGTGCCGTCCGCTCAGTTCCTCGCCGCAATAGCCGAGCACCCGCTGCGCCGACGCGCTGCAGTCCAGGACCAGACCGTTCTCATCGACATCGAAGGCGACCGGTTCGATATACGGCATCGGCCGCAGCGGCAGGATCCGTGCCGATTCGGTGTTGCTGCGGGCTGGGAATGCCTGGGGGGCGCGACGGCGATCCGGCACCGCCGTCGGGCTGCGCTTCGGTTCCATGCAGACCTCCTCCATCCTTGCGTCGCGGCGGCATGAGCCGTGGTGGGGGGCGCCTTGCTCGCGCAACGCCGCGTTCGTCGCATCGCGGGTCCGGCCGGCGCGCCGACATGAGCCGGGCCGGTGTACGTTGGAGCCTACTTATTTGAACGGATTAGACCAGAAGGATGGTCACAGGGAAATCCGTGCAAACACGTACGTGCTACCACGTACGTGTAAACACTTACGTGCAAGTACGTCGTAGGCGGTCAATTTGAGTCCGATGGAAGTTGGCGAGGGCTTGCCCGCGATGGGTGCCGCTGATCGCGGGCAAGCCCGCTCCCACCAAACCATCCGAATCGCGTTGACCGCCTGCTGCGGAGTGGATCGAGGTACAGCAGGGCGGCGATTCACAGACCCGGATAGGCGCGCGCGAATTCCGCCGCGAAGCGCTCGAACTGGTCTTCCGGCAGGCGGTTGATGCCGGCCGCGGCGGCGCGCCCGCCGCCGGAAGGAAAGCGCCGACACAGGGCGTCGGCGCCGGTGGGTGCGCGCAGGGGGGCGCGCACGCTCACCACGTAGCCGCCACCCGCCGCGGAAGTGAGGATGGCATGGGCGTGGTCCGGCTCGCGGCTGGCCAGTTCGTTGCCCAGCGCGCCGCGCACGCGCCGGCTCCACGGCGCATCGGGCAGCACATGAATCGTGCCGCCGGCCAGCCGCAGCCGCGGCGCCACCGCCCGCGCCGCTTCGAGATCATCGCGCAGTGCATCGCGCAACCGCGGGAACATGGGCTCCTCCCGGGCGAAGGCCAGGGGGTCGGCGTGGCGGCCGAGCAGGCAGTAGAGTGCGGCGGGGGCGACGATCAGATCCGCCTCGCTGTCGCCGTAGGCGTTGTAGGCCAGGGCCTCGCCCACCTCGCGCACCTGTTCCACCTGGGCCGGGCCGAGCCCCAGGGTGCCGGCCAGTGCCCGCGCCGCGGCCGGCAGGTTGTCGCCGAAGGCCGCCGCCACGGCCCAGACGCGGTGCCGGCCCCCGAGGTGGCGGTCCACCACCATGCCCGTGCACACCTCCGGCGAGGTGTCGATGTGCGCCGCCAGTCGCGGATGGAGGGGCAGCTCGCCGGCGAAGTGGTGGTCGAAGTATTCCACCGCCACGCCCCGTTGCAGCAGCGCCAGCAGCGCGTCATGATTGACCGCGGCGGAGAGGTCAAGCACCGTGACGGCGTCCCCCGGGCGCGCATCCACGCGCCCCAGCAGCGCGATGTCGCGCTTGGCGCCGGTGACGAGCACCGCCTCCCGCGGCTCGGCCAGCCGCAACTGGCGCAGCGCGCACAGGCCGTCGGCATCGCCGTTGAAGACGTCGAAATGGGTCATGGTGTCTTGCGCGCGGGTCTCAAGTGCTGTCATGGTAGCAGGCGCCGCGCCCCCAACCCGCCAACCGGAGGATCGCCCCATGAACGAGCCCCTGCTGTTCGCCCTCGATGCCAGCCGTCCCTTCGCCGAGGCCGTGGCCGGCCACCTGGGGGTGGCGCTGGCCGCCCACGAGGAGCGCGAGTTCGAGGACGGCGAGCACAAGAGCCGGCCGCTGGTGTCGGTGCGCGGCCGCGACGTGTATGTCATCCACTCGCTGTGCGGCGACGCCGCGCAAAGCCCGAACGACAAGCTGCTGCGCCTGCTGTTCTTCCTCGGCGCGCTGCGGGACGCCGCCGCGGAGCGGGTCACCGCGGTATTGCCCTACCTGGCCTACGCCCGCAAGGACCGCCGCAGCCAGCCCCGCGATCCCGTCACCACGCGCTATGTCGCGGCCCTGTTCGAGGCCGTGGGCACCGACTGCGTGGTGACGCTGGACGTGCACAACCCGGCCGCCTTCGAGAACGCCTTCCGCTGCCGCACAGAGGAGCTTTCGGCCATCGGCCTGTTTGCCGGGCACTTCGCCGCCGCGGCGGGGGATGCGGAGTTGGCGGTGGTGTCACCGGACGCTGGCGGCATCAAGCGCGCCGATCGCCTGCGCACCCGGCTGGCGGCGCTCACCGGCCGGCCGGTGGGCGCCGCGTTCATGGAAAAGTACCGCGCCGAGGGCGTGGTCAGCGGCACGGCGCTGGGGGGCGACGTGGCCGGCAAGGTGGCGCTGATCGTCGATGACCTGGTCAGCGGCGGCACTACACTGGCGCGCGCCGCCCGCGCCTGCCGCGAGGCCGGCGCCAGCCGTGTGTGTGCCGCCGCCACCCACGGCGTGTTCGCCGCCGCGGCCGCCGGGACGCTGGCGGCCAGTGCCCTGGACGAACTGGCGATCACCGACTCGGTGGGCGCGCCGCGCCTGGATGCGTCGCAACTGCCCGGGAGGTTCGTGTGCCTGAGCGTGGCGCCGCTGTTTGGCGCGGCGATCCGGCGGATGCATGACGGCGGGTCGATCGTCGCGTTACTGGGATAGAGAGGAGAAAGACTTGAGTGAATCGGCGAGGTCCGTTGTCAGATACGTTGCCAAGTGCCAGTCGTGCGCCGGTACGGAAAGGCACGGAGGCAAGGCAACGCAATGCGAGGCTTCGGGGTGGCGCCTGGAGGGCGGTCAACGACCGCGATCGGGGCGGTCATGTCGTTAAGAATCAAGGTATTCCTGCTCGCCGTCCTGCCGCTGCTCCTGCTGTCGGGTGTCATTGCCTGGGTCGGTGTGCAGATGGAGCGCGAATTCTCCAGAGAGCAGAAGCGAATATTTGAAGGCGGATTGCGCGCCTCGAAGGAGAAAGAGCTTGAATCGCACCTGAAGATGGCCTTTTCGGTGATCGAGCCCGTGCTGAACAACAAATCGTTGTCAGAACGTGACGCGCAGGCGGAGGTGAAACGTATCCTGACTCATCTTCGATATGGCCAGGATGGCTATTTCTTCCTGTACGACGGCAATGGTGTCAATCTGGTGCATCCGATCCAGAAAGATCTGGTCGGACGGAATCTTCACGACTTGCAGGATAGCGAAGGACGCTTCGTGATACGGGACTTGCTGCGGGTCGCCCAACAAGGTGGTGGAGTCGTTCATTATCGTTGGAACAAGCCGTCGACCGGCAAAGAGGATGAGAAAGTCGGCTATGTGCGGATGTTGCCGCGCTGGGGCTGGATGCTGGGAAGCGGCCTGTATGATGTCAGTGCCGAAGTCGGCAAGAGCCTCAAGCAGATCAACGCCAATGTCCAGCATACGTTTCGCAGTATTCTTCTGGTACTGGCGCTCACGATTCTGCTTATCATCGCGCTCGTCTTTGCCATCAACCTGCATGAAAGCCGCCTTGCCGACCGGCACCTGCGGGGCCTGGTGCACAATTTCATCCAGCTCCAGGTGGATGAACGACGGCGCTTCTCTCGCGAACTCCACGATGGAATCAACCAGCTCATGGTTGCTGCCAAGTTCCAGATCGATCTGGCGCTGACCCAGGCCGGAAAGGGCAACGATCAATACCGGGACAGTCTTGGAAAGGCGCTCGGTACGCTGGATACCGCAATCAAGGAGGTACGTCACATTTCACACGCCTTGCGTCCGATACTGCTGGATGAGATGGGCCTGGAACCTGCGTTGAAGAACTTGCTGGAACGGTTCAGGGAACGCTCGGGAGTCGCGGTGCAATGGGTGTACGAACTCGATCCGGAACCCGTGCCGGACGATACGGGGATCATGATCTACCGGGTGATTCAGGAAGGCCTCACGAACATCGAACGGCATGCCGGGGCGCGCCGCGTAAGCCTTGCGTTGCGGCAGGCCGGCAAAGCCATCCAGTTGGCGCTTCATGATGACGGGCGCGGGTTCGAGCCTGACGGCTTCACCACGGGAAGGGGCATCGGGCTGAAGAACATGCGCGAAAGGACAGAATTGCTCGGCGGCCAGTTCCGTCTCGAAAGCTCGCCAGGTGGCGGAACCCACATTTACGCTACCCTGCCCATGGATAGTGTTTCCCTGGATTAGAAACATGAATGACTCAATCCGGTTGCTGATCGTCGACGACCACCCGTTGATACGGGAAGGGATCGCCGCATTGTTGCGGGAAGGCACCGGCGTCGAGGTCGTCGGAATGGCCGGCAACGGCCAGGAAGCGGTGGAAATGGCGGCCCAGCTCAGACCCGACATCGTGCTGATGGATTACCACATGCCGATCATGAACGGCTTGGACGCGACGCGGCAACTGCGCGCTTCGCTTGCGGATGTGCGCGTCCTGATACTGACCCAGTCCGACGAACCGGAATACGTCGTCCAGGTCATGGAGGCTGGCGCGGCGGGATATGTGTTGAAGAGCGAGATGTCGCAAAGCAAGCTGCTCAGGACCATCGCTGCCGTTCACGATGGGGTTTTCGTATTTCCTCCGGTGCAGGCGAACACACCGGCCGGTTCCCGGTCGGCCAGAGATATTCCCCTGACCGCCCGGGAAATCGAAGTGCTGTCGCTGACCGCCCAAGGCAAGAGCGCCAAGGAGATCGGTCGCATGCTGAAGATCGACGCCAGAACGGCCGAGACTCACCGCCAGAACATACGGGAGAAGCTCGGTGTTCGAACCATCGCCGAATTGACCCGATACGCCGTTGAAAACGGTCTGGGTTGATCCCTTGCATCTCCTCGTGTCTTCCTCCCCACCGGGGTCGTCGCCGGAGAGTCATTGACGACGCTGTCGCCGCGCCACGCGGCGGATTGAGTACGAGGCGTCGATCTCGTCCTTCGCGGCCGTTGATAAGGCGCCCGGGGCGGGTCAGACGCCACCGGCGACGTGTTCACACTGGGCACATCCCAAGGCTCGCCACCTAGCGTCCCTACGTCCCCGCGTAACCGGCCTACGTATTTTCCCGTAGGGAATTCCTGCGTAGAAATCAGGTGCTGACCTGCGTGATATTACGAATTGATTCCGAGCCCTGTCGATTGCATCATGAGCATGACGATATCGAAAGAAGATATGTGATGCCTCTGAATGAACGTCTGCAAGGAGACAGCAATGAAGACCAGTTCAAATCTTCCCACGCAATTCGAAGCGATCAGAGACCGGGACGAGCTGATACTGTGGATCGGCAAACCGAATTTCACGGCGTTTGTCATTCGGGGAATACCGTACCTGATATTCGGTATCTTGTGGGGATCCGTGGTTGGATTTGGGATGATACTCAAGGCGGTGAAAGGAATCCCGGAAAATCCCGGCATTTTCATGTTTTTCCTCTTTTTCCTCACCCCTCTCTGGTGGGGCATCCTGAACTTGATTCGGCTGTTTCTTGTTCATGGAAATACCTGCTACGCGTTCTCCACCAAGCGACTAATGCTAAGGAGTGGTTTCTGGGGCACGGATTTCAAGGTCATTGATTACGACAAGATCTCCGATATCGAGGTAACGGTCAATCCAGTCGAGAATCTGCTGGGCGTGGGTACCATCCAAGCGTATTCCGGACGTACCGACACGGAGGGCGCACGCCTGGCGATCGGCCAATTCATTGGAATCAGTGATTCATACAGCGTCTTCAAGAAAATGAAGGAAGTCTCCATGGACATCAAGACGGACATTTCCTACCCCAATGGTCTGCGTCCAGGATTGAATCCTGGCTATCGTACCAAGTACGAAAGGAAGTGAAGTGTTCTTTCTAATGAACATTGACAAGGAGAGTCGCCATGGCTGTTGAATTCGACAAGGTCCAGTTTGACACCAGCAATCCCGAACCACGCTGTGCCTGCGTGCTGTTGCTGGATACGTCCGGTTCCATGGGGGGCGCGCCCCTCGGGGAACTCAATGATGGCCTGCGGGCATTTTCGGAGGCTCTGCTCAAGGATGAACTGGCGATGCTGCGCATCGAGGTCGCCATCGTCACTTTCGGGGATTCCGTCAGGCTGGTGCAGGACTTCGTGGCCGCCGGGCAGTTCATTCCGCCCGTACTGTCGGCATCCGGACTTACGCCAATGGGTGAGGGAATTGATCTGGCAATGGACAAACTGGACGGGCGCAAGCAGTTGTACCGCGCCAACGGCGTCTCCTACTACCGGCCATGGGTGTTCCTGATTACCGACGGCGCGCCCAGCGATCAATGGCAGGGGCCGGCGCAGAGGGTGAGGCAGGCCGAAGGCGCCAAGAAGCTCGCGTTCTTTTCGGTCGGGGTGGAGGGCGCCGACATGGCGGTACTGGGGCAGATTGCCAGCCGCCCTCCGATCCTGCTCAAGGGACTGAATTTCCGGGAGATGTTCGTCTGGCTTTCAGCGAGCCTGTGCAATGTCTCCCGCTCCCGCCCCACGGATGGCGTGGCGCTGCCGTCGCCGCTGGGATGGGGGGAAGTGTGATGTGGCAGGTGATCGGAGCATCCGTGCCGGGCACGAGCCACACCCGCAGTGGCTTGCCCTGTCAGGACGCGCACGGGTGGCGGGTTGCCGGGCAGCATGTCGTGCTGGCAGTGGCCGACGGTCTGGGCAGCGCCAGCATGTCGGGCAGGGGAGCGCGTCTGGCCGTCGAAGGCGCGCTGGGGGTCGTGGCGCCGGCCCTGGCCGGTCTTTCCGGCAGCGCAGGCGCGCAATGGGCGGACCTGTTGTCGGTGGCCTTTGCCCAGGCTCGTGATTGCCTGGTGCAGGCGGCCCTGGTTGAAGACATTCCCGTGCGTGAACTGGCCACGACCTTGCTGATCGCCGTGGCAGGGGCAGATGGATTCGCCACCGGGCAGATCGGAGATGGCGCGATGGTGGCCATGCTGGCGGACGGCGCGCTGGCGATGGTCAGTGCCCCGCAGCGGGGGGAATACGCGAATGAAATCATGCCGCTGACGGCGGAGGATGCGCTGGCGTCAGTGTCCGTATCCGTCCGGCCGGAAAGGGTCAAGTCCCTGGCGCTGCTGACCGACGGCCTGCAGAACCTGTCACTGAATGCCGCCAGTGGGGCGCCCCATGAGCCGTTCTTCATGCCGTTCATCGAAGCAGTCCTGCACCAGAGGCTGGACGGCCACGCGGTATCCGCGCAACTGGCGGACTTTCTGGCATGCGAGCGCGTCTGCGCCAGGACGGATGATGACAAGACGCTGCTTGTCGCCGGCTGGTTTGGTGGCAACGGCGGCATCGACTGATGCACGAGGGGGGTGCGGCATGTCTGTCTACCTTACTGCCGATGGTCAGCCGATCACCCTCATGCAGGAGCTGGGCAAGGGGGGCGAGGGCGTCGTCTACGGGGTCAGGGAATGCGCTGACCAGGTGGCCAAGGTCTACCACCCAAGCCATCGTAGCCGAGACCGGGAAGACAAGCTGCAGATCATGGTCGCCAGCCCGCCGGGCGGCGCACCTGCCCCCATCCCCGCTGGCGGTGGCGCCGTCGCGGTCGCCTGGCCGACAGGCCTGCTGTATGAAAGGGGACGGTTCGCCGGCTACCTCATGCCCAAGGTCAGCCAGAGCCCGGACATCTTCAAGCTCTTCAATCCCCAGCTTCGCCTGAAGCATTACCCGTGGCTCGACTGGCGGCACCTGTTTGCCATCGCCAGGAGTCTGGCCCAGGCCGTGGATCACCTGCACAGCCACGGTGTTGTGGTGGGCGACATCAATCAGAAGAACGTTCTGGTCAGCCGGAACGTGCAGGTGATGCTGGTGGATACGGATTCCTTCCAGGTGCGTGATCCGCGGGGCAAGGTGTTCCATTGCCCCGTCGGCGTGCCGGACTATACCCCGCCGGAATTGCAGGGCGTCCATCTGGGGTCGGTGGAACGCAGCGAATTCCATGACCGTTTCGGTCTGGCGGTCGTATTGTTCCAACTGCTGATGGAAGGGTTTCACCCGTTTACGGGCGTGCCGCTCGACCCGAAATTCTCCGCCACCGGGGAGTTCTACCTGTACGCCATCCGGCACGGCATCTTTCCCTATCAGCCGGGCAGCCGCTTTTCCCCGCCGCCGGGGGCGCCGCCTTTCGATGCCCTGCCTCCCGACTTGCAGAACATGTTCCTGCGCTGCTTTGTCATCGGTCATCAGCTTCCCGCCCAGCGTCCTTCGGCCGAAGAATGGGTGGGTGCCCTGGGCATGGCCGAGAAGCGCCTGGTGCAGTGCAAGTCCAATCCCACTCACTGGATTTCGGCCCATGCCGGAATGTGCCACTGGTGTCGGGCCGGACAGCCATCACCAACCCCAGGGGCAAAGCCGAGGCCCAGACCGGCCGCGCCTGCGTCACCGTCAGGGGCTTCCGGATCAGTGGCGCCCGCGTCGGCAGGGCACGCGATTCCGACACTGAACCGTGGTGACCTGGGGTACATGTGTCTGGGCGCGATCGCTGGCTCATTTCTGCCCGGCATCCCGTATTTTTTGTTCGGGCAGTGGCCAAAATTCTTAGTGGTGGTCATCATGGGCGGCATCGTCCTGAAGGGCAATCCCGGTGGCGGGGAATTGGTCTGGCCGGTTCAGCTGTTCTGGGCCGTTGATGTGGCCGGACTGATGTGGAAATATCGCCGGAATGTTCCCATCGGGCCGCTCACACTGGGTGTCGGCCCGCAGGAAATCCTGGCACTCCTCGGACGAGTCCGGCTGCTGTGGGGCGCGATCGGTGCCGGGTTCAAACGGCGGGTGACGGGGATGTGGCTTCCCGTCCGGGCCGTGGTCACCTCGGGCTATCTGATCGGGGTGTGCCTCGTGTTGATGTTGCCGTTGCTCGCCCTTGTCCCGGTACCGCAAGCTTCTTTCCAGCCATCCCACGGCGCGGGGAGTTCTCCCGCAGGCCAGGTGAAGGGGTCGGCTTCGCTGGCGCACGCCGCCCCCAGCGGGGACGCGCCGGCCCGGAAGGCGCAAGGAGATGTGCCCGCCCATCCGCTGCCCGCGTTCGTGCCGGAAACGGTGCCCATCCAGGGAGGCAGCTTCCAGATGGGAGCATCGCCTCTGGAACGCGAAAAGGACGTCCTGGAGAAATACCGGGGCAACCTTCGTGCCGGCAAAGTGCGCCAGGTTGAGGTGGCCGGGTTCCGCTTGGGCAAGCATGAGGTGACCGTTGGCCAGTTCAGGATGTTCGTGACGAAGACGGGCTACCGAACCGATGCCGAGAAGGGTCATGACTGCGCCATCTGGAAGGACGGCCAAGCCGGTGCCTGGACGAAGGACTCCGGAGTCAACTGGCGCACGCCGGGGTTCGCCCAGACTGATGACGATCCGGTCGTCTGTGTCAGTTGGAGGGACGCCACGCAATATACCCGCTGGCTGGCGCAGGAAACCGGCGAGCCCTACCGTCTGCCGAGCGAGGAAGAATGGGAATTCGCAGCCCGCGCCGGTACGGTGACCGTCCGCTACTGGGGAGACGATGTCGGATACCGGGATGCCTGCCAGTACGCCAACGTGCGGGACGAATCCCACAAGGCCGCATTCCATGGCAGCGAGCACTTCAACTGCCGGGACGGACACGCCTTTACTTCCCCGGCAGGCCGTTTCCGGCCCAATGCCTTGGGGCTGTTCGACATGCTGGGCAATGTCGCGGAATGGACCGCTTCGCCCCATGAAGACTCGGGAAACTATGTCTTCCGCGGGGGGAGCTGGGGGCATGTGCCGGCCAGCATCAGCGGCGCCTACCAGCGCAATTTCAGGCCGGCCCAGTCCGGTTATGCGATTGGATTCCGTGTCGCCCGGTAGCGCGCCCGGGGTGGCGGACATTCTCAAGGATACGGCGCGTCGCGGGATGGGCGCGCTGACGCCATCTCGGTTTGCTCTCCCGAGGCCCGTCGCCGCACCACCCGCTTGCGGCCTTCCTCCAGAAACAGCATCAGGCCGATGAACGGGAGAATGAACAGCCAGACCGCGGGCACCGGCGGCGCGGTGCCGAACACCGCGTTGCCCCAGGGCGTGTAGGCGATGGCCAGGAGCAGCGCGAGCTCCAGCGCGATGCCCCACAGGATCAGCCGGTTGTCGAAGGGTCGCGAGGCGAACACGCCCAGTCGTGGCGACCGGCACAGAAAGACGTTGATCACCTGGCTCAGGATGATGGCCCCCAGGCAGGCGGTGGTGGCCTGCAGGTACAGCGGGTCGTGGGCCGCCAGGCGATCGCCCCACTGCCAGCCGCCGCGCTCGAGCACGAAGAAATAGGCGGCGAATGCCGCTGCCGCCTCGATCATGCCCAGGAACAGATAGGCCCGCCCGAGCAGCCGCATGTCGATCAGGCGCTCGCCGCGGGCGCGCGGCGGGCGGCGCATGGTGTCCGGCGCCGGTTTTTCCGCGCCCAGGCCCAGCGCCGGCAGCATGTCGGTGCCCAGGTCCACGGCCAGGATCTGGATGATGGTCAGCGGCAGGGGGATCTTGAGCAGCACGAAAGCCAGGTAGGGCAGGATCTCCGGGATGTTGCTGGTGAGCACGTAGGTCAGGAACTTGCGGATGTTGTCGTACACCGCCCGGCCTTCCTCGATGGCCGCGACGATGGTGGCGAAGTTGTCGTCCAGCAGGATCATGTCCGCGGCTTCCTTGGCCACGTCGGTGCCGGTGAGCCCCATGGCGATGCCGATGTCCGCCTGCTTCAGCGCCGGCGCATCGTTCACCCCGTCGCCGGTCACCGCCACCACGTGCTTCTTCTTTTTCAGCGCGGTGACGATGCGCATCTTCTGGTCGGCCGCGACCCGCGCGAACACGATTTCGGGCGCGTCCAGTGCCAGCCGCAACTGGGTTTCGGACATCCTGTGCAGCCGCTCCCCGAGGATGACCCGGGGCGATTCCGAGCGGATCAGGCCGATTTCCCGGCCGATGGCCACGGCCGTGTGGGGATGGTCGCCGGTGACCATGATGACCTTCACGCCCGCCTGGCGGCATTGTTCGATGGCTTCGGGCACCTCCGGCCGGGGCGGGTCTTCCAGCCCGACCAGGCCGCACAGCACCAGGTCGCGTTCCAGAGCCGCACCGTCGTGGGCGTCCGCCAGCGAGCGCCAGGCGAAGGCCAGCACCCGCAGCCCGCGGCCGGCCATTTCTTCCTGGGCCGCCAGGAAACGGCTTCGCGCCGCCTCACTCATGGGTTCCGGGCCGCCGCCGAGCTGCACCTGCGAACACAGGGGCAACACCGTCTCCAGGGCGCCCTTGCAATACAGCATCACGCCTTCCGGCGTCTGGTGCACCGTGGACAGACGCTTGCGGTCGGTATCGAAAGGAACCTCGTTGATCTTCGGGTAGGCGATGGGTTCGCCGAGGCAAAGGCGCGCCATGCGCTCGAGCGCGATTTCCATGGGATCGCCCAGCCACTGCGTCTTGCCGGCGACCACGGTTTCCTTCAGGTTGTGGCACAGCAGGGCGTCCTCGAACAGGCGCCGCTGTGCGCGGATCAGTTGCGGGCGCGTCCTCGCCTGCGCCGGCGTCAGCATCTCGCCGCCGAGGTACAGGACCCTGGCGTCCATCAGGTTGCGGGTCAGGGTGCCCGTCTTGTCGGTGCAGATGACCGTGGCCGAGCCCAGCGTCTCCACCGCCGGCAGGTGGCGGATCAGCGCGTTGCGCCGGGCCATGCGCTGGGTGGCCATGGCCAGGGAGAGGGTCACCGTGGGCAGCAGGCCTTCCGGCACGTTGGCGACGATGATGCCGATGGCGAAGATGAAGTTCTCCCAGAACGACAGCCCCAGTTCCCGGCCGATGAGGAAGAACACCCCCCCCAGCCCGCTCGCCAGCAGGGCGACGATGCGGCTCAGGCGCACGATCTCCCGTTGCAGGGGCGATTCCGAGGCGCGTGGCGTCTGGGTCAGGTGGGCGATGCGGCCGAACTCGGTATGGGCGCCGGTGGCGAATACCACCGCCCGGCCTTCGCCCGACACCACCGAGGTGCCCGCCAGCAGCACGTTGCGGGCGCGCAGCAGATCCTCCTCGCCGGAGGGCTGCGCATCGCGCGCCTTGGGCAGCGATTCGCCGGTCACCGTGGCGTTGTTGACCCGCAGCGCCCAGGCCTCCAGCAGGCGACAGTCGGCGGAGATGCTGTCGCCTTCCTGGAGCAGAATCACGTCGCCCGGCACCAGCCCGGCGGCCGGGATCAGCCCGACCTTCCCCGCGCGCAGGGCCTTCACGGAGTGGGGCAGCAGGCGGGTCAGGGCTTCCAGGGCGCGCTCCGCCCGGTACTGCTGCCAGAAGGAAAACAGCCCGTTGATGAGGATCACCCCGAGGATGGCATGGCCCAGCGTGGCCATCCCCTGGCCGGGATCGCGGGACTCGGCGACGAAGGCCAGGCCCGCCGCGACCCACAGGATGAGCGCAAAGAAATGGCTGAACTCGCTCAGGAAGGCCAGCGCCAGGGATTTGCGCCGCACCTCTTCCACCTGGTTGGGGCCGTACTCGGCCAGTCGCCGCGCCGCCTCCTCCCGGCTCAGGCCGTCGGCGCCGCTGTGCAGGCTGGCCAGGGCTTCCTCGCCCGACAGTTGATGGATCTTCACGGGGCTAGCCTTGCGGGGGATTCCCGTTGCGCGCTGCCGCTTCCAGGTGGGCCCGCGCCAGCCGCAGGTAGTCCTGCGCCCGCGCCGGCCACTTGGGTTCGTGGCAATGGGCCGGGTCCGACAGGTGCCACAACGTCACCCGCGCCCGCTGGCAGGCGTGGTGGCTCTGGTGGAAGTGGATGAGGGCGGCGGGGGCGTCGTCGCCGGACAGTTCGCGATACAGCTCCAGCACCCGCGCGCCCAGCTGCGGGGCGCCCAGGCGCTCGCACTCCAGGGCGAGGAAGGCCATTTCCCCGGCGCTGTCCTGCAGGCGCAGGTCGCGGGAGAACTCGAGGCAGTCGATGATCTGCGGCGGATCGGTGAGGCAGATGTGCTCGGGGCGCAGGTCGCCGTGGGTGTCGACGATGCGTCCGGCGCGCACGCGCTGCTCCAGCAGGGCGGCGTGCCCATCGAGCCAGGCGCGCTGGCGGGCGATGAGCGACTGCACCTGGGCGCCGGGCAGCACGCCGGGCCAGGCGGTCAACTCCAGCAGGTCGGCGTCCATGGCCCCATGGAGGCGCCGGCGGTATTCTTCGGCGCAGAGCGCGGCAGCTTCGGCCGCGCGGTAGAAATTCACCAGGGCGGCCACGACGCGGCGCAGGTCGGTGTCGCGCACCGTGCCGTCGCGGATGGCCCGGTCGAGCATGCGGCCCGCCGGCAGGCGGCGCATCTGCACCAGCCAGTCCACCACGGTGCCGCATCCGCCGAGGGACAAGGCGCCGGGTGTCGCAGGCGTGCCCTCGGCGCCGCCGGCGCCCACCGTCAGCGGCACCGTGCCGAGATACACGTCGTGGGTGAGGCGCCGGTTCAGGCGCACTTCCTCGGTGCAGTCGCGGTGGCGCGCCTCGACCGTGGAGAAGTCCAGCCACGCCGTGCGCACCGGCTTGCGCAGCTTGAAGGCGTGATCCGCGGCGAGGAACACCCAGGACATGTGGGTTTCGATGGTGTCCACCCGGTCGGGCGCCCCGGGATAGGCCGCGGGGTCGCAGAGGAAGGCGAGCTTGGCCGCCAGGCCGGGGTCGGGGGGGTGCGCCCCCACGCTGCGCTGCCCCCCGAGGGGGCTACCCCCGGCTTGGGACGGCCCGGCGCCGGCGAGGTGCCCCCCCACGCTGCGCTGCCCCCCGAGGGGGCTGCCCCCGGCTTGGGACGGCCCGGCGCCGGGGGGGGCGGGCGGAAGAAGGGGGCGCTGCGGCGCCGTGTCCCAGCGCGCCGCCAGCCGCTGCCACAGCGCGGTGGCGCGGGGGCCGTCCAGGGGTACGTCGGTGTCGCAGGCCACCACGCCGGCCTCCTCGTCCGGGGACAGCGGCTCCAGGTGGCGCAACTGGTGTTCCAGCACGGCGAGGTCGGCTTCGGAGGCGTCCCCGCCCTGCCGCCCGCGCTCGACGACGCGCGCGCGCAGGGTGGCCTCCCGCGCCGTGGTCGCGACGATGACGAAAGCTACGCCGAGATCCGCGGCCAGTTCCCGGAACCGCTCGCGCTGCCAGCGGGCGAGGCAGGTCGCGTCCACCAGCGCCACGTGGCCGGCGGCGATGACGTCGCGGGCGAGATCGTGCAGCCGCTGGTAGGTGGCGCGGGTGGCCTGCGCCGCGTAGAGGCCGCCGGCCACGTCGGAGGCACTGCGGGCCAGCGGCCCCAGTCCGTGCAGGCGCTTGCGCTCCACGTCGCTGCGCAGCCGGATGACGCCACCCGCTTGCACCAGCGCCTGGGCAAGGGTGGTCTTGCCCGAGCCCGCCAGGCCGTGGGTGACGATCAGCGCCGGCCGCGGCGTCGCCGCCTGCGCCGCGGCCAGGGCCAGGTAGCCGCGGTGCTCGGCCAGGACGGCATCCCTGGCCGCGCCCTCTTCCATCTGGTGGGCGCGCAGGCAGGCCACCTTGGCCCGCACCATGGCGCGGTAGGCGAAGTAGAAGCGCAGCACCGCCAGAGCGCCGTAGTCGCCGCTGCGCTCCAGCCAGCCGTTGAGAAAGCGCCGCGCCAGGTCGGGGCGACCGCGGTCCTCCAGGTCCATGGCCGTGAAGGCCACCTCGCTCATGACGTCGATCCAGCGCAGTTCGGCGTTGAATTCCAGGCAGTCGAAGATCACCAGGCGCCCGTCCACCCGCGCCATGTTGCCCAGGTGCAGGTCGCCGTGGCATTCGCGCACGAAGCCCTCGCGCAGGCGCCGTTCGAAGGTGGCGGCCAGCGCGGTGTGCTGTTCCCGCGTCCAGGCGGCCAGCGCGTCCAGGGTGGCGCGCTCGGTGAGCGCCTCGGGCAGGGCCTCGATCTGTACGAAGTTCTCCAGGGCGTAGTGGAGGATGCACTGCGGCGTGCCGAAGCGGCTGTCGGCACCGGCCACGGCCACGCGGGCGTGGAAGGCGGCAACGATTTCGGCCAGGGCGTCCACGTCCGCCGCCGTCAGCTCGCCCCGTTCCAGCACGCGCGGCAGCAGCGCCTGCTGCGGGAACTCGCGCATCTTCACCGCCCATTCGATGGCCGGCCCCTCGCCGCCGAGGCGCGGCGCGGCGGGCGTGCCGGTAATGGGCACCACCTCCAGGTAGAGTTCCGGGGCGAGGCGGCGGTTGAGCCGCAGTTCCTCCTCGCAGTAGAAGCGGCGCGCCTCCAGGGTGCTGAAATCGAGAAAGCCCAGGTTGACCGGCTTCTTGATCTTCCAGGCGTGGGCGCCCGTGAGCAGTACCCAGGAGATGTGGGTTTCCAGCACGGTGATCCGCCGGCAGCCGGGGCCGTGCAGCGCGGGATCGGCCAGCGCCGCCACCAGCGCGGCTGCTCCCGCGGGCGAGCCGGCGAGTGCCGCGGTCACCTCGTCGCCGCCGTTCTTCGGTGGGGAATAGATGATGGACTCCTCGACGGCGACACCATCGAGCCGTCATCCCGGGTAAGCGCCATGGCCTGTATATAGCCACGGCAATCCGCGCCACCGTTGACCGACGTCAACGAGCCTGCGACGGGGCGGCGCAATACCCATGATCCTGGAAACATGCCCATCAGCCAGCGCTGCTCCATTCCGATGTCCGCCGCATCGAGCGAGCCCGGCGGATAATCCCGTGCCCGGCGCCTCCCACCTTCGTTGCCGGACCGGCGCAGCGCCGCTTCCCGGAACACACGGCGTTGTGCAATCGGTGGGGATTCTCCATGCGAAGCTGGTGGTCGTCGTGCTGCTACGGTGCAGGGTTTTCCATGGCGCCGCTCGCCGGCGGTCCCTCTATAACCAGAGGCGAGCGGCGCTGTGGGAAACCCGTATTGATGCCGCGCTCCCGTAATCCGGTTCGTACTCCCGGTCATGCGCCAACAGTGCCCAATTGGTTCGCGCGTTCTTGTTCGCCAGTGCCACCGCCGCCACGTTTTTGTTGCGCCGGGCCAGCAACTTCTTGAGCCAGGGGTCAGCAGCAAGAGCTACTGGCACCTGTCGCGGCCCCGGGCGACGCAAGTCGGGATGAACAATGAGTGGTTGAAGGCACAGGGATTGGTGAGTATCCGTGATCTTTGGATGAAGGCTCATGGCTACGCATGAGGAAATCGTGTGCGCCCTGTTGATGAACCGCCCGGTGCGGACCCGCATGCCGGGTGGTGTGGGGAGGGCGGGAGAGAAACCCGCCCTTACCCGATTAGGCACCGACTTGGCTGACTAGCGGGAAGCGCTCAGGATGCCGTATGGACTCAACTGCTAGATCAACGTCTAGCTCTGGCCAGTAGAGGTGATTAGGTGACGGTAACTCGACATGAAGAATTTTCCCGACGGCGACGTCACGGAACCACGGAAATTCCGAAAACGGCAGAAATAGCTCTTCATCATTCAGCAAGACCCAGAAGCCGTGCTGAGAGATGTTCGTTACCTCAACGGCGGAAATGCTTGCGCCAAGCGTTGCGGATGTCATCTTCATGCTCCTGGACGAGGCGAAGGGCCTCACTAATTTCCCGCCGAGATAGGCCGGTGTGCTGAGCAAGCTCTGTGGTTGGCTCAACCCAAAACTTGGCCTCACCATTCTGCCCCTGAACGTGCACATGCATTCTCGGTTCCTCGCGCGAGAAGAAGTAGAACCGAAAGCCACCTTCACGAAAGATTGTCGGACTCATGGGCGAAATGATACGCGCAGAGGCTGTCGGTGCCTAACGAATAGCGTTTATCCGCCGCCTCGCAAACGTTGAATCCAGCCACGGCGGTCTGGCGGCGGATAAGCCTCGTTGGACTGAGCCGCCGGCACGACGGTGGTTATGGGGATTGTAAGACGGGCGGAGCAAATGTCAAACGGATGGCATAGGGAGAAGCGTCGGGAACCGGGAGCACGGGACGGCGCAGTGCTCGCCGCGCGGTGGCTTCGATGCGCCCGGGGCG
>JACQYB010000087.1 GCA_016208415.1 Betaproteobacteria bacterium | reverse complement strand
GCTGCCAGCCCGCGGCGCAGGCCGCGCCGCAGCCACCGCGCCACCAGCCACAGGAAGAGCGCCGCCACCGCCACCCGCAACTCGATCAGCGCCGCCGGCCCGAACACCGGTGCCCCCACCCGCATGAACAGGAACGAAGCCCCCCAGATCGCCGCCAGCACCACCAGCCGCACCGCGCTTGCACCCTCCATCGCCGCTCCCCACCGCATCACGGCCGCAATGGTGGCGCAAGCGCGCACGTTTGGCGACCCGGTTCCTGCCCCCGCCCAGACCGCGCACGCCTTCGGCCATGCGGCCGATTGCCAGGAAGGGCACCGTCGTCTATACACATAACATCGAGGGCGCCCCGACAGGCATGACACCAACAAGCTCGCACCATGTCACGCACGTCGTCCCGTTCCCGCCGCGCTCGCGCGCCCCGGCGGGGCGCCATCATGGCATCATCAGGCTTCGTGGTGGCATCGCATGCCGTGCGCGAGCGCGCGCGGCACCACCGGCGGTTCGCCGTTTCAACCCCTCGCTGAGGAGCACGCACCATGACCAAGAAGGCACTCTGCATCGGCATCAACGACTACCCCGGCACAGGCAGCGACCTCTCCGGCTGCGTCAATGACGCTGGCGACTGGGCCAGCACCCTGGCGGCACGCGGCTATGCGGTGACGAAAATGCTCGACGCCCAGGCCACCCGGGCGGCCATGATCGACGCCATGGGCAAGCTGATTTCCGGCGCCCAGCGCGGCGACACCGTCGTCATCACCTATTCCGGCCACGGTACCTGGCAGCCCGACAGCTCCGGCGACGAGCCCGACGGCCGCGACGAGGCGCTGTGCCCCCACGACATCACCACCCGCGGCGCGCTTCTGGACGACGACCTCCACACACTCTTCACCAACCACGCCCAGGGCGTGCGCATCGTGCTCATCTCCGACAGTTGCCACTCCGGCTCGGTGACCCGCGGCGACGAGTCCGACCTGGACCCCGGCATGCCCCGCGCCCGCTTCCTGCCCCCCGAGGCGTGGATGCCCGCCGACCGGCTGCCGCGCAGCACCGCGCGGCCCACGGTGCTGGTGAGCGGCCTGGCGCGCAGCGGCGGCGACCTGCTCCTGGCCGGCTGCAAGGACACCGAGTACAGTTGGGATACCCGCTTCAACGGCCGACCCAACGGCGCCTTCACCTACTACGCGCTGAAGACGCTCAAGACCCTGCCCGCCAACACCACCTACAGCAAGTGGGTCACCGCCATCCGCAGCTACCTGCCCTCCACCAGCCTGCCCCAGGCGCCGCAGATCCTGGGCTCGACGACGGCCAAGAAGTGGAAGGCGCTGGACTGAGGGGCCGTGCGGACTGCGCTTCGTTCCCGGCAGTCACGCCACACATGAGGGGGTTCGGAAGCTGAGCTACATGCAGCGCCCACAGATCGCAGGAACAAGGGGAAATCATCATGGCCGATGAATCGAGGACGATCACCCTGAAGCTCTCCGTGCGCCCGGGATCCGGGCCCCCCGCCGCGCTGCCGCGCCTGCTGCAGTCCGACAGCCGAGCGGCGGGCGGCGCCCCCGACCCCTTCATCAATGACACCGTGGTGAAGGTGGAAGAGGTGCATGACCTGGTCGCGCCCGGGCGGGGCGAGGCCGTGGAGAAGCAGGCCCAGCCTCCGGGCGACCGCCTGCTGGCGCTGGAAGCGTCCGACGGCACCACGCTCTTCATGCGCGCCGACCGGCTGCAGGAAGAGCTGTCGCGCCTGCATCCGGAAGCCGTCAGGGACGGCGCGCTGGACCTGACGGCGTTGCGCGCGCCGGGCGCCGCCAGCCGCGGCGAGCTCACCGACTGGCTGTGGTCCAGGGTTTCGGTGCTCTCCCTGGGCAAGGACGGCATCATCGACGCCGCCCGGGACGAAGCGCTGCGCCTGGCCCGGGAATGGCTGGGCGACAAGGTGGAGGGCGCCGCCGAATTCGGAGCCTCGTGGCTCGGCACCAAGGCCCTGATGTGGGCCATCGAGAGGCGACTGGCGGGCGAGCCGGGGATCTACCACTGGCGCGGCGGCGAACTGGCCGCCGGCGACCGCTGCCCCACCGATGCCGACCCGCGGCTCGCCGCGGCCCGGGACAAGCCGATGCTGCTGTTCATCCACGGCACCGGCTCCCACACCGCGGCCGGCTTCAAGGACCTGCGCGAAGCCGGCGCCGAGGCGGACTGGAAGAGGGTGGAGGAGGTCTTCGGCCACCGGGTGTTCGGCTTCGAGCACCGCACCTTCTCCGAGAGCCCCATCGACAACGCCCTGCAACTGGCACGCAACCTGCCGGCGGGGGCGAAACTCTCCGTGGTGACCCATTCCCGCGGCGGCCTGGTGGGCGACCTGCTGTGCATGGGCGATCTCTCCGACGAGTTGATCGCCGCCTACCGCCGCGAGCCGCCGCAGAAATCGGTGGACCTGCCGGAGGAAACAAGCTGGCAGCGGCGGGTGCGCGAGAAGGTCGCCGCCGACGAGCAGGCCAAGCTGCGCGAACTGCGCGGGCTGCTCAACACCCGGAATTTCCACATTCAGCGCTACCTGCGGGTGGCCTGCCCGGCGGGCGGCACGACCCTGCTTTCCGACAACCTGGACCTGTTCCTCTCCGGCCTGCTCTCGCTCACCGGCAAGCTGGTGGGCGCGGTGGCCGGGCCGGCGGGCAGCGCGGTGCTGTCGGCCTTCAAGCGCATCGTGCTGGAGATCGCCCACAAGCGGGTGCAGCCCGAGTACGTGCCGGGCATCGAGGCCATGCTGCCCGACGCGCCCATGGGCATGCTGCTGGCGCGCATGCCGCGCCGGCAGGGCATCGAGATGGCGGTGATCGCCGGCGACATCGAGGGCGGCCACATCCTCAAGCGCCTGGGGGTGATGTTCACCGACTGGGTGTTCTTCGACCAGCAGAACAACGACCTGGTGGTGGATACGGACTCCATGTACAAGGGCCTGGCCGGCCGGGAAGGCACGCGCTACGCCTACGACCGCAGCGAATCCGCCAACCACTTCAACTACTTCGAAAACCGCGGCACCCGTGGCGGGGTGCGGGACTGGCTGACGCTGGCGAGCGCTGGTGAGGCAGCCGATTTCAGGCTGCTGGAGCCGGGCCGCGAGCCGACGGTGACCGAGTTCCGGGAGAGGGAGCGCCGGCGCTCCGCCGCCCGCGGCGAGGTGAAGGTCGATAGCCGGCCGGTGGTGATCCTGTTGCCGGGCATCATGGGCTCGCACCTGGAACTGCTCGATGGCGGCAAGGGCGACCGGGTGTGGTTCGACCTCCCGGACCTGGTGCTGGGCGGACTGGCCAGGATCCGTTACCCGCAGCATCAGGACGACGTGCGCGAAGAAGCGCTGTTCGAGATGTTCTACGGCGACCTGGCCGACCACCTGGAAGCCGGCCACACGGTCATCCGCTTCCCCTACGACTGGCGCAAGCCGATCCAGGACACCGCCGACCGGCTGAAGGCAAGCGTCGAGGAGGCCCTGGAGCAGCATCCCCACCAGCCGCTGCGCCTGCTGGCCCACAGCATGGGCGGATTGGTGGTGCGCGCCATGATCGCCCGGCACGAAGGCGTCTGGGAGAAGGTGGTTGCCCGCCCCGGCGCTCGCTTCGTCATGCTCGGCACCCCCAACCACGGTTCCCACGCCATGGTCGCCGCACTGCTGGGCAAGGCCGACAGCGTGCGCAAGCTGGCGCGACTGGACCTGCGCCAATCCATGCAGGATCTGCTGGACATCATCGCCGGCTTCCCGGGCGTGGTGCAGTTGCTGCCGCGCCCCGGGTTCCAGGACAGCGGCGGAGCCCAGGAAGACGACTACCTCGGTGCGGAGGTGTGGCAGCGTCTGCGCCAGTCCAACAAGGACCGCTGGTTCGGCGACGGGCGCGGCGGCGTGCCGTCGGCCGACGCATGCGCACACGCCAACGCACTGTGGGCCGCACTGTCTGCAAACATGCCGCATGCGCAGCGCGTCGCCTGCGTCTTCGGCAAGGCCGACAACACGCCCTGCGGGCTCAGGGTGGAGGGTGGCCGCCTGAAACTGATCGGCACCCCCGAAGGCGACGGCACCGTGAGCTGGGAAGCCGGGCGGCTGAAGGACCTGCCCGACGACCGCCACTGGTTCATGCCCGTGGACCACGCCGCCCTCACCGACAGCGAGGAGCATTTCGGCGCCATCGTCGAACTGCTGGACACGGGCGAGACCACGCTGCTCGGGCGCCTGCCGGTGACCCGGGGCGCAGCCGTCACCCGCAGCTACGATGCCGGTCCGGTGCCCTACCCCGGCGACGAGGAACTGCTGCGCAGCCTGCTCGGCGGCAAGCCGAAGCAGCGCAAGGGACGCATGGCCAGGGCGCGGCTGAGCGTGGGCGTGGTGGCCATGGATCTGCGCTACGCCCAGTTCCCGGTGATGTGCGGCCACTACGTGGGCGACCCCATCGCCGGCGCGGAATGGCACATCGACCGCAACCTGGTGGACGGGGCGCTGACCCAGCGCGAGCGGCTCGGCGTCTATGCCGGCGAAATCGGCACCTCGGCGGTGGTGCTCAAGGCCCGCGGCGACGAGGAAATCAAGCGCGGCACCGGCAAGGGCGCGGTGGTGGTGGGCCTGGGCAAGTACGGCGAACTCTCCGTCGGCGAGGTGGCGGAGACGGCGCGCGCCGGCACGCTGCGCCTGCTGCTGCATGCCCTGGACCGCGGCTACGGCGTCGACAAGCCCATCTCCGGCAGCCCGACGCCGGAGATCACGCTGGGCAGCCTGCTCATCGGCCACAATTCCACCGCCCACATCCGGGTGGAAGACTCGGTGTCCGCCATCGTGCGCGGCGTGTGCGAAGCCAACCGCCAGTTCGAGGAGGCCATGGGCGCGCGGCTGCGGGTGGGCAGCCTCAGGTTCCTGGAGCTGTACCTGGACACGGCGATTTCCGCCGCGCGGGCGGTTGGCGAGTTGCCCAGGCGCATGGAGCGCGACCTGCGCCGGCTGGAGGTGAGCATCGATGCCGACGGCCAGCTTTCGCAGGGCGAGGGCGTGCGCCACCGCCTGGCGGTCAACGGCGCTTTCGGCTACTGGCCGCGCCTCATGGTGACGGATGCCGACCGTCAGGAAGAAAACCAGCCGCCGCCCGGGGCGCCTCAGCCGCAGAAGCCGGCGCTGGCCGAACGCCTGCGGTACGTCTTCCTGTCCGAACGGGCGCGGGCCGAGGCCGTGGAACAGCAGCGCCAGCCCGGCCTGATCGAGGCGCTGATCCGCCAGGCGATGCATCGCGACAGCTACGACGCCGACCTGGCCCACGCCCTGTTCGAACTCATGGTGCCGGTGGGCTTCAAGTCGGCGGCACGGGAGACGGAGCAGCTCACCCTGGTGGTGGACCCCTACACCGCCAATCTGCCGTGGGAGATGCTCCAGGCCGACGACCGGCCCATGGTGCTCAAGACCGCCATGGTGCGGCAACTGGTGTCCGCCCGCTTCCGCAACGTGGTGCGCAGCACCACGCAGAAGACCGCCTGCATCATCGTCGATCCGTCCACCGACGGTTACGTGGATGAGTTCGGCCAGCCCGGCGACACGCCGCTACCGCGGCTGCAGGGCGCGGTGGAGGAAGGCGAGGCGGTGCTGACGCTGCTCACCGCACAGAAATACACGGTGGAGTTCGTGCCCCCGGAGTCACGCCACATCGACGTCGTCGGCCGTCTGTTCAAGCGCCCCTACCGCATCCTGATGATCGGCGCCCACGGCGTGTTCCAGGCCACGGCCCGGGACGGGCGCCCGCGCACTGGCGTGGTGCTTTCCGATGGCGTGATGCTCACCGCAGCCGAGGTCGGCCAACTGGAGGTGGTGCCCGAACTGGTCTTCCTCAACTGCTGCCACCTGGGCAAGATCAACACCGGGGCGACTGGCGAGATCAACACCGGGGCGGCGGTCAACCGGCTGGCCTACAGCATCTCGCGCGAATTGATCGAGATCGGGGTGCGCTGTGTGGTGGCGGCCGGCTGGGCGGTGAACGACCAGGCAGCCGGCACCTTCGCGCGCGTCTTTTTCGAGGAGTTCGTGGAAAAGGGCCGGCCCTTCGGCACGTCGGTGCACGAGGCGCGCAGGACCACCTTCGACCAGCATCCCGCCTACAACACCTGGGGCGCCTACCAGGCCTACGGCGACCCGGGCTTCGTGCTGGAGCCCGGCCGGGACGCGAGCGCTTCCGAGCCGCCGGCGCCGGTGGCACCCGAGGAACTCGTCGCCGAGTTGGACCGGCTGCGCATCGCCGCCCACCACGACCAGGACCGCAAGCTCGGCCCAACGCAACGCAAGGTGGAGGCGCGGCTGCGCGCGGCACCGCGCGAGTGGGCGGACCGGCCGGACGTGCAGGCGAAACTGGGCGCGCTCTATGCCGAATTCGCCCAGGAGGGCTTCGGGCTCGCCCGCGCCGCCTACCTGCGCGCCATCGGCGACGATGACAAGACCGGCCAGGTGCCGGTGAGGACCATCGAGCAGCTTGCCAACATGGAGGCGCGCATGGGCGAGAAGACGGATGGGGCCGCCGGAATGGCGCTGGTCGAGGCGGCCATCCATCGCCTCGGCGGCCTCTTCGCCTGCACCGGCAGCGCGTCCGAGGCGGTGGCCGCCGGCGCGCCGGCCGAGCCCGCGGGCCGGACCAATGCCGAGCGCTGGTCGCTCCTCGGCAGCGCCTGGAAGCGCAAGGCGGCGCTCCTCGTCAAGGCACGACCCGCTGATCGGGACGCGGTCATGGCAGCCCTGACACGGAGTCGAGACGCGTATGCCGGGGGCGAGGGCAACACCGGCGGCGCGGATTTCGACCCCTACCCGGTACTCAACCGGCTGCAACTGGATGGCCTGCTGGGTGGCTTCAACACCGACGACAAGGCGCATCGCATCGTGCTCGCGCGGCGTTGCGCGGATCGTGCTCGCCAGTGCTTTGCCCGCTCCTGCGACTTCTGGCAGGCGGTCATGCCCGCGGACGCGGAGCTTGCGATCAGGCTCCTCGACGGCACCGTCGCGACCTCGGCAGACGCCCTGGCGAAGGCCTACACCGACGCCATCGCCGAGGTTCCGAAGAGCGCCCGGCAACTCGACTCGGTCGTGGCGCAACTGGGGTCGCTGGCAAGCTTCCTCGGCGTGCGGGACGGCAGGAACGCGGCGTCCGCAAGGGCACTGGAGGAGGTCGCAAATCGGCTCGACCCGAATCGCGGTGCCGCGCCCGCAGTGGAGGCCAGGGCCGTGGCGGCCGGCAAGCCGCGGCGGACTGGCGGCAAGTCCGCTCCTGCCGCCAAACCGCCCCGGAATGAGGAGGGCTCGAAATAGCGAGTGCAAGCCACGGTGCGGAGCACACATCTCGCCCACGGTCAGGGGCAACTGCGTCGGGCAATGGCCGGCAATGGGAGTGCCCGGCGGGGTCGTAGCCGAGGCCGGCGCCGTTCACGCCCTCGCGGCCGGGACGGCGATCAACCTCGTGTTCAGGACGACGGGCGGTCTTGCCGCGCTGCGGGGAGTGCGATAGCCTTTGCGGCTCCCAACGTGTAACAGTTGTTTTCACTCCGCCGGCACAGGGTCGCGCCCACCGATGCCCCTTGACGGAAAACCCACGGCCGCCGTCGTCATGTACAAGAAAATCAGAATCGGATTCGCGGATTTCTGGCCTGGATTCGACCCCCGGGACAACTTCTTCACCCGCCTGCTGCGGCGCAGATACCCACTGGAAATCACCGACCGACCGGACTTCCTCTTCTTTTCGTGGTTCGGGCGCAGCCACCTCGCCCACGACTGCGTGCGCATCTATTACACCGGCGAGAATGACCGTCCGGACTTCAACGTCTGCGACTACGCGTTTTCCTTCGACTTCAACGACCATCCGAACCACTACCGCCTGCCGCTCTACGCGCTGTATCTCGCCCTGGATCAACTGGTCAAGAAAGACTGGGACGCCGAGCGCCTGCTCGCCGAGAAGACCGGCTTCTGCAGTTTCGTGATTTCGAATCCGGCCTGCAGGAAACGCAACCGCTTCTTCGAAAAGCTGTCGCGCTACCGGCCGGTGGACTCGGGAGGGCGGTTCATGAACAACGTCGGCGGCCCGGTACCCGACAAGCTCGAATTCATTCGCCGGCACAAGTTCGTGATCGCCTTCGAAAACGAGAGCCACCCGGGCTACACCACGGAGAAGATCGTCGAACCCATGCAGGTGGGCAGCCTGCCGATCTACTGGGGCAACCCCATGATCCATCGGGACTTCAATCCGGCAAGTTTCCTCAACCACCACGACTTCGGCTCGGACGACGACCTGATCGACGCCATCGTGGAACTGGATCGCGACGACAACCTGTACCTCGAGCGCCTGAAGCAGCCATGGCTGCACGGCAACCGCGTACCCGAAGCCCTCGAGCCCGAAGCGCTGCTGGCGGCGTTCGATCGCATCTTTTCCTCGAATGTCTCGCCGGTCGCGGTCAGGCGCCGGCACATGGTCTTCTTCGACCAGTGCAAGCGTACCGTTACCCGGGAGCTGCCTCTGCGCTATCGACGCTTCAGGGGAAGGCTCGACGCGATGGCCTACTCGACGAGCCGCAAATTCCGGAACAACCCCTTCGTGCTTTAGGGCTGAAGCGCCTTCGGCGGCGTTCTAAATGGCGGCGCAAGAGGCAGACTTGGGGCAGACGTGGCGGCAGGCGCCGGCTAGCTAGTCGGTCACCCGCACCAGGCCTTTCATCTCGGGGTGGGGGCCGCAGGTGTAGGGATAGTCGCCGGGCTGGTGGAAGGTGCGCTGAAAGGACTCGTCCGGGAACAGGCGTTCCGACTCGAATCCGTTCGGGCCCAGGAAGAACACGGAATGGCTGGTGCGCTTTTCCTGATTGGTCCAGCGCACGGTGGTGCCGGCCTTGATGGTGAGTTCGGCGGGGGAGAAGCGGTAGTCGCGGATGCCCACGTCCACCACTTCGCCCGCCCAGGCGGCGGAGGCGCAGACCATCGCCCCCGCCGCCACGGCAAACGCGAACCCGCGCACCCGCGAGGGATGCGTCGGACAGGGGCCGGAACCCCGGTTCGCGCCCACTACCGGCTTTCCTCCCTACTGCTTGGCTGCCGTGATGTCTGCCTTGGCGTCGATGCCCAGCTTGTAGCCGAGGGACACGTGATGGAAGCGACCGTTGGTGTGGTCGTCATGAATGGCAAAGCCGAAGTTGTAGATCTTGCCCGCGGCCAGCGCCACGTCGCCTTCGCCGCCGGCGAGCTTGCGGGTGAAGACCACCGTCCAGGTGTCACCCTTCAGTTCGCCCTTGGCATCCACCAGCGCCTTGCCGCCTTCCATCACCCGCTTGTCGGCCACGTAGCCGTCCAACGCCTTGCCCTTGCTGGTCCACTGCAGCAGGTCGTAGAACTTGCCGCCGGAGAGGCTGGCCTCGCGGACGTACTTGGTCTTCTTGTCGTCCTTGGCTTCCGGCATGGTGCGCGCGTCGTTGTGGCAGGTGGACCAGCAGCCGCCGATGCCGCTGTACTCGACCTTGTTGTCCTCCAGCATGAAGGCCAGCTTGGTCTGGTTCTCGGCATCCATCTTCGGGCCGCCGCCGGGCGGCTGCTTCCAGGTGAAGCGCAGGTAGAGGTTGGCGTCGTCGTGGGCCGCCTGCACGCTCACCGGAATGGTGGCCGCCTTGCCCTTGATGGGCTTGGGCTCGATCTTCTCGCCGGAGACCATCTTCTTGCCGATCTCGGCGGACTCTTCCTCGTGGCAGGAGACGCAGGTCTCACCTTCCTTGATGCCGCGCCTTCCGCTGTGCTCGCTTCCCTTCATGATCCATTCCATGGGGGAAACGCCCGGGTAGAAGAGATTGACCTTCTTCGCCGGCACCTTGCCCCAGTCCGGGGCTGCCTGGGCGACACCCGACATCCCTGCCAGTGCGAGTCCGATGGCGGTGGCGGTGAGAACTTGCTTGTACATTGCTGCTTGCCTCCTGTCAGAAACGGGTTTGGTCGATGGCGCCAATTCGCCTTCGTGAGAGGATGACTCAGTATTCATCCTCTTCTTCATCCTTCATGCCTTTGGGCTTCTGATGCGCGATGCCCTTGTGGCATTCGATGCAGGTGCTGTTCTTGCGCAGTCCGATCTCGTGCTGCTTGCGCGAGCGCGGCTTCTGCGCCTCGAGGTTCATGCCGTCGAAGCTGTGGCAGTTGCGGCATTCGCGCGAGTCGGAACCCTTCATGCGGTCCCACTCGTGCTGGGCCAGTTCCAGGCGCTTGGCCTCGAACTTCTCCGGCGTGTTGATGGTGCCCATGATCTTGCCGTAGACCTCGCCCGTGGCCTGGATCTTGCGGGCCATCTTATGCACCCAGTCCTTGGGCACGTGGCAGTCGGAGCAGACGGCGCGCACACCGGTGCGGTTGGAATAGTGGATGGTCTTCTTGTACTCCTGATAGACCGTGTCCTGCATTTCGTGGCAGGAAATGCAGAAGGTCAGGGTGTTGGTGGCCTCCATACCCGTATTGAAGCCACCCCAGAATACGATGCCACCGATAAAACCGACGACGAGCAGCGTCAGTATTGAAAAACGTGCGCTCGGGCGGCGCAGCCGGCTCCACCAGCCGTCGCCCGAATCCTCCCGATCCTGGTTGTTAGGCATTTCTTGCTCCCTGGTACCGGCGGGGGAACGCCGGACGCTCCCCCGCCACCGCTCGTCAGTAAATGTCGTGCTGCGTGTTGTAGACGTTGAACTTGCCAGTCGGCGTGACCATCTTCGGACTGGTGATCACCTTCTTCAGGGCCAGCGTCTTGTCGTCATACACCACGATGGCTGACTGATCGGTCTTGCCGCCCCACAGGGAGATCCAGACCTCGGAGCCATCGGCGCTGTATTCCGGATGCACGGCACGGCGAATGGCCTTGGTTTCCGGCAAGCCGGAGTCCTTGGCCACGTTGATCACCTTCTTCGGCTTGGACAGGTCGGCCATGTCCCACACCGCCACGGAACTGGCGATCTCGCGATCCGGGTTCTGCGGCGCGTCGGCCCACAGGTGCTTGGACTTCGGATGAGTCTTCACGAACAGGTTGCCGGCACCCACGTGCTTGACTTCCTGCACCACCTTCCAGGCATTGCCCTTGTACTTGGGCATCTTGTCGTTCGGTGTGCCGATGAGGGTGATGACGTCGGCGCCAAGGTGGCCCGTCGCCCACACCGGACCGAATTCCTTGTGCATGAAGTTGGCGCCACGGCCCGGGTGCGGGATCTTCTTGGTGTCGATCAGGGCCGCCAGCTTGCCGGTCTTGGTGTCCACCGCTGCGATCTTGTGGGAGGCGTTGGCCGCCACCAGGAAGTAGCGCTTCGTGGCATCCCAGCCGCCGTCATGCAGGAACTTGGCCGACTCGATGGTGGTGGTCTTCAGGTTCTTGATGTCGGCGTAATTCACCAGCAGGATCTGGCCGGTCTCCTTGATGTTGATCACCCACTCCGGCTTGATCTCGGAGGACACGATGGAGGCCACGCGGGGCTCGGGGTGATATTCGCCATCCACGGTCATGCCGCGGGTGCTGACGATCTTCATCGGCTTGAGCGTATCGCCTTCCATGATCGAGTACTGGGGCGGCCAGTAGGAGCCACCGACCAGGTACTTGTCCTCGTAGCCCTTGAACTTGGAGGTATCCACGGAACGGGCGTCGTAACCGATCTTGACCGTGGCCACGGTCTGCGGGACCTCCATCCACAGGTCGATCAGGTTCACCAGCCCGTCGC
>JACQYB010000028.1 GCA_016208415.1 Betaproteobacteria bacterium | reverse complement strand
GGTTCGCGGGCAAGCCCGCTGCCGCGAGTCCGCAAGGATGTCCTCCCGCCCTCAAACCACCGATGCCACCTTGAAGATCGGCAGGTACATGGCCACCACCAGGCCGCCGATGAGCGCGCCGAGAAAGACCATGATGATCGGCTCGATGAGGCTGGAGAGCGAACTCACCGCGTCATCCACCTCCTGTTCGTAGAAGTCGGCCACCTTGGACAACATGCCGTCGAGCTGGCCGGACTCCTCGCCGATGGACACCATCTGGGTGACCATGTTGGGGAAGACACTCGTATTCTGCATGGCCACGGTGAGGCTGGTGCCGGTGCTCACTTCCCCCTGGATCTGTTTCGTGGCCGTCAGGTAGACGTGGTTGCCCGAGGCGCCTCCCACCGAATCCAGCGCCTCCACCAGCGGCACGCCGGCGGCGAACATGGTGGACAGGGTGCGTGCCCAGCGCGCGATGGTGGCCTTCTGCACGATGGTGCCCATGACGGGCAGCCGCAGCAGCAGGCGATCCATGCCGTGCTGCATTTTCTCCGAGCGCTTGTAGGCGTACATCAGCCCGAAGATGGCGGCGCCGATGCCGCCGAAGATCAGGTACCAGTTGCCGACGAAGAAGTCCGAGATGGCAATGACGACGTTGGTGACCGCCGGCAGGTCGGCGCCGAAGCTGGAGAACACCTTCTTGAACTCGGGGATGACGAAAATCATGATCACCGCGGTGATGATGAAGGCCACGGCGATCACCGCGATGGGATAGAACATGGCCGACTTGATCTTGCCGCGCACCGCCAGGATCTTTTCCTTGTAGGTGGCCAGGCGATCGAGCAGGGTATCGAGGATGCCCGCCTGTTCGCCGGCGCCCACCAGGTTGCAGAACAGCGCGTCGAAGTGCAGCGGATACTTGCGAAAGGCCTGGCTGAGGCTGCTGCCGGTTTCCACGTCGGCGCGGATGTCGTTGAGGAGCCGTCCCAGCGCCGGGTTGCTGGCGCCCTTGGCGGTGATGTCGAAGGACTGCAACAGCGGCACGCCCGAGCGCATCATGGTGGCAAGCTGGCGGGAAAACAGCGTGATGTCCTTGTCGGTGATGCGGCTGCCGCCGCGGAAGGTCTGTTTCTTGACGGCCTTGACCGTGACGCCCTGACGCCGCAGCGTCGACTGCACGACGGCCATGCCGCTGGCGCGCATCTCGCCGCGTATGGCGCGACCGGCCTTGTCCTTGCCTTCCCACTGGAAGAGGGACTCCTTCGTCGTCGCGAGCGGCTTGCGCGCCGGTTTGGCTACTGCGCTGACCATCGATGCCTCCGTAATCCTTCAGTCTTGCCGGCGTTGGCGGGCCGGGTGGTTTCTTTGCCGGCACCCTTCGTCACGGCGCGCTGCATGCTTGCAGGAATGACGCGACCTGGCAAGGTGCGGGGAGAAGCGGCCGAATCCGCTCGTCGAGCCATAACGGGTCAATTTACGTCAGCCGCGGCGCGATGCTTGAGAGGAGGCATTGATCGTCACGGCGCCGGGGCGCCGTTGTGTCCCTTGGGGCGCGTCATCCTGACGATTTTAACCATGCGGTCCTGGGTCTGCAGGATCTCCATGGGCACGCCGGCGATGCGCACGCTGATCCCGGCCTCCGGGATGTCCTGGAAATGCTCCAGGATGAGGCCGTTGAGGGTGCGCGGCCCCGTGGTCGGCAGGCTGATGGCGAGATGCCGGTTGATCTCCCGCAGGCTGCGGCCTCCCTCGACGACGGCGTCGCCGTCTTTGTCCCAGGCCAGGAGGGCGTGGCCGCCCGGCAGGCTGGTGGTGAACTTGCCGATGAGTTCCTCCACCAGGTCCTCCAGGGTGATCAGGCCTTCCACCTCGCCGTATTCGTCCACCACCAGCGCCATGCGCTGCCGGTTTTCCTGGAAGTACTGGATCTGGGCGAACAGGGGTGTGGAACCGGGGACGAAATAGGGCTTGGTGAGGCGCTCGCGCAGGTTCTCCCGGTCCAGTTCGTCGGCCAGCGCGGCGGCCACGAAGCGGCGCAGGTGCAGGATGCCGATGACCTGGTCGAAGTCGCCGTCGCACACCGGCAGCCGGGTGTGGTAGCAGGTGGCGATCTGGTGGTGGATCTCCTCCAGCGGGGCGTTGATGTCCAGGGCTTCGATCTGGCCGCGGGGCGTCATCGCATCGGCGACGGTGATGTCCTCCAGTTCGAACAGGTTCACGAGGATGCTGCGGTGCTTGGGCGGGATGAAATTGCCGGCCTCCAGCACCAGGGCGCGCAGTTCCTGGGGGGAGACCTGCGTGGCGCCGTTCTGGAGGGGGCGCAGCCGCAGCGTTCGAAGCAGCGCGGAGACGAAGAGGTTGACGAACCACACGATGGGGTGAAACACCCGCAACAGCGGCGCCAGGACATAACCCAGCCAGGGCGCCAGCCGGTCCGCATAGGCCGCACCCACCACCTTGGGGGAGATCTCGGAGAACACCAGGATGAGGAAGGTCACCGCCAGGGTGCCTGCTCCCAGTGCCCACTCCTGGTCGCCGAACAGCTCGATGGTGATGACGCTCACCAGCGTGGCGGCGGCGGCATTGACGAGATTGTTGAACAGCAGGATCACGCCCAGCAGGCGGTCGGTGGTGGCCAGCAACTCCATGGCCCGGCGCGCGCCGCGGTGGCCGCCCTCGGCCGTTGCCTTCAGGCGATAGCGGGTCGCAGCCATCATGGCCGTTTCCGCCAGGGAGAAAAAACCCGAGATGATGAGCAGGCCGGCCAGCGCCGCGAGGAGCGCCGGTAAGGGAACGTCTGTCAAGGAGGGATGCTGGCGGAAACGACGTTGCCAGTATTCCGGCGGGGACAGGGGCTGTCAAGCGCAGCGCCGTGCCCATGCCGCGCCGGGCCCGATTCGATCGGGTGGAGCCGACGCCCGCCAGGGGATACGCCCCCGGCGGCGTGCGCTTGCTTCGTGCGCCGCCCATGCAGCTTCAGTCCGGAAGTGAATCTGCCGTTACAGGGACGTTGCGGCGACCACTCCCATCCACGAAAGGAACCGGCTCATGGACACTACGGCAGTGCGGCAGGAAATCAACGAGCGCCCCGAGGGCACCCGGCGCGTGACGCGCCTGAACGGCGCGGCACCGCGTCCGGCCAGGTCCGGCGACGTCATCCATGCGCGTACCCCGGCCGGCGTCGAGAAGAGCGAGGTGGCGGCGCGCGTGGGCGCCGTGCAGGAGTCGAAGGCCACGGCGGTCACGGACATCCTCCAGTCCGGCGAGGGCGCGGATCCGATCGAACGGATCAAGCGCTTCCAGGGGGTTCTGGACGGCGCTTCCCCCGACGAACTGGCTGCCCTGAAGGAGGCCTTGCTGCGCCATGAGCCGGACAGCGACAAGCTGCCCGTCAGCCCCGATGACCAGCTCTCCGACGACTGGCGCAACGGCGGTTATCCCTACAGGAACCTCATGTCGCGCAAGAATTACGAACGCCAGAAGTACCGCCTGCAGGTGGAATTGCTCAAGCTCCAGGCCTGGGTCAAGGAGAGCGGCCAGCGCGTGGTGATCCTGTTCGAGGGCCGTGACGCCGCCGGCAAGGGCGGCACCATCAAACGCCTGATGGAGCACCTCAATCCCCGCGGCGCGCGCGTCGTAGCCCTGGAAAAGCCCACCGAGAACGAGCGCGGCCAGTGGTATTTCCAGCGCTACGTGCAGCACCTGCCCACTCGCGGCGAGATCGTGCTGTTCGACCGCTCCTGGTACAACCGTGCCGGGGTGGAAAAGGTGATGGGCTTCTGCAGCGACGCGGAGTACGCCGAGTTCATGCGCGAGTGCCCGGAATTCGAGCGCAACCTGGTGCGCAGCGGCATCCACCTGATCAAGTTCTGGTTCTCGGTAAGCCGCAAGGAGCAGCGCCGCCGTTTCAAGGAGCGCTCCGTCCACCCCCTCAAGCAGTGGAAGCTCAGCCCCGTGGACGTGGCCTCCCTGGACAAGTGGGACGATTACACCAAGGCCAAGGAGGCAACGTTCTTCTACACGGACACCACCGACTCGCCGTGGACGGTCATCAAGTCGGACTGCAAGAAGCGAGCGCGGCTCAACGCCATGCGCTACGTGCTGCACCGGTTGCCCTACGGCAAGAAGGACGCCGACCGCATCGGGCGGGTGGACCCGCTGCTGGTGGGACGGGCGGGCGTGGTGTTCGAGCGCGGCGAGAAGCAGTATTCGCCCATGCTCTAGCCGGGGCGCACCCTTTGCGGGTGTTCGGCTTGCCGCAGGGCGGGGCTACATGCTCCGCCCGAGAATCACCTCCACCACGAAGCGGCTGCCCACATAGGCCAGCAGCAGCGTGAGGAAGCCCGCCAGCGTCAATCGCAGCGCCTTGCGGCCGCGCCAGCCGTAGGCGTGGCGGCCCATCAGCAGGCCGGCAAAGATCAGCCAGGAGACGAGCGCGAACAGCGTCTTGTGGTTGAAGGAAAGGGGTTTGCCGAACAGCGCTTCGGAAAACAGCACGCCGGAGGCCAGCGTCAGGGTCAGCAGCACGAAGCCGATCAGGATGATGCGAAACAGGATCGACTCCATGGTCAGCAGCGGCGGCAGGCCCGCCAGCGCGCGGGACAGGCGGCCCCGGTGCAGGCGCCTTTCCGCCGCCGCCATGAGCACAGCGTGCAGCGCCGCCAGGGTGAACAGGCTGTAGGCCAGCATGGCCATGACGAAGTGCGCCCGGAACAGCGGCGAGCCCGCGTTGGCAAGGGTGTGCTCGGCGGGAAAGATGGCGGGCAGCAGCGCGCACAGCGCCGCCACCGGCAGCACCAGCGCCCGCAATCCGTCGAGGCGGGCGTAGAAACTCTCGATCCAGTACACCGCCAGCGCCAGCCACAGCATCAGCGACAGCGCGTAGGCAAAGCCGAAATGCATGGCATCGCCCGGAAAGAGGGCGTTGTAGAGGCCGACGGCCTGCATGGCAAGCGCGGCGATCAGCACGACCCGCTCCCACGGCTGAAGGCCGCTCGCGGCCGTTGCCGGCGCGCTGCCGCGCTGGCGCTGCCAGAAGTGCAGGCTCAGGCCGAGGTAGAGCGAGGCGGGAAGCAGATGCAGTAGAATGCCGGGCATTTAGGCAGTTTACCCGAAGTTCCAGAGGCTTATCCCCCCATGTTCGATAACCTCACCCAGCGGCTCGCCAAGGTCGTCAAGAACCTGCGCGGCCAGGCCCGCCTGACCGAGGACAACATCGCGGAGGCGCTGCGCGAGGTGCGCATGGCCCTGCTGGAAGCGGACGTCGCGCTGCCGGTGGTGCGCGAACTCATCGCCCGCATCAAGGAAAGGGCCCTCGGGCAGGACGTCATCGGCAGCCTCACCCCCGGCCAGGCGCTGGTGGGGGTGGTGCACCAGCAGCTCACGGAAGTCATGGGCGGTGCCCACGCCGGGCTCAGCTTTGCCACCCAGCCGCCGGCGGTGATCCTCATGGCCGGCCTGCAGGGCGCCGGCAAGACCACCACCACCGGCAAGCTGGGCAAGTGGCTGCACGAGCGCCTGAAGAAAAAGGTGCTCACGGTGAGCTGCGACGTCTATCGTCCCGCCGCCATCGACCAGTTGAAGCACGTGGCCGGCCAGGCCGGCATCGGCTTCTTCCCCTCCGCCGTGGGCCAGGCGCCGGTGGCCATCGCCGAGGCGGCGCTGGACCATGCCCGGCGCCACTACTTCGACGTGCTGCTGGTGGATACCGCCGGGCGGCTGCACATCGACGAGGCCATGATGCGCGAGGTGGCGGAACACGTCACCGGCAAGCCGCTCAAATTCGCCGGCGTGGGCGAGAAGCTCACCGGTCTGGAGGAATTCCACCCCGAACGCATGGCCTCGCGCATCCTCGGCATGGGCGACATCCTCAGCCTGGTGGAGGAGGCGCGCCGCGGCGTGGACGAGGACAAGGCGCGTGCCTTCGCCGACAAGCTCAAGAAGGGCAAGGGCTTCGACCTCAACGACTTCCGCGAGCAGATCGGCCAGATGCGCAGCATGGGCGGGCTGTCGTCCATGATGGACAAGCTCCCCGCCCAGTTCGCCCAGGCCGCCCAGCAGCTTCAGGGCGGTGCGGAGGAGAAGACCATCCGGCGCATCGAGGGCATCATCTGCTCCATGACGCCCCAGGAGCGCGCCAGGCCGGAAGTCCTCAAGGCCTCGCGCAAGCGCCGCATCGCGGCGGGGGCGGGGGTGAGCGTGCAGGAAGTCAATCGCCTGCTCAACCAGTTCGAGCAGACGCAGAAGATGATGAAGCAGCTCTCCAGGGGGGGCATGCAGAAACTCATGCGCGGCATGAAGGGCATGCTGCCGGGGCTGCGCTGAGCGGCGCAGTCCGCATTTCGATCGCGTCTTGCGGGAGCGGGCTTGCCCGTGACCGCGGCGGCTGAAATCGCTGGAAAGGCCGCTGCCACAGGGTGTTGCGCAGCCGTCCCGATCAGCGCCGGAGGCAGGCGGCGCGGCTCACAGCGTCGGCGTCGGACCGTGGGCGTACGTCTTCTCGTAGACTTCCTGGCACGGGCGGCAGCGCGTCGCCGTGGGGAAGGCGAGCATCCGTTCCTGCTCGATGGTGCAGCCGCAGTGGGCGCACAGGCCATAGCTGCCGTCGTCCATGCGCTGGAGGGCGGCCTCGATGTTGCGCAGTTCCTGGACGTCGCGGTCCACCATGGCGTGGTCCACGTCGATCAGCAGATCGGCCACGGCTTCGTCAGCGGTGTCCGGCACTTCGGCGAGTTCGCCGTAGGGATGCTCGCCGGTGCGCGTCTGCACCTCGCGGATCTCGGCCAGGAGTTGTTCCCGCCGTTCGTTCATCCGCAGCCTGATCTGCTCCAGACCGGCATCGGTCAGGTCCGCCTGTCTTGTGCCTTTCATTGCACGGTCCTCCGCGTGGATCCCATCGGTTGACGCCATCCGCATCCGCGCCGCCAGGGTGATCCGGCTTCGGCCGCCGAGCCGGGACTGGACCAAGAAATTCGACCGCCCATTGGATGGAATGCTCCGCCACGGCGAGACATGCGGGCCAGGCGCGCCCTGGCGCCGGGCCCGCTTGCGAAGCCTTCAAAGGCAGTCGAGGACGGGCCCGTCGATTGCGCGAACGATGACGCTGAGCGTGCCTTCTGCGCCATTGCCGAGCCTGTTCAAGAACAGCTCGCAGGCGAATTCCCCGCCGTCGCGCCGGCTGGCCCGGAATGGCAGGCCGCAGTGGGACAGGAATGTGAGGCGCGGATTCAGATCCCCGTCCTGCACCAACTCCGTTCCCGCCAGGCGTGGCAGCAGCAGGGATGCGTGCCGGCCGCGCAACTTGTCGACGGGGTAGCCGAACAACTGCGCGGCCGCCCGGCTGCAGTCACGGACCTGGCCGTTCTCCGCAAGAATGAGTGTGGCCGAGCCGGCATCGTCCACGGATTCGCGCCGCAAGGGCAGGACCGTGGCGGAGTTCTTCGCGCCGGGGGAAGTGGGCGTTGGGTGGGCGTGCATGCGTGCCTCTGGCGCCGCCTGCGTCGGGTTCGGGTTCACGTGCTGTCCTCCGTCGTGTCCAGGAGCACCTCGGCGAGGTGCGTCCAGCTCTTGCCGCTGTCCTGAACCTTGGCCCTCTGCGGGGCTCGTCATTCAGGCGAGATCATACCGCGGGAATTGCCTAAAGAGAACCTGCTCACGCACTTAAGTGTGCGCAAACCTGCAAATATATATTGCACCTCCCGAGGCGTGCCGCGGGCGCCCGGAAGCCGTGTCATCCGTCACCCCTTGATGCACACCAGGGGCTCCAGCCGCGCCACCTTGCGCGCCAGGCCGGCCTCTTCGGCGGCATCCACCACTGCCACCACGTCCTTGTAGGCGCCCGGAGCCTCTTCCGCCACCCCTCGCGAGGACGGGCTGCGGATGAGGATGCCGCGGGCCGCCAGTTCGTCGCCCACCTGCCGTCCGTTCCAGGTGCGCAGGGCCTGGTGACGGCTCATGGCGCGCCCCGCGCCGTGGCAGGCCGAAGCGAAGGCGTGGCGCCCGGATTCCTCCACTCCCGCCAGCACATACGAGCCCGTACCCATGGAGCCGCCGATGAGCACCGGCTGGCCGGCCGGGCGCAGCGCCGCGGGAAGCTCCGCATGGCCGGGGCCGAAAGCGCGGGTGGCGCCCTTGCGGTGCACGTAGAGCCGGCGCCGGCGGCCATCCACGACGTGTTCCTCCAGTTTGCAGGTGTTGTGTGACACGTCGTAGAGCAGCGGCAGCCGCGCCCGCGGCAAGATCTCGGCGAACGCCGCGCGCACCAGGTGGGTGAGGATCTGGCGGTTGGCCAGGGCGCAGTTGATGGCGGCGCACATGGCGCCCAGGTACTCCTGCCCCAGGTCGGAGCGGATGGGCGCGCAGGCCAGTTCCCGATCCGGCAGGACGATGCCGTGTTCCGCCGCGGCAACGGCCATGCGCTTGAGGAATTCGGTGCCGATCTGGTGGCCCAGGCCGCGGGAACCGCAGTGGATCATCACCACCACGTCGCCCGGGTGCAGGCCGTAGGCCTCGGCAATGGTCCGGTCGAACACCGCCGTGACCTCCTGCACCTCCAGGTAGTGGTTGCCCGAGCCCAGGGTGCCCATCTCGTCGCGCTGGCGCTTCTTCGCCTGGGGCGAGACGCACTCCGGGCGGGCGCCGCGCATGCGGCCGTGTTCCTCGATGCGCTCCAGGTCCGTGGGCGTGCCCCAGCGGCGCTCCACCGCCCACGCGGCGCCGCCGGCGAGCATGGCGTCCATCTCCGCGGCATCGAGGCGCACCGGGCCGGTGGAGCCGACGCCCGCCGGAATGCGCGCGTACAGCAGGTCCGCCAGCCGGCGCTGCACGGCGGCAATGTCGTCGCGGACGAGCCCGGTGTGCAGGCAGCGCACGCCGCAGGAGATGTCGAAGCCCACCCCGCCCGCCGACACCACCCCGCCCTCGTCCGGGTCGAAGGCCGCCACCCCGCCGATGGGGAAGCCGTAGCCCCAGTGGGCGTCGGGCATGGCGTAGCTGGCCTGGACGATGCCCGGCAGCATGGCCACATTGACCGCCTGCTCGTACACCTTGTGGTCCATGTCGCGGATCAGCGGCTCGGAGCCGAAGATCACCGCCGGCACGCGCATGGCGCCGTGCCTGGGGATTTCCCACTCGCAGTCGGAGCGTCGTTTCAGCAGGCTGGTGTCCATGGATCGGTGATCTATGATTAGTGAGTGGATGAAGCCGGCATGGTTCCGTGACGCCGCCGGCCGATCTCCTCCTGCTTCCTCACAGTGCGATACACGTGCAACGTAGTCGCCACATAACTTGGCAATTTCCCTGACCGCCGTAGGGCGAATGGCTGATGACCGAGCCGGTCGGATAAAGCCCGCAACGGCTCTCGCTAGGGCAGCTATAACACGCTCCATGACCACATGCCGCAGCAGTGTGATTAGGCTGCCAGCCTGTCGTCCACGGCCCACCGGGGCCTGCTATCTTGTCCCAGCGGCACTTGAATCCCGTGGATCCTCCCACTTGAAAGGAATGGCGACTACGCACTGTGTACCCTTCGCGTCCCCAGTTGAAGTACGCCCTAGCCTCATAATTCCCTGCCGGAAGCCCTTTGAACGCGAGCACACCACTTCTTCGTCCTTGCGTATAATGCCACTCGCGATATGTTCTGTCTGAAGCGCCTGCCGGCACTATCGTGATCCAGTCGGTTCTATTCCCGGGAAACTCGTGGTATTCAACGAAAATAGATTCGTTCGGCTTGTACACTTGCTTTTGGGTCCTCACACTCGCGGACAACAGCGCGAGCTCATCTGGCTGTGCCCAAGAGAAAGGTACAGAACAAACGACAAGAACAATGACGAACCGGATAGCGGCATTCATGGCTCTTCTAACGTAGCGAACGAGCGGCATGGTCCTCTCCTTCCACAAGCCCTGTTTTGAAGCTGTCACTGGCCTGGCTAGTGTTTAATTGCGTAAATTAACAATAGTATTTCGAAGCTGCGACCCCCGAACCTCTCGTTTGCGCCAGACGAACGGTGCCGCCCTTTCGTTGTAGGCAGCGGTAAAGGCATGGATGGCCTCAATGAGTTGCTCGA
>JACQYB010000086.1 GCA_016208415.1 Betaproteobacteria bacterium | reverse complement strand
CCTGCAACCCACCATTGTCCTTGCACCGCTGCATGCAGGGTTGGCGCGACATCGCCGCCAAGCTGCGCGAATCGCCGCGAAAGCGACGGTATCAACGTGAGAAGCTCGAGACATGAATATTATGTTAGCGCTTATGCCCCCCGGGGGGCAGCGTAGCGTGGGGGTAGTCATCATGTCGTCACGTTCCCCAGGTAGGCGCTCATCACGGCGTGGTAGTGCGCGTCGCGCATCAGGAAGGAGTCGTGGCCATGGCTGCTCTCGATGCGGGCGTAGGCCACGTCCTGGCCGTTGTGCACCAGCGCATCGACGATCTCCCGCGAGCGCGCCGGGGAGAAGCGCCAGTCGGTGGAAAACGAAACCACCAGGAACTTCGCTTGTGCCTTGCGCAGCGCCGCGGCCAGGTCGCCGCCGCTGGCCAGGGCGGGATCGAAGTAGTCCAGCGCCTTGGTCATCAGCAGGTAGGTGTTGGCGTCGAAGAAACCCGCGAACTTGTCGCCCTGGTAGCGCAGGTAGGACTCGACCTCGAACTCCACCTCGTAGCCGTAGCCAAAGCTGCCGTTGCGCAACCGCCGGCCGAATTTCTCCGCCATCTGGTCGTCGGAGAGATAGGTGATGTGCCCCAGCATGCGCGCCAGCCGCAGCCCGCGCACGGGGCGCACGCCGTGCTCGTAGAAGTGGCCGCCGTGGAAATCCGGATCGGTGAGGATGGCCTGGCGCGCCACGTCGTCGAAGGCGATGTTCTCGGCGGTGAGCCTCGGTGCGGCGGCGATCACCAGGCTGTGGCGCACCCGCTCGGGCAGGTCGATGGCCCACTGCAGGGCCTGCATGCCGCCCAGGCTGCCACCCAGCACCACCGCCCACTGCCCGATGCCCAGATGGTCGGCCAGCCGTGCCTGGGCCTGCACCCAATCCTCCACCGTCACCACCGGAAAGTCGGCACCCCAGTGCCGGCCGGTGGCGGGGTTGATCTCCCGCGGGCCGGTGGAGCCGTGGCAGCCGCCGGGGTTGTTCACGCCGACGACGAAGAAGCGGTCCGTATCCAGGGGCCGGCCGCGCCCGACGATGTTGTCCCACCAGCCCACGTTGGCGGGATCGTCGGCATAGTGGCCGGCCACGTGGTGCGAGCCGGACAGGGCGTGGCATACCAGGATGGCGTTGCTGCGCGCGGCGTTGAGCGTGCCGTAGGTCTCATAGACCAGGTCGAAGCCCGGCAGCGTGGCCCCGCAGCGCAGCCGCAGCGGGGCGTCGAAGTGCGCACTTTGCGCCCGCACCGCCCCCACACCGCATGTCTCCGCTGCCATCGCCCCTCCAGCCGCCGCATCTTGCGACGGGACAAAAAACAAAACCCGGTCGGCGAAAGCCAGGACCGGGGCGGCGGCAACGGCGGGCAAGCCTGCGCGGATTACGGCCTGAGCGGATTACGGCCCGCATCTCGCCCGCCGCCAAGCCCGGAGCCACGGGTTGCGCGGCATCGCAACGCGCCCCGGACCCGTGCATGGTCGAAACGCGATCGAAGCCCGGGCACTCTCTCAGGCGTTCAGCTTGTCCAGATGCTCCAGCAGCTTCTCCGGTTCGTCCTGCCTGAGCATGCGCACCACTGCCGGGCGCAGGCGCGAGCAGTCGGAGCGCAGCACGCCCTGCTTGACTTCCAGCAACCGCCCCGGCGGCATGGAAAACTGGCGCAGCCCCATGCCCAGCAGCAGGCGCGTCATGGCGGGATTGCCCGCCATCTCGCCGCACACCGCCACCGGCACGCCGGCGCGCCCGCCCGCGTCGATGGTGTGGGCAATCAGGCGCAGCACCCCGGGGTGCAGCGGATCATAGAGATGGGCGACGTTGTCGTCGGTGCGGTCGATGGCGAGGGTGTACTGGATCAGGTCGTTGGTGCCGATCGACAGGAAATCCAGGCGCCGCAGGAACAGCCCCACCGCCAGCGCGGCGGCCGGGATCTCGATCATGCCGCCCACCTGCATGTCGGCATTGAACTTCACGCGCCGCTCGTGCAGTTGCGCCTTGGCGCGCGCCAGCAGGTTCAGCGCCTCGTCCACCTCGCGGGCGTGGGCGAGCATGGGAATGAGCATGCGCACGTCGCCGTAGTGGGCGGCGCGCAGCAGGGCGCGCAACTGGGTGAGGAACAGGTCCGGCTCAGCCAGGCAGTAGCGGATGGCACGCAGGCCCAGGGCCGGGTTGGGGCTGTTGTCGTCGTCGCCGAGCAGCGCCTTGTCGGCGCCGATGTCCAGGGTGCGGCTGGTCACCGGCCGCCCGCCCATGGCCTGGGCCACGCTGCGGTAGGCCTCGAACTGCTCCTCCTCGTCGGGCAGGTCCTCGCGGTTGAGGAACAGGAACTCGGTGCGGTACAGGCCGACGCCGGCGGCATCCACCTCCCGCGCCTGGCCCACGTCCTCGGGCAGTTCGATGTTGGCCTGCAGGGATACTTCCACCCCGTCCAGGGTGGCCGAGCGAGCGCTCACCAGGCGCTTGAGCTTGTTGCGCTCCAGTTCCAGTTCGCTCTTGCGCAGCCGGTATTCGTCCAGCACGCGCTGGTCCGGGTCGACGATCAGTACGCCGAGGGTGCCGTCGACGATCAGCAGGTCATCGTCGTTGATGATCTGTCGTGCGTGGTGCATGCCCACCAGCGCCGGGATCTTGAGGCTGCGTGCGACGATGGCGGTGTGGGAGGTGGCCCCGCCCAGGTCGGTGATGAAGCCCGACACGTGCTGCTGGCGGAACTGGATGGTGTCGGCCGGCGACAGGTCGTGGGCCACCACCACCGTGCCGTACTCCACCGCGCGGCGCGCCGGCAGGTGGCCGGGGCGACCCAGCAGCGCGCGCAGCACCCGTTCGGCGACCTGCACCACGTCGGCCTTGCGCTCGCGCAGGTAGGTGTCCTCCACGCCTTCGAACTGCTCGACGAGCTGCTCCATCTGCTGCACCAGCGCCCATTCGGCATTGCACCGCCGGGAGCGGATGAGGTCCCGGGGCACGGACGACAGCAGCGGATCGGCCAGGATCATGGCGTGCAGATCGACGAAGGCGGCGATCTCGGCGGGCGCAGCGGCCGTGGTGTTGCGCAGCGTGTCCAGTTCCACGCGCACCGTCTCCACGGCGGCATCGAAGCGGGCGATCTCGGCGTCGATGTGGCGCGCAGGAATGACGAAATGCGAGACCTCCAGTGTCGCGTGGGAGACCAGATGGGCGTAGCCGATGGCGATGCCGGGGGAGACCGCCATTCCGTGGAGGGTGAAGCTCATGGCCGCCTACTCGCTTTCACCAAAACCCCCGCCGACCAGTTCCACGATGGCGGCGAGCGCCTCGCCGGCGTCCTCGCCCTCGGTCTCCACCAGGATGGTCGCGCCCTTGGCGGCGGCCAGCATCATCACGCCCATGATGCTCTTCGCATTGACGCGGCGGCCGTTGCGCTCCACCCACACGTCGGCCGCGTAGGCCGCCGCCGTCTGGGTGAGCCTGGCCGAGGCCCGCGCGTGCAGCCCGAGCTTGTTGACGATCTCCACCTCAGCTCTTGGCATCGCGATCCGCCTTCATGTGCACGACCCCGTCGTGGCCGCCACTCACCGCCTTGGAGACCAGCGTCTCCATGTCGCGGTTGCGGTAGCCCAGGGCGCGCAGCAGCATGGGCAGGCTGGCCCCGGCCACGCCCTCCACATGGCCGGGGCGCAGCAGCCGCACGGCGAGGTTCGACGGGGTGGCGCCGTAGATGTCGGTGAGCACCAGCACGCCGCGCCCGCCATCGACATAGTTGAGCATCTGGCGCGCCAGCGGCAGCAGGTCCGCCGGGTCGTCGTTGGCCGCCACGCCAAGCTGGATGAGTTGCTGGGGGCGCTGGTTCATGACATGGCAGGCGCTTTGCACCAGCGCCTCGCCGACACCGAAATGGGTGATCAGGAAAATGCCGATGAGCTCACTGCTGGTGGGTGGTGTCACGCTGCTTCTCCGCTGGCAGGCCGCATGACCGAAACGCACCCGTCACGGGGGCTCGATCGCACCGCAACCGTCACGGCTGCCCGGGGCCTGCAGCGCAGATTCTAACCGAGGCTCTCCCCGTGCGCGGGACGGCTATTCGACGACCACGACCGGGCCGCTGCCCTTTTCCAGGTGAATCCGTTCCTTCATGGCGGCGGTGAGCTCCACGCGCCCGCCGCCATCCACCCGCAGCGCGTTCGCCACGCCCAGCCTGCGGGCATACTCCGCCCAGCGCTCGCGCCCGGCGACGAACAGCGGCTTGCTCAGCACGTCGGACAGGGTGCCTGCCTGCTCGCCGGGCGGGATGAGTACGGTCACGGCCTGGGTGCCGCGGGCCGGGGCGCCGCTGCGCGGATCGATGAGGTGGCAGTAGCGCTGGCCGTCGAGTTCGAAATAGCGCTGGTAGTCGCCCGAGGTGCCGATGGCCTCGCCGTCGCGCAATTCCAGGGTGGCCAGCGGCGTGGTCTGGCGCGGGTGCTGGATGCCCACGCGCCACGGCGTTCCGCCCTTGGACCCGAGGGCGATGACATTGCCGCCGATGTTGACCAGGGCATTGCGCACGCCGCGCTGGCGCAGGATGTGCGCCGCACGGTCGAGGGCGTAGCCCTTGGCGTAGCCGCCCAGGTCCAGCGCCACGGCCGGGTTGCGGCTGCGCAGGTGCCGGCCCTCCACCGCGAGGTCGCCGATGCGCGGCTCCGAGGCCAGCAGCCGGAGGCGTTCGCCCTCGTCCGGCAGCCTGGCCTCGAAGTTGTCGCCGTGGAAGCCCCACAGCTTTACCAGGGCGCCGATGGCGGGGTTGAAGAGGTGATCGGAACGCAGCGCCAGGGTGCGCGCATCGGCGATGACGCGCGCCAGCTCCGCCGACACCTCGATGTCGTCGGCGCCGCAGGCGATGGCACCGTTGAGCGCGGTGAGTTCGCTGGGCTGCCAGGGATGGAGCATGCGGTGCAGGCGGTCGAATTCCTGCAGTACCGCGGCGCCGGCCTCCCGCGCCCTGCCCTCGGGCTCGCCGTGGATGAGCACCTCCACCCGCGTGCCGAAGACGTAGGACTCCTGGCGTACCGGCGGCGCGGGCGCGCAGGCGGCAAGCCCGCCCGCCAGGGCCAGCAGCGCAAGCCACGGGCGCAGCGCCATATCGACCCGGCGCACTCGTGCGTTCCACCTGTGGGAGCGGGCTTGCCCGCGATACCCGCGGCCCCGATCGCGGGCAAGCCCGCTTCCCCTCCCCACTCCTCCCGGTGCAAGTAGTTCCACGTCTAGCGACAGGCACGCTCCAGCGCGTCGAGGAAGTGCGCGGCGACGTCGTAGCCCGTCTGCTGCGCGATTTCCACGAAGCAGGTGGGGCTGGTGACGTTGATCTCGGTGAGCCAGTCGCCGATGACGTCGATGCCCGCCAGCAGCAACCCGCGCGCAGCCAGCAACGGCGCCAGGGTCTGCGCGATCTCGCGGTCGCGGGCCGACAGCGGCTGCGCCACGCCGGTCGCCCCGGCGGCCAGGTTGCCGCGGGTCTCGCCCGCCCGGGGGATGCGCGCCAGGGCGTGGGGCACCACCTCGCCGCCGATGAGCAGGATGCGCTTGTCGCCCTGGGCGATCTGATCGAGGTAGCGCTGCGCCATGACGGTGCGCCGGCCGTGCTGCGTCAGGGTCTCGATGATGACGTTGCGGTTGGCGTCGCCCGGGCGCACGCGGAAGATCGAAGCGCCGCCCATGCCGTCCAGCGGCTTGAGGATGACGTCGCCCATCTCGTCGATGAAGGCGTCGAGCAGTGTCGCCTCCCGCGCCACCAGCATGGGCGGGGCGAACAGGGGGAACTCGGCGACGGCGAGCTTCTCGGAATGGTCGCGGATGGCCCGCGGATCGTTGAAGACCCGCACACCGTCGGCCACGGCCCGCTCCAGCAGCCAGGTGGCCACCACGTATTCGAAGTCGAAGGGCGGGTCCTGACGCATGAGCACGGCGTCGAAGTGGCGCAGCGGCACCCGCATGCGCTCGTGGGGCGCATACCAGGTGTGCTGGTCCAGCAGCAGCTCGATGCGGGTGGCCGTGGCCAGCACCTGCCCGTCGCGCCACGCCAGCGCCTCGCGCATGACCGCGAACACCTCGTGGCCGCGGTGCTGCGCCTCGCGCATCATGGCGACGCTGGAATCCTTGTAGGCCTTGATGTGCTCCAGCGGATCGAGGATGAAGGCGAACTTCATGCGCATGCCTCCCGCCGGTCCGCCCCAAGGGAGGCATGCGCCCCCTCGGCGGGGGTTGAGGCGGGGTTTCGCAAAGCACCGCTTTGCGCCGCCGAAACGGGCGAGCCGTGCAAGGCGAGCCCTTCGCGAACATTGTGAGCGTGGGGGTGGTTCATGTCACCTCCGGCGCGGTGCGCTCCAGTTCCAGCGCTGCCGCCAGCAGCGCCAGGCGCGCCACCACACCGTAGGCGTAGAAGCGGTTGGGCGGCGCGTCCGGCTCCCTCTCCGGCTCGGGCAGGGAGCACGGCGCCTCGAAGGCCAGCGGCCGGAAGTGCATGCCCGGGGCGTTGAGGTTCTCGTCGCGCCCGCGCGCCGTGTGCACACGGTAGAAGCCGCCCACCACGTAACGGTCGATCATGTAGATCACCGGTTCGGCCACGGCGCCGTCGACGGTCTCGAAGGTATGCACGCCTTCCTGGATCAGCACCTCGGTGACCTCCAGCCCCTCCTTCACCACGGCCATCCTGTTGCGCTGTTTGCGGTTGAGGCCGCGCATCTCGGCGGCGTCGCGCACCGTCATCACGCCCATGCCGTAGGTGCCGGCGTCGGCCTTCACCACCACGAAGGGCTGCTCTTCCACGCCGTATTCCCGGTATTTGGCCCGCGCCCTGGAGAGCACGAGATCGACGTTGGCGGCCAGGCAGTCCTCGCCGCGCCGGTCGTGGAAGTCCACCTCGCCGCACACGGCGAACTCCGGGTTGAGCAGCCACGGGTCGATGCCCAGGCTCCCGGCGAAGCGGCGCGAGACGTCCTCGTAGGCGGCGAAGTGGTTGGACTTGCGCCGCGTCGCCCAGCCGGCATGCAGCGGCGGGATCACCGTCTGTTCGTGGAGGTTCTGCAGCACCTGCGGCACGCCCGCCGAAAGGTCGTTGTTGAGCAGGACGGCGCAGGGGTCGAAGTTCGCCAGGCCGAGGCGGTATTCGCTGCGCACCAGCGGCTCCAGCAGCACGCCGTGGCCGTCGGGCAGTTCGATGCGGGTGGGCGCGGTGATCTCCGGGATCAGCGTGCCCAGGCGCACGTTCAGGCCGGCGTGGTGGAAGATGGCGGCCAGTTGCGCCACGTTGGCCAGGTAGAACAGGTTGCGGGTGTGGCTCTCGGGCACCAGCAGCAGGTTGCGTGCCTCGGGGCAGATCTTCTCGACCGCGCTCATGGCCGCCTGCACGCACAGCGGCAGGAAGGCCGGGTTGAGGTTGTTGAAGCCGCCCGGGAAGAGGTTCAGATCCACCGGCGCCAGCTTGAAGCCGCTGTTGCGCAGGTCGGTGGAGGCATAGAACGGCGGCGTGTGGTCCAGCCACTGGGCGCGGAACCACTGCTCGATGACGGTCTCGGCATCGAGGAAGCGCCGCTCCAGTTCGAGCAGCGGCCCGGTGAGGGCGGTGGTGAGATGGGGAACCATGTCGCGTGCCTTCTTCTAAGCCGGATCAGTGCGCTGTCGGGGCGCCGGCCGGCGCTCTTGCGCGCCCGGGTCCGGCCCATCTTACACCAAAGCCCCTACGTGCCCTCGTGGCCGGGCGGGGTGGCGCCCGGCGCCGTGACCAGCGTCGCAAATGCTCCTGGCAACGGCGCGTTCTCCAGGCTGCGCTGCGAAAACAGGTAGCGGCCATCACACACGAAACCCAGGTCCGCCCAGTCCACTTGATTGAGCGCGGCGCACAGCGTTCGCAGGTCGGCGCGCGTGTCGTGCGGGAACACGGCCAGCACCGAGCCGTCGTAGTGGGTGCAGCGGTGCAGGAAGAACGGCCGCGCATTGCGCGTCTTGTGATTGACGTAGATGCGCGGCCGCTCCGACTGGTAATAGCCGCGGCCCCACATCCACCAGTTGGATTCGTCGAAGGGGCGGATGCGCCGCGCGATGAGCCGCGCCTTGTGGGGCAGCAGCGCCTGCGGCGCCGGCTGGCCGGGCTCGCACCAGATCATGCGCCGCGTGTGGCCGTCGCCGGCGGTGGCGGAGCAGACGAAGCTGCGGTTGCCGTGGACCGGATCGGCGTAGATCTCGTCCAGCCCGGAGACCGCCCCCACCTTGACGAAGAAGTGGTCGGAAAAGCGCAGCGGATAGTCGCCGCGGGTAAACAGCAGATGGCCGGCGCATTCGCGGCAATGGCGCTCCTCCCAGGACGGCGCCGCCAGCGCGGCTTCGAGCCGGTCGCCGACGCCGATCTCCGCGTAGCGGGTGAGGCGGCTGAAGTCGCCGGCCTCGAAGCGCCAGATCAGGCAGTTGGGCAGGGCACCGTCGAAGACGCGGGCATCGCCCAGGTCGATGGCGTCGGTGATGGTGCCCAGCTCGCCCATCCAGCGGTTCAGCTCCACGCTGGAGGTGGCCTTGAGGAAATCCCGCGGCGTGATGAAGATCAGCTCGCCACCCGGCGCCAGGTGGCGCAGGCACTTGGCGATGAAGAACAGGTAGAGGTTGGTGCGCGCGTCGAAACCCTCGTGGCGCAGCAGCGCGCGGGTCTCGGGACGGATGTCCTGGTAGCGCACGTAGGGCGGATTGCCGATGATGGTGTCGAACTTCTCCGTCTCCGGATAGGCGAAGAAGTCCATGTGCAGGGCACCCGGCGGGGCGTGGCGCCGGTCCGGCTCGATGGCGGTGCAGCCCGGCAGGCGCGCCGAGAAGGCACCGTCGCCGCAGGACGGCTCCAGCACCCGGCCTTGCCGGCGGCGCAGCCGCAGCATGGCCTCCACCACGGGCGCGGGGGTGAACACCTGGCCGAGATCGGCGACGTTGCGCACGGCGGCCGTCACGCCGTTCTCCCGGCGCGAGCCGTCGGCGCGCCGACGGCCGCCCCGTCACCTTCCGCCCTGCGCCGGCACCGGCCGACCGTCCAATCCGTCATCGCATCCTCCCCTGTTCGAAGTGCGCCCAAGGATAACGGAGCGATGGCGGGGCGTGGGGCAAGCGTGCGCCACCCCGCACCGCATGGCCCCCGCGGCATTACACTTCCGCCACGAAAAAGGGGGGATGGGGATGTCCGACGAATTGCTGCACAGCCTGGCCGGCGTGGCCGGGCTGCTTGTTCTTGCCTGGCTGCTGTCCGAAGATCGGCGCGCCATTCCGAAGCGGCTGGTGCTTTCCGGGCTGGCGCTGTGCTTCGCGCTCGCCGCGCTGATGCTGCGGCTGCCCGGCGCCGCCGAAGCCCTGGGCTCGTTCAATGCCATGCTGCAGATCCTGGAGCGCGCCACCGCCGCCGGCACCTCGCTGGTGTTCGGCTACCTGGGCGGCGGGGCGGCGCCGTTCGAGGCGCGCTATCCGGAGAACGTGTTCATCCTCGGCTTTCGCGCCCTGCCGCTGGTGCTGGTGGTGAGCGCCCTGTCGGCGCTGCTGTTCCACTGGGGCATCCTGCCGTCGGTGGTGCGCGCCTTCGCCTGGGTGCTGCGGCGGGTGATGGGGCTGGGCGGCGCCGTGGGCCTGTCGGCGGCGGCCAACGTGTTCGTCGGCATGGTGGAGGCGCCGCTGGTGATCCGGCCCTGGCTGGCGCGGCTGTCGCGCGGCGAGCTGTTCATCGTCATGGTATGCGGCATGGCCACCATCGCCGGCACCGTGCTGGTGCTCTACGCCACCCTCCTGGCGCCGGTGCTGCCCGGCGCCCTGGCGCACCTGCTGGTGGCCTCGGTGGTGGCCACGCCGGCGGCCATCGTCATCGCCGCGCTCATGGTGCCGCCCGGCCCGGCCGGGCTCGGCGCCATGGAACGGGTTGCGCGCACCGCCCGCAGCAGCATGGACGCGCTGACCCACGGCGTGCTGGACGGGCTGCAACTGCTGCTGCAGATCGTCGCCATGCTGATCGTCTTCGTCGCCCTGGTGAGCCTGGTCAATGCCGGCCTGGCGCTGGCCCCCGCGGTGGCCGGCGCGCCCCTGAGCCTGGAGCGCGTGCTGGGCTGGGCGATGGCGCCGCTGGCCTGGCTGTGCGGCATCCCCTGGAGCGAGGCAGCCACCGCCGGCGCCCTGCTGGGCAAGAAGACGGTGCTCAACGAACTGGTGGCCTACCTGGACCTGGCGCGCCTGCCTCCGGAGGCGCTTGCGCCGCGCTCGCGCCTGCTCATGACCTACGCCCTGTGCGGCTTCGCCAACTTCGGCAGCCTGGGCATCCTGCTGGGCGGCATGGGCGCCATGGTGCCGGAGCGCCGCGGCGAACTGGCAGAACTCGGGATGAAGTCCATCGTCGCCGGGACGCTCGCCACCTGCCTGGCGGCGGCGGTGGCGGGGGCGTTTGTCTGAAATTCGGAACGGTGGTTCGGCCGATGACGTCACGCCCCATGGCCGGTTCCTGGTCGTCGCCCCGCAGCCTTGGGTCCGGCTTCGGTTTGGCGTCAATTCGCTAGACCGGGGGGCTGCCGTCTCGGCTCTCGTGCCAGAACGCGATCACTTCGAGGACATCGCGTCTGATCCGGTAGTACGCAAAGTACCGAATCTTCCCAAGGTACAGCCTTCGAACTACCTCGGGCCGGGGCATCTCGACCCTGGTGCCCAATTCGGGTTCATGTGCCAGCAGGGAAAGGGCCGACTGAAGATCCTGGCGCACTGCATCCGGGGCGGCGGCGCGGTTCCCGGACCACCAGGCAGCCGCCGCTCGATCTGCCGCTCCGCCCGCGGCTTGATGACAACGCGAAGCGCCAAGATCAGCCAAAACGGCGAAGTCGCTCAAGAAGCTCCTCTGCGGGAACGCCTTCTTCCCGATCAGCATCGTCGAGCGCTGCCAGCAGTTCGGCATGCTGTCCGGGAGAGAGGCGGACGGTCGCCTCGATATCATGGGTCAGAACCGTCACGACAGTTCCCTCGGCGAGGGACAGGGGGTGCGCGACGGTCAAACCGGCGCCCCGGGCGCAGCCAGGCGGAAGTCAAGAAACGGAAATGCCCGGTCACCGCGCCCGGCGAATCGCCGAACGAGGGCCGGGCCCGGTGGGCTGCGGGAATCAGCCGCTGCGGATCGGCACGTACAGCCGCGCGCTGCCGCGCTGCACCAGCAGCGCCAGGCGGTTGCCGGCGGCATCCACCAGGCGGCGGAACTGGTCCAGGTCGGCGACGTACTGGTTGTTGACGCCCAGCACCACGTCGCCGCGCTGAATGCCGGCGCGCGCCCCGGCGCCCTGTACGCCTTCCACCACCAGCCCGCCCTGCACGCCCAGGCGGCGCGCCTCGGCGGCTTCCAGCGGGCGCAGCGCCAGCCCCAGCTTGCCGGCCGTGGCCTTGCGCTCGCCCTGGGCCGGGCCTTCGGCGGTGACCGGCTCCTCGCTCAGTTCCGCCAGGGTGAGCTTGACGTCGCGGCTGGCCTTCTGACGCCACAGCTTGAGGTTCACCACCTCGCCCGGACGCATGCCGCCGATGACGCGCGGCAGATCCACGGCGTCGTCCACCCTGGTGCCGTTGACGGCGAGGATGATGTCGCCCGACTGGATGCCGGCCTTCTCCGCCGGGCTGCCCGGCTCCACCGCCGCCACCAGCGCCCCCGCGGCCTTGTCCAGGCCGAAGGTTTCCGCCAGTTCGCGGCTCACCGGCTGGATGCTCACGCCCATCTTGCCGCGCGAGACCTTGCCGGTCTTCTGCAACTGGTCCTTCACCTTCATCGCCACGTCGATGGGGATGGCGAAGGAGATGCCCATGTAGCCGCCGGAGCGCGAGTAGATCTGGGAGTTGATGCCTACCACCTCGCCGGCCAGGTTGAACAGCGGCCCGCCGGAGTTGCCCGGGTTGATGGCCACGTCGGTCTGGATGAAGGGCACGAAGGACTCGTCCGGCAGGGCGCGGGACTTGGCGCTGACGATGCCCGCGGTGACCGAATTCTCGAAGCCGAAGGGCGAGCCGATGGCCGCCACCCATTCGCCCACCCGCAGCCGGCCGGCGTCGCCGAAGCGCACCTTGGGCAGCCCACGGGCGTCGATCTTGATGAGCGCGACGTCGGTGCGCTTGTCCGCGCCCACCACCTTGGCCTTGAACTCGCGCTTGTCGGTGAGCTTGACGGTGACCTCGTTGGCCTCGGCCACGACGTGGGCGTTGGTCAGCACGTAGCCGTCGTCGCTGACGATGAAACCGGAGCCCACGCCGCGCGAGGGTCGCTGTTGCTGGTCCGGCGTGGGCACGCCGAAGCGGCGGAAGAACTCGTGGAGCGGGTCATCCGGGTCGAGCTGCGGGCCGCCGCGCCCGCGCCCGTTCTGCACCGTGCTGATGTTGACCACTGCCCCGCCCACCGCGTCCACAAGTCCGGTGAAGTCCGGCAGGCCGGAGACCAGCGGCGTGCCGGCCTGAACCTGCGCCTGCGCCTGGGCGTGGGACGGGGAGATCGCCCCGGGGACGACATGCAGCGCCACGCCGACGCCAGTGGCGATGGCCACTACGGCTGCCGCAACCCTAAACCGCGGAATATTCATACCGAACCTCCATTGAGCACGAGCATGTTGACGGGCGCGGGCGCTGCGAGTTCCATGGCATCGCACCTGCCGGTCCGCCGGCTGGCGGCGGCGGATCGAACCTGCGACAATCCGGCCCCATGCTGCGCTACCGCATCGTCCCCGTCACCGCCTTCGAGCAGAACTGTACCCTGCTGTGGTGCGACGTCACCCGCCGGGCGGCCATCGTCGATCCCGGCGGCGACCTGCCGCGCATCCTGGCGGCGGTGGAGCGCGAGGCGGTGACGCCGGAGCGCATCCTGGTCACCCACGGCCACATCGACCACGCCGGCGCCACCGCCGAACTGGCGCGGGAGCTGGGCGTGCCCGTCGAGGGCCCGCAGGAGGAAGACCGCTTCTGGATCGACGCCATGCCGCAGCAGGGCGCCATGTTCGGCTTCCCGCCGCTGTCCCCCTTCGTGCCCGACCGCTGGCTGCATGACGGCGACACGGTGCGGGTGGGCGGGGTGACGCTGGAGGTGGCGCATTGCCCCGGCCACACCCCCGGACATGTGGTGTTCTTCGATCCCGTTTCAAGGCTGGCGCTGGTGGGCGACGTGCTGTTCGCCGGCTCCGTCGGCCGCACCGATTTCCCGCGCGGCGACTACGACACCCTCATCCGCTCCATCCGCACCCGCCTGTTTCCGCTGGGCGACGACGTGCAGTTCATCCCCGGGCATGGGCCCATGTCCAGCTTCGGCGAGGAGCGCCGCACCAATCCCTTCGTGCGCGGGTAATCCGTGGCGGCGCAGGCGTGCCGCCACGCTGCCGTGGGGGCGCCGCGCACCTACCAGTTGTTCATCGAGGTGGCCCGGGGGCTGGAGGTGCTGCAGGTGGGGCGGCTGGGCCGCTTCGATTTCCCGGCCGGGCTCTACGTCTATACCGGCAGCGCCCGCCGCGCCCTGGAGGCCCGCATCCGGCGCCACGTGGAGGGGGCGGCGCGCAAGCACTGGCACATCGACTACCTGCTGGCCGTGCCCGGCGTGCGGGTGGTGCGCGTGCTGTACCACGACCAGCCGGAGTGCGCCGTCAACGCCGCCACGCCGGGATCCGTGGTGGTCCCGCGCTTCGGCGCCAGCGACTGCCGGGCGGGTTGCGGCAGCCATCTCAAGCGGCTCCCGGGCTGAGGGACACGGCGTGGGCGCCGCCCCGGCAGGTGAAACCACGCCGATGTGGGAGCGGGCGGGCTCGCGATCGCGGCCGCCGGAATCGCGGGCAAGCCCGCTCCCATTCCTGCGGGCAGGCGCAGTTTCACGTTGGAGGTGCCCGACGGGACTACACTTCACGTCGTACTTCGCCACCGCGCAGGAGAAGACATGAACCCCCCACGCTCACAATGTTCGCGAAGGGCTCGCCTTGCACGGCTCGCCCGTTTCGGCGGCGCAAAGCGGTGCTTTGCGAAACCCCACCTCAACCCCCGCCGAGGGGGCGCCTGCCCTCCTTGAGGCGGCTCGGCGGAGGGCATCATGAAACTGCTTCGATATGGCCCGCCCGGCATGGAAAAGCCTGGGCTGCTGGGTACGGATGGCGTGGTGCGCGACCTCGGCGGACACGTGCGGGACATCGACGCCGCGGCGCTGTCGCCGGCCAGCCTGGCGGGCCTGGCGCGGCTCGATCCGGACGATCTGCCCGCAGTCCCCGCGCCGGGGCGCCTCGGCCCATGCGTGGCGCCCGGCGGCAAGATCGTGGGCATCGGCCTGAACTACGCCGACCACGCCCGCGAGGCCGGCATGGCCCTGCCCACGGAGCCGGTGGTGTTCATGAAAGCCGTGCTGCCGAGCGGCCCTGCCGATCCCATCCCCTTCCCCGGCCCGCAGGCGCTGCTGGACTGGGAAATCGAACTGGCGGTGGTGATCGGCACCCGGGCGCTGGAGGTCGGCGAGGCGGCGGCGGCCGACCACATCGCCGGCTACGCCACCTTCATCGACGTGTCGGCGCGGGCCTGGCAACTGCAGCGCGGCGGCCAGTGGGTGAAGGGCAAGAGCTACCCGGGGTTTGCGCCGCTGGGGCCGTGGCTGGTGAGCCGCGACGAGGTGCCCGACCCCCGGGCGCTGCGGCTGTGGCTGGCGGTCAATGGCCAGCGCCGCCAGGACAGCAGCACCGCCGAGATGGTGTTTCCGGCGCTGCGCCTGGTGAGCTACCTCAGCCAGTTCATGGCGCTGGAGGCGGGGGACATCATCGCCACCGGCACGCCGGCGGGGGTGGGCCTGGGCATGAAGCCGGAGCCCGTCTATCTCCAGCCCGGTGACGTGGTGACGGCGGGCATCGCCGGACTGGGCGAACAGGACCACCGGGTGGAGGCGCCGGCGGCGGACTCGTGAGCGGCGGGGTCCGCGCTTCGACCGAGCGGCGGCCCGGTCGCGTCCAGGCCGCGGGCGCCCACGAAGGGCGCGTGCGATGGGCTTACTTGCCGGCGGCCCGGCGCCGCGGTGCAGCCGCGGGTTTCGCAGCGGTTTCATCGGCTGCGGCGGCCCTGGCGCCGCGCCGCGCCGGCTTGGCCTCGGCCGCGCCGTCGCCGGCCGCCTTTGCCGCCGAGGCCGCAGGCTTCTTGCGCGCCTCGAACTCGAAGCCCACCTTGCCGTCGCTGGCGCGCACCAGGAAGGCCGAGAACTTGCGCCGCGTGCGTGCCGAGACGAAGCCGCGCAGCAGGTCGGTGCGTCCGGCGGCCAACAGCCGGGTCATCTGCGCCCGATCCACCGCCTGCTGCAGGATCACCTTGCCGGAGCGAAAGTCGCAGCGCTTGTCCGCGCCCACGCAATGCTCGCAGACGTAGGCCATGCCGTGCTCGAAGACCCGGCCGCCGCACTTGGGACAGGCACCCAGGGGCTCCTGGTCGCCGAAATCCACCGCCCCGGCCTCGCCTTCCTCGGCCTTGTCCTGCCCGAAGTCGAACTCGGGCTGGAACTCGTCGTTGAGCCGCACGCTGGCGGCGAAGGGCCGGCCGATCTTGGTGCGGAAGCCGGTCAGCGGTCCGATCTTTCGCTCGCTCAACAGGGTTTCCATTTCCGCGATCTCGTACTGCCTGCCTGCGGCGATCTTCCACAGCGCCAGATCGCAGCCCTGGCACTGGAATTTCTTGTAGGTCTCGCGCACCACGCCGCCGCACTTGGGGCAGGGTGTGGACAGCGTGGCGAAATCGCCCGGCACGGTGTCGCTCTCATGGCTCTTCGCCTGCTCGACGATGTGGCGGGTCATCTCCGCGATCTGCTGCATGAAGGCGGGCCGCGGCAGCTCGCCGCGCTCCATGCGTGCCAGCTTGTGCTCCCATTCGCCGGTGAGTTCGGGCGAGATGAGTTCGGGCACCTGCAGGCCCCTGAGCAGCGTGATGAGGGAGAAGGCCTTGGCGGTGGGCACCAGTTCGCGGCCTTCACGCAGCATGTAGACCTCGGCGATGAGGTTCTCGATGATCTGGGCGCGTGTGGCCGGCGTGCCCAGCCCGCGGCCAGCCATGGCGGCGCGCAGTTCCTCGTCGTCCACGAGCTTGCCGGCACCTTCCATGGCGGTGAGCAGCGTGGCCTCGGTGTAGCGCGCCGGAGGCTTGGTCTGGTGGGCGGTGACGTCCACGGCCTCGGTCTTCACCACCTCGCCCACCGCCACCAGGGGTAGTTGCGGCGTGTCGTCGCGCTTCTGCGCCTCGCGCCCGTACACCGCCAGCCAGCCGGCATTGACCAGGATGCGGCCCTCGGACTTGAAGGACTCGCCCTCGACGCGGGTGATGCGGGTGGTCACCAGCGACTCGGCGGCGGGGAAGAACACCGCCAGGAAGCGCTTGGCCACCAGGTCGTAGAGCTTGGCCTCGGGCTCGGAAAGACTCTTCGGCGCCAGCCCGGTGGGAATGATGGCAAAGTGGTCGGAGATCTTGGCGTTGTCGAAGATGCGCTTGTTGGGCCGCACCCAGCCCTGGTCCAGGATCCGGGCGGCAAATTCCCGGTAATTGTGGAGCAGCGCATGGTCCGCGCCCTTGAGCGCCTCTTCGCCGGCGAACATCTGCAGCGTGCCGCGCACCGTGGCCAGGTAGTCCTCGGGCAGGGCGCGGGAGTCCGTCCGCGGATAGGTGAGCACCTTGTGGCGTTCGTACAGGGCCTGCGCCAGCGCCAGGGTGTTGCGCGCGGAAAAGCCGAAGCGGCCGTTGGCCTCGCGCTGCAGGCTGGTGAGGTCGTAGAGCAGCGGCGGTATCTGGGTGGCGGGCTTGCATTCCTCCTCCACCGTGCCGGGCCGACCGGTGCAGCGTGCGGCGATGCCCCGCGCCCGGGCCTCGTCCCATAGCCGCTCGGCACGGGCGTGCTCGTCGGCTTCGTTGCGGCGGAATCGCTCGTCGAACCAGCGGCCGCGATAGTTGCCGGCCTGGGCGGCGAAGCCCGCTTCCACCTCCCAGTAGTCGCGCGGCTGAAAGGCGCGGATGCGCGCCTCGCGCTCGACCACGATCGCCAGGGTGGGTGTCTGCACCCGCCCCACGGTGGTGAGGTGGAAGCCGCCGGTCTTGGAGTTGAAGGCGGTCATGGCGCGGGTGCCGTTGATGCCGATGAGCCAGTCCGCCTCCGAGCGGCACACCGCGGCATCGCGCAGGCCATCCATCTCCGCACCTTCGCGCAGCCTGGCGAAGCCGTCGCGAATGGCCTGGGGCGTCATGGACTGCAGCCACAGCCGCCGCACCGGCTTGGCGGCACGGCCGTGCCGGGCGATGTAGTTGAAGATCAGCTCGCCTTCGCGCCCCGCGTCGCAGGCGTTCACCAAGCCCTCCACGTCCTTGCGGCGCATCAGGCGCACCAGCAGCTTGAGCCGGTCCTCCGTCTTGTCGATGGGCGCCAGGGCAAACTCCGGGGGGATGACCGGCAGGTGGGCGAAGGACCACTTGCCGCGCTTGACCTCGTAGCCTTCCGGCACCACCAGTTCCAGCAGATGGCCGATGGCGGAGGACAGGACGTACTGGTCACTCTCGAAATAGTCGCCATGGCGGGTGAATCCGCCCAGCGCACGGGCAATGTCCTGCGCTACGGAGGGTTTTTCGGCAATGATCAGCTGTTTGCTCATGGATGCTCGCAGGGATGGAAACGGCAGCGCGACGCGATGGCACAAGGGCGCCACCGTAACATCATGTCGGACTCACGGCGGCGATGATAAGAACCCGGACCGGCCGTGGCAAGCCGGGGGTTGCGCGCGACGGGGTTCAGTGCAGGGCGCGACCGCCGTCGGAGAGCAGTTCTTCGAGGATGAGGGTGTCCATCTCCTGGCGCCGCTGCCACAGCACCATGAGGACGATGACCTTGAATCGGGACAGTGACACGCGCCTCGCGGCGAGCGCCATGGCGCGCTCGATGATGAGTTCCCGCGACGCCGCGTTGAGTACGCCGGCATTCTCCAGGAACAGCAGGAAACCCCGGCATTGCGGGCCGAGCTTGGCCGTTTCGTGTTCGTCGAAGCAACGCACCGAGTTGCTGGTGCAGCACACCGGGGCGAGCGCGCTCTGCGAGGCTTCCGCCAGTCCGGAGAGCCATTCCAGCGCGTCGGAGATCTCATCCTCCTCGAAGCCTGCCGCCGAGAGCTTGCGTGCCAACTGATCCGGCGCCGGGCAGGCCTCGGGGTTGTAGTAGTTCTCGAAGAGATAGACAAAGATTTCGAACATGTATGCGGCTCCAAGTGACCCGCCGCGCACCGTGGCGGGCGCCTGGTCGTCACGCACCCTCCACGGGTGCCCGGGTCGCAACGCACCCCTCGCGGGTTGCTCACTCCGACCGCCGACTTCGCGGCTCGGGACGACCGCCGACTTCGCGGCTCAGGACGACCGCCGACTTCGCGGCTCGGGACGACCGCCGACTTCGCGGCTCAGGACGACCCGCCGACTTCGCGGCTCAGGACAGGCGCTGGTAGCGGCCGCCGGGCAATTGCGCCAGTCGGCTCTCAAGCTCCAGTTCGAGCAGGATGGCGCAGAGGGCATCGATCGTCAAGCCGGTGCGTTGCGCAAGGGTGTCCATGTCGCACGGGTCGAAGCCCGCCGCCGCGAGCACCGCCAGCTTCGGCCCCGCTTCGGGCAAGCTCGCAATGGGGGGCGGCGCGGGCTGCGGCGGCAGGGCCGGTGGTTCCAGCCGCAGCTCGTCGAGGATGTCGGCGGTGCAGTCCACCAGCTTTGCGCCCTGCTTGATGAGCTGGTGGCAGCCCTTGGACTGGGGTGAGTGTATGGACCCGGGAATGGCGAACACGTCGCGTCCCTGCTCCGTGGCCAGCCGCGCCGTGATGAGCGAGCCGCTTTGCTGGGCCGCCTCCACCACCAGCACGCCGCGTGACAGTCCGGAGATGAGGCGGTTGCGGCGCGGGAAGTTGGCGGTGAGCGGCGGCGTTGTGAGGGGAAACTCGCTGACGATGGCGCCGCGGCTGGCGATGTCGTGGGCCAGTTCGCGGTTGCGCGCCGGATAGACGCGATCCGCTCCGGTACCGATCACCGCCACGGTGGCGCCGTCGCCCTCGAGCGCGCCGCGGTGGGCGGCGGCGTCGATGCCCAGCGCCATGCCGCTCACCACGGTGAGTCCGGCGCAGGATAGCGCCCGGGCGAAGGCTTCGGCGTGGTTGCGGCCCTGGGCGGTGGGATTGCGGCTGCCCACCACGGCCAGCGCCGGGCGACTGAGCAGCTCCACCCGTCCCTTGACGTAGAGCAGGGTGGGCGGATCGGGGATGTCCAGCAGCGATCGGGGATAGCCGGCGTCGGCCAGGGTGACGATGGCGTTGCCCGGGATCTGCGCCCATTCGCGGGCGATGGCGATGTCGGAACCGGCGTCGTGGTGCAGCAGGGCCTCGAGCTGCGCCGGCGACAGGTGCGGCGCCAGCGCCGCGCGGCCGGCAGCGAATACCTGCTGCGGCAGCCCGAAGCGGGACAGCAACTGGCGCTGGGTCTGCCCGCCGACGCCGGGAATCAGCGTCAGCCGCAGCCAGTGCGCCAGATCGTCGTCCGCGGCC
>JACQYB010000027.1 GCA_016208415.1 Betaproteobacteria bacterium | reverse complement strand
GAGACAGGCGCTCAAGCTCGGATATCACTTCTGCCGTACACGACAACTCAACCGCTACTCGTGCCATGAACCACCCCCTTCTACCAAGCGGAGTGGGTATCATAATACTATCGCCTGTTAATGCAATTAAACACTAGCAGCCTCCTGTGATGGGGCTTGGTCCATGAGAGCATCAAGCCCGGCCCCGGCGGCAGTGTCACCTTGCTCCTGACGCCGCTCGAGCGGATCGAGCAACTGGCCGCGCTGATTGCGCCGCCGCGCCGGCATCGGCTCGCACTCACGGCGTGCTGGCGCCGAATGCACCGCTACGGGCGGCGGTGACGGCGCTGGCGGGGACGAAAGACGAGGCGCCGGTCGCCATTCACGAGGGAAACCCTCCGGCGCTCGATTCGGAACCCGTAGCACCGAACGCCGCGCCGGAAGTAACCGACGAACCCGCCCATCGCAAGGCCGCGCGTTACGTCCGGACGCTCCTGCTGGCGCGGTTCAGGCGTCAGGCGCAGGCGCAGCCGGCGGCCGCGAGGCTGAGGCCAATCCACACCCGGCCACCCTCCACCTTCACCGGATACGAGGTGGCGCAGCCCTGATCCGGCGCCACCGCCTTGCCGCTGGCCAGATCCAGATTCAGGCCGTGCATGCAGCACTGCACCCGCTGCCCATACACCATGCCCTGCGACAAGGGACCGCCGCGGTGCGGACACTTGTCGGCCAGCGCATAAACCTCGTCGGCGCTGGTGCGGAACAGGGCGATGTCGCCCTGCGGCGTGCGCAGCTTGCGTCCGCCGGGTTTGGGCAGGTCATCCAGGCCGCCCGCTTCGATCCAGTTCAATTCCGTCGTGCTCATTGCAATATCCTCCGTTCAGGCCGCCATGTCGGCGATTTCGAGCATTTCGTATTCCATCCGCTGGTCTCCCTTGGTGCCGCGCTCGACCCAGGGATCCACCTGCGCCGTCGCCTGGGCGGTGAAGAAGCGCGTCGCCAGGTCCTTGCGGGAGTTGTCGCACTCGACGATGCGATGCTTGACGTGGGGCAGGCCCGCGCGTTCGATCCAGGCCGAGGAGCGCTCCATGTAGTAGCCCTCGTCGCGGTAGAGCTGGAGGAAGGCCGCGGCGTACTCGATCACCTCGTCATCCGTCTTCACCTTGGTGAGCAGGTCGGTAGGCCGCACGCGCACGCCGCAAGTGCCACCGACGTGAATCTCCCAGCCGGAATCGACCCCCACCGCGCCGAAGTCCTTGATGGTGGATTCGGCGCAGTTGCGCGGGCATCCGGAAACGCCCATCTTGAACTTGTGGGCCGTCCAGGCGCCCCAGAAGGTCTTCTCCATGCGGATGCCCAGCCCCAGCGAATCTTGCGTGCCGAAGCGGCACAGGCCCTTGCCGACGCAGCTCTTCACCGAACGCACCGCCTTGCCGTAAGCGAAGCCGGAGGTCATGCCGTGCTCGGCCAGTTCGCCCCAGACCTTGGGCAAGTCCTCTTTCTTGATGAAGGGAATGGCGAGGCGCTGGCCGCCGGTGATCTTGACCGGCACGCCGTAGCGCTCGGCGATGCCCGCCACCACCTTCAGCTCGGTGGCGTTGGTCAGCCCGCCCCAGCAGCGCGGCACCACCGAGTAGGTGCCGTCCTGCTGGATGTTGGCGTGCACGCGCTCGTTGTGCGCACGCGCCAGGGGATCATCCTTGGCCTCGCCGGGCCAGGTGGCGATGAGGTAGAAGTTGAGCGCCGGGCGGCATTTCGGGCAGCCGTCCGGAGTCTTCCATTCGAGGAAGCTCATGGTCTCGGCGAGGCTGGTCAGGTGCTGCTCGCGAATGGCGCGGCGCACCTCGGCATGGCTGTGATCGGTGCAGGTGCACAGGGGCTTTTCCTTGGGCGCCGCCGAATAGTCGCCGCCCAGGGTGAAGCCCAGGATCTGCTCCACCTTGCCGGTGCAGGAGCCGCAGGAGGCGGAGGCCTTGGTGTGGAGGCGCACTTCCTCCACCGTAAACAGACCCTTCTCGGCGATGGCCTGGACGATCTGACCCTTGGTCACGCCGTTGCAGCCGCAGACCTCAGTGTCGTCAGACATGGCGGCGACCGCCATGTGGCCCGAATGGCCAGCGTCGCCGCCGTGGCCGCGGCCGAAGAGCAGATTCGAACGCAGCTCGGTGATGTCGGAGCCGTCGCGCATCAGGTCGTAGTACCACGACTCGTTCTCGGTTTCACCGTAGAGCAGCGCTCCCGCGAGCTTGTTGTCGCGGATCACCAGCTTCTTGTACACGCCGCGCTTCGGGTCTTCGAGCACCAGTTCCTCGTAGCCCTCACCGCCGGTGACGTTGCCGGCGGAGTAGAGGTCGATGCCGGTGATCTTCAGCTTGGTCGCGAGAACGCTGTCCTGGTAGCGGGCGAAGCCGGCGCCGGCCAGATGATTGGCGCACACTTTGGCCTGCTTGAAGAGCGGCGCCACCAGTCCGTAGACATGGCCGTCGTGCTGCACGCATTCGCCGACGGCATAGATGCGCGGATCGAAGGTCTGCATCGAGTCGTTCACCAGGATGCCGCGCTCGCACTGGATGCCGGATTGCTGGGCGAGTTCGATGTTGGGCCGGATACCCACCGCCATCACCACCAGGTCGGCCGGCAGCACCCGCCCGTCGCGCAGTCGCACGCCTTCGACCTTGGTCTGGCCGACCAGCGCCTGGGACTCCGTGTCCACCAGCACCGACAGCCCGCGCTCCTCCAGCGAGCGCTTGAGCAGCGCTGCGGCGGGGGCATCAAGCTGGCGTTCCATGAGCCGGTCCATGAGGTGGATGACGGTAACCGACATGCCGCGATGCGACAGCCCCCAGGCCGCCTCCAGCCCGAGCAGGCCGCCGCCGATGACCACCGCCTTGCGCCCGGGCCTAGCCACCTGCAGCATCGCCTCCACCTCGGCAATGTTGCGGAAGGTCAGCACATTGCGCAGATGGCTGCCCGGCAGCGGCAGCTCGATCGAGCGCGCGCCGGTGGCCAGCACCAGGCGGTCGTAATCGATGATGCTGCCGTCGGAGGCGATGACCTGCCGCCGGCCGCGATTGAGGGCCACCGCCTTGCGCCCCGCCAGCAGGGTGGCGCCGTGCTGCGCGTACCACGACTCGTCGTTGAGCAGGGTCTCGTCGAAACGCTTCTCGCCCGAGAGCACCTGGGAAAGCAGGATGCGGTTGTAGTTGCCATGGGGCTCCTCGCCGATCACCGTCACCGCGTAGCGATCCGGCGCCAGCGCCAGCACTTCCTCGAGCAGCCGGGCCCCGGCCATGCCGTTGCCGACCAGTACCAGTTTTTCTTTCATCGCGTAAACCTCCCTTTTCGAAGCGGTTGAACCGGAATGGACACTGGCTGCCATTTAGCAAGAAAGGTGCCTCTCAGGGTCCGCGGTGGAAAGCGACAGGCATATCAGTGACTTAAGTCCGACATCGGGCGAATCGGGAGCGAGGAAGGGCCGCTTCTGGCGGGAAAGCGCGCACGCGCTTGGGGCATCGCGCACCCGCATCGTGCGGTAACTGATTGATATATATGATTAAAAAAATTGACGCGAATCAAGGAATGAGGGGCGCGAAAGGGGGTGCCGTTTTCCGGCTTGACGATATGGATCGATGGCGCCACACCTTCAGGCAGGAACATGGCGCCGCCGGCGTCGATATGCAGGCTGCCCAGCTTGTCCTGGGCACCTGCCAGAGACATGCGCATCTCATCCCACGCTGCCATCAGCGGGAGATTGCGCCTCCTGCAGGCCTCGATCTTCCCTTGAAGCACCTTTGTGGCCAGGGGAACCAGGATTTCTCGGACTGTCGCCGGAAATCCCTCGGGGTCGTTCCAGTCGGCCGCGTAGGCCAAGGAATTGCGCCAGGCCCCTGTCCGGTACAGCAAAAGCGACGCTCATGCGATGAGAGTCGATTCGGGCGAATCGAGGCGTCCTGACATCCTGGCGTCTTCGCGATTTATCCTCGCATTAGCAACAACGATATACAATAATGCAAGGATAACTGGCCTTCGAAACCGCTGTCCACGATCCATGATTCCTCGTTTAGCCGCCGACCGCCTGCAGGTTCTGGCCTCGCAGTTTCCTGCGGTGCTGATCCTGGGTGCGCGCCAGGTGGGCAAGACCACACTGGCCCGCGCCACGTTTCCGTCCCACGCCTACGCAGATCTGGAAGCCCCTCGCCTGCGGGCGCTGTTCGCCGACGATCCGGCGTTTCAGATCCGCTCGCGTGCTGGCGGTGGACTGATCCTCGACGAGGCTCAGGCGGTGCCGGATGTGTTTGCTGCCCTGCGCGGCATCATCGACGATGACCGTCATCGGCGCGGGCGCTTTGTCCTGCTCGGGTCGGCGCAGCCGAGTCTGGTGCGGGGTGTTTCCGAGTCCCTCGCCGGGCGCGTCGGCATCCTTGAACTGGATCCCCTGACCGCGGCCGAGACCGCCGGCGCTCCGGCGCCCTTGCCGTGGCAGCGGCTTTGGCTGGCCGGCGGGTTCCCCGACGCCGCCATGGGCGATTTTCGCGAATGGCAGGAGAACTACCTGCGCGCCTATATCGAGCGCGACCTGCCGCAACTGGGCGTTGATGCCGAGCCGGTGCTCACACGCCGGCTACTCACCATGCTGGCACACCAGCAGGGCGGCCTGCTCAACGTGGCGGCGCTGGGCGGCGCCTTGGGGGTGAGCCATGGCCGGGTGGCACGGCTGCTCGACGCGCTGGAGCACACCTTCCTGCTGCGCCGCGTGCCCCCCTACTTCCGCAACGTCGGCAAGCGTCTGACGAAATCGTCCAAGGCCTACTTGCGCGACACGGGGCTGCTGCATCACCTGCTGAATATCGGATCGCCGGATGAACTGGACGCGCACCCGGTGCGCGGTGCCAGTTGGGAGACCTTCGTCATCGAAGACATGCTGCGCCGGGAACGCCTGCTGCGGCCATTCAGCCAGATGTTCTTCTGGCGCACCGCCGCCGGCGCCGAGATCGACCTGCTGTTCCAGCGCGGCGAGGCCATGGCGGCCGTCGAGGTCAAAGCCGGCGTCGGCACGGCACGGCAGGCGCGCCACTTGGCCGATGCCCTGGGCGACGTCGGCGCACCCGCGGGCTGGATCGTCGACCAGGGCGAGGGCGAGGAAGCGCTCAACGCCTTGGTGCGGCGCCGCGGTTTTGCCGCCGACGTAACCTGGCTGCCCTCGTAGCGAGAGGTTCAGCGCCCGGGAGCCTCCACCCGCGGCAACACCAACACCATGCCGGCGCTGACCCGGTCGGGGGAGGAAAGCCGGGCGCGGTTGGCCTCGTAGATCAGGCGATAGCGGGAAGGGTCGCCGTAGACACGCTGGGCGATGGCGCTGAGGGAGTCTCCGGGGGCCACCCGCAGGGTGCCCCCGGGCGGGCTGTCGTGGTCCGGACGAGGGGCTTCGCCGGCCAGCAGCGCCTGGGCGGCCTGGCGGATGTCGTCGCGCTTCGCGTCCGCGGGGTCCGGCGGCGCGGCGCCGCGCCGGCCGGTGCCCGCGGCCTGCCCGGACATCAGCGCCTGCGCCGCCTTGCGGATTTCGTCGTCGTGGCCCGGCATTCGCACGTCATCCGCGGCCCGGCCCGGCAGTGCGCTGAGCGCGAGCGCGGTGGCGCACAGCAGGTGGTACCAGCCGATCTTCATGGCTCTGCCCTCCTCTGGCGCGGTGCCGGGATGGTCCGGTCGGGCGCCGCGACTTACTTGGCGCGCTTCATCAGAATCTGCAGCGACTTCCTGAGGCGTTCGATGGCGTGGGACAGCTCGCCGATCTCGTCGGAACTGCGCACGTCAATGGGGCTGTCGAGATCGCCCCGGCTCAGCCGCTCCACCTCTTCGGTCAGCTTGACGACAGGCCGCGAGATCGTCCCGGACAGCCAGACGGAGAACGCACCGGTCAGCACCAGTGCCACGAGGGCCAGGGCGACGAAGGCCCACACAAATTGGCGTACCGGCGCGAAGACCACGCCGTGCTCGGCGACATTGATGATGGTGCCCAGCCTTCTGCCCTCGTTGGCGAGCACCACGGGAAGCGTGGTGACGAGGCGGTCGGCGGAATCGAAGGAGGTCAGCCGGGAGGCGGCATCGAGCTTGCCGGCCAGTTCCGGGAAGTCCTTGTACAGCCCCTCACCGGTGTTCAGGTCGGCCTTGCCGCCCCATGTCGTCTTCTCGTCGGCGTGGAAGTAGTAGTGGCCCTCGCCGTCCGTGAAGACCAGGCTCTCCTCCGGCACGCTCTGGTCCGCCACCAGGCGGATGAAATGGGCCGCCAGCACATTGACGATGACGATGCCGCGAACCTCTCCGTGCTTGTCGACCACCGGAGTGGCATAGCGGATGGTGGGCCGGATGGGCTTCTCCACCTTGCCCTGCTCCTGGTTGAGGTCGAGGGGGGGATCATGAGCCCGTCCCGGGGCAGGCCGATGGCGTCGTCGAAGTAGTAGCGCCCCTTCTTGTTCTGCAGGGCGGCGCCGGTGACGATCACGCTGGCGGCGGCGTCGCGGTTGATCCGCGCCACTTCCATGCCGGATTTGTCGATGAAGCGGATCTGATGATAGATCTTGCGCTTGTCCGAGAACTCCCGCAGGCTCATGTTGAGGTTGTCCAGCATCAGTTGCCGCGACCTGGGATCGCCGGAGAGCACGGCCAGCAGGTACAGGTTCATGGCGCTGGAGTCGCGCAGATAGTACAGGTCGTTGGCTACTTCGCGCAGGAAGGCCTGCACCCGATCCCCCGCCAGCGAGACCTTGGCTTCGCGGGCGGAAATGCTGCGATCACGCAGCATGGCGGTTGTGGATTGAATGGCATAGGCGCTCAGCAGCAGCACCGGCAGGATGCTGGCCAGGAGCAGCGCCAGCAGCAGCCGGGTGTGGATCCGCTTAGTGAACATGGGGTCTTGACGCTGGAACTGGCCTCGCTCCGCATCCGAGTCGAATTCCTTCAGGAGCAGGGCGACCAGGCGATCCAGCGTGTGCGCGACTGGCGGGTGGTCACGGCGCCACTCGTCCAGCGCATCGTCGAAGACCAGGTGGGCGGCGGGTCCGAAATGGTCGAGCAACAGGTCGGACAGGGCGTCGAGCACCGGGCGCAGGGCGGCCTCCCCGGCAGCGGGGCGATGGCCGGGAGTAAACGCCGCTGCCGGCGGTGGGGCAGTCGGCGCCGATTCGACGGGCGCGCTCCCGTCCCGGGCTGCCGCCGCAGGGTGGGGAGGCGCAGCGGCGGGGGCATGGGCCGCGTCGGGCACGGGAGCGAAATGGGCCCTCAGCTTCGCACCGGCCGATTTCACACCCATATGGATGAGCGGAAAATTGACCTTCCGGTCGGTAAAGAGCAGTACCGTGCAGCAGCCCTCCACCGGGTAGGCGGCGAGCATGGCGTCCGGCAGCGAGAGGTACAGCTCGTTGTGCGGCTTGCCGATGGCCTGGAGCGCGGCGAAGATCTGGTCGATGGCGCCGGCGGCTTCCAGCAGGCCACCACAGTCCGTGTCGCCGCCCCCGAGGATGCCGTCGGGCTCGCGGTAGAGGTAGGCCCGGCGCACGCCGTTCAATGCGCGGAAACCGCGCAGCAGGTTTTCCATGGTCACGGTGCAGGGTGGGTCGGGTTCACGTCCACTGGAGCAGATCCTCCACCTGCTGGCCGAGGTGGGTCACCGGTGCCCGGGGCTGTGACAGAACGCCGAGCGACTGCTCCTTCTCCACGAACACGATGAGGTTGCCCGCGGCGGGGCTCTTCAGGGTCACCCGCTGGATGCGGCCGAGGTCCAGCGCCGACTCCACGGTGGGCACCACGGCAGACAGGTAGGCGATGAACTCGTTGAGCGGCTCGTTGGAGATGGTCGAGTGCAGCAGTTCGCCCATGCTGTTGGTCAGGCTCACGCCGTCCACGCCCTGGATGGTCAGGATCTGTTCCAGCTTGTCGGGCGCCAGGTGCAGCGCGTCGTCCGGCGGCTCGTCCGGCGGCTCGTCCGGCGGCTCGTCCGGCGGCTCTCCGGTTCCGGCGATCGCAACCGGTTCGTCCGGGACGGGGACGGGATCTTCGGCCGTATCCATGGCGACTTCGCCTCCGCGGGGAAGCGCCGCCGTGATCAACCTCAGCACGTCGTCCTTGCTGCGGGCGTCGGTGGCATGCAACCGTGCCGACAGGCCGAGGTCATCGAGCCAGCGCTCGTAGGTGGACAGTGTCGGCCCGCGCTCGCCATCGCAATGGGTTACGCCGATCGCGAGGTTGGCCAGAGACATGAAGCGCGCGAATTCGACGGTGTAGTGCTTGAGGTCTCGATAGGGGTTGCTGCGCGTGTTGTCGAGCAGGATCACCAGCCCGTGGGCACCATTGGCCAGAATGTCCCACATGAATTCGAAGCGTTCCTGCCCCGGGGTTCCGAAGAGGTGGATGCGCTGCGTCGGGCCGAGGTCCACGACGCCGAAATCCATGGCCACGGTGGTGGTGCCCTTGCGCAGGGCAGTGATGTCCGTGACGGGCATGTCGGTGACGAGACAGTGCGAGTCCGTGGCGGCCTGGATGGCGGAGGTCTTGCCGGCACCCACAGGTCCGGTCACGATGATCTTGTAAGGGCTCATGGGGCAGGGGTCGAAGCACCCGCGGCGCTCTGTCGGACCGGGTTCGCCAACAAAAAGAGCGCGGATTTCTCCGCGCTGCAGAGGAACATGACATTACATGCGCACCCGTTGGCGCGCGTGTTGCCGCCGGGTCCAACACCCCGTCCGGGCCGGCGCGCCAGCGGCCCGAAGCGGAGTGCGGTGCCCGCTGCGCGGCTTACACGATGTTGCGCGGCTTCAGGCTCATCGCCGTGAAGTTGTGCTTGAACGGCGACTCGCCTACCTTGGTCAGCGTGCCCCGCCCCAGCTTGTAGCGGTAATTGTTGGTCACAGGATCGGGCACCGCGGACACCACCGTGTTGGCCGGCGCACCGGGGAAATTGAAGCTGGCCATGGCCACGCCCGGGCGCATCTCGTCGGAGACGATCGCCACCGCCGTGAAGAACCCCTCGGTCGTCTCGATGTGACCGTCCTTCATCAGGTTGTTGAAGTTGAGGTCTGCATCCTTGACACCCACTGGCTGACCCACCTGCATGTAAACCGTATCGTTGTGAATCTTCACCAGATCACCCGACTCGATGCCCTTGGGCTTGGCATCCGCAGGGTTGATGAAGATCGGCGGCCACGGCCAGCGCTGCATCAGGTGCGCCTTTCTAAGATCATCGAAAGCCGACTGCCAGGTTTCGTTGACACGGCCATTGGTGACCCAGATTTCACCCTTCTCGGGCCGCGGCTTGATGGCATCGTAATATTGGATCCAGCCGGAGAACTTCCAGGGGCTCTTGAGCAGGATGGCCTTGCCAGAGTGGGTGTTGAAGGCATAGAGCGACTTGATCTGCACCTCCGTCCCTTCGATTTCGCCCCAGTCGTTGTTTGGATCGTGCAACCGCACCGTACCCACCAATTTGCCGTTACGCACGCGGATCGGCGTCTGGATGCCTTCCGTACCGTAGGTACGCAGCAGCTCGTGGCCGCGCATGCCGCGTTTCTTGGCTTCCACCACCAGCGGTTGGTAATTCAACACGCCGCCCCGACCGAAACGGGCCGCTTCCTCGAAGATGTCATTCGAGTCCTTCCAGTAGTAGCTGCCGTCCTTGTCGAAGCCCATCTTCTTGGCAAACTGTTGCACGGCCCACCAGTCGGGCTTGGCCTCGCCCGGTGCGTCGTAGAACTTGCTGTAAAGACGCAGGCGGCGCTCGGAGTTGCAGCGGGTGAGATCGTCCTCGCCCCATGTCGCTGCAGGCAAGACGATATCGGCAATATCGGTGTTGAGCGGCTCGACCGGATAGATGTCGGAGTCGACCAGCACCATGCCGCCTGAATCGACACGCTTCTTCAGCACTTCGAAGATGGCGGCGCGGTCGAGGCTGGTAATCTGGTTCGGATTGCCGCGTGTCTGGTCCAGCATCTTAGTTGCAAGCCCCTGCGAGGCCATCATGCCGGCGATCCAGGTGGTGCCGAACACCCAGGCGAACTTCACCTTGCCTTGCATCACCCAGTTGTCGAGGTTGAAGCTCTTCTTGCGGCGCCCCGGATACTTCTCGGGGTTGAGCCAGCCGGAACCGCCGCCAGCACCCATCATGCCGCGCTGGTGTCCGCCACCCCGCGAGATGACCTGTCCCGGCCGGTTGCCGGCACCACAGATCAAGCCCAGCGAGGCGAAGGATGTGGTGTTCATGTAGTTGTTGGTCCAGTAATTACCCTTTTCCAGCATGAACGAAGCCTTCGGGCGCTTGCCATTCACCGGCTTGGCGACCCACTCGGCGGCTTTCATGATGTCCGCGGGATCGAGGCCGGTAATCTTGGCCGCGTTCTCCAGCTTCGACTCCTCGGCGCCGAGAACGAACTTCTTGTAGTCCTCCCAGTCGCTCTGCCAGGTTCCCCAAGTGGTACGCCACTGCCAGCCGGTGTTACGGGTACCACGGCCATAGCCGGAATCGACTTCCCAGGAGTTGGCGACATACTTGTCGATGAACTCCTGATCCTGCCAGCCGTTCTCGATGATGATGCGCGCCATGGCGTTATGCAGCACGGAGTCGGTGCCGGGGATGATCGGCAGCCACATGCCCCGGCCCTGTGAGACGGCCCAGGCAACACCCATGGTCTTGTGCGGTGTGACAAAAATCATCTTCTTGTCGCCCGGCATCATCCAGGTGGTGAACAGCGTGGTCTTGGTTTCGTAGGGATCGACACCCGACATGAAGGCCACCTCGCAGTCGCCCCAGTCCTGGTAGCTCGCACCAAAGGAATCGAGACCGGCATCGTCCAGGCCAGCGGCATCATTGGTGTTGGAGCACTTGTCGTGCGGTGCGATGGCCGGCGTGCCGATGGTGGCCATGCCCAGCTTGGTGATGGCGTAGGTGTTCTCGAAATACTGATACGAGTACATCTTGATCGCCCACGAATGCTCGCCGTAGGTGCGGCAGACGTAGCGGGAGATGTCCGCCATCACGTCGGTGGCGAGATCCCAGGACACGCGCTCCAGCTTGCCGTTGACGCGGATCATGGGATGCTGGAGCCGCTCACGGGTGCGGGTTTCCGGATTGAAGCATTTCTGCGCCAGGGTGCCGCCGCGGATCGAACTGTTGCCCCCCACGTTGACCACTTTCGCGTCCTTGTCCGGCACGACGATGACGTGATGCGGCTTGCCCTTGTGGCTGACGATGGTGTGCTGGGCAGGGCTGGCCCACGCGGCCGTGTTCATCTGCTGGTGCGGGAAGCCCACGCCCATGGCGTTCTGCGCTGCCTTGGCGCCGCCGTCCTGGCCCACCGGCCAGCGGTAGACCTTGTAGCCGCAGGCGATGGTGCAGTAGTCACAGGCGGTGGTGAAGACGTCGGCGTTCTTCGGCGGCAGCGGCACCCGATCAACGGCCTTCACCGGTTCGGGCAGTTGCGGGCTGACCTTGGAAGTCCAGAGTTTGCTCATGTTCGTTCTCCTCAGGCGCGGCCGGTGTTGGCGGCGTAGCCGTAGATCAGGCCCATCACCCCCGTGGCGTAGATGTCATCGCCCTGCACCTCCAGCACGATCTGGGGCAGGCTCTCGGTGGCGTGGCCGGAAATCACCATGCCGTGACGGGTCAGGTCGAAGGTGGTCAGGTGCAGCGGGCAGGGGCCGAGCGCCTGATACTTCGCCTTGTAGGTGCCCTCCAAGGGGCCGCCCATATGGGTGCATTGCTGGTTGAATGCCACCACATCCTTCTCAGGCCCGATGCCGCCGCCCGCGGGGGCGCCGACTTTGACCAGGATGTTGCGCACGTCGGCGAACGGGTAGTTGAAGGCCACCGGTTCGCCCGCCTTCAGCGCGGAGAGCTTGCCGATCTTCTTGCGGGCGTAGCCGGCCTTGATGGCTGCCGCCTGGGCCAGGCCGGGCATGGCCGCCAGGCTCACCACGGCGCCGCCGGAGAGCAGGAACTGGCGCCGGCTCATGCACAGATGACCGCCTTCCTCGTCTTGGGTGCGGTCGTGAATCTGAATGTTCTGCGTCATTTCCTCGCTCCTCATTTCATGACCGCGTAGGGCGGCAGCTTGGGCGGATCCATCAGGATGGGCTTGTCCATGGACAGTGACTCCAGGAAAGCCACCAGGTCCTTCTTCTCCTGATCCGTCAGCCCCAGGGGCTTGATCTGCGGCGACTTGTAGGGACTCGCGCCGCCGCCCTTGTTGTAGAAGTCCACCACCTCGTCCAGGGTGTAGAAGACCCCGTTGTGCATGTAGGGCGCGGAGTACTTCAGCTCCCGCAGGGACGGCGTACGGAACTTCGCCTTGTCCTTGGGATTCTTGGTGCGGTAGTACAGGCCGTAGTCCCAGTCCGCGCCGCGGTAGCCCTTCTCGTCGATGCCCTTCTGGTAATGCTCCCAGCGGTGGGTGATCTGATAGAGCGGCTCGGTCTTGAACACCTCGTTCTCCGGCACGCCCAGGGCGTAGAACCTCTGGTCCGAGGCCAGCGGCCCGTTGTGGCACTGGATGCAGCCGGCCTTGCCGTTGTAGAGCGCCATGCCGCGCTGGGCGGACTCGGACAGCGCCTTCTTGTCGCCTTTCGTGAAGCGGTCGAAGGGCACCTGTTTGGCATCGGAGACGATGGTGCGCTCGAAGGCCGCGATGGCCATGTAGGCATGGGTCATGCGCGGCCAGTCGGCGCCGAACACCTTCTTGAAGCGCTCGACGTATTCCGGAATGAAGCGCAGGCGCATCTCCATCAGCGAGCGGTCGCCGTTACCGGCGACGTTGCCTTCGGCCGCTGCGGGTGCCTGCTGTTCCAGACTGGTAACGTTACCTTCCCAGAACAGCTTGTTGTAATAAGCCGAATTCAGAATGGTCTGCGAATTGCGCCAGTGCTGGGTGCCAGGGTAGCCACGCGAGATCTCGCCGCCGTCGCCCCAGCCCTTGGAGGGCTCGTGGCACACGGCGCAGGGCGAGGAGGCGTCGCCGCCGAGACGGCTGTCCCAGAACAGCATCTTGCCCAGCTCGATCTTCTCGGGGGTCATCGGGTTGTCGGCCGGGATCGGCGGAGGCGGCAGGGGGCCGAGGGCGGGAAAACCGCCGGCGGCGGCGGCCAGGGTAGCATAGCCGATGGCTGCGGCGCCGAATACGGAACCGAGCGCGAGGATGATGGGTTTCGTTTTCATGGTGTCACCCCGTCAGTTCTTGCCGAATGCCCAAACCTTGTACTCGGGCAGCTTGGGCGGGTCGATGATCACGGGATCGCCGGAAAGGCTTTCCAGGAAGGTCACCAGCGCCTTCTTCTCGGCGTCGGAGAGGTTCAGCGGTTTGAGTTCGGAACCCTGGCCGCCGCCCTTGTTGTAGAAGTCCACCACCTGGTCCAGCGTGGCGAACACGCCGTTGTGCATGTAGGGCGAGGTGTACTTCAGGTCGCGGATCGAGGGCGTGTTGAACTTGCCGACGTCCTTCGGATCCTTGGTGATGGCGAAGGAGCCCACGTCGGTGCGGGCGTTCATGTAGTTCGGCATGCCGTGGGTCGAGTAGTGGCGCAGCATGGTGATGGCGCGCAGCGGGTCGCTCCAGACGCCGGGGTTCTCGGGAACGCCGGTGTTGTGCAGCTTGCCGTCCGAACCCACCGGGCCGTTGTGGCAGGCCACGCAGCCGGCCTTGCCCTTGAACAGCGCGTAGCCTTCCTTCGCCGCGGCGGAGAGTGCGCCCTCGTCGCCCTTCTTGAACTTGTCGAAGGGCACGTTCTTCGAGGTCACGGTCTTGATGAACTCGCCCACGACGTTGAACACGCGCATGCCGTTGATGTCGTCCTTGCGGAATTTCTTCCACATCTCGTTGTATTCGGGCACCTGCTTGAGACGCTCCTGCATCAGGCGGCCGTCGGTGTTCATGTACACCGCCTCGGTGATCTGGTCGCGCACCAGGGTGCCGGCGTCCGAGCCGTCCAGCCGGCCGTCCCAGTGGAAGCGGGACTTCAGCGTGGCGTTGAGGATGGTCGGCGTGTTGCGGAAGCTCTCCGATGCGGGATAGCCCTTGCCGAGTGGCTGGCCGTCGGTCCAGCCCTTCTTCGGGTCGTGGCAGCTGGCGCAGGACAGCGCCGCGTCGCCCGAAAGGCGCGGATCGAAGAACAGGTACTTGCCCATCGCCGCCTGGTCGGCGTTGAACTTCGGCTCGGGCAGTGGTTGCAGATCCGGCGTTTGTGCCAGTGCCGCGCCCGCGGACACGCCGGCGCTTGCCAGCGCCCACGCAAGGCGCTTGATGGTGCGAGGTTTCATGGGTTCCTCCCCTGTGTGATTACTTCGCAAACTCGAATGTGGCGCTGGCGGCACCCCCGCCGGAGACCTTCACCGTGGCGCTCTTCTCGCCCAGCATGGGGTGCCAGGCCTTGACCTCGTAGTCGCCGTCGGGCAGGCCGTCGAGGCTGAAGGAGCCGTCTTCCTTCGTTACTGCGGCGTAGGGGTTGTCGGCGGTGAAGGCCCAGGCGTGCATGAAGTCGTGGGCGTCGCACTCGATCTTCACCACGTTGGCGCGGCGCATCTTGATGGGCTGCTTCATGTCGCCCTTGTCCGGCTGGCCTACGTTGAACATGGTGCGGCGCACGGCGCCGATGATTTCGTAGGTATGGATGTTGTGCATCACCGGGTCGGAGTTGCGGATGGTGAGTTCGGCGTCCTTCTTCACCACCATGACGTCAGGGGCGAAGCGGCAACCCTTCTGGTCCAGCACGGGCTTCTCCAGCTCGCCCCAGGGCTTGCCCTTGTCCACCTTGGCCACGTACACCACGGCGCCGGCCAGGTTGCCGCCCTTGGCGTTGATCTCCACGATCTCCCGGTCGCCGCTGCCGCACACCGCGTTGTCCTTGGTGATGGGCAGCTTCTTGGACGCGGGCGCCCCCTTGAAACTCACCTTGCCGGCCACCTTGCCTCCCCCGGCACTTCCGGCTTCATAGGCGCTGGCGTTGAGGGCGAACAGGGTGGCGACGGCCACGGCGCATCCGGTCAGTACTTTCTTCATGGATTCCTCCTTCGACGCAATTCGGGCGAACAAATGTCAAAGGCTGTTGAGCAACGGCCGTGCCACGGGCCGAAAACGCTGTCGCAGACGCAAAAAACCATGATCGTGGGCTGGGTATCGGGGGCGCGGGTGGCGTGACGCCGGTCACATTCCGACCGCGGTGAACAGGAATTGACCGGTTTCTCCGCCGCTCGCGCCCGGTGACGCGGCACGGCTGCCAAGGCATGGCTCTTGCGAAGGGCCTTGCCCATGGACCCCACCATCGTCATCGGCGCCGGCGTCTCCGGCCTCACCGCCGCCCATGCGCTGGCCGCGGCGGGCCGGGATGTGCTCGTGCTCGACCGCCGGCGCGCGCCCGGCGGGCGCATCCAGTCCGAGCACCGCGGCGGCTTCCTGCTGGAGCACGGTCCCAACAGCATGGTCTCGCCCGCCCCCGCGGCCGAAGCGCTCATCGCCGAACTGGGGCTTGCCGGCGAGCGCATCCAGAAAGGCGAGGGCGTGAAGCGGCGCTACCTGGTGCGCGACGGCCGCGCCTGCGCCCTGCCGCTGGATCCCCTGGGCTTCTTCTCCAGCAGCTTCTTCTCCGTGCGGGGACGCCTGCGGCTGTTGGCCGAACCGTTCATTCGCCCTCAGGCCGGGGACGAGTCGGTGGCCGATTTCGTCAGCCGCCGTTTCGGCCGCGAACTGCTGGATTACGTCTTCGATCCGCTGGTGGGTGGTCTCCATGCCGGAGACCCGCGGCGCCTCAGCATGGCGGCGCTGTTCCCGCGGCTGAAAGCCCTGGAGACGCGCTACGGCTCGGTGGTGCGGGGCGCGCTGGCGGTGCGGCGTGGCGGCATGGACCCGCGCTTCGATCCGCGGCGCCGGCAGCTCATCTCCTTCCGGCAGGGCATGGGCGCGCTACCGCTGCGACTGGCCGGGGCGCTGGGTCCGCGGCTGCGGCAGGGGGTGCGCGTCGAGTCGCTGCGCGCGCGGGCGGGTGGTGGATTCCGGTTGAACGTGCGCGACGGCGAACACATGGCGTCGCTGCGGGCGGCGGGCGTCGTCCTCGCCCTGCCGGCCTACGCTTGCGCGCGGCTGCTGGCCGGGCTGTCGCCGGACGCGGCACATGCCCTGGCCGCGATCGAGCACCCGCCCCTGGCCGTGGTGGGGTTGGGCTACCGCGGCGCCGACATCGCCCATCCTCTGGACGGTCTGGGCGTGTTGACTCCGTCCTGCGAGGGGCGCGGCACCCTGGGACTGCTGTTCTCCTCCACCCTGTTCGCCGGTCGGGCGCCGCCCGGCCACGCGCTGCTTACCGCCTACGTGGGGGGTGCGCGAGCGCCGGAACTGGCCCAACTGCCGCGGGCCGATCTGGAGCGACTGGTGGGGAAAGAAGCGCGCGAACTGCTGGGCGTGCGCGCTGCGCCGGTGTTCTGCGGCGTGCGCTACTGGCGCCAGGCCCTGCCCCAGCCGAACCTGGGCCACGGCCAGCGCCTGGAACTGCTGCGCCGTCTGGAGGAGCAATGGCCGGGGCTGGTGGTCACGGGCAACTACGTCGGCGGCGTGTCCACCGCCGCCTGCATCGAATCCGCCCGGGCGGGCGCCGCACGCGCCCTTGCCGTGGCGAACCCGGCCGCGACCATCTCGGTCGGCCGGGGTTGAGGGGCACGCCCCCGGGCAGGGAATCCCCTGCCCGCTGCGCCTGCGGCATGGCCGCAGCGCAGGCCGTCAGCTCGCGCCGATGCGCCCTTCGGTGCCGGCGCGCAGCCGCCGGATGTTCTCCTGGTGGCGCCAGGCCAGGATTCCCGCGATGACGGTGACGGCCACGGCGGGCGCGATGCTTGGCAGCACGAACCACCCCAGGAGCGCCGCCACGCCCGCCGCCACGAGGGCGGCCAGCGACGAGTAGCGCGTCACCAGGGCGGTGCCGATCCACGACAGCAAGGCCGCCAGCCCCAGGACCGGGCTCAGGCCGACGATGGCGCCGAAGGCGGTGGCCACGCCCTTGCCGCCGCGGAAGTGGAGGAAGATGGGATAGAGGTGGCCGAGGAAGGCCCCGAGTCCCGCCGCCGCCGCTTCGCGTCCGCCGGCGCCGAAGTCCTCGCCCAGGCCCAGTGCCAGCCATACCGCCAGCCAGCCCATGAAGCCGTCGCCCAGCAGCGTCAGCGCCGCGGCGCTCTTGCTGCCGCTGCGCAGCACGTTGGTGGCGCCGGGATTGCCCGAGCCGTAGGTGCGTGGGTCGCGCAGCCCGTAGAGGCGGCTCACCACCACTGCAAAGGGTACCGAACCCAACAGATATCCGAGAATCGCGAAACCGATCGCCGTCACCACTGATCTCCCCATCACCCTCAAGGGTGCGTCTTGTATGGTTCAGTCACCCGCCCGGAGCGCCGCGTACTGCGGCGCCGCTGCGCCGTGTTCTTCCCCCTCGGAGGCACGCGCCTGCCCCGTGCGTCGTCCTCGTTCCGGCTAGAATGCCCGCCTACCCTGTTGCCGGAACGGCCCCGTGGACGCCATTTTCATTCACGAATTGCGGCTCGAGGCTTCCGTGGGCATCTACCCCCGGGAGCGCGCCGCGCGCCAGCTCATCGAACTCAACCTGGAGATCGGCATGCCCGAGGCGGCGACACAGCACGACGACATCGCCTTCACGATAGATTACGCTGAAGTCGTCCGCCGCATCGAGAACGAGTTCGCAGTTCGCCACTTCAATTTGCTGGAAACCCTGGCCGAATACGTCTCCGGACTGCTCACCGGCGACTTCCGCGCGCCCTGGGCGAGGGTGACGGTGGCCAAGATCGGCATGCTGCGCGGCGTGCGCCGTGTGGGGGTGACCATCGAGAGGGGCGGGAGAAGTGAGGGGTGATCTCACCCCTCACCCCTTCGCCACATCCACCAGCTTCGGCTGCAGCATCCGCAGGATGTCGTGGGGGTGGATGCCGACGAGGAAGCCGCGCCGGCCGCCGTTGATGTAGATGAGCGGCAGGTCGAGGATGCTGCGCTCCATGCAGACCGGGAGCACCTTGCGGGTGCCGAAGGGCGAGGTGCCGCCCACCAGGTAGCCGGTGTGGCGTTGGGCCACCTCGGGTTTGCACGGGCTGATCTTCTTCGCATTCAACTGCTGGGCCAGATCGCGGGCGGAGACCTTGCGGCTGCCGTGCATCAGCACGATAAGGGGGCGGCCTTCCTCGTCCTCCATCACCAGCGTCTTGACCACGGCATGTTCGTCGATGTTCAGCTCGCGCGCCGACACCTCGGTGCCGCCGTGTTCGACGTAGTCGTACAGATGCGTGGAGAAGGCCACGCCATGGCGGCGCAGGAACTGGGTGGCGGGCGTCTGGGGCGCGTTGCCCCTGCTGTGGTCCATTTGGGTTCTCGCGGGAGATGGGTTGGCCGCAGCCCTTTGCCGAGGCTTTTCAGCCACTGTTGCGCAGGCCGGCGGCGATGCCGTTGATGGTGAGGTGGATGGCTCGCTTGACGCGCTCGTCGCGGTGGCCGTGCCGGTAGCGCTGCAGCAGTTCGATCTGCAGGTGATTCAGCGGGTCCAGGTAGGGGAAGCGGTTGCGGATGGAGCGGGCGAGCAGCGGGTTGTCCTGCAGCAGTTCGCGTCGCCCGGTGATGGCCAGCAGCGCGTCGATGGCATCCCGCCGCTGCGCGCGCAGGTGCAGGTCCTTGTCGCTTCTCATGGCGCCCGGCGGCCCAGTTTCATGCCGGCTTCCTCCACCGCGCGCTCCAGGTAGGCGCCGTAGAAATCGGCGATGCGCAGGCCGACGATGGGTTCGGCCAGCCGCTCCCCGCCCGGGCCGAACAGCATCACCGTGGGGGTGACGCGCACGCCCTGAGCGGCGGCGAAGGCGCGCTGGGTGGTGGCCCGGCCGGAGAAATCGGTCATTGCCGCGTCGCTGTCCAGCCACACCTCGCGCAGCGCCACCCGCCCTTGCCAGGCCGGCTCGGTGTGCATGGGCAGCAGCCAGCCGCGGCGCGCCCGCTCGCACCAGGGACAGTCGGCGCGGGAAAACAGGATCAGCAGCGGCAGCGGATTTGCGGCGCCGGGGGTGTTGGCCCCCACGCTGCGCTGCCCCCCGCGGGGGCTGCCCCCGGCTTGGGGCGGCCCGGCGCCGCGGGCCTCGCGCGCCAGATCATGGGGCGCCGGCAGCGTGGCGGACGCCCGCAAAGCCTGCGCTTCGGCCGCGGCCGCCGCGAAGGGCCATGCCGGGAGCCATGCTAAAATCAGCGCCATCAGGCAAGAGCGCATCTTCGACATATCCCATCCCGAGGACCCCACCGCGGGCATCCGAGCGTGACTTCAAACCCCACACCCGAACGCATCGTCATCGCATCGCGCGAGTCCCGGCTGGCCCTGTGGCAGGCCGAGCATGTGAAAGGGCGGCTGGAGGAATTATACCCAGCCTGCCGCGTCGAGATTCTCGGCATGACCACCCGCGGCGACCGCATCCTCGACCGTCCGCTGGCCAAGGTCGGCGGCAAGGGCCTGTTCGTCAAGGAGCTGGAAACCGCCCTGCACGACGGGCGCGCCGACATCGCCGTGCATTCCATGAAGGACGTGCCCATGGAGCTGCCCGCCGAATTCGCGCTGGTGGCCACCATGGAGCGGGAAGTGCCGCTGGACGCCTTCGTCTCCAACCGCCACGACTGCCTCCAGAGCCTTCCGCCCGGCGCCGTGGTGGGCACCTCCAGCCTGCGCCGCGAGGCGCAGTTGCGCGCCCGCTTCCCCCACCTTGCGGTGGCCAGCCTGCGCGGCAACCTGGACACGCGGCTGCGCAAGCTGGACGCCGGCGACTACGACGCCATCATCCTCGCCGCCGCCGGATTGAGGCGGCTGGGCCTGGGCTCGCGGGTGCGCAGCGTATTGCCGGCGGAACAGTCGCTGCCGGCGGCGGGACAGGGCGCCCTGGCCATCGAGGCGGTGGCCTCCCGGCCGCAAGTGGCGGCCTGGGTGGCGCCGCTGGACGACGCGGCCACCTCCGCCTGCGTGCGCGCCGAACGGGCGCTGTCCCGGGCGCTGGCCGGAAGCTGCGAGGTGCCGCTGGGCGCCTTCGCCGAGTTGCGCGACGGCGTCCTGCATCTGCGCGCCTTCGTCGCCCTGTCCGACGGCACCCGCATGCTCCATGCCGAGGCCGGCGGGCACCCCGGGGCGGCGGAGGAACTGGGCCGGCAGGTGGCGCAGCGGCTGCGCGCCGAAGGCGCCGAGGAGATCCTGGCGCAGATCGCGCCGCCGGCCCCGTGAGCGGATCACCGAACACCCGCGCGGGTGGGCATCCGCCGGCCACCCCGGAGCGCGCGTCGTCGCTGGGCGCCGCGGATCAGCCCCGCCCCGCGGCGGGCGCCGCATCCGTGGCAGCGCTGGCCGGCCGCCACGTGGCGGTGACCCGCCCGGCGCACCAGGCCGGGGAACTGGTGCGCGCCATCGTCGCCCTGGGAGGCGAGGCGGTGCCGTTTCCGGTGCTGGAGATCGCCGACATCGCCGACCCCGCCGCGCTGCGGGCGGTGGCCGCGCGGCTCGACGACTATCACCTGGCCGTCTTCGTCAGTGCCAACGCAGTGCGCAAGGCCCTGGGCCACATCCTGCCGCAGCGCTCCTGGCCGGCGCGGCTGTGCGTGGCCACGGTGGGCGGCGGCAGCGCCCGGGAACTGGAACGCCATGGCATCGCCGGGGTGATCGCCCCGCAGGGCCGTTCCGATTCCGAAGCGCTGCTGGATCTGCCCGAGCTGGCGGCGGCCGAGGTCGCCGGCAAGAGCGTGCTCATCTTCCGTGGCGACGGCGGGCGCGAGTTGCTGGGCGACACGCTGGCGGCGCGCGGCGCCCGCGTCGACTACGTCGAATGCTATCGGCGCCGGCGCCCGGCCGGCGACGGCTCGGCCCTGCTGCGGCTGTGGGCGCGCGGCCAGCTTGATGCCATCACCGTCACCTCCAGCGAGGGGCTGCGCAACCTCGTGGACATGGCAGGCAGCCGGGGCCGCGCCATGCTGCAGGACACGCCGCTGTTCGTGCCCCACGCCCGCATCGGCGAGCAGGCGCGGGCGCTGGGGCTGCGGCGGGTGGTGCTGACCGCAGCGGGGGACGAAGGCCTGGCGCAGGGTCTGGCGCACTATTTCGCGGCTGTCACGGGAAAAGGATCATGACTGAAACGCCCAATACCCATGCCGGGGAGGACGCCCCGGCGCTGCTGCGGCCCACTCCCGCCGCGGCAACGGAACAGCACGGCACGACGGGCGGGGGTAGTCCGGCCCAGTCCGGCGGCGATGGGGGCGGCGACGGGGGCGGCGACGGGGGCGGCGACGGGGGCGGCGACGGGGGCGGCGACGGGGGCGGCGACGGGGGCGGAATGGGCGCCGGTCAGGCCGTGCCGGCGCCGGGCAGCACCGCCCCCTCCACCGGGCGCGCATCCGGGTCATCGGGCGCGGTGCGTCCGCCGCAAGGCGGCGCGGCACCGGCGGGAGCGCGGGCGGATCGCCGCGCCGCCCCGTGGGGCATGGTGGCGCTGCTGGTGGCGCTGGTCGCCTGCGGGCTGGCCGGATGGCAGTGGTGGGAATCGCGCCAGCAGATCGAACAGCTTCAGCGCGAACTGGCCCAGCGCCTGAGCGAAGGCGGCGAGCGGGTGCGCGAGGCGGCCGGCCAGCTCGAAGCCCAGAAGGACGAGATCGGCGATGTCGCGGCCGGGCTGGCCGCGGTGGAATCCCGCATGGATCAGTGGCAGAGCCAGCAGGCCGCGCTGGACGCCATGTACCAGGATCTGGTGCGCGCCCGCGACGACCGCCTGCTCAACGACCTGGAGCAGTTGTTCCTGCTGGCCACCCAGCAGTTGCAGCTCGTCGGCAACGTGGAGGCGGCGCTCGCCATCCTCACCAGCGCCGACGAGCGTCTGGCGGGCTCCAACCGCCCCGACCTGCTGCCGCTGCGCCGCGCCCTGGGCAAGGATATGGAGCGCCTGCGCGGCCTGCCCCTGGCGGACATCGCCGGCATCACCCTGCGGCTGGAAAACCTGGTGGCGGCCATCGACAACCTGCCGCTGGCCTACCAGGCCAAGCCGCGCGCCAAGGCCGCCGAGGCAGCGGCTGCGCCCGCCGCGGCGGAGCAGAAGCCCGGCGTGCTGGCGGCGCTGCTGCAGGACATGTGGGCGGAGATCCGCCAACTGGTGCGCATCGACCGCATCGACCGCCCGGACCCGGGGCTGGTCTCGCCCAGCCAGGCCTTCTTCCTGCGCGAGAACCTGAAGCTGCGCCTGCTCAACGCCAAGCTCCTGCTGCTGCAGCGCAACAGCCAGGGCTTCCGCGACGAGGTGCGCCAGGCCCACGGCTGGATGGACAAGTTCTTCGACCGCGACAACGCCCAGGTGGCGGTGGCACTTGCCACCCTGGGGCAGTTTGCCGCCACGGAACTGAAGGTCGAGATCCCGGGCATCGCCGGCACCCTGGCGGCGCTGCGCGAAGCGCGCGGCCGCGAGCCGGCCGGCAGGGGGGCGAGCCCCCACGCTGCGCTGCCCCCCGAGGGGGCTGCCCCCGGCTTGGGACGGCCCGGCGCCGGGGGTGTTGGCCCCCACGCTGCGCTGCCCCCCGAGGGGGCTGCCCCCGGCTTGGGACGGCCCGGCGCCGGGGGGCGATGATGCGCGCCGTTCTCTGGATCCTGGCCCTGTTTGCCCTGGCGACGGGCGTGGCGCTGCTCGCCCGGGTCAATGACGGCTACGTGCTGGTGACGCTGCCGCCGTGGCGGGTGGAAGCCTCGCTCAACTTCGTCATCGTCGCCCTGATGCTCGGCTTCGCCCTGCTCTACCTGGCGGTACGCGCGCTGGGCGGGCTGTTGCGCATGCCGCGGGTGGTGCGCGGGCTGCGCCAGGGGTGGATGAGCAAGCGCGCCCGCCGGTCGCTGCGCGACGCCATGCGCCTGTTCTACGAAGGGCGCTACGCCCAGGCCATCAGCCAGGCCGAGCGCGCCTACGACCGGGGCGAGGCGCCGGGGCTGGCGGCGCTGGTGGCGGTGCGCGCGGCGCACGCCCTGCACGACGACGAGCGCGAGCGTGACTGGCTCAAGCGCGCCAGCGCCCATGACGACGAAACCCGCACCGCGCGGCTGTTCACCGAGGCCGAACTGCACCTGGACGCGCGCCGTTTCACCGAAGCGCTGGACTGCCTCAAGCAGTTGCAGCGCGGCGGCAGCCGCCAGATCGTGGCGTTGCGCCTGGCGCTGCGGGCGCGCCAGGGCGCCGGAGACTGGCAGGAGGTGGTGCGCCTGGCGTGGCAGTTGCAGCGGCACAACGCGCTGACGCCGGACCAGGCGGCGTCGCTGCGCCGCCGTGCCCACCTGGAAATCGTGCGCCAGCTCGCCCCCGATCCCGCGGCGCTGATGCAGTACTGGAACGCCCAGTCCGCGGCGGAACGCCACGAGCCGCGCCTCGCCCTGGAGACGGCGCGCGCCCTGGGAGACAACGGCGACTGCCTTGGTGCGCAGCGTGTCATCGAGCGGACGCTGGAGGCGCAGTGGGACCCGTCCCTGGCCCTGCTCTACGGCGAATGCGAGGGCGGCGAGGTCCGCGAGCGCATCTCCCGCGCCGAGAAGTGGCTGGAACAGCACCCCGCCGACGCCGGACTGCTCATCACCCTGGCGCGCCTGTGCATGCAGAGCCGGCTGTGGGGCAAGGCCCAGAGCTACCTGGAGGCGTCACTGTCGGTGCAGCCCACGCGCCGGGCGCACCTTGCCCTGGCGCGGCTGTTCGAGCAACTGGAGCAGCCCGCGGAGGCGGACGCGCATTACCGCGCCGGGGCGTCGATGGAGGAGTGAGCCCCCACGCTGCGCTGCCCCCCGAGGGGGCGGCCCCCGGCTTGGGGCGGCCCGGCGCCGGGGGTGTGAGCCGTCACACCCAGTCGCGCGGCGGCAGGAAGTCGCGGATCAGGCGCTCTTCGGCGCTGCCCGGCTCGGGTTGCCAGTCGTAGCGCCACTTCACCAGCGGCGGCAGCGACATGAGGATGGATTCCGTGCGCCCGCCGGACTGCAGGCCGAACAGGGTGCCGCGGTCCCACACCAGGTTGAATTCCACGTAGCGTCCGCGCCGAATGGCCTGGAAGTCGCGCTCGCGCTCGTTCCAGGCAAGGTCGCGGCGGCGCTGCACGATGGGTGCGTAGGCCGCAAGAAAAGCCTCGCCCACGCCGCGGGTCAGGGCGAAGCAGCGCTCGAATCCCCCTTCGTCGAGATCGTCGAAGAACAGGCCGCCGACGCCCCGCGGCTCGTTGCGGTGGGGCAGGAAGAAATAGTCGTCGCAGGCGCGCTTGAGGCGCGGGTGCACGTCGGCGCCGAAGGGCTCCACCGCCGCCTTGCATGCGGCGTGGAAGTGGCGCACGTCCTCCTCGAAGGGGTAGTAGGGCGTGAGGTCCATTCCGCCGCCGAACCACCACACCGGGGCCAGGCCGCTGCCTGCGGGCGCCACGGAGACGAAGAAGCGCACGTTCATGTGCGCCGTGGGCACGTGGGGATTGCGCGGATGCAGCACCAGCGACACGCCCATGGCCTCGAAGCCGTGGCCGGCCAGTTCGGGGCGCGCGGCCGTGGCGGAGGCGGGCAGGCTGTCGCCCCGGACATGGGAGAAGTTGCAGCCGCCGCGCTCGAACAGCCCGCCTTCCTCGATGACCCGGGTGATGCCTCCTCCGCCGCCGCCGGGCCGTCCCAAGGCGGCGGGAGCCCCCTCGGGGGGCAGCGAGCCGGTTTTCCGGCGAGCGTGGGGGCCATCCTCCCCGCCGGGGCGCATCCACTCGTCGCGCCGGAAAGGCGATCCGTCGAGCGCTTCCAGCGCGGCGACGATGCGGGTTTGCAGATCCGTGAGCCAGGCGCGTACCGCGCCGGCGTCGGGGGGTGCGGCAGGGCTCACGTGCGGCGCTGGACGGCCCGGTGTCCGATGTCGCCGCGCATCTGGGCGCCCTTGAAGCGGATGTTGGCGGCCATCTCGTAGGCGCGCTTCTGGGCGAAGCGCACCGTGTCGCCCAGGGCGGTGACGCACAGCACGCGCCCGCCTGCGGTCACCACGTCGCCTTCCGACATGGCGGTGCCGGCGTGGAACACGTGCACGTCGTCGGCGGGCTGCGGCAGGCCGTAGATGGGGTCGCCCTTGCGCGGGGCTTCGGGATAGCCCGCCGCGGCCATGACCACCCCCAGGGCGACGCGCCGGTCCCACTTCGCCTCCACGGTGTCCAGGCGTCCCTCGACGGCGGCGTCCAGCAGCTCGAACAGGTCGCTCTTGAGCCGCATGATGATGGGCTGGGTCTCCGGGTCGCCCATGCGGCAGTTGTACTCCAGCACCCTGGGGTTGCCGGCGGCGTCGATCATCAGCCCGGCGTAGAGGAAGCCGGTGTAGGGCAGGCCGTCGTGCAGCATGCCGTGGACGGTCGGGTTGATCACCTCGCGCATCACGCGGGCGTGCACCTCGGGCGTGACCACCGGCGCCGGCGAGTAGGCGCCCATGCCGCCGGTGTTGGGGCCGAGGTCGCCGTCGCGCAGGCGCTTGTGGTCCTGGCTGGTGGCCAGCGTCAGCACGTGGGTGCCGTCGCACATGACGATGAAGCTGGCCTCCTCGCCGCCGAGGAATTCCTCGATCACCACCCGTGCGCCGGCGCTGCCCATGGTGTTGCGCGCGAGCATGTCGTCGACGGCGCGGTGGGCTTCCTGGGGCGTTTCGGCCACCACCACGCCCTTGCCGGCGGCCAGGCCGTCGGCCTTGACGACGATGGGCGCGCCGTGGGTGTCCACGTAGGCATGGGCGGCGCGGGCGTCGGTGAAGGTGGCGAAGCGGCCGCTGGGGATGCGGTGGCGCGCCATGAACTGCTTGGCGAAATCCTTGGAGCTTTCGAGCCGTGCGGCGGCCTGGGTGGGGCCGAAGATGCGCAGCCCGCGGGCGCGGAAGAGGTCCACCACGCCGGCGGCCAGGGGCGCCTCGGGGCCCACCACGGTGAGCTGGATGTGCTCGCGCTCGGCGAACATCGCCAGCGCCTCCAGGTTGTCGATGGGCAGGTTCCGCACGCCGGGTTCGCGGGCGGTGCCGGCATTGCCCGGCGCCACGAAGACCTGCTGCACCCGGGGCGACTGGGCCAGGCGCCACGCCAGGGCGTGTTCGCGTCCCCCGGAGCCGATGACGAGCAGTTGCATGTTCCTTCCCCTGCGGGCGGTGCGCGGCCGCCCCCTTCGATCAGTGGCGGAAATGGCGAAAGCCGGTGAACACCATCGCCACGCCATGCTCGTCGGCGGCGGCGATCACCTCGGCGTCGCGCATGCTGCCGCCGGGCTGGATGACCGCCGTGGCGCCCGCTCCCGCCAGCACGTCGAGGCCGTCGCGGAACGGGAAGAAGGCGTCCGAGGCCACCACCGAGCCTGCCACCGTCAGCCCGGCGTTCTCCGCCTTGATGGCGGCGATGCGGGCCGAATCGACGCGGCTCATCTGGCCGGCGCCCACGCCCACCGTCATGCCGTCCCTGCAGTAAACGATGGCGTTGGACTTGACGTACTTGGCCACGCGCCAGGCGAACAGCAGGTCGGCCAGTTCCGTGGCCGTCGGGGCGCGCTTCGTTACCACGCGCAGGTCGTCGGCCGCCACCCGGGCGGCGTCGAAGCCCTGAACCAGCAGGCCGCCGCCCACGCGCTTCATGTCGAAGCCGGCGGCGGCGCTGCCCAGGGGCACCTCCAGCACGCGCACGTTGTGCTTGGCCGCCAGCAGTTCCAGGGCGTCGGGGGTATAGGCGGGGGCGATCAGCACTTCCAGGAACTGGGCGCTCACCGCCTCGGCGGCGGCCCGGTCCACGGTGCAGTTGAAGGCGATGATGCCGCCGAAGGCCGAGGTGGGGTCGGTGGAGAAGGCCTTGCGATAGGCCTCCAGCGGCGTGGCCGCCAGCGCCACGCCGCAGGGGTTGGCGTGCTTGACGATGACGCAAGCCGTGCCATCGAAGCTCTTCACGCATTCCCAGGCCGCATCGGCGTCGGCGATGTTGTTGTAGCTCAGCTCCTTGCCCTGGCGCTGCGCGTAATTGGCAATGGCGCCCGTCGCCACCTGGGGCTCGCGGTAGAAGGCGGCGTTCTGGTGCGGATTCTCGCCGTAGCGCAGGGCCTGCACGCGGTCGAAGGCCAGTTGCAGGCGCCGGGGGAAGGGTTCGCGCACGCCTTCGTCGGTCAGCGAGGTGAGGTAGTTGGCGATGGCGCCGTCGTAGCGCGCGGTGTGCACGAAGGCCTTCGTCGCCAGTTCGAGGCGGGTGGCGGCGCCGATGGCGCCGTCGTTGGCACGCAGCTCGTCAAGGATGCGGCCGTAGTCCGCCGGGTCGGTCACCACCGCCACGCCGCCCGCCTCGCCACCGTGGTTCTTGGCCGCGGCGCGCACCATGGTCGGGCCGCCGATGTCGATGTTCTCGATGGCGTCCTCGAAGCTGCAGTCGGGCCTGGCGACCGTCTGGGCGAAGGGATAGAGGTTCACCACCACCAGGTCGATGCGCGGGATGCCGGCCGCCTCGATGGTAGCCAGGTGTTCCGGCAGGTCGCGCCGTGCCAGGATGCCGCCATGCACCTTGGGATGCAGCGTCTTGACGCGGCCGTCGAGCATCTCGGGAAAGCCCGTGTAGTCGGACACCTCGGTGACGGGAATGGCGGCATTGCGCAACATCTTGGCGCTGCCACCGGTGGAAAGGATTCCGACGCCGAGGTCGTGGAGCGCGCGGGCGAAGTCCACGATGCCCTGCTTGTCGGAGACGCTGATCAGCGCTTGCGCAACTTTCATCGTTCGAAGGGGATGTGAGGGTTTACGGAAACCGGCCGCGGCGCCGGTCGGGCCGCGGCGGACGAAATCACAGTTCCAGCACCGGCCGACGGGGGCAAGACGCTCATCGAACGGGGCGGCCGAACTTGAGGGCCGAATTATGCCCGTTCAGCGCAGGTTGTGGGCGGCGAGCTTGCGGCGCAGGGTGTTGCGGTTGATGCCAAGCATCTCGGCGGCCACGCTCTGGTTGCCGCGCACCTGGTGCATGACCACGTCGAGCATGGCGCCTTCCACCTGGCACAGCACCATGTCGTAGATGCGGTTCGGGCTCTCGCCGTCGAGGTCGCGGAAGTAGCGCTCGAGGGAACGCCGCACGCAGGCGGCAATGTCGTCGTTGTTGTCGATGTTCATGGTGCCGCCTCCCAAGCTAGCCCGGATCGGTCGCTCCCTCGCGCGGGCGGGACATGGCCGCGCCGTTCATGCAGCGAGCACCTCCGGACCTTCGTTTTCTTCCTGGTAGCGCAGCCGCGGGTTGCATTCGGCGAGACGCGAGAAGAAGCCGTCCACCGCACCGATCTGCGCGTCCACGTCTGCCAGGGTGTTCATGTGGTGGCGGAATGCCGCCGATCCCGCCAGCCCACGGGTGTACCAGGAGATATGCTTGCGGGCCACGCGTACCCCCGTGTATTCACCATAGAACGCAACCAGCTCGGCGAGGTGGACTTTTAACACCTGGTGGATCTCGCTCACCAGCGGCGGGGGCAGCAGCTCGCCGGTGGCGAGGTAGTGTTCGATCTCGCGGAAGATCCACGGCCGTCCCTGGGCGGCGCGGCCGATCATCACGCCGTCGGCGCCGGTGTGCTCCAGCACCGCCCTGGCCTTGTGCGGGCTGGTGATGTCGCCGTTGGCGATGACCGGGATGCCCACCCGCGCCTTGACCCCGGCGATGGTGTCGTACTCGGCCTCGCCGCGGTACTGGCAGGCGCGGGTGCGGCCGTGGATGGCCAGGGCGCGGATGCCGCTGGCCTCGGCGATGCCCGCCACCCGCGCCGCGTTGCGGTGCTGGCGGTCCCAGCCGGTGCGGATCTTGAGCGTCACCGGCGTGTCCGGCACGGCCCCCACCACCGCCTCCAGGATGCGCGCCACCAGCGGCTCGTCCTGCAGCAGCGCCGAGCCGGCCATGACGTTGCACACCTTTCTGGCCGGGCAGCCCATGTTGATGTCGATGATCTGCGCCCCCTGATCCACGTTGTAGCGCGCCGCCTCGGCCATCATGCGCGGGTCCGCCCCGGCGATCTGCACCGATACCGGCTGCACCTCGCCCTCGTGGTTGGCGCGCCGCTTCGTCTTCTCGGAACCGTAGAGCAGGGAGTTGGACGTGACCATCTCCGACACCGCCAGCCCGGCGCCCATGCGCTTGCACAACTGGCGGAACGGCCGGTCCGTCACCCCCGCCATGGGAGCGACGAAAAGATTGTTGCGCAGCCGGAAGCCAGCGAATTCCATGGGACGGGGGACGAGGGGGCGGTGCGAAAGGGAAACGATTTTACACGTCCGCGCCGCAACGCCGACGGGCGGGGGCGGGGGACGGAGTGTTACAAATCGTGGCGCGGGGGAGGGCTGCGTCCGGTGCGGCTGCTCCCGGTCGATACCGCCCCTTGTTTTCGGCCCCCGCCACTCACGGCCAGGCCCGCGCCCCGAAGATCATGCGCCGCGCCAGGAAGCTCCGCGCCGGCGGCAGCATGTCCAGCAGGAACAACCCCGCCCCCCGGGCCGCGCGCAGCAGCGGATCGTCGTTGCAGAACAGGCGGATCAGCCCGTCGGTGAAGCCCATGGCGCCGTAGCGGTCGAGCTGGCGCGCGCTCGCGTGGGCGCGCAGGATCTCGGGGGCGCCGGCGTCGGGGGCGTCGGCGAGGCGTTCGGCCAGTTCGCGGATGTCGCGCAGGGCCAGGTTGAATCCCTGCCCGCCGACCGGGTGCAGGGTCTGGGCGGCGTTGCCGAGCCATACCTGGCGCGGGCCAATGGGGGTGCGGCGCCAGCGCAGCACCAGCGGGTGGGTGGCGCGGGGCGTGGCGCCGAGGAAGCGCAGCCTGGTCCCGAAGGCGGCCTGCAGGCGGGCGAGAAAGGCGGCGTCGTCCAGGGCCGCCACCTGCGCCGCCTGGTCCCGCGGCAGCACGAACACCACCGCCCAGGCGCGACCCAGCGGCAGCACGGCGATGGGGCCGTCGGGGGTGAAGCGCTCCCAGGCGGTGCCGTGGGCGGGTTCGGCGGCGGTGGCCACCGTGAGCACCGCGTCCTGCTCGTAGTCCCGCACCATGATGCCGGAGCCGTCGGCCACGGCGCCTTCGGCCCAGGCGACGAGCTGGACCGGGCGGGTTTCGGCGCCGCCCGCGCCTTCCAGCCGCGCCTCGATGGCCTGATCTCCGGGGCTGACCGCCGCCAGCCGCGTGCCCTCCAGCACCGGCAGGCCGGCGCGCCGGGCCGCCGCCTGCAGCGTCGCGGCCAGGGCCGAGGCTTCCACCACGTAGCCCAGGGCCGGCAGGCCTTCCTCGGCGGCGGTGAGGCGGGCGCGGCCGAAGCCGCCGCGCTGGGAGACGTGGATGCTGCGGATGGCGCCGGGTTCGGGCCGCGGCCAGGCCCCCAGCCATTCCAGGATCTGGCGCGAGCCGTGGGACAGGGCGAGGATGCGCGGATCGGGCCGCTGCGTGCCGGGGGGGCGCGCATCCACCACCAGCTGCCGGCGCCCCAGACGCGTGAGGGCCAGCCCCAGCGCCAGCCCGGCCGGGCCGGCGCAGGCGATGAGGATGTCGTGGGGCGGCGCACCGGCCGCGGATGCACTCGCGGTGGGCGCGGCCGGCGTGGGGGCCGGTGCGCTCAGGCCGCCGCCGGGCCGCCCCAAGGCGGCATGCGCCCCCTCGGGGGGCAGCGAAGCGTGGGGGCCGTCATCATGCCCGCGCCGCCGCCATCAGCGCCTCGATCTCCGCCACCTGCTTGGGCGCCGCGGCGGTGAGGATCTCGCAGCCTTGCGCCGTCACCAGGGCGTCGTCCTCGATGCGCACGCCGATGTTCCAGAAAGCTTCCGGCACGCCCTCGCCGGGGCGGATGTAGCAGCCCGGCTCCACCGTCAGCACCATGCCGGGCAGCAGCGGGCGCCACGCCTCGGCCACCTTGTAGTCGCCGGCGTCATGGACGTCCAGGCCCAGCCAGTGGCCGGTGCGGTGCATGTAGAAGCGGCGGTAGGCCTGGTACTCGATGGCCGCGTCCACGCTGCCCTCCAGCAGGCCGAGGTCGATCATACCCTGGGCCAGCACGCGCACCGCGGCGTTGTGGGGAGCGTCCCAAGGGCTGCCGGGCCTCACCTCGGTGATGGCCGCGGCCTGCGCCGCCAGCACCAGCTCATAGACGTCGCGCTGCGGCCCGGAGAAGCGGCCGGAAACGGGGAAGGTGCGGGTGATGTCCGCCGCGTAGCCATCCACCTCGCAGCCGGCGTCGATGAGCAGCAGGTCTCCCGCCTCCAGCCGGGCGTCGTTCTCCACGTAGTGCAGGATGCAGGCATTGGCGCCGCCGGCGACGATGGGCGTGTAGGCGGGGGCCTGGGCGCCGGCGCGGCGGAATTCGTGCAGCAGTTCGGCCTCGATCTCGTATTCCATGCGCTGCGGCGCGGCGGCGGCCATGGCGCGCCGGTGGGCGGCGCAGGAGATGGCGGCGGCGCGGCGCATCAGCGCCACTTCGTGCTCGTCCTTGACGAGGCGCATCGCGTCCACCAGCGCCCGCACGTCGTGGATGACCGCCGGTGCCCGCTGGCCGGTGCGCACCCGGCCGCGCACCTGGTTGAGCGCCGCCAGAATCCGGGCGTCGAAGTCGGCGTCGTGGCCCAGGGCGTAGTGGAGCGCCGGCTGGTTGGCCAACAGGTCCGGCAGCTTTGCGTCCAGTTCGCTCACGGGATGTGCCTCGTCGAAGCCGAACACCTCCCGCGCGCGCTCGGGGCCGTGGCGGCGGCCGTTCCAGATCTCCATCTCCTCGTTGCGCTCGCGGCAGAACAGGATGCTGCGCGGCTCCGCCCCCGCCACCAGCACCAGCACCGCCTCCGGCTCGGCGAAGCCGGTGAGGTAGTGGAAGTAGCTGTCGAAGCGATAGGGGTAGTGGGCGTCGCGGTTGCGGATGCGCTCGGGGGCGGTGGGCACGACGGCCACCCCCGCCTGCATGGTGGCGAGGAGGCGGGCACGGCGGTGGGCGAAGGGGTGCATGTCCATGATGGGTAGGGGAGTCCGGCGTGTCGCTGCGTGCGACCCGGTCACACCTGGCAATTATAGCCGTGGCCAGGAAGGACCCGATTGCCGCGCCGGATGCGCGCCGCAGGGCTTCGAAGCGCCGTGACGCAGATCACGGCCGAGGCCGTTGTGCGGGAGTAGCGTGGTTTGCGAAAGGGCGTCCGCGGTTCTGATCCTGGAAGCTGCGCCGGCCGCCGTCAGCCGTTTGGCGGAGCCGTCACCTCCGCCGGGGAGTTGCAGCAATGATCACCAGCATCGAAAACGAAACCGGCCTCTCCGTACTCGGCACGCCCGACTCCGACTTCATCTTTACCGACGACGGCGACGACTTCATCTGGTCGCATGAAGGCGCGGACTTCATCACCACCGGCGGCGGCAACGATCTCGTCCGGGCCGGCGACGGAAACGACTACGTGGATGCAGGAACAGGCAAGGATGTGGCCTTCGGCGAGGACGGCAACGATCTCCTGGTTGGCGCCGGATCGGCATGGCTGGATGGAGGGGCAGGCGACGACCGGGTCGTCGGCGTCGATGCCGACGTGGGCACCGGCATCGCCCACCACGCCTGGCTGTTCGGTGGCAGCGGCGATGACGTGGTGAGCGCCGGCAGGCTGACCCTCAATGTGCTGTCGGGCGATGCCGGCAATGACTGGCTGTGGGGTGGCAGCTTCGGCGACACGCTGTCGGGCGGAGCCGGAAATGACGTGCTGCTCGGCGGTCCGGGCGCCGACACGCTCTTTGACACCGAGGGCAATAACGTCTTCTCCGGCGGGCCTGGCGACGACACGTTCTGGGCCGGCGATGGCGATGACCTGATCTTTTCCGGCGGCTGGGCCGGAGGGCAGGATTTTTCCCTGCTCTTCGCGGGTGACGACTCCAAGGTCCACGCCGAGCACGGGTCGCGCGACGGGCATGTCTACTACAGTGCCTACTACATGCAGGCGCCTGACGTGATCGATCCCCCCTGGAGCGGCGGGGACACGATCCATGCCGGGGGCGGGAACGACGTCATCTACTGCGGACAGGGATCGGACCTGATCCGGGACGGCGCGGGCGACGACTTCGTGTCCGGCGGCTGGGGCCGCAACGAACTGTTCATGGGGCCGGGCGTGGACGTCTATGACCTGGCGGGTTCCCAGCGGGTGTGGGTGCGCATCACCTTCGGTACCTTTTCGGATGTTCGGGGCGGGGGGAGCGAGAAGCAGGTTACCCTGCACAACCCGGACATCATCCACTACGATGCGCCGGATGCCGCGGGAGCCGGTTCGGTGGACTACTTTCGCGGCTTCGATCCGAACGATGGCGACCGGGTGCTTTACAACCCGGCCTACGGCGGCCCGGTGGTCTTCACCGGCGTGGACGGCGCCACCTGGGCAACCAACGATCACGGCATTTTCGCGGTGTTCGAAGGGGTCAATGCCGCAGCGCTTGCCGCGGCTTTCAACTACATCGTCGCGTAGTCCGCGGGACCTGCGGGGGCGACACGGGCCGCACGATGCCGGCGGCGCGGGCGGCCTCACGCAGGCTGCGCTGAAGCAGCTTTTCATCCACATGATGGCGCCGGCGCTCGCCGCTGCGCGGATCGGTGGAAAAGGAACGCGCCGGTAACACCCACTGCCAGCCCCAGGCGCGGGGCGCATTCGGGTACTTCGTGGCCAGTGCGTCGGGAAGCCACACCGAGCCGAATCCTGCCGCCAGATCCGCGTCGTGTTGCGCCTTCACTGCTGCCAGATGCAGGCGCAGCGGCTCTGCGAGACGATCAGGGAGCACGGTGACCCGGTCCTTGCCGCCCTTGCCCTCGCGCACCGTGATGCTGCGCATTGCGAAATCCACATCCTTCACCCGCAGACGCACGCATTCCATCAGGCGCATGCCCTTCCCGTACAGCAGCCGGCACATGAGCGCGGACGTGCCTTGCAGTTGCCCCAGCACCGCCGCCACCTCCGCCACGCCCAGAACGGTGGGCAGGCGCGCCGGCTTCTTCGCCCGCTCGACTGCGTCGAGCCACGGCAGTGGCATCTCCAGCACTTCCTTGTACAGGAACAGGATGGCCGACAAGGCCTGGTTCTGAGTGGCCGCCGCCACATCCCGCTCCACAGCCAGCGATGTGAGAAAGGCCTCAACCTCCACCTTGCCCATGTCGCGCGGGTGGCGCTTGCCATGAAACAGAATGAAGCGCTTGATCCACCCTACATAGGAGCGCCCGGTGCGCAGGCTGTAGCCCTTGCGACGAATGCGCTGTGCGACCTGATCGAGCAGCTTCGGCTCCCGGGAGGGCGCGGGAGAAAGGGGAGTTGGTGTGTATCGGGGTGGTGTCATGGGAATAGCGGTGATTATTCAGGCACATGTATCGATTACCCGAGAATTGTACGAAACGCCCGTCAATCGGGGTATACACCATTTGGCGTATACATCTAGTTGAACTAAACCGCTGACGCGGTGGTGGCGAGAGCGACCACCGCGTTGAGATTTCCGGGGGCTGGGCGCGCCCCGACCCTGCATTGCCGACGCAAGG
>JACQYB010000020.1 GCA_016208415.1 Betaproteobacteria bacterium | reverse complement strand
GGGGGCATAAGCGCTAACATAATATTCATGTCTCGAGCTTCTCACGTTGATACCGTCGCTTTCGCGGCGATTCGCGCAGCTTGGCGGCGATGTCGCGCCAACCCTGCATGCAGCGGTGCAAGGACAATGGTGGGTTGCAGGCGTGGCGCAGGAGCATGTGCATGAGGGCGAACTCACGCCAGCGCGAGCGCCGAGGCAGAGATGCGGCGCTCGCCTGTTGGGTAGCCCCAGGGGGAAAATCGCTCGGCCGTGAGGATGAGCGTCTCGATCAAGCAGGCTACAAGGAGCTTTCCCTGCAACCAGGCTTTGGCCCCGTCCTTGTCGATCTTCTTCAGATGCCCGAGTTGCAGCAAGGACTTCAGCCGCTTGAAGGCCAACTCGACCTGCCAGCGTCGCCGGTAAAACTCCATGATGGCGCAGGCATCGGGCTGCATGAGCGTGGTCAGCACGATCACGTAGCCTGCGGCCTCGATGGTTTCGGGTTTGACCTCGCGGTGTTTTTTGGCGGCCTCGCGTCCGATGGCCTCCTGTGCGGCGAGCGCTTGAGCCTGGGTCTTCTTGTAGGCGCACACGCGCACAGCGATCTCGCCCTGGTCATCGCGCATCCGGGCCGACCAGTCGGCGGCTTGTCCGATCGCCAGCCGGCGCAGCAAGGGCAGCAACGCCAGGGGCTGCCCCTGCGCGTCTTCCAGCGGAAGATTGGTCAAGTTCATGCGCAACACCACGTCAGCATCGTGCTCCACGACATGGCGCACCCCGCGCCGATTGGCAAAACCGCGATCGGCCATCACGATGTCGCCCGCATGGATCGAAAAGCGCGTCAAGCTCTCGCCACAGGCGGCTTCGGTGACATGCACCTCGTCGCAGCCGAGCGTGTGCAGGTTCAGTGCGTAATGCAGCCGCCAGGTCGATCCCGTGGCGCCGGGTTCGCACACCACGCTGCCATCGATCAAGCGCACCGGCCGGCCGGCCAACAGCTCATTGGGGGCCATGGACAGGGACATGTTCGACGCCATCTCCTGGATCATCCATTGAAACCACGGCCCGCAACCGCGCAAGCGCTTGAGCAACGCCACGTCGGAGACGTCGGCCAGATCCCCCGCCCGCGCCCGCACGACGGTCTCGCGCAGCGAACATCCATCGGCCAGGTGAATCAGCAGTACCCGCAGCAACGCCTCGACGCTCGCAAAACCGCGCAGCCGCCGCACCGCGCCCAACTCCACGGCCTTGCTCTGCCACTGGGCGGGAAGCATGGCTGTCACCACGCTCCAGTCTGCTGGCGACTTCTCCAGCAACCAACCGCTCCTCGTCGGCATCCACATTCTCGAATACATTTTCCATGACAGACCCCATCGATCAGCGATGGGGCGGAGTTTAACAGGAAAGCTCATGTTATGTTAGCGCTTATGCCCCCGGGGGGGCACATGACGCCGTGGGGCGGCCCGGCGGCGCCGATGCTTACGACCCCCACGCTGCGCTGCCCCCTGGGGGGGCACCTGGCGCCTTGGGGCGGCCCGGCGGCGCCATGGGAACGGCCCCCACGCTTCGCTGCCCCCCAAGGGGGCTGCATGACGCCTTGGGGCGGCCCGGCGGCGCCATGACCGACACCCTCGACCGTCCCGACTTCAACGTGATCGCCGGCTGGGTGCAGCCGGGCGAGCGGGTGCTGGACCTGGGCTGCGGCGACGGCGCCCTGCTCAGGCTGCTCATCGACAGCCGCGGCGTGCGCGGCTGGGGCGTCGAGATCGACGACGCCCGCGTGCTGGCGGCCATCGGCCGCGGCATCAACGTCATCCAGAGCGACCTGGAGGAGGGGCTGGCGGACTTCGAGGACGGCGCCTTCCAGCACGTCATCCTGTCGCTGACGCTGCAGGCCATGCGCCACACCGAACGCATCCTGTTCGAGATGCTGCGGGTGGGGCGCGAGGCGGTGGTGAGCTTCCCCAACTTCGGCTACTGGAAGCACCGCCGCGCCATCCTCGACGGGCGCATGCCGGTGTCGGAGAGCCTGCCGCACCAGTGGTTCGACTCGCCCAACGTGCGCTTCTTCACCATCACGGATTTCGAGGAGTTCTGCGCCCCGCGCGGCATCGTCATCCGCGAGCGCAAGGTCTTCGACGCCGGGCGCGAGATCACCGAGGAACCGAACTTCCTCGGCAGCCTGGCGGTGTATCGCTTGTGTCGCGGCGCGTAGCCCGGACGAGACGCGCGTCGCCGGGGCTGCGGCACGGAGGGACGAAGCGTGGGCGATGAGGCGCAGGCCCCCGCCGCGGCGGCCCGTGATTTGGGGCGGCGCGCGCCGCTGCTGCGCTCGCCGTTCTTCTGGGTGGCGGTGCTCTATTTCACCGAGGGCTTTCCCCTCGGTGCCTTCTACGAGCTGTTTCCGGTTTATTTCCGTCAGCAGGGCGTGGACCTGAAGAGCATCGGCGCACTGTCGCTGCTGGGGCTGGCGTGGACCCTGAAGTTCCTGTGGGCGCCGGCCCTCGACCACTACCGCCACCACCGCCGCTGGATGGCCGCTGCGGATTTGGGCATGGGGCTGGTAATGCTGGCCTTTGCCTGGCAGGCCGGGCTGCCGGTATGGGTGTGGGGGGCCATCGCCGTGTTCGCGGTGCTTTCCGCCACCAACGACATCGCCATCGACGGCTACACCATCGAGATGCTGCGGCGCGACGAGATGGGTCGCGGCAACGGCCTGCGCATCGGCTTCTACCGCGTCGGCATGCTCTCGTCGGGGGTGGTGCTCATGGCCTCCGACGTGCTCGGCTGGAGCGGCGCCTTCGTCGTGGCGGCGGTGTTGTTCACACTGTGCGCGGCGGCGTCGCTGGCAGCGCCGCGGGAGCGGCGACGCGAACGCCCGCCGGGGCCGACGTTGGGGTCGGAACTGCGCGCCGTGGCGCACCAGCCCTTCGCCCTGGCTGCCCTGCTGGCGCTGGCGCTGGCGACGCTGTGGCTGGTGGACGGAGCCCTGCGCTGGTCGGCGAACTGGCCCGGATTCTGGCCGGTCGTGGGCGGGTTTGCAGCGGCCGCGCTGGCGGCGGCATTGTGGATGCGCAGCCGCACCCCCGGCGACGGGCCGCCCCTAACCCGGGGCAGCCCCCCTGGGGGGCAGCGAAGCGTGGGGGCTCACGCCGCCGGCGACGGGCCGCCCCTAGCCGGGGGTAGCCCCCTGGTGGGGCAGCGCAGCGTGGGGGCTCACGCGCCCGGCGACGGGCCTCACCAAGACGGGGGCAGCCCCCTCGGGGGGCAGCGAAGCGTGGGGGCTCACACCCCCCGCGACGCCGCCGAGGCCCTCGCGCGGGGACCCATGTTCGGCGCGCTGATGGAACTGCTGCGCCGTCCCGGCATCCTGCCGGTGCTGGTGTTCGTGCTCACCTTCAAGCTGGCCGACGCTTCCATGGGCTTCATGGTCAAGCCGTTCTGGGTGGACGCCGGCTTCTCCGCCACCGAGATCGGCCTGGTGTCGGTGAACATCGGACTCGGCCTGTCGATTGCCGGTGGCCTGCTGGGCGGCTGGTACTGCGACCGGGTGGGGATCTTCCGCGCCCTGTGGGTGCTGGGGCTGGCCCAGGCCGCGTCCAATCTCGGCTACGCCCTGGCCGCCTGGCTGATCCCCCTGCACGGCGTGCCGGACATGGACCACCGCACCCTGCTCTATGCCGCCAGCGCCCTGGAGTCCTTCACCGGCGGGCTGGGCACGGCGGCGTTCCTGGCCTTCCTCATGGCCATCGTGAACCGCGAACACAGCGCCGCGGAGTACGCTCTGCTGTCGTCGGTGTTCGCCGCGTCGCGCTCCGTGGCCGGCTGGGCCGGCGGCCTCGGCGCCCAGGCCTGGGGCTACGGGCCCTACTTCCTGCTGACCTTCTTCCTGGCCTTTCCGGCCTACCTGCTGCTGCCCTGGGTGCAACGCATGCTGGAGCGCAACGACGGCGCGTCGTGAGGCGGGGGCGCGGTACAATCCCGCCTTTCGTTTCCCCCCGACCCCGCCGCCCGCCGAAGAAGGCGCGGCGGGCGCCATCGACGAACAAGGAGCGCGCGGTGCAGGTTGTCTGTCTTGATCTGGAAGGCGTGCTGGTTCCCGAGATCTGGATCGAATTCTCGAAGCGCACCGGCATTGCCGAACTGTCGAAAACCACCCGCGACGAGCCGGACTACGACAAGCTCATGACCGGGCGCATCGACATCCTCAACCGGCACGGGCTCGGGCTGCCCGACATCCAGCAGGTGATCGACGGCATGGGGCCGCTGCCCGGGGCGCGGGAGTGCCTCGACGCGCTGCGCGAGCGCTTCCAGGTGATCATCCTGTCCGATACCTTCTACGAGTTCGCCGCGCCGCTCATGCGCCAGCTCGGCCACCCGACCCTGTTCTGCCACCGGCTCGGGGTGGATGAGGCGGGACGGGTGCGCAGCTACCACCTGCGCATGAAGGACCAGAAGCGCGAGTCGGTGAAGGCACTCAAGGCGCTGAACTTCGGCACCATCGCCGCCGGCGATTCGTACAACGACACCAGCATGCTCGGTGAAGCCCACGCCGGCATCTTCTTCTGCCCGCCGGCCAACGTCATCGCCGATTTTCCGCAGTTCCCCGTCACCCGCACCTACGGCGAGCTATACGCCGCCATCGTCGACGCCAGCGGCCACATCCCGGCCTGACGGCCGGCGGCGGTGAAGCCCGGGGGGGGGTCGTTCGCCTCAGCGCGGGGCGGGCCGCTTCGTTTCCCGCAGTCCCGCCATGAAGGCCAGCACGGGCGGGCGGGCGCGGCGCGCGAACTGCCACGCCACAAAGCCCCGGCGAAGCCAGCGCAGGGTGCGCCGCGGACGCAGCACGGCCACCACGAGCGCCGCCGCGGCCACGAGATGGGCGTGGCGGCCCAACCAGCGGGCGGCCTCCCGGGCGCGATCCACCCACTGCAGTCCCCTTGCGAGCGGGGCAAGGTCCTCGGCCAGGGCGCGGCGCTGCCCCTCGGCCTGCGCCTGCAGTCGGGCGCGCCGCTGCGCCAGTTCGATCAGGCGGGGATTCATGCCTCCCGCCCGGCCGCCCCAAGGGAGGCATGCGCCCCCCCCGCGGGGGTTGAGGCGGGGTTTCGCAAAGCACCGCTTTGCGCCGCCGAAACGGGCGAGCCGTGCAAGGCGAGCCCTTCGCGAACATTGTGAGTGTGGGGGTGGTTCATTGCCCGGGGCGCTGCGGATCCACCGCCTCGCGGTCGCGGTGGAGTTCCGCCAGGCTGGCGCTGAAAACCCCCCGACCCATGGCGGCATAGCGCCTGGCCAGCAGTACCGCGACGACGCCCAGCACCAGAAAGACGGTGGTGAAGACCGCCAGCCCCAGGAGGCGGTGGCTGTCCCAGAACAGCACGGTGAGCGTGAGCGCCAGGAGGACGACCCCGAAGCCGAGAAAGAAAAAGGCCGCGATGCCGAACCACAGGACGCCGCCAAGCCGGACCTTTTCCTCTTCCAGTTCGGTGGCAAGAAGTTCCAGGCGGCTGTGCACCAACCCCAGCGCGGTGGCGGCGAGGCGGTGCAGTGAGGCGGACAACCCCCCTTCGCCGGTGGGCCCGGACATGGACGGCGTGCTGGCGCGGGCTGGCAACGCGAAGCTCGGGGACTGCGGGCTAGCGCCGCCCGATCAGCATGCCGAGCACGAGGCCCACACCGGCAGCCACGCCGATGGCGCGCCAGGGATTGTCATGAACGTAGTCGTCGGTGGCGCGCGCCGCGGCGCGGGTCTGTTCCACGACCACGCTCTCGGCATCCGAGAGGCGGGCGCGGGCGGAAGTGAGGTGATCCTGCATCTTCACGCGCAGTTCCGCGACTTTGTCGCCGGCCTGGTGGGCCGAAAGGCGCAGCAATTCCTCGGCGTCTCCAATGACCAGCTTGAGATCCGCCACCAGTTTGTCCTTGCCGACTTCCGAAACGTCTGCCATGGGGTGCCTCCCTTTCGATCCTGGATTATGCCCGGGCGGTTCATGCGTACTGCAATCGCCCGGACCTGCATCGAGGCTACCCCTTTTGTGACGTGCCCGCAATGATGGAGTGGCGGAGCGGCGGCGGGCTACCGCGGTCAGTCATGGGATGGGGTGTCGGGTCCGCACGGCGGAGGCGTACCCGGGGCGGCCCGGCCCTGCTCCTTGTGCGACAGCAGGGCGCGCATGCCTGCCAGGCGGGCGGAGACGCAAGCCCGGTCGGGCGCGGTATCGGCGTGGCCCTCGCCGGCGTGGCGAATGTCGTCGCTGCCGTCGGTGGTCATTTCCTGGATGAAGCGGCTCGGTTCGCAGGGTCGCAGTTCCCGGCCCTGCGGCCGGCGCCGGCAATGGCTGATGAACAGCGACTGGCGGGCCCGGGTGATGCCCACATACATGAGCCGCCGTTCCTCGTCGACATTGCCGGCGTCCATCGCTTCGCGGTGCGGAAGGATGCCTTCCTCCACGCCCACCAGGAAGACGTGGCGGAATTCCAGCCCCTTGGCGGCGTGGAGGCTGGCGAGTTGCACCGCATCGTTGTCGGCGTCGTCCTTGTCGAGGCGGGAGAGCAGGGCCAGCCACTGGGTGATGTCCAGCAGCGTCTTGCCGTCCTCCTCCGCCTTGCGTCCCAACCAGTCGACGAAATCGCGCACGTTGGCCCACCTGGCCTCGGCTTCGCGCGGCTCCAGATGGTCGAACAGCCAGGCCTCGTAGCCTGTGGCGCGCAGCATTTCCTGCAGCAGTTCGCGCGCCGGCTCGCTGCGGACGCGGTACTCCAGGCCGTGGATGAAGCGGGCGAATTCCTGCAGGGCATCGAGTTGCCGTGGCGGCACGTGGCTGGCCGCGCCGCTTTCGAAGAGTGCGGCGAACAGGCCCAGGTGACGCTGGCCGGCGTAGCGGCCGAGGGCCTCCAGCGTCTGCGGGCCGATGCCGCGGCGCGGCGTGGTGATGGCGCGGATGAAGGCCGGGTCGTCGTCGTGGTTGGCGATCAGGCGCAGGTAGGCGGTCAGGTCCTTGATCTCCGCGCGCTCGAAGAAGGAACTGCCGCCGCTGATGGTGTAGGGAATGCGGTGGGTGCGCAGGTGCTGCTCGAACGCCCGCGCCTGATGATTGGCGCGGTAGAGGATGGCGTAGTCGCTCCAGCGGCCGCGATGCTCGAAGTGGTGGGCGGAGAGCTTCATGACGACCGATTCCGCCTCGTGGTCGGGGTTGTGCATGGCGGTGGCCTGGATGGGATCGCCCTGGCCGTGCTCGGACCACAGGCGCTTGTCGAACAGCTTGTCGTTGTGGGCGATGAGGGTGTTTGCCGCGCGCAGGATGCGCTGCATGGAGCGGTAGTTCTGCTCCAGCTTCACCACCTTGAGGCGGGGGTAGTCCTGCTGCAGCAGGCGCAGGTTTTCCACGTCGGCGCCGCGCCAGGCGTAGATGGCCTGGTCGTCGTCGCCCACCGCCGTGAAGGCGCCGCGTGGGCCGGCCAGCAGCCGCAGCAGGCGGTACTGGCAGCGGTTGGTGTCCTGGTATTCGTCCACCAGCAGGTAGCGCAGCCGCGCCTGCCAGCGCGCCAGGGCCTGCGGGTCGGTGTCGAACAGGCGCACCGGCAGGCCGATGAGATCGTCGAAATCCACCGCCTGGTAGGCGCGCAGGCTGCGGTCGTAGGCGGCATAGTGCCGTGCGGCGCTGCGCTCCGCCTCGTCGGCGGCGGTGTGTTCGGCCGCTTGCGGTGCGATCAGGGCGTTCTTCCAGGCGGAGATGCGCCACAGCAGCGACTTGAGGCGCGCCTTGTCGGTCTCGCCGCTGCCCTCGGCCAGGACGCCCAGGGCATCGGCGGCGTCGAGGATGGAGAAGCGCGGCTTCAGTTCGAGCTGCGCCGCCTCGGCGCGCAGGATGCGGACCCCCAGGGCGTGGAAGGTGGAGATCTGCAGCGACGCCAGGGAGGATTCCGGCAGGCGGGCGCGCACCCGCGTCAGCATCTCCCGGGCGGCCTTGTTGGTGAACGTGATGGCGGCGACATGGGCCGGATCGAGGCCGCAGGCGCTGACCAGGTGCGCGATCTTGTGGGTGATCACCCCGGTCTTGCCGCTGCCCGCGCCGGCGAGCACCAGCAGCGGCCCGTCGAGATAGGTGACCGCTTCGCGTTGGGCCGGGTTGAGTCGGGAAAGCATGGTTGGGTTCGCGCAGGGCAGGAGCGGGCCGGACGCCAGTCGGCAGGCCGGGGCGGAACCGGGAGTACGGCGACGCAGGGGAGGTGTCCCCCGGCCCGGGTGCCGGGCGGCGATTCTACCCTGGAAAGAGTCGAAGCCGGGGGTGGAGGGCGATCAACGCCCAGGCGTGGCGCAACGGGCGCCGCTCAGACGAAACGCGGACTTCGCCGCTCAGACGAAACGCGGACTTCGCCGCTCAGCCGCCGAGGGCGCCGAACACCTTCTTCGCCAGGTTGCCGGCGGCGCCGACGGGGTTGGTGCGGATCGCTCGCTCCTCCTCGGCGATCATGAGGTAGAGGCCGTCCAGCGCCTTTTCGGTGACGTAGTCGTCGAGCTTGGGCTGCTGGATGCCGAAGCGCGATGCCTTGGAGGCGAAAGCGTTGTACTTGTCGGCGAGTTGCACCTTGCCGATGGCCTTCTGGACGATGGGCAGGAAGCGCTCGCGCAGTTGGGTCGAGGTGGTGCGCTTGAAGTACTGGGTCGCCGCATCGTCGCCGCCGGTGAGGATGCCCTTGGCGTCGTCCACGCTCATGCGCTTGATGGAATCGACCAACAGCGTCTTGGCCTCGGGGACGGCCGCCTCGGCGGCGCGGTTCATGGCGGTGATGAGTTCGTCGGCCTGTTTGCCCATGCCCAGGCCGCGCATCAGGCCTTCGGCCTGGCGCAGCCCGTCCGGCAGGGGAATCCTGACCTTGGGATTGCCGAGGAAGCCGTCGCTGCGGCCCAGGGCCGACACGGCGCGGCCGGCACCCTGGGTGAGGGCTTCCCTAAGGCCGCCGGAGGCCTCCTGGTTGGAGATGTCGCCAAGGCCCAGTGCCCAGGCCGGGGCGCAGATGACAAGGAGGGCGAAAAATCCCAGAATGCGGCTCATTGTGGGTCTCCAGGGTGTGGCGGAAATGGAAGAACCGAAGCGGATGCCCGCGTTCGCAAAAGCGGTCGGCGTCGTGGCCAGCGCCGCCTTGGTTCTTTCAGCTTACTTCGTTTTTACGCAAACCACGCCCGCCCCGGACGTTAAATTCATGACCATCGGGGGGGAAAGCATCAACACGGCGGATCTGCGCGGCCGGGTGGTGCTGGTGAATTTCTGGGCGACGAGCTGTGAGACCTGCGTCAAGGAGATGCCGCGGCTGGTCGAGACGCACCGGCGCTTTGCGGGGCGCGGCTTCGAGACGATCGCGGTGGCCATGAGCTACGACCCACCCAATTACGTGCTGGCCTACGTGCAGCGCGCCGGCCTGCCGTTCCCGGTGGCGCTGGACGCGGACGGCGCCGTGGCGCGGGGCTTCGGCGACGTGCGCCTGACGCCGACATCTTTCCTCATCGACAGGCGCGGACGCATCGTTCAGCGCTATTTGGGCGAACCGGATTTCGGCAGGCTGCGGGCGCTGGTGGAAGAGCTGCTGCGGCAGCCGGCGTAGGCTTCGTCGCTGCCTTCCAGGCGGGGGGAGCGCCGCCCATGCGTCGAGACGATGCGGCCGCCTGCCGCTGCCACGGCTAGACGTCGATATTGCGCACCGCCAGCGCGTGTTCCTCGATGAAGGCGCGGCGCGGTTCCACGTTGTCGCCCATGAGGGTCGTGAAGATGGCGTCGGCGGCGATGGCGTCGTCGATCTGCACCCTGAGCAGGCGGCGGGTGTTGGGGTCCATGGTGGTTTCCCACAACTGCTCGGGGTTCATTTCCCCCAGCCCCTTGTAGCGCTGCTTGACCAGGTTGCGCTCCACTTCGGCCAGCATCCAGCGCATGGCCTCGGCGAAGCTGGCCACCGCCTGGCTGCGCTCGCCGCGGCGCATGGTGGCGCCATTGCCGAGGAGTCCGGCGGTGAGTTCGGCGGCACGGCGGATGTGCTGGTATTCGCCGGAAAGCAGGAACTCTTCGTCCAGGATTCCGACCTTCAGGTTGCCGTGGTGCATGCGCTGCGCGCGCAATTGCCAGCGTTCGCTGGCGTCGTCGTAACGCGCCTCGATGCGCACCCCGTTTTCCGGCAGGCTGCGGGACAGACGCTCGGCACTGGCGCGGGCTGACGCTTCGGTGCCCAGATCGAGGGCGAGGTTGTTGTCGAGCAGGGCGTGCATGACGCGTGGATCGACGTAGTCGCCGAGACGGGTGATGACGGCCTCGGCGAGGAGATAGGCGCGGGCCAGTTCCTCCAGCGCCTCGCCGCGGATGGGCGGGGCATCGGCGGCGGGTTGCAGCTGGGCGCCGTCCAGGGCCAGGCGCAACAGGTGTTGGTTGAGCTCGTGGTCGTCCTTGAGGTAGTGCTCGCTCTTGCCGTGCTTGATCTTGTAGAGCGGCGGCTGGGCGATGTAGATGTGGCCGCGGTCCACCAGTTCGGGCATCTGGCGGTAGAAGAAGGTCAGCAGCAGCGTGCGGATGTGGGCGCCGTCCACGTCGGCATCGGTCATGACGATGATGCGGTGGTAGCGCAGCTTCTCCGGCTTGTAGTCGTCCGGCCCGATGCCCGTGCCCAGGGCGGTGATAAGGGTGACGATCTGCTCGGAGGAGACGAGCTTGTCGAAGCGCGCGCGCTCGACGTTGAGCACCTTGCCGCGCAGCGGCAGCACGGCCTGGAACTTGCGGTCGCGGCCCTGCTTGGCGGAGCCGCCGGCGGAGTCGCCCTCGACGATGTAGATCTCGCACAGCGCGGGGTCCTTCTCCTGGCAGTCGGCCAGCTTGCCGGGTAGGCCGATGGAGTCGAGCACGCCCTTGCGGCGCGTCATTTCCCGCGCCTTGCGCGCCGCCTCGCGGGCACGCGCGGCATCGACGATCTTGCTGCAGATGGTCTTGGCATCGATGGGGCTTTCGAGCAGGAAATCGCCCAGCTTCTGCGCCACGACCTCTTCCACCGCCGGGCGCGCCTCGCCGGAGACCAGCTTCATCTTGGTCTGGGAGGCGAACTTGGGATCGGGCATCTTTACCGACAGCACGCAGGCAAGGCCTTCGCGCATGTCGTCGCCGGTGATGTCCACCTTGGCCTTCTTGGCGATCTCGTTTTCCTCGATGTACTTGTTGATGACGCGGGTCATGGCCGCGCGCAGGCCGGTGAGGTGGGTGCCGCCGTCAGCCTGGGGGATGTTGTTGGTGAAGCACAGCACCTGCTCCTGGTAGCTGTCGTTCCACTGCATCGCCACCTCGACGGTCACGGCCACGTCCTGGCCGGTGCTGGTGGAGACGTGGGTGTCGCCGGCGGCGTGGAAGACGTTGGGGTGCAGGACGGTCTTGGTGCGGTTGATGTACTCGACGAAGCCCTTCACGCCGCCGCAGAAGGCGAAATCCTCTTCCTTGGCGTTGCGCTGATCGACGAGGCGGATGCGCACGCCGTTGTTGAGGAAGGACAGCTCGCGCAGACGCTTGGCAAGGATGTCGTAATGGAATTCGACGGTGCCGAAGATGTCGGGGTCGGCCAGGAAGTGCACTTCGGTGCCGCGCTTCTCGGTGTCGCCCAGGACCTTCAGGGGCGAGACCTCGACGCCGTTGTGGATCTCGATGATGCGCTCGACGGGCACGCCGCTGCCGTCGCGGCGGATGGTGAGGCGCAGCCACTTCGATAGCGCGTTGACACAGGACACGCCCACGCCGTGGAGGCCTCCGGAGACCTTGTAGCTGCTCTGGTTGAACTTGCCGCCGGCGTGGAGCACGCACATGACGATCTCGGCCGCGGAGCGCCTGGGCTCGTGGCGGTCGTCGAGCTTGACGCCGACGGGAATGCCGCGGCCGTTGTCGGTGACGGAGATGGAGTTGTCGAGGTGGATGGTGACCACGATATCGTCGCAGTAGCCGGCCAAGGCCTCGTCGATGGCGTTATCCACCACCTCGAAGACCATGTGGTGCAGGCCGGTGCCATCGGAGGTATCGCCGATGTACATGCCGGGGCGCATGCGCACGGCCTCGAGGCCTTCGAGTTGCTGGATGCTGGATTCGTCGTAGGCTTTGGCGGGTGTGGGATTCTGGTCGGACATTGGGTTTCCTGGTGAGGCGCCGCGCGCGTTGCCGGATGCGCGATGGCCGCGCGAAGGCGGCGGGTGAGGTGCCGATGGGTGGGCATGCCCGGCGGACGGCGGTTCAGCCGCGCTGCGGGCGTCGTTGCGTGAGGCTAGATGCGCATGGGCATGACCACGTAGCTGAAGTCGGGGTCGTCGGGGACGGTGAAGAGGGCACTGCTGTTGGCGTCGGCGAAGCGGCACTCGACCTCGGAGACGGTGAGGTTGTTGAGAACGTCGAGCAGGTAGGTGACGTTGAAGCCGATGTCGAGGGGGTCGCCGTGGTAGGCGGTCTCGAGTTCTTCCTGCGCTTCTTCCTGATCGGCGTTGGTGCTCAGCACCCGCAGGCTTCCTTCGTCCAGGACCAGGCGCACGCCGCGGAATTTCTCGTTGGTCAGGATGGCGACCCGGGCCAGTGCCTGCTGGAGGGCCTGGCGCCCGAGGCGCAGAACCTTCGGATGGCCCTGCGGAATGACGCGTTCATAGTCAGGGAACTTGCCGTCGATGAGCTTGGTGACGAGTTCGATGTCGCCGAAGGCGAAGCGGGCCTGTCCCGCGCCCAGGACGATGTCCAGGGGGTGGTCGGCGTCGGCGAGCAGTCGTGAAAGCTCGATGACCGTCTTGCGCGGCACGATGACCTCGGCACGCGCCAGCGGCGTTTCGAGGTGGGTGCGGGCGAAGGCGAGGCGATGGCCGTCGGTGGCCACGGCGCGCAACTCGGTGCCCTCGACGAGCAGCATCAGGCCGTTGAGGTAGTAGCGGATGTCCTGTTGGGCCATGGCGTACTGCACCTGGGCCAGCAGGTGGCGAAAGGCGCCCTGGCCCACGCGCAGGGACACCGCCTGGCCGTCCGCGGCGGCCATGCGCGGGAAGTCGGCGGCCGGGAGGGTTTGGAGGCTGAAACGGCTCTTGCCGGAACGCACGTTCAGGCGCTTGTCCTCGAGCAGGAGGCTGAGCTCGCAGCCGTCGGGCAGCGCGCGCAGGATGTCCTGGAGTTTGCGCGCGCCGACCGTGACCGCCACGGGCTCGCCCGCCGCGGCGCCGGGGGCGGTGGTGCGGATCTGCATCTCGATGTCGGTGGCGAGCAGGACGAGCTGGTCGTCGTGGCGTTCGAGAAGGACGTTGGCGAGTATGGGCAGTGTCTGGCGGCGCTCGACGATGCCGCAAACGGCCTGGAGCGGCGCCTGCAGGGCTTCCTTGGGTGTATTGATCAATAACATTTTCTTAAGAGATAAGTAATGTTTACGCTCGGCTGCTTTCTGGGGATAAGCGCAGAAAGGGGCGGGTGATCAAGATCTTGGCTTGTGGGTGCGGCACGGGAAAAGCCTTCGGGTAGGCTGTCGATGAATTGTGGATCATTTCGGGGTGCAGGGAAATGCGTGGGTTTGTCCACACCTTGTCCCGAAGTTGTTGTGGTGGTTGTTCATCCCCGCATGACCTGGGTGAGGAGGTGGAGATCGTGGTTGAGGGTGGGGTCCTTCAGGCGCAGGTCGGCGATGGTGCGGCAGGCGTGGACGACGGTGGTGTGGTCGCGTCCGCCGAAGGCCTCGCCGATCGCGGGGTAGCTGATGGGGGTGAGTTCCCGGGCGAGCCACATGGCCACCTGGCGGGGCCGGGCTACGGCGCGGGAGCGCTTCTTGGAATACATGTCGGCGACCTTGATCTTGTAGTAGTCGGCAACGGTCTTCTGGATCAGTTCGAGGGTGAGCTGGCGGCTGTGCGCGCCGAGCAGATCCTTGAGGGCTTCCTTGGCGAGTTCGAGGTTGATGGGGCGGCTATGGAAGCGTGCGAAGGCAACGACCTTCTTGAGTGCCCCCTCGAGTTCGCGCACGTTGGAGCGAAGGTTCTTGGCAATGAGGAAGGCGACGTCGTCATCGAGGTGGATCTGGTCGGTGGCGGCCTTCTTCTTCAGGATCGCCACGCGCATCTCGGTTTCAGGGGGTTCGATCTGGACCGTAAGGCCCCAGTCGAAGCGGGAGATGAGGCGGTCCTCCAGACCCTCGATGTCCTTGGGATAGGTATCACAGGTGATGACGATCTGTTTCTTTGCCTCGGTGAGCGCATTGAAGGCATGGAAAAACTCTTCCTGCGTACGGGTCTTGTTGTGGAAGAACTGGATGTCGTCGATGAGCAGCAGGTCGAGGGAGCGGTAATAGCGCTTGAAGGCGTCGAAGGATTTCTGCTGGTAGGCGCGCACGACGTCGGCGTAGTAGTCCTCGGCGTGGACGTAGCGCAGGGTGAGCTGGGAATTGCGGGCGTGGATCGCATTGCCGAGCGCGTGCATGAGGTGGGTCTTGCCGAGCCCCACGCCGCCGTAGACGAAAAGCGGGTTGTAGGAAGTGCCGGGGTTCTCGGATACCTGGACGGCGGCGGCGCGGGCGAGTTCGTTGGCGCGGCCGGTAACCAGGGTGTCGAAGGTGAAGGCGGCGTTGAGGCGGGTACGTTCGTACGCGGGCTCGCCGTGCGAGGAGCGGGTGGGGGCGCGCGGGGGGGCAGTTGCGGGTGCCGGGGGTGTCGCGCGGTTGGGGGTGGTGGGGGCGAGCGCGAGGGCGAGAGTGACCGGCGTTCCGGTGAGGGAGGCGGCGAGTTCTTCAAGGCGCGAAAGGTAGCGCTCCCGTACCCATTGCAGAACGAAGCGATTCGGGGCGACGACGCGCCACGCACTCTGGTCGTCGGCGGCCGGCTCGGCGCGCAGGGGCCGTATCCAGGTGTTGAATTGCTGGGCTGGCAGTTCCTTCTCGAGATGGGCGAGGCAGGAGGACCAGATTTCGTCAGTTACCATCACGCAGGTGGTTGTTGGCCGTATCGCGGGTGCCCGGGGGTGCGGCGAAGCGGCGCGCCGCGGGTTTATGGTACGGCCTGCCGCAGATCGAGCGCCGTGGGCCGGCTGTTGGCGCGGCGGTGGCAGCAGTGGGCATTCTACCGCTTTGGATGGGGGATCGCCATGGCTCGGAGGGGCCCAGGGGTGGGGAAACTTGACAAGGGATGGAGGGAAAGGTGTAATTAACGGTTTCGCGAATCCGGGCTGACGAACATGAAACGCACATATCAACCGTCTGTGGTGCGGCGCAAGCGCACTCATGGCTTCCTGGTCCGCATGCGCACGCGAGGCGGGCGGGCGGTGATCCGCGCCAGGCGCGCGAAGGGCCGGACGCGGCTCGGAGTCTGAGGGGCGTGTGCGGTGGGGCGTCGGAGCGGGAGTGGTTCCGTCCGAGTCACCGGCTGAGACGTCCTGCGGAGTTCGCCGCCGTGTTGAGAGCGCGGCGGGGAGTGCGGGGCGAGAATTTCCAGGTCCTGGTGCGCCAGGGCGAGGGCGCAGAGGCGCGACTCGGGCTGGTGGTGGCGAAGCGGTTTGTCCGGTCTGCCGTGTGGCGCAACCTCATCAAGCGTGTGGCGCGCGAGTCTTTCAGGCGGTTCAGAGGGGGCTTACCGGCATTGGATCTGGTGTTGCGGGTGACGAGGCGCCAGGGTGCGGTCGATGCCGTCGCGGTTCGGCGCGAGGTGGATTCTCTGTTTCTGCGCTTGGCCCAATGAAGGGTCTGGTGTTGGTCCTTCTCGCGTTCTATCGTTACGCGATCAGCCCCCTGTTGGGACGCTCCTGTCGTTTCGCTCCGAGTTGCTCGGAATACGCCGCCGAGGCGGTAGCAAAGTACGGGGCGGCGCGCGGGGTGTGGCTTGCGGTGCGTCGCGTGGCGCGCTGTCATCCGTGGCATCGCGGCGGGTACGACCCGGTTCCCTGATTACGAGACGGTCTCCATGGATTCCCAACGTACGATTCTGTTGCTGGTGCTTGTGTTTTCGCTCGTGATGCTGTGGGACGGCTGGCAGAAGCGGGGACGTCCGCAGGAGCAGACGGTGGCGGCGCGCAGCGCGGCCGGCGATTCGGTGCCCGCGCCGAGTGCGCCGGGGATCGGCGCCGTGGCTGGTGGGGTTGGGCCGGTTCCGGGAGAAAAGGTAGGGATGGCCCAGGCGCCGCGCGTGAGGGTACGGACGGATGTGTTGCTGGCCGAGGTCTCGGCCGAAGGCGGAAACCTGGTACGTGTGGAACTGCTCAAGCACCGGGCGACCGGCGACGGCGACCGGAACCTGGTGCTGCTGGACGAAGGGATGCACCGGTACACGGCGCAGAGTGGGCTGATTGGCGCGGGGCTGCCGACGCACAAGACGATGTTCCGCGTGCCGTCGGAGAGCGTGGAGTTGAAGCCCGGGGAGGAGAAGGTTGCGGTGCGGCTGGAGGCGGATGTGGAGGGGCTGCGGGTGGTCAAGACCCTTTCCTTCGCCCGTGGCAGCTACCTGGTGGATGTGAATTACGAGGTGACGAATCGGCGGGATGTGCCCGTGGCTGGCCACGGGTACTTCCAGTTGACGCGCGACGGCAAGGCGCCGGAGGGATTGGGGTGGGCGGTGCAGACGTTCACCGGACCGGCGTTTTATACGCAGGACGCCAAGTTCCAGAAGGTGGAATTTTCGGAGGTGGAGAAGGGTTCGGCCAAGTTTGCGCGGGAGGCCTCCGACGGTTGGGTGGCGATGGTGCAACACTACTTCTTCAGTGCGTGGCTGCCCCGCAATGGCGTCGCCCGTGAGTTTTATGCTCGCAAGGTGGGGGAGGATCTCTACTCGGCCGGGGTGATACTGCCCCTGGGGACGGTGGAGCCCGGCCAGGCCGGAAGCGTGGGCGCACCGCTCTACGTCGGGCCGCAGGAGCAGGACAAGCTGGAAGCCCTGGCGCCGGGTCTGGAGTTGGTTGTGGATTATGGCTGGCTGACGGTGATTGCCGCGCCGCTGTTCTGGGTACTGCAGTGGATCCACAAGCTCGTGGGGAACTGGGGCTGGGCAATCATTGGGCTGACGGTGCTCATCAAGCTGATCTTCTTCCCGTTGTCGGCGGCGAGTTACAAGTCGATGGCGAAGATGCGGGTGGTGACGCCCAAGCTGGCAAAGATCAAGGAGATGTACGGCAACGACAAGACGCGCCTGAACCAGGAGATGATGGAGCTGTACAAGAAGGAGCGCATCAATCCCCTGGGGGGCTGCCTGCCGATCCTGGTGCAGATTCCGGTCTTCATTGCGTTGTACTGGGTGCTGCTCGGAAGTGTGGAGATGCGGCAGGCACCCTGGGTCGGCTGGATTCAGGATCTGTCGGCAAAGGATCCTTACTTCGTTCTGCCGTTGGTGATGGGGGTGACGATGTTGGTTCAGACGAAGCTGAACCCGACGCCGCCGGACCCCATCCAGGCGAAGGTGATGCTGTTGATGCCGATCGTCTTCACCGGCATGTTTCTCTTCTTTCCGGCCGGACTGGTGCTCTACTGGACGGTCAATAATCTTCTCTCCATTGCGCAGCAGTGGCAGATCACCCGCCTGATCGAGGGTGGAAACGTCAAGGCCAAGGCTGGCTGACACCATAGCGGCCATCGCCACCCCCTCGGGACGGGGGGGCATCGGTGTCGTGCGGCTTTCCGGCAGTGACTTGCGGCCGTTCTGCGCGGCCATTCTCGGGATGGTTCCGAAGGTGCGGGTGGCGCAACTCGCGCGATTTCGCGACGGCTGTGGCGGGGCCATTGACCGCGGGATCGCGCTTTACTATCCCTCGCCCCATTCATACACCGGGGAGGATGTGCTGGAGCTTCAAGGGCACGGCGGGCCGGTGGTGATGCAGATGCTGCTTCGGCGTTGTCTTGAGGTGGGTGCGCGGATCGCGCGGCCGGGCGAGTTTACGGAGCGTGCGTACCTCAACGGAAAGATGGATCTGGCCCAGGCGGAGGGCGTTGCGGATCTCATCGATGCGAGCACGCGCGCGGCCGCCCGGTCGGCCTTGCGGTCGGTGGAGGGTGCGCTGTCGCTGGAGGTTCGCGCGCTCGCGGATGAAATGAAGGCGGCGCGGATGTGGGTCGAGGCCGGACTGGATTTTCCGGAGGAGGATCTGGGGAGTGCTCCGGAGGCCACCCTGAGGGAATCGGCGGCCCGGCTGCAGGCCAGGCTGCGTTCGGTATTGGAGCGCGCACGGCAGGGGAGAGTGCTGCGGGAGGGGCTCTACGTGGTGCTGGCGGGGGCGCCGAATGTCGGGAAATCGAGCCTGCTCAATGCGCTGGCCGGCGACGAGGTGGCGATCGTTACGGAGGTTGCAGGCACGACACGCGACGCCTTGAAGGAACGCATCGAGGTGGAGGGTGTTGCGATCCATGTGATCGACACCGCCGGGTTGCGTGAGACGGGGGATGCGGTGGAGCGTGTCGGTATTGAGCGCACATGGCGCGAGATTGCGCGGGCGGATGCGGTGGTTCAGATGGTGGACGCCCGCAGTGGCGTGAGGGAGGAGGACCTGGAGATTGGCGCGCGGTTGCCTATGGATATCGCGCGGGTGGTCGTGCATAACAAGGTGGATCTCGCTGGCGGTGGCGCGAGGATGGAAGCCGGTTCGGGGCGGACGGATATATGGCTGTCCGCGCGCACGGGGGAGGGGCTCGAACTGCTGCAGCGGGAATTGCTCCGTATCGCGGGGTGGCAGGGGGGTGGGGAGGATGTGTTCATCGCGCGGGAGCGGCACGCGAGGGCTCTGGAGGAGGCGCTGGGCTACGTGGGAAGCACGCTCGGGCTTGCGGGGTATCCCGAGTTGTTCGCGGAGGAAATGCGGCTCGCGCATGTGGCGCGCGATGGGGGTGGTGGGACAGTGTGGAGGAGTCTCAAAATGAGTGTGAAGGGCGTGTGGGGCGCAACTGCTGGAATGTTGGTGGCGGGAATGGTGCAGGCGGACATCAATGTGGGGGTCACACTGTCTGCGACGGGTCCGGCAGCCTCGCTGGGTATTCCGGAAAAGAACACGGTCGCACTGCTGCCGAAAGTGATCGGGGGCGAGAAGATCAATTACATCGTTCTGGACGACGCGTCCGATACGACGACCGCCGTAAAGAATACCCGCAAGCTGATATCCGAGGACAAGGTTGACGTGATAGTCGGGTCCACCATTACGCCCAACTCCCTGGCGATGATCGACGTCGTGGCCGAGGGGGAGACGCCGATGATCTCGATGGCAGCTTCGGCGCGCATTGTTGATCCGGTCGACGCCAAGCGACGGTGGGTGTTCAAGACGCCGCAAAACGACGTGCAGATGTCCACGGCCATCGTCGAGCACATGCTGAACAATGGCGTGAAGACGGTCGGGTTCATCGGCTTTGCGGATGCCTATGGGGAAGGATGGTGGAATGAGTTCAGCAAGATCGGGGAGGCGCGAAAGCTGAAGATCGTGGCGAGCGAGCGCTTCAACCGGTCCGACACGTCGGTGACGGGGCAGGCTCTGAAAATCCTTTCTGCGAATCCGGATGCGGTGCTGATTGCGGGTGCGGGTACGCCTGCTGCGCTGCCGCAGAAGACGCTCAAGGAAAAGGGATACAAGGGGAAGTTCTATCAGACGCACGGCGTGGCGAACAACGATTTCCTGCGCGTCGGAGGGCAGGACGTGGAGGGGACATTCTTGCCGGCGGGACCGGTGTTGGTCGCGACGCAGTTGCCAGACAGCAATCCGGTCAAGAAGGCGGCGCTGGATTATGTAGGGAAGTACGAGGCTGCGCACGGGAAGGGAACGGTATCGACGTTCGGGGCGCACGCATGGGATGCGGCAATCCTGCTGCAGGGCGCCATCCCCTCGGCGCTCAAGAAGGGCAAGCCGGGGACGAAGGAATTCCGTTCTGCGCTGCGGGATTCTCTCGAGGGCCTGAAGGAGGTGAAGGGGGCGCATGGGGTGTTCAATATGGGGCCGGGTGACCATTTGGGGCTTGATCAGCGGGCTCGCGTGATGGTGCGCATCGATAATGGGGGCTGGAAGTTGGTTCAGTAGAGGGCGTTTGGGAAGGGAGAGGGCGTGAGCGCCCTTTCCGCTCGGGCCTAGGGAGGGCGGCGTTGCCGCCCTTCTCGTTTTCGGGGGGCGGTCTTCTGCACCAGGTTCGGCTCTGAAGATGGCCGCGTGGAATCGTGAGCTTGCGCCTTGAGGCGCACTCCGGTCCAGGTCCCCAGGGGGGAAGGTGAGTCATGGATCTTGGTGGGCCTGCGTGTTTCACGTGGAACAGCGCAAGATGGCCCGCCGCTGTTTCACGTGAAACGCCTTGCCGGTCTGTCCGCGGCAATGTCTCGCGGGGTATCATTCGCTCCCCCGACCCGGAAGCAAGCCATGCTCTTCCCCAAGCGTTTCGATGTCATCGTCGTCGGCGGCGGCCACGCGGGAACAGAAGCCGCACTGGCGGCTGCGCGCACCGGCGCCGAGACGCTGCTGCTCACCCATTCCATCGAAACGCTGGGGCAGATGTCCTGCAATCCCTCCATCGGGGGGATAGGCAAGGGGCATCTTGTCAAGGAAGTCGATTCCCTTGGCGGGGCCATGGCCCTCGCCACCGACGAGGCCGGCATCCAGTTCCGCACGCTGAACGCCTCAAAGGGGCCCGCCGTTCGCGCCACCCGAGCCCAGGCCGATCGCGTGCTCTACCGCCGCGCCATTCGTGCCCGGCTGGAGAACCAGCCCGGACTGACGCTCTTTCAGCAGGCGGTGGATGACATCTCCGTTGCTGGCGACCACGTCACCGGCGTTGCCACCCAGCTCGGCATCCGGTTTCAATCCGCCTCCGTCGTCCTCACTGCCGGAACCTTCCTCGGCGGACTCATCCACGTCGGCCTCAAAAACTACCAGGCCGGACGTGCCGGCGATCCTCCGTCCATACGTCTTGCCGAGCGCTTGCGGGAGCTTGCCCTGCCATGGGGCCGCCTTAAGACCGGAACCCCGCCACGCCTCGACGGGCGCACCATCAATTTCGACGACCTGACGGCCCAGCCCGGGGACGATCCACTCCCGGTTTTTTCCTACTTCGGCCGGCGCGACATGCATCCGCGCCAAGTGCACTGCTGGATCACCCACACCAATCCGGCGACCCACGACATCATTCGCGCCGGCCTCGACCGTTCGCCGATGTACACCGGAGTGATCGAAGGCGTCGGGCCGCGTTACTGCCCGTCCATAGAGGACAAGATTCACCGCTTCGCCGACAAGGCGAGTCATCAGGTCTTCCTCGAGCCGGAGGGGCTGGACACCCACGAGATCTACCCCAACGGGGTCTCCACCAGCCTGCCGTTCGACGTCCAGCTCGATCTCATCCATTCCATCCGCGGCCTGGAAAGTGCGCACATCCTGCGGCCCGGCTACGCCATCGAATACGACTACTTCGATCCCCGCGGCCTCAACGCCTCCCTCATGACCAAGGCCTTTCGCGGCCTGTTCTTCGCGGGCCAGATCAATGGCACCACGGGTTACGAGGAGGCCGCAGCCCAGGGCCTGCTGGCCGGGCTCAATGCGGCGCGCTTCGCCCGCGACGAAGTCCCCTGGTGGCCGCGACGCGACGAGGCCTATCTCGGTGTGCTGGTGGACGACCTGGTGACGCGCGGTGTGAGCGAGCCCTATCGCATGTTCACCAGCCGCGCCGAATATCGTTTGAGCTTGCGCGAAGACAACGCCGACATGCGCCTCACGGAAATCGGTCGCAACCTCGGCCTCGTGGACGACCACCGCTGGCAGGCTTTCTCGCGCAAACGCGAAGAGGTTGCTCGGGAAACCGAAAGGCTCCGGACCACCTGGGTCAACGCCCGCCTGCTTCGGGAGGACGCCGCGCGTGACTTGCTGGGCAAGCCCCTGGAACGGGATTGCACCTTGCTCGACCTGTTGCGCCGACCCGAAATCGGCTACCACGCACTGGCGAGGTTGACCGGTGCCGAAGACACTGTCGCCGACGCGGCCGTGATCGAACAGGTGGAGATTCAGGCGAAGTATCAGGGCTACGTGGCGAGGCAGCGCGACGAGGTTGAGCGCAACCGCGCAGCGGAGGAACTCGTGCTGCCCGTGGACCTCGATTACCACCGAGTCACCGGCCTGTCCAAGGAAGTGCAGCAGAAGTTGTCCCAGGTGCGGCCCCAGACCGTTGGCCAGGCCTCCCGCGTACAGGGCGTGACGCCGGCCGCCATCTCGTTGCTGCTTGTCCATCTGAAGCGGCGCGGCATTTCCCGGCCTCGGAATTGCTCCGATCCCCGCGCCGCTGCCGGCCGCAGCCCCGCATGACTCCCGCCCAGCGCCTGGACAGCGGACTCGCCGCACTCGCCCTCGACCTCGGACCAGCCGCGCGCCAGCGTCTGCTGACGTACACCGAACTGCTGCTGAAGTGGAATCGCGTCTACAGTCTGACGGCCATCTGCCACCCCGGGCGCATCGTCACCCATCATCTGCTCGACAGCCTCGCCGTGCTTCCGCACGTGCGCGAGCCGCGCCTCGCAGACATCGGCAGCGGCGCCGGATTGCCGGGAATCCCGCTGGCGATCGCAAACCCCGACCTTTCGGTAATTCTTGTCGAGGCAAATCAGAAGAAATGCGCGTTTCTAGAGCAAGCGCGAATCGACCTGGAGCTCGGGAACCTCACCATCGTCCGCGAGCGCATCGAACACTGGCGCCCCCCGGACCCGCTTCCTGCCGCCATTTCCCGCGCCTTTTCCGAACTGAGTGTCTTTGCTGAACATGCGCGCCACGTCCTGGCGCCCGGGGGAGTCCTGTACGCGATGAAAGGGCAGCGGCCGGTGGAAGAGATGAAGGTCCTTCCAGCGCACCTGCATGTGGCGCGGATCGTCGATCTCCGCGTGCCCGGAATCGATGCCGCGCGTTGCCTGTTGACCATCACAACGGAGGACTGACTGCCCATGGCGCACATATTCGCGATCGCGAACCAGAAAGGCGGGGTCGGCAAGACCACCACCTCGGTCAACCTTGCTGCGGCGCTCGGCCAGCTTGGCCAGCGTACCCTGCTCGTCGACCTGGATCCCCAAGGCAACGCCACCATGGGAAGCGGCATCGACAAACGCGCCATCGAACGCTCCGTCTACCATGTACTGGTGGGGCTCGCCGGGATCCCGGAGACGCGCCTGCGCCTCGACGCAGCCGGCTACGACATGCTTCCAGCCAACCGCGACCTGGCCGGCGCAGAAGTCGAACTCGTCAATCTCGACCAGCGCGAGGTGCGCCTGAAGCAGGCCCTGGCCGCCTACACCCACGACTACGACCTGATCCTCATCGACTGCCCCCCTTCGCTGTCGCTGCTGACCCTCAATGGCCTGTGCGCCGCCCAGGGCGTGATCATTCCCATGCAATGTGAATACTACGCACTGGAAGGCCTGAGCGACCTGGTCAACACGATTCGCAAGGTCCACGCCAATTTCAATCGTGACCTCAAGATCATCGGCCTGCTCAGGGTGATGTTCGACACCCGCAACGTGCTCGGTCAGCAGGTCTCGCTGCAACTTGAAGAACATTTCGGAGAAAAGGTGTTCAAGACCGTCGTGCCGCGCAACGTGCGCCTCGCCGAAGCTCCCAGCCATGGGCTTCCCGGCGTGCTGTTCGACCCCACCGCCAAGGGCCCCCAGGCCTACCTCGCCTTCGCCCGGGAACTCGCGACGCGGGTTTCGCTGATCAAGACCGCCGAGGCCCCCCCGTGACGCCCCCGCCCCCCAAACTGCGCGGCCTCGGCCGCGGCCTCGACGCCCTCCTCGCAGCCGACAGCGCGGAGGCCGATTCGGCGCGCCAGCAGGACGTCGATGTCGGCCTGCTGCAACCCGGTCGCTACCAACCCAGGACCCGCATGGACCCGGGCTCCCTGGAGGAACTCGCCGCCTCGATCCGTGCCCAGGGCGTCATGCAGCCGATCCTCGTGCGCCCGGTCGCGGGCGAGCGCATGGAAATCATCGCGGGCGAAAGGCGCTGGCGCGCGGCGCAACTCGCCGGCCTTGACCGCGTGCCGGTGCTGGTGCGCGAGATCCCCGACGAGGCAGCCCTGGCCATGTCCCTCATCGAGAACATCCAGCGCGAGGACCTCAATCCGCTTGAGGAAGCAGGAGGCATCCAGCGCCTCATCGACGAATTCGGCATGTCGCACCAGCAGGCCGCCGACGCGGTGGGGCGATCGCGCAGCGCCACCTCCAACCTGCTGCGCCTGCTGCAGCTTGCGCCCCAGGTGCAGGAGTTCCTCATGGCGGGCGACCTGGACATGGGGCACGCACGGGCCTTGCTCGCACTCGCGCCGGCAGGCCAGATCGCCCTGGCCAACCGGGTCGTGTCCCGCCGCCACTCCGTACGAGAGACGGAACGACTCGTTCAGCGCCAACTGACCCCGCCCACCAACCCCTCCCACGCTCCCCGACCGGACCGGGACCTGGAGCGCCTGCAGGAAGACCTGTCCGATGCGCTGGGTGCGCAGGTCATGATCCGCACCAACCGCAAGGGGCGGGGCATGGTCACCATAAGGTTCTCGAACCTGGAAGAGCTGGAGGGTGTGCTGGAGCGTTTGCGACCCACGCCGACGGCATGACGGCTGCCGCGGCGGGTGACCCACGCCCGACGACACTTCCGACGGAAAGTAGCGTCAGCGCCTGCCCTGTCGCGGGGCACTCGCATCGCCCCCGCGCCGGCGCTCATGCGCCGAAGACCATAAACTGGCGTTTGACGGAATTTAAAGATTTCTATATAGTTCGCGCGTTTGCTGCACCGCGGTCGGCCCCACAAACCCCGCGCGTTGATCCGCCTCCCATGCTCAGGGTAGTTATCTTGCAGATCGGCGCGACACTATTAACGGCAGCAACTGCCGGAATATGGGTCGGACCAGCGGGTGCACTGTCGGCGGCACTGGGCGGGGCAGCCTGTTTCCTTCCGAACCTGCTGTTCGCACTACGCCTGAAGGCGGTGTCCCACCGGATGGACGCTTCCTATCCCATGGCATTTCTGGTCGGAGAGGCCGTCAAGGTGGTCGCGACGATCATCTCGCTGGCAGCCGTTGCCCTCTGGTACCGCGACGTGCACTGGCTCTGCGTGCTCGCCGGCATGTTTGTGGCACTCAAGGTTAATCTGTTTGCGTTGCTCCTGAGAACTTGAAATGGCGACCGGCACCGAAGCTCACGCTCCTACTGCTTCCGAATACATCGTCCACCATCTGACCCACCTCAACAACCTGGGTCACAAGCAGACCGAGCTGGTCGATTTCTCGGTCTTTCATCTGGATACGCTCCTCTACTCCGTCGGTCTCGGCCTGCTCGCCGTGTTTGTCCTGGCGCGGGTCGCCCGCAGGGCCACATCGGGGGTGCCCGGGCGCTTTCAGGCGGCGGTGGAAATCGTCGTGGAGATGGTTGCAGACCAGGCGAAGGGCATCGTCCACTCTCCCGAGTCGCGCAAGTTCGTTGCTCCTCTTGCCCTCACCGTGTTCCTGTGGATCTTCCTCATGAACGCCATGGACCTGTTGCCGCTGGATGTCATCCCGTCGCTGTGGCAGGGCGCCTACGCGGCCGCGGGCCACGATCCGGCCCACGCCTACATGCGCGTGGTGCCCACCGCCGACCTCAATGCCACGCTCGGCATGTCGCTGGCGGTGCTGCTGCTGTGCCTTTACTACAACGTCAAGATCAAGGGGCTGGGCCACTGGGTGCATGAGCTCTTCACCACCCCCTTCGGCAGCCACCCCCTGCTCTACCCCATCAACTTCGCCATGCAGTTGATCGAGTTCGTCGCCAAGACGGTCTCCCACGGCATGCGCCTGTTCGGAAACATGTACGCCGGCGAACTGATCTTCATGCTCATTGCGCTCATGGGCGCCGCCTGGGCCGGCACCCTGGGAAGCGGCCTGCTCTGGCTGGGCGGTGTTTTCGCCGGCACCCTCTGGGCCATCTTCCACATCCTGATCATCACTCTGCAGGCCTTCATCTTCATGATGCTGACGCTGGTCTATATTGGCCAGGCCCACGAGAGTCACTAGCCGGTATCCCTCTTCTCAACTTCACCCCCCACGTCCCACACAAAGGAGTCGTCATGGAAAGCATCGTTGGCTTTGTTGCGCTGTCCGCCGGCCTGATCATCGGTCTGGGTGCCGCCGGAGCCTGTATCGGCATCGGCATCATGGGCAGCCGTTTCCTCGAGTCCTCGGCGCGCCAGCCCGAACTCATGAACGTGCTGCAAACCAAGATGTTCCTCCTGGTCGGCCTGATCGACGCCGCATTCATCATCGGTACCGGCATCGCCCTCTGGTACACGACCGCCAATCCGTTCGTGAAGTAATCGTCCCCGAACACTTGAAGGAGCGATTACCGTGAATCTGAACGCAACGCTGTTTGCCCAACTCGTTGTGTTCTTCATTCTGGCGTGGTTCACCATGAAGTTCGTGTGGCCGCCCATCATGAAGGCACTCGACGAGCGCGCGAAGAAGATCGCCGACGGGCTCGCGGCTGCGGACAAGGCGAAGTCCGATCTCGTCCTGGCGGAACGCAAGGTTGTCGATGAGTTGCGCAAGGCCCGCGAGTCCGGCGCCGAGGTGCGAACCGGCGCCGAGCGCCAGGCGGCGCAGATCATCGACGAGGCCCGCCAGGAGGGCGCGCGCATCATTGCCCAGGCGCGTGCCGCCGCCGAGGACGAGGCCGCCGCCGCCGCGCAGCGTGCCCGCGAGGCACTGCGCGAGCATGTGGCGCAGTTGGCCGTGGCCGGTGCCGAGCGCATCCTGCGCCGCGAGATCAACCCGCAGGTCCACGCCGAGCTGCTGACCCATCTCAAGTCGGAGCTGTAACCCGCCATGGCCGAAAACGTCACCATTGCGCGCCCCTACGCCGATGCCGCGTTCCAGATGGCGCACAGCGATGGCGCCCTCGACGCCTGGTCCGGCGCCCTGGAGCGGCTGGCGGCCATCGCGGCCGACCCGGCCATGCGCGAGTGCTTTGCCCGTCCGAACCTGTCTGCGGCCGACCGCGCCCGACTGGTGACCGACGTCGCCAGTGACGCCGACGCGACCCTCACCGCCGAGCAGGGCAATTTCATCGCCCTGCTCGCCGAGAACAACCGTCTCGCCCTGTTGCCCGAGATCCGACAGTTGTTCGATGACCTCAAGGACGCCCACGAAGGCATCCGCGAAGCCGCCATCGACTCTGCCTTTCCCCTGGACGACGCCACCACCGCGGCACTCGTTTCCGATCTGGAACGCAAGTTCGGCTGCCGCATCCAGGCCAGGGTCACGGTGGACCCTGAACTCATCGGGGGCGTGAAGATTGCTCTCGGCGACCAGGTCATCGACGCATCAGTGCGCGGCAAGCTCGCCGCAATGGCCCTCGCGATCAAGAAATAGCAGTGTGCGCTGCCACTTGGCGCCGCCCCCGTGACCTAGGAGCATCCCCATGAACCTTAATCCCTCAGAAATCAGCGAACTGATCAAGAGCCGGATCCAGAACCTGCAGCTCGCCGCGCAGGCCCGCACCGAGGGAACCGTCGTTTCGGTGACCGACGGCATCTGCCGCGTCCACGGCCTTGCCGACGTGATGCAGGGCGAGATGCTGGAGTTCCCCGGCAACACCCTGGGCATGGCCCTCAACCTCGAGCGCGACTCGGTCGGCGCCGTGGTCCTGGGCGACTACGAACACATCACCGAAGGCGATACCGTCAAGTGCACCGGCCGCATCCTGGAGGTGCCGGTGGGCCCCGAACTCATCGGCCGCGTGGTGAATTCCCTGGGTCAGCCCATCGACGGCAAGGGCCCGCTCAACAGCAAGGAAACGGACAAGATCGAAAAGGTCGCCCCGGGTGTGATCTGGCGCCGTTCCGTGTCCCAGCCGGTGCAGACCGGCCTCAAGTCGGTGGACGCCATGGTGCCCATCGGCCGCGGCCAGCGCGAACTGATCATCGGCGACCGCCAGACCGGCAAGTCCGCGGTGGCCATCGACACCATCATCAACCAGAAGGGCAAGGATCTCACCTGCATCTACGTCGCCGTGGGCCAGAAGGCGTCGTCGATCATGAACGTGGTGCGCAAGCTCGAAGAGTACGGGGCCATGGACTACACCATCGTGGTCGCCGCCTCCGCGTCGGACTCTGCCGCCATGCAGTTCATCGCGCCCTACTCGGGCTGCACCATGGGCGAGTACTTCCGCGATCGCGGCCAGGACGCCCTGATCATTTACGACGATCTGACCAAGCAGGCCTGGGCCTACCGCCAGATTTCACTCCTGCTGCGTCGCCCGCCCGGCCGCGAAGCCTATCCCGGGGATGTCTTCTATCTCCACTCCCGGCTGCTGGAGCGCGCCGCGCGGGTGAACGAGGAATACGTCGAGCGCCACACCAACGGCGCCGTCAAGGGCAAGACCGGCTCGCTGACCGCCCTGCCGGTAATCGAGACCCAGGCCGGCGACGTCTCCGCCTTCGTGCCGACCAACGTCATTTCCATTACCGACGGCCAGATCTTTCTCGAAACCGACCTCTTCAACGCCGGCATCCGTCCCGCCATCAACGCCGGCATCTCGGTGTCGCGGGTGGGCGGCGCGGCCCAGACCAAGGTGATCAAGAAGCTCGGCGGTGGCGTGCGCCTGGCACTGGCGCAGTACCGCGAGCTGGCGGCCTTCGCCCAGTTTGCCTCCGACCTGGACGAAGCCACCCGCAAGCAGCTCGAGCGCGGCCGGCGGGTGACGGAACTGATGAAGCAGCCCCAGTATTCGCCGCTTTCGGTGGCGGAGATGGCGGTCTCGCTGCTGGCGGTGAACCAGGGTTTCCTCGATGACATCGACGTGGGCCGCATTCTCGCCTTCGAGCATGCCCTGCACCAGCACATGAAGCAGCACCACGCTGCCCTGATGGAGCGGATCGAGTCCACCCGGGACCTCGACAAGAACGGCGAGGCGCAGGTTTCGGCCGCGATCGCCGACTTCAAGAAGACCTGGGCCTGACTGGCCCCGGCGGCGCGCGCCTGCCTCATGCGCCGCCATCGCAATTCTGGAGAGCGCCATGCCCGGCGGCAAAGAGATACGGACGAAGATCAAGAGCGTCCAGAACACCCGGAAGATCACCAAGGCCATGGAGATGGTGGCCGCATCCAAGATGCGCAAGGCGCAGGAGCGGATGCGCGCCGCCCGGCCCTACAGCGAGAAGATCCGTCGGCTCGCGGCCAACCTCTCCCATGCCAACAACGCGGATTACCGCCACCCCTTCATCCAGCGTCACGGCGAGGAGCGGGGAACGGCCAGACGCCTGGGACTGGTGCTCGTCACCACTGACAAGGGCCTGTGCGGCGGCCTGAACACCAACATCCTGCGCCTGGCGCTCAGCAGCCTGCGGGACTGGGAGAAGGCCGGCGCGGACATCCGCGTCAGCTGCATCGGCAACAAGGGCCTGGGATTCATGCAACGCCTGGGGGCGCGGGTGGTGTCCCATGTGGTGCAGCTTGGCGACACGCCGCACCTGGAAAGACTCATCGGACCCATCAAGGTGATGATCGACGCCTTCGAGAAGGGCGAACTGGACGCGGTGCATATCGGCTACACGCGCTTCATCAACACCATGCGCCAGGAGCCGGTGATCGAGCAGCTCCTGCCCCTGACCGGCGAGCGCCTGGGCACACCCGAAGGGCACTGGGACTACCTGTTCGAGCCCGACGCCCGCGTCGTGATCGAGGAACTCCTGGTACGCTATGTCGAGGCCCTGATCTACCAGTCCGTGGCCGAGAACATGGCCTCCGAGCAGAGTGCCCGCATGGTCGCCATGAAGGCCGCCACGGACAACGCGGGCAACGTCATCAAGGAACTGCAGCTCATCTACAACAAGGCGCGCCAGGCCTCGATCACGAAAGAGATTTCGGAAATTGTCGGCGGCGCCGCAGCGATCTCCGGCTAGCCGGGCGACCGGCCCCACCCAACGATCCATTGCATTAAGGAAACGACCATGAACAACGGATCCATCGTTCAGTGCATCGGCGCGGTGGTGGACATCAAGTTCCCCCGCCAAGAGATGCCGAAGGTCTACGACGCGCTGGTTCTCGACGAGACCGACGCCGGCATGGCCGAACACGGCCTGACCTTTGAAGTGCAGCAGCAGCTCGGCGACGGCATCGTTCGCACCATCGCCATGGGCTCCTCCGACGGCCTGCGCCGTGGCATGCAGGTCAAGAACACCGGCGTCGGCATTTCCGTCCCGGTCGGACATGGCACCCTGGGCCGCATCATGGACGTGCTCGGCCGACCCATCGACGAAGCGGGCCCCATCCAGTACGACCAGAAGCGCGCCATCCACCAGAAGGCGCCCAGGTTCGACGAACTCTCCCCGGCCACGGAACTGCTCGAAACCGGCATCAAGGTGATCGACCTCATCTGCCCGTTCGCCAAGGGCGGCAAGGTCGGCCTGTTCGGCGGCGCCGGCGTCGGCAAGACCGTGAACATGATGGAGCTGATCAATAACATCGCCAAGCAGCACTCCGGCCTCTCCGTGTTCGCCGGCGTGGGCGAGCGCACCCGCGAGGGCAACGACTTCTATCACGAGATGAAGGAGTCGAACGTGCTCGACAAGGTCGGCATGGTGTTCGGCCAGATGAATGAGCCGCCCGGCAACCGCCTGCGCGTGGCGCTCACGGGCCTCACGATGGCCGAGGCCTTCCGCGACGAGGGCCGCCACCACCTTCGGCCACCTCGATTCCACCGTCGTGCTGTCGCGCGACATCGCCTCCCTGGGCATCTACCCGGCCGTGGATCCGCTCGACTCCACCTCCCGCCAGCTCGACCCGCTGGTGGTGGGCGAGGAGCACTACCAGGTGGCCCGCCGGGTGCAGTCCACGTTGCAGCGCTACAAGGAACTGCGCGACATCATCGCCATTCTGGGCATGGACGAACTTGCGCCGGAGGACAAGCTGGCCGTGTCCCGTGCCCGCAAGATCCAGCGCTTCCTCTCCCAGCCGTTCTTCGTGGCGGAGGTCTTCACCGGTTCGGCCGGCAAGTACGTCACCCTCAAGGACACCATCAAGGGCTTCAAGATGATCGTCGAGGGCGAGTGCGACCAGATCCCCGAGCAGGCCTTCTACATGGTGGGCGGCATCGAGGAAGCGTTCGAAAAGGCCAAGACCCTGCAATAAGGGGCGAGCAGAAAGGAAGGCGACATGGCTATGGCGATTCACGTGGACGTGGTCAGCGCCGAGGAGTCCATCTTCTCGGGCCTGGCGGAATTCGTGGTCCTGCCTGGCGAGGCGGGCGAGCTGGGCATCCTCCCCGGCCACATGCCGCTCATGACGCGCATCAAGCCCGGCGTGGTGCGTCTGAAGCTGCAGAACCAGGATCGCGAGGAGCTGATCTTCGTGGCGGGCGGCATCCTCGAGGTGCAGCCCAACCTGGTGACCGTCCTGGCCGATACGGCCATTCGCGGCAGGGACCTGGACGAGGCCAAGGCCCTGGACGCCAAGCGGCGGGCGGAAGAGGCCATGAGCGACAAGAGCGCGCAGCTCGACTACGCCAAGGCCCAGGCGGAACTGGTGGAGGCGATCGCGCAACTCGCCGCCATTGAGCGCCTGCGCAAGCGTCAGCAGCACTGAGCGGCCCGTCCGCGCCGCACGTCACCCGGGAGCGCCCGGCGACTCGACCGGGACGGATGGAACCCGGGAGACACGGCGCGCACGCCGGCGGCAAGACAAAGCAGCCCGTCCGGCTGCCCACTTGCGCATCGGAAGGCACCACCGCGATCAGCCCGGGGCGATCCTCCGCGCCTCCAGCGTCGCCACCCGCGCCTCCAGCCGCGCCAGATCGTCGCGCAGGTGCGTCACCTGGGCCAGGTATGCGCCCACCTTGTCCTGCGCCGGGAGCACTGCGCGCTCCTCGCGCAGGAACTCCAGCACGTTGTCGGCGGCATTGGCGGCCGCCGTCCCCTGCCAGGCAAGAAAACGCCGCCCGGCCAGGCCGAGCCGCTGGGCAGGGATGTCGCCGAACCGCCGCGCCAGCAGTTCCTCGAAATCCACCCGCAGATGCCCGAGGACGAAGCCCAGCGCATGGGCAAGATCCGCAGACCCGTTCAACCGCACGTCACGCATCCAGGCTTCGTCGCCCTCCAGAACGCGCCGCGCCGTGGCAGGCGTGAGCCAGATCTCGCAGTCGGGATCCGCGGCGCCCGCCGCAGTCAGACGTCCGTCGCCGGTAACCTCCACCGCCAGGCGCAGGGGCGCCAGGTGAATGCAGGCGCGCCGACCGGCAAAGGGGCTCAGTCGCGCCCGCGCCCAGGGCGCTTCTCAGAGCAGCTGGTCGACCACACCGATCACGACATCATCGAGGACCATGGGGCTGTCACGCCGGATACCGTACCCGTCCCCCCGGCGCCGGGAGCATTCCCGCTCACAACTTGTAGCCCTTGTGCAGGGCGACCACGCCGGCGCTGAGATTGAAATACTCCACCCGCGCCAGTCCGACCTGCTCCATCAGCGCCTTCAGGCTCTCCTGATCCGGATGCATGCGAATGGACTCGGCCAGATAGCGGTAGCTGTCGGCGTCGTCCGCCACCTTCTTGCCGAGCCACGGCAGCAGCTTGAACGAGTAGAAGTCGTACGCCGGCGCGAGGGGCGCCCAGATCCGCGAAAACTCCAGCACCAGCAGGCGGCCGCCGGGCTTGAGCACGCGGCGCATCTCCGCCAGCGCGCGATCCTTGTGGGTCATGTTGCGCAAGCCGAAGGCCACGGCTACGCAGTCGAAGCTGTTGCTGGCGAACGGCAGGCGCTCGGCGTCGCATTGCGCCACCGGCATGAGCATTCCGTGATCGACGAGCCGGTCGCGGCCGCGCGCCAGCATGGCGCCGTTGATGTCGGTGAGCCAGACCTGCCCGCTCGGGCCCACCCTGCGGGAAAAAGCCAGTGCCAGGTCCGCGGTCCCTCCGGCCACGTCCAGTACCCGGTCGCCGGGACGAACCCCCGAGGTCTGGATGGTGAAGGCCTTCCACAAGCGGTGCAGCCCCATCGACATCAGATCGTTCATCAGATCGTAGCGGCCGGCCACCGAATCGAACACGCCCGCCACCCGTCCGGCCTTCTCCTCCTCCGGAACCTGCTGGAACCCGAAATCCGTGCTGCCCATCGTGCGTTTCCCGTCCGTCCCGGCGCCACCCGTCGCGGGCGTCGACCCCGAAGGCCCGCCGGCCTCCCGCGCCGAGTTCATGTCTAGTGTTTCCGGCAACTGTGGCCCGCCGCCGGGGCGTCCTGGCCTGGGGCGGCGTCGCGGCTAGCGCCCGCCTGCTCCATGCGGGCGATGTACTCGTCCCACAGCGCCTGCGCGTTTTCACCGAGAGACCACAGGTAATCCCAGGAATAGATTCCGGTGTCGTGACCGTCGGAGAACACGGGCTTGATGGCGTAGCTGCCCACGGCCTCCACTTCGGCGATCTCCACGTCGCGTTTGCCCACCTGCAGGACCTCCTGTCCGGGCCCGTGCCCCCTGACCTCCGCCGAGGGCGAATAGACCCTCAGCAACTCATAGCTGAGTTCATAGTGCTTGCCGTCGGAAAATGTCAGCTCCATCACCCGCGACTTCTGGTGCAATTTGATCTCGGTAGGGATCGGCGTATTCTTGTCCAGGCCGGCCATCGGCGTCTCCTGCCTCGTAAAGGGAGCCCATCATAGCGCACAACCGGCGCGCACTTAACCGCGTCACGGCCGTGGTGAACATTGTCCATCTTGCAGCCGAGCGCCATGCGGCGTTGCAAGAATGCTTGTGTGGCCAGCCACACGGCGCATTCTTGCGCCTTGCCTGGCATCTCGTCTGCAAGCGGCCAATTGTCCAAGTTATTCTTTCTCGACTCCTGACGTCCCTACGGCGACGCAAAAGCGAGCGTCCGCCGCCATTGCGACCAAGGAAGCGCCCGATGCCCGCAAATATCCTGCTGGTGGAAGACGAGCCGGCAATACAGGAACTGATCGCCGCCAATCTCACGCGCGCCGGCCACCATGTGCTGCGCGCCGGCGATGCCGAAACCGCCCAGCGCATGGTGCGCGAAGCCCTCCCGGACCTGGTCCTGCTCGACTGGATGCTGCCGGGCATGTCGGGCATCGAATTCGCCCGTCGCCTGCGCGCCCAGGAACGCACCCGCGCCGTGCCCATCATCATGCTCACCGCCCGGGCCGATGAACAGGACAAGATCGCGGGCCTCGAAACCGGCGCCGACGACTACATCACCAAGCCCTTCAGCCCGCGCGAACTCGTGGCCCGCATCAAGGCGGTGCTGCGCCGGCGCGCCCCGCAGGCCACGGAGGATGCCGTGGAGATCGGCGGACTGCGGCTTGACCCGGCGACCCACCGCATCACCGGGGCCGGCAGGGCCATCGTCCTCGGCCCGACCGAGTTTCGCCTGCTCCATTTCCTGATGACCCATCCGGAGCGGGTTCACAGCCGCACGCAACTGCTCGACCAGGTGTGGGGTGATCACGTCTTCGTGGAAGAACGCACCGTGGATGTGCACATCCGCCGCCTGCGCAGTGCCCTGGAGCCCTTCGGCTTCGACCGGCTGATCCAGACCGTGCGCGGCAGCGGCTACCGCCTCTCCCACGAGCCATCCTGACGGGCCTTTCCGATTGCGCGCCGCGCCCACGTGCGATAATCGCCCCGGTTCAAGTCTTCCCGAAGCGTTCGCCCCATGACAAGCGTGTGGATGGGCGCCCTCTCCTGGTTCGGCGCGGTCTGCTTTCTCGGACTCACGGTCGGGGCCTTCGCCGGTCAGCGCTGGGGGCTGGCCTCCATCGCTGTGGCGCTGCTGGCGCTGTGCCTGCACCACCTGCGCAACCTGCGGCGCCTCCAGTACTGGGCCATCGAGCCCAATGGCACCCCCGTGCCCGACGCTCCCGGCGTCTGGGGGGAGGTCTTCTCGTCGCTCAACCGCCGCACCCGAAAGGCCGCGGCGGTGCGCTCCGAGCTGGAAATCCGCCTGCGGCGCTTCCTCGATGCCAGCCAGGCCATGCCCGACGGCGTGGTGGTACTCAACCGCCAGAACGCGATCGAGTGGATGAACGCCAGCGCCGAAGGCCACTTCGGCCTCGACCACCGGAAGGACCTCGGGGCGCCCATCGGCAACCTGGTTCGCCAGCCGGCGTTCGTGCATTACCTCGACAGCGGCGCCTACGGCGAACCCGTGGAACTACGGTCGCTGCGCGATCCGCGCCGCGCCCTTTCGATCCAGATCATCGAGTTCGGCATCGACCGCAAGCTGCTGCTGTCGCGCGACATCAGCCAGTTGCACCGTCTCGAGACGATGCGCCGCGACTTCGTGGCCAACGTCTCCCATGAACTCAAGACCCCCCTGACCGTGGTCACCGGTTTCATCGAGACCCTCCAGGACACCCTGCCGGAACTGACGCGGGAAGAGGCCACGGCCTACCTCGCCATGGCGCACGACCAGGCGCTGCGCATGCAGCGGCTGGTGGAGGATCTGCTCACCCTGTCCGCGCTCGAAACCGACAGCCCGCCCGGCGACGAGCGCACCGACGTGGCGGAACTCATTGAAGATCTGGCGGAGGAGGCCGCGGCACTGTCCGCCGGTCGCCATCACATCGAGGTGGAGGCCGCGGCGGGCGCCGTACTGCTGGGCAGCGCGCGCGAACTGCGCAGCGCCCTGGCAAACCTGGTGAGCAACGCCGTGCGCTACACCCCGGAGGGCGGGCACATCCGCCTTCTCTGGCAGCACGGCCCCGAAGGCGGCCGTTTCACCGTCGAAGACGACGGCATCGGCATCGACGCCCGCGACATCCCGCGCCTGACCGAACGCTTCTATCGCGTGGACCGCGGCCGCTCCCGGGAGACGGGAGGCACGGGCCTGGGCCTGGCCATCGTCAAGCATGTCCTCAACCGCCACCAGGCCAGCCTCCACATCGAGAGCGAACCCGGCCGCGGCAGCCGCTTCACCGCACGCTTTCCAGCGCGACGCGTCCAGAGGCTGCCCGATGCGGCGCAAAGCTCACCCGATCGAAATCCGCCCCCTGTTCCAGAAGCTCCGCCAGTCGCAGGCTAAGCATCCGCTCTCCGCCGCTCTGGATGACCCGATCGGGCTTGAACCAGCCGCGCGGCAGCACCAGCGACGGCGGCTCGTGCAGCGTCGCCATGGCCGGCAGCATGAAGGCGGGTCGATAACGCGCAGGTGCGGAGGCCGTCCCTGCCTGGCGCACCACCAGCGCATCCGGCATGCCCGGAAGGACGTGGATGCCCGCGCAGAGCGAGCCGGTGCCCTCGTACCTGAGCCAGGTCACCCGCGCCAGCAGGAACTTCCCACCCTCGGGCGGACGCAACGCCACCAGCGAACCGAGCTCCAGCCGCGGCCCCGATTCGTTGCGCCGCAGGCAGAAGCCGTTGGGCGACTGATCCACCACATCCCAGCGAGCGGGCGCGCCGCCGGGCGGAACGGCGCCGGGGGTGGCGGCGCAATCCGCCGCCGCCACCTGCTCGCCCAGCGTCAGGACCTGTTCGAGCAGCGCCGGCGACAGCGACACCGACGGGTCGGGTGCCAAGAAACGCTGTCCGCCGACGTGAAAGTAGATCGCCTCCCTGCCGGACACCAGTTCCACGTTGCCGATGGCTCGGCGTCGGGGGTATCGCCTCGCGTGCGCCGAGAGGCACCACCGCCGGTAGAGCTGCAGCAGCAGCCGGCCCGCATCCGCGGCGGCGCAGCCTTCTCCCAGGCCGAGATCCGCCGCTGAGGTCCCGCTCCTGAGGCGTGCCAGCAGATGCTGAACCGCGCCTGCCAGGCGCGCAACGTCCAGCCGCCGCAACTGTGGGCCGCGCGTGAGCCGCTCCAGGGGCACCGCACCCCGATCCGCGGACAGATCCAGGCAATAGGCCCGGGCACCGTCGCCCGCCCTCTTGGGCAGCAGCGCGATCAAAGGTGCCAGCGTCATGCTCCAGCGCTCGATGCACGCCAACTCCCGGGTGCTGCGCGCGTAGGGATTGGCCAGATCCATCAACAGCACCTGCGCGTACGCCGAAAGACAGGTCACCGTGGCGGCATCCCCCTGCAGCGGCTCGTCCACCGGCACCGCGCCGAGACCGAATTCCTCCGCCGTCGCGAAATAGCCGTTGATCTCGCTCCACATCCCCCGGGGCAGTTCGCGCCGCGCGCGAAAATACTCGACCATCGCGCGACCGGAATAATGGATGCAGCGCTGACACAGCAGAGCCGTGCGCTCCCGGACATCCGGCGTCAGCGCACCGAGCCGCGCCACCTGCGCATAGGCGCGCGCCATGACGTGCCACAGCGCCGTCACCCGCCGCAGCACTTCGTCCTCGCTGCTGCGCGGGGGAAGGGGGCGGGCCGCATAGCGCTGCGCGAGTGACTCCAGCACCGATGCCAGCGGGGCGCGCAGGGCTTCCAGAACCTTCAGGTACTGAGCCGGGGACGGCGGTGCGTTCTGCATGCCCCGCAGCAACTCCATCGCCCTGTCCGCTGCGGCCGGCGGGTTGCCAAGGGGCAGGGTGGAGAGGGCCAGCAGGCACGCTCGCGGGTCGCGGTAATCCACGCCCACGCCAATCTCGGGGGTTCGCGGCGGGCTCATCCGTCCATGTCTCCATATTCCGCACGATCGAAGTCGCCGCCCCAGGCCGTCAGCCGGGTCAGTTGCACGGCGCGGATGCGCCCGTCGAGCCAGATGTCGACCACGCGATCGCGCCGGAACCAGCCTGCGGGCATGACCAGGGTCGGACGCAATTCCCGCGCGTCGGCGCCTGCCGGAACGAGGAATCCGGGATGGAATTCCGCCTCCTGATGCTCCGCCCTGGAGGCGCGCAGGCGCAGCGCGACCGGTCGCGGTGTGCCGGGAAACAACTGCACGCCGATGCACAGGTCTTCTTCCTGGCTCACCATCGCCCAACGGGTGGCACCGAGCACGGCGTTCTGCGCGGCTCCCACCCGTGCGGTGAGCAGATGACCCGACCCCACCCGCCCGCCCACCCCACGCACCGGCCGCGCCAGGCGCAACCCGCCGGCGCTGATGTCCTGCACCTGCCAACGCTCGGGTTCCCAGCCGTGGGGCCGGGGCCGACGCCCAGGTCCAGGCGCGGCGAGGTGGGGTTCGGGCTGCCCGAAGGGTTGCCCGCAGAGGAATTCATGCACCGCTTCGCGGCCGAAGAGCAGCAGCGCCTCGCCGGCCGTGACCGCCTCGCGCGTTTCCCGGCGCTTGCGCGCGGCCCCGCAACAGTGCTGGTGGAGATGCTTGAGCAGGCGCTTGCACGACGCTCCGGAGATCTCGTCCCCGAGCCCCAGCGCCTCGGGCCGCTGTCCCTGCCGCAAGGCGTCGATGCGCCGGTGCACCACGCCGGCGAGCTCGCCGCAGTCAAGCCAGCGCAGGTCGCCCACGGGCAGCACGCGCCGGGTCGCCGCCGCAGCCGATGCCAGGTCCACGATCAGCGCACCGGCGTGCTCGCCGCGCGGGGGATCGCGCACCACCTGGATCCTCTGGCTCCAGCTTTCGAGCCAGTCGCGCAGGATCTGCCGATGGCGCGAGGGCAATTCGAAGGGGCTGGCCGCCCGCATGAGCAGCGGCAGCGCGTAGGCGGCAGCCACGCGGCCCCCGGCCACCCCGAGCCGCTCCGCCGCGGACCACAGCGCGTGAAGCGCCAGCCAGCGCAGGTCGCGCGGTTCGTAGCCGGCCAGGCAGGCCTCGACCTGCTCGTTGCCGACGGCCTCCAGCGCGCGCTCCACGGTTCGCCCGCCGTCGCGGCGCATGGCGGCGTCCCCGTCCAGGCAGGCCTGCACGCAGCGCTGGTAGGCGACGGCCTGGGCGCGCCACAGCGCCCGCGAGGTCTGGAACACGGTCCGCTCCAGTGCCGCGAGCGGCAGCGCGCGCCCGGCAAAGCCCCGTACGCTGTCGCGCTGCACCCGCAGCACGGACTCGCGCAGGGTTTCCAGAACGGCGAAACGGCGCGTTGCCGGCATCGCCACGTGGTTCATGCGGTCAAGCTGTTCCAGCAGCAGCATCTGCATGCGCTGCGGATTGGAGCGCGGTTGCGCCGCGAGCCACTGTTCGCAGGCCACGGGGTCGGTGAGGACCGGCGCTTCAGGCGTCACCCGATCCGCGACGTCGGCGGCGCCCATCAGCCGTTGCCTCCCTGCTCCTCGGCCAGGGCCTCGGCAATGGCGCAGGCCAGGTCTTCGCGGGCGGGCACGGCCGCGGCGTGCCGCGGCGGCCTGCGCGCCGCGGCCCAGATGGCGTCGGGGAAATGGGGATCGTCGGCGAAACGGGCGACCACGTGCCAATGGAGGTGGGGCGTCATGTTGCCCAGGCTGGCCAGATTGATCTTGTCGGGACGAACGAGCCGGCGCAGCGCCACCTCGGCGGCGAACACCAGCGCCATGAAATGGCGTCGCTCGGCAGCGGGAAGATCGCTCATTTCCCGCACATGGCGCTGCCAGATGACGCGGCAATAGGCCGGGTGGAGCGCGTCGCTCACGCGCACCACCCGCACCAGGCCGTCCTGCCAGACAACCTCGCCGCCGGGCTCACGGCACAGTTCGCAGTCGGCTGCATTCATGTCGAAGGGGGTATCCGGGGGAAGGGCACAGCATACCGTCGTTGTAACGGCGGGCAGCGGGCAAACTTGATGTAGCCCGGGCGCCGGCGGGCTATTCCCCGATCAGGTGCAGGACCACCTCGCGCCGGTGGCCCTGCCGGCGGTGTTCATAGAGGTAGATGCCCTGCCACGTTCCGAGCAGCGGGGCGCCGTGGGCCACGGGGATGGAAAGCTGGATCTGGGTCAGGGCCGCTCGAACGTGGGCGGGCATGTCATCGTGGCCCTCGGCCGTGTGCTCGAACAGCGGGTCGCCATCGGGCACCAGCCGCGCGAAGAATCGCTCCAGATCGGCCTGCACGTCCGGGTCGGCGTTTTCCTGGATGAGCAGGCTGGCGGAGGTGTGGCGGATGAAGACGGTCAGCAGGCCGTCGCGCATCCCGGTATGGGCGACCCAGCGGCGCACCTGGCTGGTGATGTCCAGCAGGCTGCGCCCTTCGGTGCCGAAGATCAGGGTTTCGGTTTGCTGGCGCATGGGGCGGATGTTGCCACGCGAAGATGGGGAGCGGGAATCGTCAGCTTACAGCAGCACCCGCTCGATGCCGCCATTGTTGGCCCGGCGCACGTACTGCGCCATCCAGTCCTCCCCCAGCATCTGCCGGGCGATCTCCACCACGACGTAGTCGGCGGTGGTGCCCGTGTCGGCATCGTAGCGCGACAGCCCCTGCAGGCAGCTCGGGCAGGAGGTCAGCACTTTCACCGGGCCGTCGAAGCTGCCGTCGCCGGCGCCGCGCACCTGCGCCACGCCCTTGCGCAACTCCTCTTCCTTGCGAAAGCGGACCTGGGTGGAAATGTCGGGCCGGCTCGTGGCCAGGGTGCCGGATTCGCCGCAGCAGCGCTCGGCCAGCGGCACCGGCCGGCCCATCAGCCTGCCCACCACCTTGAGGGGGGCGTGCGTCTTCATGGGCGTGTGGCAGGGGTCGTGGTACAGGTAGCGGGCGCCGGCGGCGCCGTCGGGCCTGGGCACCCCTTGGCCCGGGGCAAGGGAAACGCCCTTCTCCATCAGGTACTCATGGATGTCCAGCAGCCGGCAACCGGGGAAGATGCGCTCGAACTCGTACTTGAGGAGCTGATCCATGCAGGTGCCGCAGGACACGATCACCGTGCGGATGTCCAGGTAGTTGAGCGTGTTGGCCACGCGGTGGAACAGCACCCGGTTCTGGGTGGTGATCCGGGTGCCCTTTTCCTCGTCGCCGGAGGAAGTCTGGGGGTAGCCGCAGCACAGGTAGCCGGGCGGCAGCACGCACTGGCTGCCCACGTGCCACAGCATGGCCTGGGTGGCCAGCCCCACCTGCGAAAACAGCCGCTCCGAGCCGCAGCCGGGGAAATAGAACACAGCCTTCACATCCTCGGCGCGGCGCTGCGGATCGCGGATCACGGCGATGACCTTGTCGTCCTCGACGTCCAGAGCCGCCCGCGCCGTGCGCGCCGGCAGCCCCGCCGGCATCGGCTTGTTGATGAAGTGGATCACCTGCGCCTTGATCGGCGCCCGCCCCTGGGTGGCCGGGGGCCGCGCCACCTGCGGCTGGATCAGCCCCAGCGCCCGGCCCATGCGATGGCCCAGGCGCTGGGCCTTGTACGCCCACTCGATCATGCCCTTGCGCAGCAGCTTGATGGTGGCCGGGTCCGTGGCGTTGAGGAAGGCCATGGCCGCCACCGTGCCGGGGTTGAACTTCTTCTTGCCCTGGCGGCGCAGGAAGTTGCGCATGGCGATCGACACGTCGCCGAAGTCGATGTCCACCGGGCAGGGCTTGAGGCACTTGTGGCACACCGTGCAGTGGTCCGCCACGTCGCCGAATTCGTCGAAGTGCTGCAGGCTCACGCCGCGGCGGGTCTGCTCCTCGTAGAGGAAGGTCTCGATGAGCAGCGACGCGGCGAGGATCTTGTTGCGCGGCGAATACAGCAGGTTGGCCCGCGGCACGTGGGTGGAGCACACCGGCTTGCACTTGCCGCAGCGCAGGCAGGACTTGATGCGCTCCGAAATGTCGCCGATGTCCGACTGCTCCAGGATCAGCGACTCCACCCCCATGAGGTTGAAGCTGGGGGTGTAGGCGCGCGCCAGGTCGGCCCCGGCCAGCAGCTTGCCGCGGTTGAAGTGGCCCTCGGGATCGACGCGCCGCTTGTAGGCGGCGAAGGCGGCCAGCTTCTCCGGCTCCAGGAACTCCAGCTTGGTGATGCCGATGCCGTGCTCGCCGGAGACCACCCCGCCCAGGTCCACCGCCAGGCGCATGATGCGCTCCACGGCGCGGTTGGCCTGCTGCAGCATGGCGTAGTGGTCGGAGTTGACGGGGATGTTGGTGTGCACGTTGCCGTCGCCGGCGTGCATGTGCAGCGCCACGAACACCCGCCCGCGCAGCACCTCGCGGTGCACGGCGTCGATGTGTTCCAGGATGGGGCGCAGTAGCAGGCCGTCGAAGATGCTCTCCAGTTGCGGGCGCAGTTCGCGCTTCCACGACACCCGCACGGAGTAGTCCTGCAGGCGGTGGAACAGGCTGCGGGAGTGGGTGCCCGTGGGGCCGAGGATGTCCACGCCCTGCCAGCGGAAGGCCGCCTGCGCCTCGGCCAGCGGCAGATCCAGGTTGTCCAGCAGCCACTGCCAGCGGGCGCGCACCGCGGCCACCGCCTCCAGGGCGGCGGCGCGACGGTCGGCCAGCAGCATCTCCGGGTCCAGGTCGGCCTCGCCCCGGCTCACGGGCAGTTCGCCGCGCAGGAAGGCGTCCAGCGCATCGCACAGCTCCAGCTTGTTGGCGATGGACAGCTCGATGTTGATGCGCTCGATGCCGTCGCAGTAGTCGCCCATGCGCTCCAGCGGGATCACCACGTCCTCGTTGATCTTGAAGGCGTTGGTATGGCGCGCGATGGCGGCGGTTCGGGCGCGGTCGAGCCAGAACTGCTTGCGGGTCTCGGCGGACGCGGCGATGAAGCCCTCGCCGTGGCGCGCGTTGGCGATGCGCACCACCTCGCTGGCGGCGGCCATCACGGCGGCCTCGTCCTCGCCCACGATGTCGCCGATGAGCACCATTTTCGGCCGGCCGTGGCCGCGCCCCTTGGCCTTGGTGGCGTAGCCGACGGCGCGCAGGTAGCGCTCGTCCAGATGCTCCAGGCCGGCCAGCATGACGGCAGGGGCGCCGGCGCCCTTGCCCCCGGCACCCGGGCCGCCGCTTGCGGCCTCCGGCCGCGGTTCGAGGGTGCGCCTGATCTCGACGATGGCCGGCACGGCCTCGTGCACCTGGCCGAAGAACTCCAGGCAGAAGGTGCGCACCTGGGGCGGCATGCGGTGGAGGATGAAGGCGGCCTGGGTGATGATGCCGTCGCTGCCTTCCTTCTGCACGCCGGGCAGCCCGCCCAGCACCTTGTCGGTGACGTCCTTGCCCAGCCCGCGCTTGCGGAACACCGCACCGGGGATCTCCAGGATCTCTTCACCCAAGAAGGCGCGCCCGTCCGGACCGAAGCGCTCGATGCGGAAGCGGGCAAGTTCCACGTCGTGGATCTTGCCCAGGTTGTGGTCGAGGCGGCTGACCTCGATCCAGTTGCCGTCGGGCGCCACCATGCGCCAGGACGCCAGGATGTCCAGCGCCGTGCCCCACAGCACCGCCTTCTTGCCGCCGGCGTTCATGGCGACGTTGCCGCCGATGCACGAGGCGTCGGCGGAGGTCGGATCGCAGGCGAAGACCAGGCCGGCGGCCTCCGCCGCCTCCATGGCGCGGCGCGTGACCACGCCGGCGCCGCAACGCAGCGTGGCGGTGGGACGCTCGTGTCCCGGCAGCACGACGGACTCCACGGCGCCGAGGCTGTCGAGCTTCTCGGTGTTGATGACCGCGGACAAGGGCGTCAGCGGTACGGCGCCGCCGGTGTAACCGGTGCCGCCGCCGCGGGGGATGATGGTCAGGCCCAGTTCGATGCAGCCGCGCACCAGCGGCGCCACTTCCTCCTCGCGGTCGGGAAAGAGCACGACGAAGGGGAACTCCACCCGCCAGTCGGTGGCGTCGGTGACGTGGGAGACCCGCGCCAGGCCGTCGAAGGCGATGTTGTCGCGCCGGGTATGGCGCGACAGTACCTGCAGCACGCGGCGCCGGCGCGCCGCGGTATCGTCGAAGTGGCGTGCGAAGGCGTCCACCGTGCGCCGCGCCGCATCCAGCAGCAGGCCCACCTTGCGGCTGCGCTCGGCCTGCGCATGATTGCCGCCCGGGGCGGCGTCGTAGCTCAGGCGGCGCTTGTCGATCTCGCGCAGGCGGTGGGCGAGCGCCTCCACCAGCGCTTCGCGACGCTGCCGGTTGGCGAGCAGGTCGTCCTCCAGGTAGGGATTGCGCTGCACCACCCAGATGTCGCCCAGCACTTCGTAGAGCATGCGCGCGGAGCGGCCGGTGACGCGCTCGCTGCGCAACTCGTCGAGGATGCGCCACTGCTCCGCGCCCAGCAGGCGAATGACGATCTCCCGGTCGGAGAACGAGGTGTAGTTGTAGGGGATTTCGCGCAGCCGCGCCGGCGCATCGACTTCGGGGGCGGGGAGCGATTCGGGGCGAGGATGCATCGATCAAGGCCGGTTGCCGGCCACGCCGGTGATGCGCCGTATTGTAGGCGGGCGCAGCGCAACATGCAGCGCGAAGGCGGCGGCGACGGTTGCGTGAAGACCGGGCGGGCCGGGCCGCGCCGGCGCGGCGCGCGAGGTGCACGAGGCGGCGGGCGCTGTGATAGCGTGTCGCCATGGACTACAAGGGGTCGGCGCGGGGCGGCGAGGCGGTAAGCGGCGGGACGGGCGGCGGCCGAAGTGCCGCCCTGCGTTCGGAGATCCGCCGCGATTTCCCCGGGCGGCGGCTGCTGCTCAACCTGCTGCGTGCGTTTCACATCGCCGGCGTGGTGGGCGTGGGTTCCATGCTGCTGGGGGCCGGCGCGACGGGCGCCCCCTGGTTGTTCCCGCTGCTGCTGGTGGCGTCGGGGGCGGGGATCATGGCCCTGGACTGGTGGTCCAACCGCGCCTGGCTGGCCCAGTGGAGCGGCCTGGCGCTGTTGTTCAAGCTGCTGTGGGTGGCGCTGTTCGCGGCGCTGGGTGCGCACTCGCAGCTGCTCTTCTGGCTGATCCTCGTGGGCTCGGTGCTGGTGGCGCATGCCCCGGGGCGGCTGCGCCACCGGCGCTGGCTGCGCCGTCGCGGCTCGGCGCGGGCCTGATCCCGTTTCCACTCCGTGGCAGCGGCACTGCCTGCGCTGCGCCCTCGCGTTGCCGATGGAACCGGGACGGGAGCGAGCCTACTGCAGCATGAAGGTCTCGTATTCCAGGCGCCCGAGCTTCCAGTCCAGCAGGTAGAGCCCGAGCCCCAGCGTCAGCAGCACCGCCAGGCAATACCCGTAGCCGTAGAACGCGGCGCCCAGCCACAGGCTCAGGGCGGTCAGGGCAATGTTCAGGACCAGGAAGGTGGCGCACAGCAGCAGGATGATCCTGCGCTGGTCCAGGTACAGCAGGATGTTGAGCAGCGCCAGGACGAGGACCTGCAGGCTGGCGCCCACCGTCTGCACGTAGAACAGCGGCAGGTAGAGTGCCGAGATCCCCAGCAGATCAAGCAACGCCGGCCCGGCTGCAAAGGTGGCCAGTACCGCCAGGGTCTGGATCTTGGCGATCTCGCCCAGGCCGTTGCGTACCGAGTGCACCATCTCGTCGCGCATGTCCTCGATGAAGCGCAGCGACGAGCCGCCGCGCACGCCGTCGTAGAAGCGCTCGTAGTAATCGACGAAGTCGGTCTCCACGCGCACCAGGAACACCGCCATCCCCGGGATGATGGAGAGGTAGGCCAGGAACACCGGCAGGTCGTAGATGAGGGAAGCGCGCAGCGGGCCGATGATGGCGTCGCTGGTGGGCGGGAAGAACCAGAACATGAACTTGTCCGCCCACACCGCCGTGTTGTAGAGCAGCCCCACGACCATCAGCGAGGGATAAGCCAGATCGCGGCGCAGGAAGTCGAAGGCGATGGCCCGCGGCGGCGCGTAGCGGTAGGCGGTGAGCAGCCACATGCCCACGAAGATGATGAAATGGCCCACCAGGAAGCCCAGCAGCAGGCCCTCCAGGCCGTAACCGCGCAGCAGCAGTGCCACCGTCACCGTCACGGCGTAGCCGGCCGCGAACAGCACCACGATGGACTGGTACAGCTTCAGGCCCGACAGGAAGATGGTGGTCACCCAGATGGCGGACAGCAGCACGAAGCAGGCCAGCATGAGGATGCGATAGGCAATGCTGAAACCGGGAAACAGCACGAACAGCAGTGCGATGCCCAGGGCACCGCTGGCCGCCATGGTCAGCAGCAACACGCCGTTATAGGCGGGCAGCACCACGTCGTCCTTCTTCTCGAACAGCCGGTCGGACACATAGCGGGTAAACGCCAACTGGATCAGGCCGGCGAAGATGAGGCTGGTGGCGATGAGGTAGGTCACCGACACCTGGAACTGCGTCACCTCCACCGCGGCGCCCACCACCGGCGCGCTGAGAATGCCGATGGCGAGAATGCCGAGGATGGACAAAACCCACGGTCCCGAACCGATGACCCCGGCGTAGCCGTAGGCCTCCAGCGCGCCGATGAGGGTGTCCTTGCGCAGCAGCCTTCGCAGTTCGTAGCCGATGCCTGCCATGATCCCTCCTAGGTGGTCCGCGGCGCCGGCGCCGCGGGTGCCACGGCACGGGCGGGGATGGGCGAGCGCGCCAGGGCTTCCTCGTAGACCTGGCGGTAGCTGTCGAACATCGTCACGTCGGAATACAGGGTTTCGACCCGGCGGATGCCCGCCTGCTGGGCGGCCTTCCAGCGCGCGGGGTCGTCCAGCAAGGCGAGGGCGGCCTCGGCCAGGGATTGCGGGTCGGCGATGCCCACCACGGCGCCGGCGGCCCCCAGCGCCTGGTCCTGCGGCTCGTAGCCCTCGATCAACTGCCGGCAGGAGCCCACGTCGGTGGTGATGGCCGGCACTCCCGAAGCGAAGGCCTCCAGCACGGCCAACGGCAGGGCCTCGGAGATGGACGACAGCACCAGCAGGCCGATGCGCGGGAACAGCTCGTCCACCACCTGGGGCCCAAGGAACCTGACGTTGCGTTCCAGCCCCAGGCTCTCGGCCAGTTCGCGGCATTCCTGGGCGTAGATGGGATCCTCCGTGGTGGGGCCGGCGATCCACCCCTCCGCGTCGGGCATGCGGTTGACGACGATGCGCATGGCGCGGATGAAGGTCTTGGTGTCCTTGATCGGCACCACCCGGCCCAGCAGGCACAGCACCGGCGGCGCAATCTCGGGCCGGTGTGCCCGCAGTTGCGCGAAACGCGCCAGATGCACGCCGTTGGGCAGCACCCGGGTGCGCGCGCGCTGCGCGCCGTCGGCGATCTGGCGTTCGCGGTTGGCCTCGTACAACGAGATGATGGGGTCGGCTGCGTCGTAGCACATGCGCCCCAGCCATTCGAAGAAGCGGATCCACATGTGGCGGAAATAGGACAGCTCCGTGGGGTCGCGCTGAAACACGTTGCGGTTGTCGCGGATCCACTCGTTCTGGTAGAGGTCGATCTTGCGTTCCTTGGTGTAGATGCCGTGCTCCGACAGCGCCAGCGGAATGCCCCGCGAGCGGTTGAGCAGGGCGCCGAGCAGGCCGGCATAGCCCGTGGATACGGCATGGCAGACGCGCACCGGCGGCAGCTTCTCGGCGATGCCGGCGAGCTGCCATACCGGCTGGTGCATGATGCGCACGGTCCAGAAATAGTCGACGAAGGACGGGTCGGCGCAGTGCTCACGGTACTGGTCCGCCACGAACAGCCACGACTCCTCGCTGTGCATGAACTGCTCCAGCGTCAGCCGGCCCTCCGGCATGATGTCCGGCACGAGCTTGTGGAAGGCCGCCAGCCCGGCGTCCGCGGTGGTGGTGGTCTTGAACACCGAATGCAGGCCCTGCACGGCGGTGAAGGCCTGGGCGTCGCCGGCGGTGGGGCGAACCTCGTCCACCGTACCCCAGTGGTCGTGCAGGAAATGGGTCTCCAGATGGACCACGTTGTGCGGCAGTTCGTACTTGGGTTCGCTGTAGTCGGCGCGGCGGCTGCCGAGGAACACCAGCGCGAAACGGTACTTCGGAAAGGCGCGGATGATCTCATAGACCCAGGTGGACACGCCTCCGCTCACATACGGAAAGGTGCCCTCGAGCAGCAGTGCGATGTCGGCGGATTCGGCGCGGGGCAGGATCATCGGGGATTCCAGTAGTCGACCACCGGTTTGAGGCGCGGCAACCACTGCCATTCGGACAGTGCCGACATGAGCTGCCGGGCCTCAAGGATGTCTCCCTCGTCGTAGGCCAGCTCGGCCAGGAAGGGCACCACCCGCGTGAGCGGGATGCCCAGGCCCAGGGCCTCCTGGTAGGCGCTGCGCGCCGGCCGCAACTGGCCCGACATGTGCAGCAGCCGCCCCAGTTGCAGATGCAGGGCGGCATCGTCGGGGCGGTAGAGCAGGGCCGTGCGGGTGTGGTCCAGGGAGTGGCCCAGGGCGTGGCTGGCCAGGTCGCCCTGGACCAGGCCTTCGTAGATCAGCTCCCAGAACAACTGCGCCAGGCGGAAGGAGGAGTGCGCCCGGTCGCGGTCGTCGCGCAGCCGGCGGTAGCGCTGCAGCTCGTCGTGCAGGCGGGCGTTGAGCCGGCGTTCGCGCGAGTCGAGCATGCCGTGGGCGAGCAGGCGCAGATCCTCTACCTTGTCGCCCAGCACCGAGCGCAGCAGCGGGTTGGACAGGCGCGGCGGCACCTGCTGCAGCGCCACCAGGGCGCGCAGGCGCAGCGCGGCCGGCGCCCGCGGATTGGAGAGAAACCCGCGCACGCCGGCCTGGCTGAACATCGGCCGGGAAGGCGGGCGTTCGTGCGGATCCAGGGCCGGGAGTTGCACCGAGCGGAACATCAGCCGCGGCGCAAAGCGCGGCAACAGCGGCAGCACCGCCGGCGCCACCAATACGCCGATGAATCCGAACGCCGGGACAAAGAAGATCAGGCAGAACAGCAGGCCCAGCACGGCCAGCCGCGGGGTGCTGAAGCGGCTGGGCAGGAACAGGTAGGCGAAGCCCGCCAGCAGCAGGCTCGCCCCGGCGTGCAGCGCCAGGTAGAGCAGCAGCTCGTCGTCGCCGATGGTGCCATAGTGAAGCTGGCCCCAGGCGGCGATTTCAAGTGCTAGGGCGAGTAGACCAAGCAGCGTCGGGTACATCGCAGGCCAGTTTCAGCCGTTTCATCACGGCCACCGGGTCGGTGTCGTCGATCGTAAGGATGTAATCGGAGATGCCCGCCTCGCGCAGTTGCCGGTTACGCTGCTGGCGCAGCCAGCTCTCGATGCGCGCCAGATAGCCTTCGGCGCTCGAGCGCGACCCCAGCGGCATCAGCGTGACCAGCACCGTGGCGGTGGCATGCTCGATCAGCCAGGTGACGTCCACCGAGCGCTGCTGACGCTGGATCTGCTGGGGCAGATCCTCCTGGCCGGGCTGGCGCTCGAAGGACAGCGCCACGACGATGCTGCCCACGCCGGAATCGCGGCGGATGCGCCACACCCTGACCAGTTCGAAGGCGAAGGGCAGCGGACAGCGCGGTACGGCCTCCAGTACCGGTCGCGCGGTGACGCGCGCGTCCAGTCCGTCGGCGTAGTAGCCGAGCATGAGGTTCAGGGTCTGGAGCATTTCGTCGTGCAGCGCGAAGAACGGCACCCGTTCCACCACGAGTAGCCCGAAGCGCTCGCCCAGGCGCGTGGACAGCGGAACCGCGACCACATAGTGCGCGGGGGCGGTCTCCCGTGCGCCCGTGAGCTGTACGTGGGCGAGGCGGTTCTCCTCGATGGCGAAGCGCACCAGCGGGTCTTCGGGGTCCAGTTCGAAATGGCGTCCGATGCGCGCCACCGGCTCGGGATCCAGATCGTCGTCGCGCAGGTGGCACAACGCCGCCGCCTCGATCTGGCAGAACTGCGACAGCAGCCGCAACAGGGGGTCGGCATTGGGCAGGCGCTCCTCCGGCGGCGCCTGCACGGTGAGGGTGCGCAGGTCGGTGAGCGCGTCGCGCATGGACACCGGCCGCGCGATGAGATCCTGCTCCAGGCGGTCATGGGACAGGCGCAGCAGGTAATGCTGGTGCGTGAGGTAATCGAGCCGCTGATCGAGATAGGTCTGCATGGCCTCGGCACGTCGCACCCGTGTTCGCCACAGGGAGCTGAACTCGCCGCACAGCATGGTGACCATGAGCCCGCCGAGGAAGAACCCGAGCGGAATCTCCCCCTGCCCGAAACCCAGTTGCTGCAGCAGCCACCACGACACCAGCAGCAGCAGCGCGCCGCTCAACCCGGCAAACGGCCCGTAGCGCAGGGCGACGAGCACGGGCCCGAGCCACGACCAGGGAAAGCTGCTGCGGGTCCACAGCGGATCCAGCGGGTTGAACCAGACACCCAGCGCGACCAGGAAGAGGGGCACGATGACCCACTCGGCCATCGCCTGGTGGCCTCCGGGGGGCGGTGCGAACAGGTCGTCGAGCTTCACGGGCGTGATCGCGCAGGCGCGCTCAAGGTGCCGCCAGCAGCGGCTGCAGCAGGCTGCCGATCAGCTTCTGCGCCACCCCGGCCAGCGACTCCCGCGCCCAGCCGCTCTTGCCGCCCACGCTGCTCCACACCACCGCCCCCGAAGACAGGTCGGTGACCTGGATCATCACGCCCACGGCGGGCTCTCCGTCCACCCCCACCTTGTAGCGCCACTCATCCACCGCGCCGCTGACGGCGTAGCGCGCGCCCTGCTCGCGCGCCCAGCCGAAGGCCTGTTCCTGGACCTTGTTGGCGTTGGTCTCGAACAGGGTCTCCTGCACCAGGCTGGCGGGGTAGCGGGTGAGATGGGTCATCCCGCCGCCGCGCAGCAGCGACTCGGTGATGGCCTCGGCGCGCTGGCCCGCCAGCGGCGTCTCGGTGTGGTTGGCGAAGGGCAGCAGCACCCAGCGCGCGTTGCGGTCCAGCGCCGACGGCGTCGGCGAGCGATCAACCACGGAACACCCGGCCAGGCCCAGCAGCGCTGAGCCCAGCAGGAAGGCGAGTCCGCGACGTCGGAGTGGATTCATGAGGGTCTCCATCTGCTCGGTCAAAAGTAAAGTCGATAAGTCACGCCGATTTCGTGGGTGCGATCCACGCTGGCGCTGCCGCCCCGGCCATAGCTCCAGCCCACCTGCAGGTGGTCGCTACCCAGGACGCTGCCCGCCAGGCCCAGGGCAACGCCGAAACCGCTGCCGGTGACGCTGTTGTGGGTGAAGGCGACGCTGCCGAAGGGCCGCCATCCGCGGGTGTAATCCTGCGCCAGGCGGGTGTTGGAGGCCAGCCTCACGCCGTAGAGCCGGAACGACGTGGGCAGCACGCCACGGAAATTGGTGTCCAGCGTGGCGAGCACATCCGCAGGGGCTGCCGGGTCTCCCAGCCCCACCCGCAAGTCCGCTGCCAGCAGGGCGCCATAGCGGACGAAGCGCGGATCCGTGGCATAGCCGCCGCGGGGGTGGAAGGAGAAGCTCGACACCAGCGCGCTGGCCTCGATCTCCGGCAAGTCCGTGCGCAGCGAGTGGGTGTATTCCAGCGTCCAGTCGCGGCCGCTGCCGACGGGCTGCTCGCTTTGCAGGCGGTAGCGGTTGGCGTTCCATTGCGCCGAGATGCGATCCAGCCGCGACAGCCGATAGACGGCGCCGAGACTCACGCGGTCCTTCATGCCGGCCATGCGCAGCAGTTCGGTTTCGGGGGCGGGGAGGTGGGTGCCCAGCGCGGCGGTGAGCTGGACGCGCCGCGAGAACTCCTGGCTGCGCGACAGTTCCAGCGGCCGATAGGTGTCCATCGCCCGGCGCCGGCCGGCACCGAGGCGGGTCTCGCCCTCGTTGTGGCGCACCCGCAGCCAGGCGTCGGCGAAGGCCTCGTGCCCGGGCACGCCGTTGAACACGGCGTCGGAATTGCGCCGCCGGCTTACCGTTCCGGTGTCCGCGCCGATGTGGGCGTGGGGATGGAGACGCGCCTCGACCCTGGCGGAGCGTTCGACTTCATCCAGCCCGCCCACCTGGCGCGTTGCCAGACCCAGGCCGGCGATGTGTCCCTGATCGAGCAGCACCTCGGTCAGTTGCTGGTGCGAGACATCGTCGAAGGGCTGGACGTCGAGGCTGGCCGCGGCGAGCGAGGCCGACAGCGCGGGATCGCCCACCATGACGGCCGCGCGGGCGCGGTCGTAGCGGGGGAGGCGCTCGGCGTAGCGCTCCAGCAACTCGCCCACATGCTCCACCTCGCCGCTTTCCAGCGCCACGGTGATCTCGGCCCACAGGGGTCGCGTCACGCTGCGGGCGTAGTACTGCCACAGGTAACGCGCCTCGGCGGCGTACTCGCCGCGGTCCTGCCACCAGGCCAGCACCACCTCCCGGGCGGCGGCGCTGTAGGCGCGGGGGTCGGCGGCGTCGGCACGCAGCAGCTCGCGCAGCACGGCCATCGAAGCATCGCCCGGGTCGCCCGCCAGGACCAGGCGCGCCCGGGCGGCGCGGCGCAGGCGCTCCAGCTCCGCGGGCTTGATGCCGGCCACCATCGCCGGCCGGTCCGCGGCGCGCTCGCGCCACAACTGCTGGCGCATGAGCCAGGCCCGGTCCGCCTCGCCGTTCTGCTCCAGGGCGTCGGCGTAGAGCATCATCCACAGGAAGTCGCGGCGCCGCTGCCGCAGTTGCGGCGCCAGATAGCCCAGCGCCGCCTGGGGTTCGCTCAGGGCGAGACGGGCACCGGCCAGGGCGTCGTGCATCTGCGGGTCCGCGGCCCACTCGCGTTCATGCAACTGCAGCAACAGGCGCAGGGCCGCGCCGTCGTTGGTATCCGCCAGCAGCCAGATCATGGCCTGGCGCAGCAGTCGTGACTGGGGTTCCAGTGCCAGCGCCAGTTCCAGGTCACGCTTGGCGGCGTTGGCCTGGCCCAGGCCGACATGGTGTTGGGCACGCAGGTGGAGGAAGTTGGAGCGCTTCTCCAGCACCGCCATCTGCTGCGGCGTCACTTCCGCCAGCAGGCGGGCCATGGCCTGCCATTCGCCTTCCGCGGCCAGCAGGTCCAGGGCCAGCAGCAGGTGGTTGGGCTTGTGGAACCTGCGCCAGCCGGCCGCGGCCACCTGTGCCGCGCGCAGCGGCCGGTCGGCGCGCAGCATGGCGACGAGGGCGTCGTAGTCGGCGTCCTCGGCCAGTTCGCGGGCCACCAGCCGCTCGTAGGCCTGGGTGGCGTGGTCCTCGTCCTCCACCCGCGCGACGCGGGCGTGCAGGCGCCAGAACGTGGCGTCGCCTTCGTCGGCCGTGCCCCGCGCCTGTTCCAGCACGGCGAAGGCATCGGCGATGTGGCCGCGGATCAGCAGCAGCGTCGCCAGATGGACGGCGCGCTGGGCGGTGGCGCCGTCGCGCGCGATGAGACGGCGCCACAGCGCCAGGGCCTCGTCGTCTTCGCCGGCGCGCTCGGCCAGCAGCGCCATTTCCTCCAGCAGGCCGGCGTCCGGACGGCTGCCGCCGGCGCGGCGCAGGAAGGCGAGGGCCTCGCGCGGCCGCCCCAGGCGCTCGTAGAGCCCGACGATCTCGCTCACCCTTTGCCGATCGGTGGGGCCGCGCTGGAGGCGGTGCTGCAGCCCGGCCAGCAGCGCCTCGTCGTCGAGCAGCCCCGGCGCCAGGCGCAACACCGCCGACCAGGCCTCTTCGGATCCGCCGCGGCGCGCCAGGACGAGCCAGTTGTCGAGGGCTTCCCGGGGGCGGTTGGTCCAGTCGCTGACCCGCGCCAGCCGCTCGCGCCACAGGAGGCTGCCGGGCACCTGGCGTACCGCGGAGGAGGCCAGCCGGTAGGCGTCCTCGAGCTTGCGGTTGCCGAGGAAGACGTCCCAGGCGAGGCCGTAGACCCGCTCGTCGAAGCGGGCCGGCAGGGCGGCGGGTTCGGTGGTCTCGGCCACGCGCAGCAACACCGGGCCGTCGGCGGCGAACGGCCCCCGCCCGGCCAGCACGCGCTGGTACTGCTGCCACAGGGAGAGCTTGAGCAGCCGGCGGATGTACTTCTCGGCGACGTCGGGCCGGTTGGCCGCGCGCGCCAGTTCCACCAGGAACAACAGGGTCTCGCGGTCGTTGCCGAGATCCTTGAGTTCGTTTTCGGCCAGGCGCAGCGCGTCGCGCACCCGGTTGCCGGACTGTAGCGCCCGCACCGCCGCCATGTAGTGCTGCCGACGGACTTCCCGGGTGGTGGCGGCGTCGCGGGCAAGCAGGTAGTGGCGGGCGGCCTGGTCGTAATCGCCCTGGGCGAGCGCGGCCACCGCCAGCTCGAGCGGCGAGGACGGCAATGCCGGGGGGGGTGCAGCGGGTATGGCGGGTACCTGCGGCGCGGTTTCCGCGCCGGCGCCGGTGACACCGCCGGGGGCAGGATCGGGCGCGGCAAGCTTGGCCACCACCGTGGCGCGCAGCACCTCGGGAAGCGGTAGCCGGGCGAGTTCCGCCAGGGCGTCGCGGCGGGCGCGGGCGGCTTCACGATAGGCGAAGCTGGTGGCCGCGACGCCGTCCATCCGCTTCTCCAACAGGCGTACCCTGAGCCACAGCGCGTCGGCGCGAAGTTCCTGCGACTCGGCATGCAACACGGGTTCGAGCATGGCGTTGGCGCCGGACAGGTCGGCGCTGGCGAGCAGATGGCGGGCAAGCATGAGCCGCAACTCACCGTTGTCCGGGTCGGTGCGCAGCAGCGCCGTGAGGTAGCTGACGGCGAGCGGGTCTCCGCGGGTGGTGGTGATCAGCCGCTGCTTCAGCGTCTTCATCGGGTAGATGAGCGCGAGCAGCAGCATCACCAGGCCGCCGAGACCCAGGATCAGCCATGGTCTGATCAGCCGCGGGCGTTCAGCCCGCGCGGCATATAACCTTGAACGTTCCAGCAGCATGCGGCAGGCTGATGTGGGTGAGGCCGTCGGCGGCGGGGGAACGGCCCCCACGCTTCGCTGCCCCCCGGGGGGGCTCGATGCCGCCTTGGGGCGGCGCGGCGGCGACGACGGCGGGTTTCAGGGCGCGGCCGGTACCGTCGGCCACCGTGCATCCCCTGGCATTGCCGAGGGCCAGTTCCAGCGGGACGTGGCCGCGCAGCGAGAATTCAAGGCCGTTGGCCGCGCGCGTCCAGGATTCCACGCGGGCGTTGGCCGAGGCCAGGTAGGGCGCGGGCGGCGACGTTGCGGCGAAGCGGACTTCGGCCGCATCGCCGGCCAGGTGCAGGTAGCGGCCCTCGGGCGCGCGGCCGAATCCGGCCAGGCCGCGCGAAGCGGCGACGTCGGGCGTGCCCAGGCCGTCGGACACGCGCAGCGTGCGCAACTCGCCGTTGCCGCGCACCACCCACCCGTCAGGGCCGCGAGCCACCACCATGCTGTTGAAATCCAGGGCCTTGCGGATGAATTCCGCGGCGTGGATGGGATGGGTGGGCCGCTCCAGGGCGTAGGCGTAGGCCCGCCGCAGCGCCTCCAGGCTGGCGCGCCGGGTGCCGGAATAGGCGTGGTAGTAGATGTCGATGGGCTTGAGCCGGCGCGGCTTCTCCGCGAACTCGAAGGTTTCCGTGACGCGCTCGAAGCCGTAGAACGGCCCCTGCCAGAGGTTGGTATAGAGGTTCTCGTTGGTCACCGGGGCGTAGATCTGGAACAGCCCGCCTTTCTCCACGCCCAGCGGGGCGATGCGCGTCAGGCTGGGGTCGCTGCGCGTGGCCACGGTGCCGCCGCCGTTGATGTTGAGCAGGCCGGCCTGGTAGGCGACCTTCAGCGAGGCCGGTCCGGGCACGGCGTCGCCGCTCCATTGCAGGATGCGCGGCGGCTTGTCGGGCGGTGCAAGCTGCTGGCGCACGTAGTCCGTGGAGCCGACGATCTCCCGCGACAGGTTTACGCGGTAACCGGGGACATCCAGGGCGAAATAGGCCCCCGGATCGTGGGCGTCCAGGTTGGCCTCGGCCCTGGCCCAACTGAAGGGGTGGGAGTAGGTGTGGCTCGACGGTTCGACGTGGGGCAGGGCGAAGATGCGCCGCGCCACGGATTCCATGCGGCTGCGCAATTCCGGTGCCACCGAGGGTCCGGACAGCTCGGCCTCGATGACGCCGAAGGTGGTGGGGACGCGGTATTTCTCCAGCACTTCCTTCAGCAGCACCTCCGGTGCCAGGGCGTTGCGCTCCACTTCGGACAGGGAGGCGAAGCCGTCGCCGTCGATGTGCACGAAGAAGAGCCGCCGGCCGTTCTCGGTAGTGAAGTCCGGCACCGGCATCGCCGGCAGGTTCAGGGCCTGGGTGAGGAAGTCGAAGGGGTTGAGCACCCATCGCGTCTGGTCCAGCCCCGGCACCCAGGATACGGCGTAGGGGTTGAGGACGAAGCCGCCCCAGGGGGTGAGCGCGGCGGCGTCGAAGCGATTGCCGGCCTCGTCGGTCACCTGCAGCAGCGGGCGCACGCCCTTGCCTTCGGCCAGCCGCACCGCATCCACCGCCCAGCGGTCGGGCCGCGGCGGCGCCTCGAAGCCCAGCATGCGGTCCTGATGGGTGATGCGCACCCTGCCGCGCGGCTGGGGGACGTTCAGGTCCAGGCCGAAGTGGCGTGCCTCGGCGGCGTCGGGCACGAAGGACATCTCGCCCAGCACCGCCACCCGCAGCCCGCTGTCGATGTGCCGGCGCAGCCAGCGCGACAGCAGCAGCGAGCGTCCGTCGCTCAGGCCTCCGGTGAGCCACACCACCACGCCGGCGTAGCGCCCGGCAGTAAGCTTTTGCGGCAGGGCGCCGCGTACGTCGAGGTATTCGGGGATGTAGCCCAGGTAGTTGAGGGGCGTGTCGAGGAAGCGATGCGGATCGGAGTAGTTGATGTCCGGCGCTTCCTCGCCGTTATAGACCACCAGCACGCGACGGGGCATGACCTCCACCGCGCCCACCCCCATGCTGTCCAGGTGCCCCTGGCTGACCCAGGGAATGAAGCCCTGCGCACGGATGCGCTCGGCGGTCTGGCGCGCCAGCGCACGCTCGGCCTCCGGCACGTAATCGATCACCAGCACCGGCAGACGCAGCCGGTCGCGCACCTCCACCAGCCGATGCATCAGCCACGCCCGCTGCTGCGCCGTGACTTCGGAATACCGGCCGGAGCGCGGATCCCAGGTGCGATAGAGCGATTCCGCCGCCACCGCGGTGAGATCCCCCGCCACCTCGGGCAACAGCTCGAAGCTGCGATTGACGATCAGGCGGATGCCCGGGAAGCGCGCCCGCAGGGTCTTGATGACCCGCACCATGCCCGCAAGTTGTTGCGCTTCATCGACCTTGCGGTCGGCGCGGCGGAAGGAATCCAGGGTGTCCAGGAAGAGGCCGCGATAGCCGGCTTCCCACAGCGGCGCCACGACTCTTTCGGCAAAGAAGGCCGGCCACTCGGGCCGGGACTGGTCGATGATGAAGGAGCCCCAGTCCGCGTTGTGGCCGATCTTCCAGCTCTCCGGGATGGCGGCGACGTAGGGCCGCAGCGCGTGGACTTCCCCCACGCTGACATAGGCGAACAGTTCGCTCGCCGTGGTGCGGAACTTCACCGGGTCGTAGCCGTAGCCCGGTTCCACGACCGCGATGTCGAAGGCGCGCAGATCCTCCAGCGGGGCGTGGCGGCCATAGAACACCGCAATGCTCGGCCCCTGCCCGGCCGCCGCCTGCGCGCCCACCGCCACGGCCGCCAGCGCGGCGCCAAGCAGGCAGCGGATCGCCCGTGCGCAGTTCAGGCGGTAGCCCATAGCCGGGCGAGCCCTTCCGCAAGACCAGTGAAGCCGTTGATGCCCAGTGCCGTGCGCAGGCGCTCGTTGGAGGCCGAGGAATGGCGGATGTCCCCGGCCCGGGCCGGACCGTGGCTGATGGCCGGGCGCACGCCCGCCACCCCCGCCAGGGCGTCGATGAGCTGCAGCAGCGTGACGGTGCTGCCGGTGGCCACGTTGCACACGCCGCCGCTGTCCGACGCCAGCGCCGCCACGTTGGCCTGCGCCACGTCGGCGACATAGATGAAGTCCCGCGTCTGGCCGCCGTCGCCATTGACGGTCAGGCCCTGTCCGTCGCGCAGGCGGCGGACGAAAACGCTGATGACCCCGGAGTAGGGCGAGGAGGGATCCTGGCGCGGCCCGAAGACGTTGAAGTAGCGCATGCCCAGGGTGGAAACGCCGTACAACTCGCGATACAGCGCCCCGTACTGGTCATTGATGGACTTTTCCAGGCCGTAGGGCGAAATCGGGCGCACCGCGCCGTCCTCGCCCAGCGGGAGCCGCTCGGGCACGCCATAGACGGCGGCACTGGACGCGTAGACGAAGCGCCGCACGCCGTGCCGTCGGGCGCCATCAAGCACGTTGAGAAAGCCCGACAGATTGACCGACGCCGATTCCAGCGGCGCCTCCACCGACGTCGCCACCGACACCTGGGCAGCCAGGTGAAGCACGTGGCTCATCCCCGCCAGCGCGGCATCGACGGCGCCCTGGTCGCGTATGTCGCCCGTGACGACTTCAAGAGCGGGATGCGGAGCAAGGTTCTCGCGCCGTCCGCTGGAGAAATCGTCCAGCACGCGGACGTGGGCGCCAGAACCCAACAGCCGGTCCACCGTGTGCGACCCGATGAAACCGGCACCTCCCGTTACAAGCACATGCATTCAGCTTTCCCCCAACAGAGCAAATTATAAGTCGCAGTCCAAGACTACACGGAAACTAACGGAAAATTCACACCTTTTTTTGAAAACCATCAAGCCCAGAAGCATATTGCCCCATAGCGGAGGCCCTTGCCGAGTGCCATGAAAAGGCCGCACCGAAGAAGCGGAAGGCGCAGCCAGCCCGCCGCCGCGCACAGCGCATCGCCGATCCCGGGCAGCCATGCCAGCAGCAGCGTCGCCGCGCCGTGGCGCTCCACCCAGTCGGCGCGCCGCGGCAGGCTCGCGGCGGGAACGAGTCGTGCCAGCCCGTAGGTGCTCAGACCCCCCAGCGTATTGCCCAGGGTCGCAACGGCAAGGGCTGCCGACACCTGATCCGGATGCAGTTTCAGCAGCGCCAGCAGCGCCAGTTCCGAGCCACCGGGCAGCAGCGTGGCGGCGAGGAAGCTGGCGGCGAACAGTCCGCCCAGGCCGACCGTGGGGTCGAGCGGAGTCAGCGACCAGTCGTCCACTGCGCGCGCCTGCCCGCCCACCCGGCCGCCATGCGTCTTGCGGCGGCTCCTTCGCTGCTGATAACCTGCATGTTTGCCCAGCCATCGAGGACGATGTTGGTGGACTACCTCGAAAAGATTCTGACCTCGCGCGTTTATGATGTGGCGATCGAGTCACCGCTCGATTTCGCGCCATCATTGTCCGGTCGATTGCACAACCGGCTGTTGCTCAAGCGGGAGGACATGCAGCCGGTGTTCTCGTTCAAGCTGCGCGGCGCCTACAACAAGATGGCGCACCTGTCTCCGCAGTCCCTCAAGCGGGGTGTCATCACCGCCTCCGCCGGCAACCATGCCCAGGGAGTGGCGCTTGCCGCGAACCGCATCGGCTGCCGCGCGGTCATCGTCATGCCTGTCACCACGCCCCAGATCAAGGTGCAGGCGGTGCAGGCCCGCGGGGCCGAAGTGGTGCTGGAGGGGGACTCTTACGACGAAGCATACGCCCATGCGCTGGAATTGGAAAAGGAGCAGCGCCTGACCTTCGTCCATCCCTATGACGACCCTGAAGTCATCGCCGGCCAGGGCACCATCGGCATGGAAATCCTGCGCCAGCACAACGGCCCCATCCATGCCGTGCTTGCCACCGTCGGCGGAGGTGGCCTGATCTCCGGCGTGGCCGCCTACATCAAGCGCCTGCGCCCGGAGATCCGCATCATCGGCGTGGAAGCGGCCGACGCCGACGCCATGGCCCAGTCGCTGGCGCGGGGCGAGCGCGTGCGCCTGTCGCAGGTGGGGTTGTTCGCCGACGGTGCTGCGGTCAAGCTGGTGGGCGAGGAGACCTTCCGCCTGTGCCGCCAATACGTGGACGAGATGGTGCTGGTGGATACGGATGCCATCTGCGCCGCCATCAAGGACGTGTTCGAGGACACGCGGGCGGTGCTCGAGCCCGCCGGGGCGCTGGCGGTGGCCGGCGCCAAGGAATACGTCAAGCGGCACAAGTTGCGCGACAAGACGCTGATCGCCATCGCCTCCGGCGCCAACATGAATTTCGACCGCCTGCGCTTCGTCGCCGAGCGCGCCGAGGTGGGGGAGCAGCGCGAGGCGGTGCTGGCCGTCACCATCCCCGAGCAGCCCGGCAGCTTCCGCAGGTTTTGCGGCCTGCTCGGGGCGCGCAACATCACCGAGTTCAACTACCGCTTCGACGACCCGCGCCGGGCTCATGTGTTCGTCGGCGTGCAGGTGCACAACCGCGCCGAGGCGCAACGTCTCGTGGAAATGCTGGACCGCCACGGCCTTCCCGCCCTCGATCTGACCGACGACGAAATGGCCAAGCTGCACGTGCGTCATCTGGTGGGCGGGCGCGCCCCCCAGGCGGACAACGAACTGCTGTATCGCTTTGAGTTCCCGGAACGGCCGGGCGCGCTCATGCGATTCCTCGACAGCATGGGCCACAACTGGAACATCTCGCTGTTCCACTATCGAAATCACGGCGCCGACTACGCGCGCGTGCTCGTCGGCATGCAGGTGCCGTCCGGGGACATGGTGGCGTTCCGCGATTTCCTTGCGCGCCTGGGATACAAGTACTGGGACGAGACCGCGAACCCCGCCGCCGCCCTGTTCCTCGGCCGCTCCAGCAGAGGGGAGGCGCCCCGCGGCGCACCCTTGCCGCCGGCGTAGTTTCCGGCACGCCGGCGCCATCCGCAGCCCGCCGCCGCCCGCGTTCAGGACGCGCCGGCCATCGGCTCCAGCCCCGCGTCGCCACGGGCAAGGACGCCGCGTTCCGTCACCATGTAGTCCATGGGCAGGTCGTGGACTCCGGGACGGATGGAATCGAGGCGGGCCAGTTCGAATCCCGTGCCCACGGCGAGCGGGCGCGGCCGCATGGCCGCAAGCGTGCGGTCGAAGAACCCGCCACCGTAACCGAGCCGGAACCCCGCAGCGTCGAAGCCCACCGCCGGCATCAGGATGACGTCGGGCGCGAGCGTGTCTCCGTCCACCGGCACGGGAATGCCGAAATGCCCCGGGCGCAGCGCCGTCTCCGGGCGCCATTCACGGAAACGCATGGGTAGGTCCGGACCTGCGATTTCGGGTAGGGCGGCGCGCATGCCCAGTCCCGCCCGCCGGGTCACCAGCGGGCGCACGTCGAATTCGCCCCGATACGGCCAGCAAAAGCCCAGGATCCGGGGCTCCAGCCGAGCCAGCAGCCACTCCAGATGCTGCGCGACCCGCGTGCTGAGGCGCCCGTGTTCGGCAGGCTCGAGCGCTTCCCGGGCGGCCGTCAGGCGCGCCCGCTGCGCGCTGCGAAATTGCGCCGCCGTTGCCAAGTCTGCCGCAGGCCGCTCCATGGTCCGTATGCTATCTTCCGGGGCACGTCCCAGCAGGAACTATACCCCGTGAATCCTTGGCTATGGCCGCGGCACGCCGTGGCGATCGTGCTTCTGTGGGCCGCGACAGCCCTTGCGGCAGACGGGGACGACGCCGTGCGCGCCGCGGCGGAGGCGTTTCGCCACCGCGACGTCCCGCGCCTGGCCCGCCTGGTGCCGCAGGCGCAGGGGCACGAACTGGCCGGATACGTGGACTACTGGTTCCTGCGGCTGCGCATCGAGGAGCTTCGGGGTGCCGAAGCACGGAAATTCCTCGCCGACCAGGCCAGCAGCCTGCTGGCCTCGCGCTTTCGCAGCGAATGGCTGCGGGAACTGGGCCGCCGGGGCGCCTGGGACGCCTTCGACCGCGAGTATCCGCTGGTGGCCGCACCCGATGTCGAGCTGCGCTGCTACGCCCTGCACGACCGCATCGAAGCCGGCCAGCCGGGCGCCCTCGATACCGCCGAGATCCTGTGGCGCGAAGAATCCGACCTGCCCCCGGGCTGCAACGCGGCGCTCGACGCGCTGCTCGCCCACGGCCGCGTCACCACCGAGGAAATCTGGCAGCGGCTGCGGCGCGCGCATGCCGCGCGCCGCGTTGCCCGGGCGCACCAACTGACGGCCTGGCTGCCCGCCGACCAGGCCCCCGACGCCAAGGCGATGGAAGCCGCCGCCGACCATCCCCAGCGCTACATCGACCGGCTCAAGCCGAACTTCGCCGCCCATCGCAGCGGCCGGGAACTGGCGATCCTGGCGCTGCAACGCCTGGCGCGCAGCGACGTCGAACGGGCGGCGGCCGAGTGGGAATCCCTGCGCGCCCGCTTCACCCCCGAGGAACGTGCCTGGGTCTATGCCGTCCTGGGCTGGCAGGCGGCGATCGGCCATCTTCCCCAGGCGCTCTCCTGGTACCGGGCTGGCGCCGACGCGCCCCTCTCGGACGAACAGCACGAGTGGAAGGCGCGTGCGTGCCTGCGCGCCCAGGACTGGACGGCGCTGCGGCAGGCCATTGCCGACATGCCGTTGCGGCTGGCGCAACGCCCCGCCTGGATGTACTGGCTGGGGCGCGCGCTGCAGGTGCGGGGCCGCGAGGAAGAAGCCCGGGCGCAGTTCGGAAAGCTGGCCGGACAGCCGCACTACTACGCCAATCTCGCCGACGAGGAGCTGGGCCGGCCGGTGACGGTGCCCCCCCGCGCTTCACCTCCCACCGCCGAAGAGGTGGAGGCCGTGGCGGGGGATCCGGCCATTCGCCGCGCGCTGGCGCTGCTGCGCGTGGAACTTCGCCCGGAAGCCGTGCGGGAGTGGAACTGGGCCATGCGCGAGCGGGATGATCGCGGCCTGCTGGCGGCCGCGGCCCTGGCCCAGCGTCACCAGATCTTCGACCGCGCCATCCACGCCGCTGAGCGCACCCGGGCGGAACACGACTTCAATTTGCGCTACCTCGCCCCCTTCCGCGACCACGTGGAACCCGCGGCGCGCGAACAGCAGCTCGACGCCGCCTGGGTGTACGGCCTGATGCGCCAGGAGAGCCGCTTCATTCTCGACGCCCGTTCCTCGGCGGGCGCCAGCGGACTCATGCAACTCATGCCGGCCACCGCCCGCTGGGTGGCGCGCAAGCTCGGGCTGCGCGACTTCCAGCCTGCCCGGACGCACGAGATCGGCACCAACGTCCTGCTCGGCACCAGCTACCTGAGGATGGTGCTGGAAAGCCTCGACCACCATCCCGTGCTGGCCTCCGCCGCCTACAACGCCGGCCCCGGGCGTGCTCGCCGCTGGCGCGACGGCAAGCCGCTGGAGGCGGCGATCTACATCGAGACCATTCCCTTCGCCGAAACCCGCGACTACGTGATGAAGGTGATGAGCAACGCCACCTACTACGCCGCGCTGTTCGAAGGCCGGCCGCAATCCCTCAAGGCGCGCCTGGGCACGATTGGCCCCGCCGAGGCGACGGCCGCAAGCGCCGAACTGCCATGACCCGCACCGAAACGGGTGCCGACAAATCGCGCTAGAATCCACGCCACACTGCACGCGCATTCCGGGCCCCCGAGTCGATGGAATACCGCAACGTTCTTCTTGTAGGTGGCTCCGGATTCCTCGGCAGCCACATCGCACATCGCCTTGCCGGGTCGGGGTGCCGGGTCACGGTGCCCACCCGCCGCCGCTCCCGCGCCGCGCATCTCCTGCCGCTGCCCACGGTGGATGTGGTGGAGGCCGATGTTCACGATCCCCATCGGCTGGCGCAACTCATGGCCGGCCAGGATGCGGTCATCAACTGCGTGGGCATCCTCCACAGCCGTTCCGGCCGCCCCTACGGGCGCGATTTCGCCCAGGTCCACGTCGAACTCCCGCGGCGTCTGGTGGCGGCCTGCCGCCAGGCAGGGGTGCATCGGCTGCTGCACGTCAGCGCGCTGGGCGCGGCGCGGGGCGGGCCTTCCGAATACCAGCGTTCCAGGGCCGACGGTGAGGCGGCGATCCGGGAGACCGGCAGCGGCCTGGCCTGGACGGTGTTCCGGCCGTCGGTGATTTTCGGCCCCGGCGACCGCTTCCTCAACCTGTTCGCCGGACTGCTGCGCGTACTGCCCGTGATGCCCCTGGGCGGCGCGGGTACCCGCTTCCAGCCGGTCTATGTGGAGGACGTGGCGGCGGTCATCGCCGACAGCCTCCCCCGGGGCGAGAGCTTCGGGCACACCTATGAACTGTGCGGTCCCGGCACCTATACCCTGGCCGAACTGGTGCGCTACGTCGGTGCCGTCACCGGCCGCCGGCGGCCGGTCTTCGGGCTGCCGGCGGCGCTGGCCTACGTCCAGGCGCTGTTGCTGGAATTCGCGCCGGGCCGCCTCATGTCGCGGGACAACCTGCGTTCCATGCAGGTGGACAATGTCTGCCACGGCTGCACGCTGCCCTTCGGGCGCCAGGCCACGGCGCTGGAATCGGTGGCGCCCGGCTACCTCGCCGGACAGGGCGTGCGGGCGCGCTACACAAGCATTCGCACGCGGGCGGGGCGATGACGGGCGCCAGGCAGGCCGGATCCGGCGTGATGTCCCGGTCCCGTTCGCGCCTACAGGCTTCGTGCCCGCGCCCGGTCACGCGGCGCGTCGGCCCAGGGGAGACGTGTCGATGAGCGCGCAATTGGAGATCTACGCCGTGGGCGGCTGCATACGCGACGAGTTGCTGGGCCTGCCGGTGCAGGACCGCGACTACGTGGTGGTGGGGAGCACGCCGGAACGGATGCTGGCGGAGGGCTACAAGCCGGTGGGGCGGGACTTCCCGGTGTTCCTGCATCCCGCGACGCGGGAGGAATATGCCCTGGCGCGCACCGAGCGCAAGACGGCCCCCGGCTACGCCGGCTTCGCCTTCCACGCCGCGGCGGATGTGACCCTGGAGCAGGACCTGGCGCGGCGCGACCTCACCATCAACGCCATGGCGCGCGCCGCCGACGGCACCCTCATCGACCCCTACGGCGGCCAGCGCGACCTGGCGGGCCGGGTTCTGCGCCATGTCGGCCCGGCCTTCACCGAGGACCCGGTGCGCGTGCTGAGGCTGGCGCGCTTCGCGGCGCGCTTCCCCGACTTCACCCTGGCCGAGGAAACCGAGACCCTGCTGCGCGACATGGTGCGCACGGGCGAGGTGGATCACCTGGTTCCCGAGCGCACCTGGCAGGAGCTGTCCCGGGGGCTGATGGAGCGGCGGCCGTCGCGCCTGCTCGAGGTGCTCTGGTCCTGCGGCGCCACCGCCCGCATCCTGCCCGAGATCGACCGGCTGTTCGGCGTGCCCCAGCCTGCGGCGCACCATCCCGAACGCGACACCGGCGTGCATCTGCTGCTGGTGGTGGACTACGCCGCCAGCCAGGGCTTCAGCCTGCCGGTGCGCTTCGCCGCGCTGACCCACGATCTCGGCAAGGGTGAAACCCAGCCCGAGGACTGGCCCACCCACTATGGCCACGAGCAGAAGGGTGTGGCGCTGGTGGAGGCGCTGTGCGCGCGGCTCAAGGTGCCCGGGGACTGCCGCGACCTGGCGGTGCTCGCCGCCCTGCAGCACGGCAACATCCACCGCGCCGCCGAGCTGCGCCCGGCCACCATGGTGCGCCTGCTGGAACAGTGCGATGCCATCCGCCGACCGGAGCGCTTCCAGGAGCTGATGCTGGCCTGCGCCTGCGATTTCCACGGCCGGCCGGGCTATGGCGAGCGTTCCTACGAGCCGCTGGCCATCCTGGAGCAGGCGCTGGCGGCGGCGCGCGGCATCGACGCCGCAGCGGTGGCGGCGGCCACGCCCGATCACGGCGACATCGCCGCACGGGTGCACGAGGAACGCGTCAGGGCGGTGCGTGCGGCGCTTTCCGGCAACTGAATCCCCATCGATGACGGGAGGTCCCGGGGTGCGCCCCGCGCGCCGGTACGGATGTCGTTGCGTGCGTCTGCGTCCGGTGCTCGCCGCCGTGCTGACGGGCGCGGCCCTCGCCGCCCGTGTCGCCGGCGCCGGCGGCCTTCCCGCCTTCGAAGAACTGCGTGCCTCCCAGGCGCCGTCCGACTCCGTCCTGCTTGACCGCAACGGAGCGACCCTGAGCGAGGTGGAACTCGACCCCCGCGGACGGCGGCTCGGCTGGGTGCCCCTGGCTGAACTCTCGCCCGCGGTTCCCGCCGCGCTGCTGGCGGCGGAAGACCGGCGCTTCCTCGAACATGCCGGCGTGGACTGGCAGGCCCTGGCGGGCGCCATGTGGGACAACCTGCGGCGCGCCGCCGAGGGGCGGCGGCTGCGCGGCGCCAGCACCCTCAGCATGCAGGTGGCGGCGTTGCTGGACCCGGCGCTGCGCCTGCGCGCGGGCAGCCGCACCCTCGCCCAGAAGTGGGATCAGGCACGCGCGGCGCAGGAACTGGAGCGCACCTGGACCAAGAGCCAGATCCTCGAGGCCTACGTCAACCTCGCCACGTTCCGCGGCGGCCTGCGCGGCGTCCACGAGGCGGCGCAGGGCCTGTTCGGAAGGCACCCGGCGGAACTGGGCGCGGCCGAATCGCTGGTGCTGGGCGCGTTGTTGCGCGGCCCCGATGCGGCGCCCGAGGTGGTGGTGCGGCGCGCCTGCGCCGTGGCCGCCAGTGTGGCCGCCGCACCGCGCTGCGCCGCGATCCGTGACATCGCCATGCCGGCCCTCAGCCGGCCCGCCAGACTGCCGCCGCGACGCAATGACGCGCCCCACCTGGCACGGCTGCTGTTGCATGGCCCCGGCGAGCAGCTCACCGTTACCGTGGACGCCGCCACCCAGCGCCAGTTGCGCGACCTGGTCACCGCTGCCACCGATTCCGCCGGCGCCGGCGCCCTCGCGGCGGTGCTCCTGGACAACGCCTCGGGGGACGTGCTCGGCTGGGTGGGCGCCGCCGATCCGGACGCCGCCGACGGCGTGCTGCGGCCGCGGGTCGTGGACGGCGCGCTGGATCCCCTGCTGGCCGCGGTCGCCCTGGAGCTGCGCCTGCTGACAGCCGCCAGCCCGCTCGATCTGGCGCGCGTCGGCGGCGAGGAGACGGGCGCCGCCGGCGCACCACCGGCGATGCGTACGGCCAGCCTGCGCCAGGCCCTGGTCGAGGAAGCGCCGGAGTTGTCGGGCATCCTTGGCCGCGTGAACGGCGCCGCGATTTCGGCGGAGCGGCTGCGGCTGTTCGGTTTCGACGTGGCGCCCCCGACGCAGGCGTCCCCGGGCCCGGCCTTCGAGCCCCCGGCCGTGACGCTGGTGGAGCTTGCAAACGCCTATCGCGCCCTCGGTGGCGGCGGCGAATGGCGCGCACTGGGCCTGCTGCGCGGGACAGCCGCGACCGAACGTCGTCGGGCGCTGCACGCCGAGGCCGCCTTCGTGGCGGCGGACATGCTCGTGGCGCGCATGGCGGGCAACGACCGGCCGGCGCTGCACTGCGGCGTCGAACGCGGCGGGACGGATGCCGTGTGCGCGGCATTCAACGAGCGTTACACCGTCGCCGTTGCCGCAGGCGCCGGCGCAAGCGGCCGGGCGTCGGCGGAGGCGCTGGCGCGTCGCGTGCTGCACCCGATGCCGGAACTCCCGCCGGCCATGCCGGCGCGTGCTCCGGCCGGCGTGACGGCGCGCATGGTGGGATACGACCCACCCGTGGAAGGCACGCGGCGGGAGTGGTTCCTGGCCGGTACCGAGACGCTGCAGGCGGGGCTGTCGGAGACCACCCGGGCGGTGGTGGTGTCGCCGCGCATCCAGTACCCGGCCGACGGCGAGGTGCTGGCACTGCCTTCGATCGGAGGCCGCGAGGCGGGCCGCGTCGTGCCTCGGGCCGGGCCGGAGGCGGGCGGCACGCAGTGGCGTCTGGACGGGGCGGTGGTGTCCTCCGCCCAGCGTCGTGGCTTCGCGGCGACGCCGGGCCGGCATCGGCTGGAACTGCTGGGGAGTTCCGGAGAGGTCCTCGACGCGGTACGCTTCGAGGTGGTGCTGCCGTGACCCCGCTGCCGGGACCGGCCGTCGGCGCAACCGGGGCGGCGCAAGACGCGGCCATGCGCCCCGCGGGGTTTGGTCGCGCCGCGGACAAGCCGCCTGGCGGTGCGCGATGGCCTCTTTCGTCGCCCGAGCACCTGGTAGTCAGTCAACGAGATTCGGAAGGTTTGGTGGGAGCGGGCTTGCCCGCGATCAGCGGCACCGATCGCGGGCAAGCCCGCTCCCACATCCATCGGATTCAGATTGACTGCCTGCTAGAGCAAGCGTGCGATCAGCGCGGCCAGCAGGGACAGCAGCACGGTGGTGGTGAAGGGCAGGTAGATCTCGCGGCCCCTGAGCCGCAGCGTGACGTCGCCGGGGAGCCGGTGGCGACGCATCGCCCGCATGAGCCTGGGCAGGTAGATCGCGGCGACCACCACGGTGATCGCCAGGGTCAGCAGCCATTTGAACATGGGTTCCTGTCCGTGGGGGTCCATCGCAGCGTGCAGTGGCCTCATGCCCCGCCGCCGTTTCGCGCACTGCGCCTTCTTCGAATTCGTGACCCGAGATGATCGAACTGTACACCTGGTCGACACCCAACGGACGCAAGGTGTCCATCATGCTGGAGGAAACCGGACTGCCCTACCGGGTGCACCCGGTGGATATCACGCGCGGCGAGCAGTTCGCGCCGGAGTTCCTCGCCATCAGCCCGAACAACAGGATCCCCGCCATCGTCGATCCCGACGGAGCCGACGACATGCGGCAAGCGGGCGAGGCGTCCCGTCCGCTGGCCCTCATGGAGTCGGGCGCCATCCTCATTTACCTTGCCGAGAAGACCGGGCGTTTTCTGCCGCAGGGGCCGCGCGGGCGCTACGAGGCCCTGCAGTGGCTGATGTTCCAGATGGGCAACGTCGGCCCGATGTTCGGCCAGGCCCACCATTTCCGCCGCTTTGCGCCCGAACCCGTGCCTTACGCCATCGAGCGCTACAGCCGGGAGACGGCGCGGCTGTACCGCGTGCTCGACACGCGTCTGCGCGATCACGCCTTCCTGGCCGAGGAGTATTCCATTGCCGACATCGCCACCTATCCCTGGGTGGCGCGCCATGAGTGGCAGGGCATCCGCCTGGAGGACCATCCGGCGGTGCGGCGCTGGTACGAGGCGGTGGGGGCACGCCCCGCGGTGGCGCGCGGCATGGGCGTGCCGGCATGACGCCTTCGCGTTTCGGCGATCTGGAGGTGCTGTCGGCTTCGCCGGCGGGAAGCGCACGACCCACGCCGCTGCTGTTCATCCACGGCGCCTATGCCGGCGCCTGGTGCTGGGCCGAGTACTTCCTGCCGTGGTTCGCCGACGCCGGCTATGTGTGCCACGCCGTGTCGCTGTCGGGGCACGGCGCCAGCAGCGGCCGGGACCGGCTCGACCGCCTGGGCATCGAGGACTACGTCGCCGACGTGGCGCGGGTGGTCGCCGCGCTGCCGCAATCCCCCGTGCTGATCGGCCATTCCATGGGCGGCATGGTGGTGCAGAAATACCTGGAACGTGCCGCGGTGCCGGCGGTCGTGTTGATGGCTTCGGTGCCTCCCCAGGGCCTGTGGGCGTCGGCGCTGCACCTGGCCCTGCATCGGCCGATGCTGCTGGGGGAACTCAACCGCGTGCTGGGGGGCGGAGCCGTGGGTGCGGCGTCGCTGCAGGAGGCGCTGCTGGTCCGGCCGGCGGACCCCGAACGGTTGCACGACTGGCTGCGGCACATGCAGCCGGAGTCACATCGGGCGATCTGGGACATGACGCTGTTCAACCTTCCCCGCGTTCATCGCATGCACCGTCCACCCATGCTGGTGCTCGGTGCCGAGCATGACCTCCTGATCCGCCCCGGCCTGGTGGAGCATACCGCGCACGCGTACGGCACCGAAGCGCGCATCTTCCCCGGCATGGGGCACGGCATGATGCTGGAAGCGGACTGGGACGCCGTGGCCCGACACGTGCGCGACTGGCTGGTAGACAGGGGCGTCTGACCGCCCGCGACTGTCCGTCGCCAGGCGGCGGACACGTCAATAAGTGTGAATTTCTTCCTCGCGCGGGCGTTCCTTGCGCTCCCATCATGTAGTCATCGTGGAGTCGCTGCCTGGCTGCCCCAGGCGAACCGGGCCTGGCCGACAGCATGCTCCGCGAACGCGTGACGATGGAACTTGTCCGATGGGGTAGGCCCCCGACCGACTGATCCTGGTCGTCGCGACCGTCTCTTGCAGTGTGGCTCAACTTCCGTGTGCCGCTGCCGTAAGAGGGGTAACGGGGGTTGTTCATAGCGGGAGGGTATGACCATGCGACACACGACGGTGACAGGACCGGCATCGGGCCGCAGGATGGAGGAGGTCGGCGCCTACGGCGACGAGGTCCTCAATGCCAGTTGGCTGCCGCAGCAGGATCTCGATCTTCTGGACGAGGACGCGGCGGACGTGATGCAGGAGGAAGACCGCTGGGAGGAGTCGGTGCCCTACGACATCGACAATCTCGTGCGCACCTGGTACCTCAGCCAGGAATGATTCGTTTCGGCCGTCGGCGCGTGTAGCGCCGGGGCCGCTTATGGCGCACGCCGGCACCGTTCAGGGCGATGCTGGCCGCGGCCATTCCCAGTCCGCCGCGACGCGTCGCGCTGACCGCGACCGTCACTCGACAGCGGCGTCCCCACAGCTTTCCACGTTTCCCCGAGGCCCTTGAGGATGCCATGTCAGGGCACGCGCCCCTCGCGCCCCGGCCCCGTGCCTGCCCCGCGGACCTGCGCATGAACGCCTGCAGGCCCCCACGGATTGCACGCGTCGCTCCCCCTGATCGTGCGGCGTTGCGGCCTGCGGAATGCGCGGCGCCTGCCGTTAATCGTCTCAGGTGCAAGCGCGGGAGAAAGGGTCATGAGCGTGTCCGCAGAAGTTCGCATCCCCCTGGCGACGAGCCGCGAGATCTATCGCCTGGCCGACGTGGATCGCGCCATGGACGAGTCCGCGGTGAATCGCAACGAGGCCCTCACCGCCTTCTACGGCCGCATGAAGAGCCGCGGCGGGCTGCGCTACCTGGTCAAGCCCTCCTCCTTCGACGGTCTGGATCCGCTGCTGCGGCGCTGCCCGAACTTCGCCGAGGTCATCGACGACCTCAAGGGTTACCTGGCTCTGGCGGTGGCGGGCAACGAACCGGTGAGCTTTCCGCCCATCCTGCTGCTGGGCGAGCCGGGGATCGGCAAGACCCACTTTGCCCGCCTGCTGGCGACGGCGATGGGTACCGGCTTCGAGTTCGTGTCCATGTCTTCGCTGACCGCCGGCTGGATCCTCACCGGGGCTGCGGCGCAGTGGAACCACGCCAAGCCCGGGAAGGTGGCGCAGTCGCTGGTCAATGGCGAGTTCGCCAATCCCCTCATGGTGCTGGACGAGGTGGACAAGGCCGGCGGCGACGCCCGCTACGACCCCATGGGGGCGCTGTACGAACTGCTGGAGCAGCACACGGCGCGCCACTTCAAGGATGAGTTCGTTGACGTGGACATGGACGCCAGCCACATCCTGTGGGTCTCCACCGCCAACGACGAACGCACCATTCCCGAGCCCATCCTCAACCGCATGAACGTCTATACCGTGCCGCGGCCGGATTTCGATGGCGCCGTGGCCATCGCCCGCACCCTTTACGAGGAGATCGTGTCGGAGCACGACTGGGGCTTTCCGCTGCAGGCCCCCGACGACATCCTTGAAAGGCTGGCCGGGCTGCCGCCACGGGAGATGCGCAAGACGCTGCTGGCGGCCTTCGGCACCGCCAAGCTCGAACGGCGCGACTTCCTGGTGCCCGAGGACCTGAACCGCGGCCCCATGAACCGGCGCAAGACCAAGATCGGTTTCTAGACGCCTGGGCTTCACTTGGGCGGCGCATGGGGCCGGCGCGGCCTGGCAGCCTGTCGGACTTGAGACTGATCTACTGCGCTGGTGGGAGAGCGGTCCATTTTTCCCCGCTTCTTCGTTGCATAGCCCCACTATGCGCCTCAGAATCGGGAAAAACTGTCCTCGCTCTCCCACTCGGCTCGCTACGATCGCTCAAGTCCGACAGGCTGCTAGAGCGTGTAGACGCGGTCGCCGCGGCGCCAGCCCATGAGTGGGCTCTCCAGCCCCCTACCCAACGCCATGACCTTGAACAGTTCACCCATCTCGTGGGGCGCGGTCAGCCGCTGCACCGCACGGCTGGCCCGCAGGAAGGCCGGGCTGTCCGGGCTTGCGCACTCCGCCAGCCGATCCAGGATGCCGCAATTGAGCAGGAAGGCCGCCTGGCTGGTGTAGCCCAGCACGTCCAGCCCGGCGTCATGGCCGGCATCGGCCATGGCAGTGAAATCCACGTGGGCGGTGAGGTCGGTGAGGCCGGGATGAAAGAAGGGGTCATCCAGGCAATGGTGGCGATGGTGGCACATCAACGTGCCCATGCTCCGCTGGGGGTGGTAGTACTCCGCGGCCGGAAAGCCGTAGTCGATGAGCAGCAGGGCGCCGCGTTGCACTCGCCGCCCCCATTCGGCCACCCAGGCCCGCGCCGCCAGGCCGATCTCCGAGACGTAGTCGTGCGGCGCCAAAGTGGCGGGGAGCAGGGCCGCCGCGGCAGATCGAATCGCGCCCCGTGCCTGTTGCTCGTGCCAGCAGAGCCCGCCTTGGGCATCGAGGGTGACGCCCCGTTCCAGGATGTCGTCGTCGCGCCAGGCCACCCGATGCACCGGCATGGCATCCAGCACCTCGTTGGCCAGCACCACGCCGGAGAAGGCGTCGGGCAGAGCCTCCAGCCACTCCACCCGCTCCAGCAGACGGGGCGCGGCGGCGGCAAGGGTGTCGTGCTGGCGCCGGCGCAGTTCCGCGGAGACGTCGAGGATGAGGTAGCGTTCAGGGGCACAACCCAGGCGCTCCAGTTCCACCAGCACGTCCACCGCGAGACGGCCGCTTCCGGCCCCCGCCTCCAGCACCCGGGGCGCCGTGACGGGCAGGATCTCCGCGATCTGCGCCGCCAGCACCTGCCCGAACAGCGGCGAGATCTCCGGCGCGGTGACGAAGTCGCCGGCGGCACCGAACTTCTGCGCGCCGCCGCTGTAATAGCCCAGCCCCGGCGCATACAGCGCCAGTTCCATGTAGCGGGAGAACGAAATCCAGCCGCCGGCGCGCAAGATTTCATCCGTGATGCGCGCGACCAGTGCGGCACTGTGGGCGAGGGCGTCGGGCGGGGGTTCGGGCAGGTTCATGGGCGCGACCTGATCGGGGGACACCATTCTAGCGTCGCCGCGGCGCGCACTCCCCATTCATGCCGCCACGGCGCACTCGCGGCGCCGGCCCCGCCACTCGCAGACCCCGCGGCAGGGGGTCGCAAACGACTGCGATATCATGGGCGTTACTCCCCGCACGGAGACAGGCTGATGGAAATGCAGGACAGGGTGATCATCGTCACCGGTGCAGCGCGGCGGGTGGGGGCGGCCATCGTGCGTGAGCTGCACGCCGGGGGGGCGCGGGTGATGCTGCACTATCGCAGTGCCGAACGGGACGCCCGATCAGTGGCGGCCGCCTGCAATGCCGCCCGCGCGGGGTCGGCGCAACTGGTGCAGGCCGATCTGCTCGATCCGGCCTCGCCGCGGCGCATTGTCGAGGCGACGCTGGAACGCTTCGGGCGTCTCGACGGGCTGGTCAACAACGCGTCCAGCTTTCTTGCCACGCCCCTGGGCGCCATCGACACCGCCGCCTGGGACGACATCGTCGGCACCAATCTGCGCGCACCGCTGTTCCTGGCACAGGAGGCCGCACCCCATCTGCGCGCCGCCCGGGGGGCGCTGGTGAACATCATCGACATCCATGCCGAGCGGCCGCTGCGCGACTTTCCCCTGTACTGCGCCGCCAAGGCGGGCCTGCTGGGCTTGACCCGTGCCCTGGCCATCGAGCTGGCACCCGAAGTGCGGGTGAACGCTGTCGCGCCCGGACCGATCCAGTGGCCGGAAGACGGCTCCTTCGACTTGCCGGCGCAGGAAGCGATCATCGACCACACCCTCCTCAAGCGCTGCGGCGAACCCCTGGACGTCGCGCGCGCGGTGCGTTTCCTCATGGCCGGGGCGCCCTATGTGACCGGGCAGGTGCTGGCGGTGGACGGTGGCCGCTCGGTGCATCTTTAGGCCGCACGGGTGGTGCGTAATCCCGCGCGCGTCGCTACGCGCCCTTGCGCCGCACCCGGCCTGGCGCTGCGTGCCGGCACTTGCCGCCGCTGAAGCAGGTTGGCCGAAACGGGCCCTGACCCGCGCGCATCCGCGGACGACCAGCGCACCGACAAAGCGTGTCGGCGCTTTGACGATGTCCAAATGTTCACGAAACAATAGTGCGTCATGCTGATTGCGGTGCCTGTTGCGGCTCGCGGTGACGGGGGCACGCGAAGGCGGAACACCTGGCCGCGCCCGGCAACGCGCGGCTTCCCGCGTGGCCATCCGCGAGGCCCGCCTGCCGGCGGGTCGCCGTGGTCACTGTCGCCGGCATCGCGGGACGGAGGCTTGGGCCATGCTTCACGAGCAGTTCATCCGCAAGGCCACGGAGCGTCTGGTTCGGCGCGCGCTCCCCGTGGAGGTGCAGTTCTGGACTGGGGAGCGTCATACCGCAGCGGAGGGGGCCTTGCTGCGCCTGGCCATCCATACCCCCCGCGGCCTGCGGGCGCTCGCCCATCCGACCCTGGGCGGCCTGGCGCGCGCCTACGTCGAGCGGGACTTCGATATCGAAGGCAGCACCCGCGACATCCTGCTCATCGGCGAGCGGCTTTGTGATGCCGACACGGCGCTGGACTCCCTGGGGAGCAGCGCCCTGTCCTGGCTGCGCCACCGCCGCCCCGCCGAGCGCAAGAACATCGGCTTCCATTACGACGTGTGCAACGACTTCTTTGGCCTCTGGCTCGATGCGCGGCGGGTGTATTCGTGCGCCTATTTCCTCGCCGACGCCGAGACTCTGGACCAGGCCCAGGAAAACAAGCTCGATCTCATCTGCCGCAAGCTGATGCTGCGTCCGGGCGAACGCATGCTGGACGTCGGCTGTGGCTGGGGCGCGCTGGTGATCTGGGCCGCCCAGCGCTACGGCGCGCGCTGTGTCGGCATCACGCTGTCGCAGGACCAGCACGACCACGTGGCGGGCGAAGTGCGGCGCCTTGGCCTGCAGGACAGAGTGGAGGTCCGGCTGCAGAACTACCGCGACCTGCCCGATGGGGAAACCTACGACAAGATCGCGTCGGTGGGCATGTTCGAACATGTGGGACGGTCCCTGCTCGATGGCTACTTCGCGCGCCTCTACACCCTGCTGCGCCCTGGCGGACTGGTGCTGAACCACGGCATCACGGCGGGCCGACTCAAGACGTCGGGCCTGGGCAGCGGCATTGCCGACTTCATCGAGGGGTACGTGTTCCCCGGCGGGGAGCTGGAGCACGTCTCCCGCGTCGTGGAATCCCTGTCAGGGGCGGGGCTGGAGAGCGTGGACGTGGAATCGCTGCGCCCGCACTATGCGCGCACCCTGTGGCACTGGGTGGATCGGCTGGAGGAGAAGGCGCAGCAGGCGCGCGCCTTGGTGGGCGAGGCGCGTTATCGGGTGTGGCGCATCTACATGGCCGGATCGGCACATGCGTTCAGCCGGGGCTGGATTTCCGTCTACCAGATCCTGGCCGGGCGGCCCCTTGCCGACGGCAGTCTGGGCCATCCTTTCACCCGCTCGCATCCGGACCTCGGGTTGAGCGGAAAGAACCCCGCTACGGCGTGAGCAACCGCAAGGACTGCGTGTCGACCCTGCCGCGCGGGGTTGCCGGGGAGTCCGCTGGAAGGGTGTCGGTCAGAACACACCCTTTCAAGACGGTTACTCAGCCCTTCAGACAGGTACTCATGAATTTCTTGCGCTCGTCGCCCTTGAGCTGCTTGTCGCCGGCGTCCTTGTTGCATGCCTTCATTTTCTGCTGCTGGGCGCTTCGCCCGTCCGCAGCCTCGGGGGCCTTGGCGGACAGGCATTCCTTCATGAAGCCCTTGCGCTCGTCGCCCTTGAGCTGTTTGCCACCGGCTTCCTTGTTGCAGGCGGCCATCTTCTGCTGCTGAGCGGTGGCCGCCTGGGCCACCATGACGTTGGCGGAGAAAAGCGCAACAGCCGCCGCAAGAATGAGTTTCTTCACTTTCGACTCCTCCTCTGGGAAAGAATGGACGCGGCCCGTTGCCGCCAAGCCCAACAACGCACGATGCGGCGCGGCGATGACGTTCAGAAGCCGGCGCCGTCGGCTTCCTCGTCGATGATGCGTTTCTGGCGTTCAACGAAGTCCTTGGTGGTGTCGATGCCCCGCAGCAGCAGGATGGTCGAACGCACGGCGGCCTCCAGCAGCACGGCCAGGTTGCGCCCCGCCGCCACCGGAATGACCACGCGGCGGATGTTGACGCCGAGGATCTCCTGGGTCTCGGCGTCCAGCGGCAGTCGCGCCGATTCCGGAATTCCCGCCACCCGCTTCTGCAGTTGCACCACGAGCTTCAGCTTCATCTTGCGCCGGCACGCGGACTCGCCGAAAACCGTGCGGATGTTGAGCACCCCCAATCCGCGCACCTCAAGGAAGTCCTTGAGGATCTCGGGACAACGGCCCTCCAGGGTGTTGGCGGCGACACGGGAGATCTCCACGATGTCGTCCGCCACCAGGCCGTGGCCCCGCGTGATCAGTTCCAGGGCAAGCTCGCTCTTGCCCACGCCGGACTCGCCGGTGACCAATACGCCCATCCCGAGCACGTCCATGAAGACGCCGTGGAGCAACACCTTCTCCGCCAGCTGGCGAGACAGGTAGTGGCGCAGCGTGTCGATGACGCCGGCGCCCGATACGGGCGTGGTGAGCACGGCCACGTCGGCATCCGCGCAGGACTGGCTGACGATGGCGGGGACCTCGCAGCCGTCACAGACGATGATCGCCGGCGGGCGCGCCGCGAGAATGACCTCCAGGTAGCGGGAAACCTGTTCCCGTGGTTGCCGGCGCGCCCAGTCGATCTCGGCGCCGCCCAGCACCTGGATGCGATCGGGATGGATGAGGTTAAGGTGGCCGACGATGTCGGTGGGAGACCCGGTGTCGGGCGCCACCGTCACGGCCCGTTCCGACGAGCCGGCAAGCCAGTTCAGGCGAAGCCGTTCGCGATTGTCGTTATACAGCTGCGCGACGCTGATCTGCCGCATGGGGCTGCCAGTTCATGAACAACTCATGGGCCTGGACGGCATCGGCGGCGCCGGCCAGTTGTTCGCGAAACGGCTTGTCGCTGAACATCTGTGCGAGTTCGGAGAGGATCTGCAGGTGATGCTCCGTCGCCTGCTCCGGCACCAGCAGCACGAACAGCAATCCGACGGGCTTGCCATCCGGCGCGTCGAACTGCACCGGCGCGGCCAGGCGGAGAAACGCCCCCACGGCGTCGCGAAGGCCCTTGATGCGGCCGTGGGGGATGGCGATGCCTTGTCCGAGGCCCGTCGAGCCCAGTTTTTCCCGGGCGAACAGGCTGTCGAAAACCAGGCTTCTGGCGATGCCCTGGTTATTCTCGAACAACAAGCCAGCCTGCTCGAACACGCGCTTCTTGCTGCTGGCTTCGAGGTCAAGGCGGACGTTGGACGATGGCAGGAGCTTGGCGATGAGGTTCATGCTTGCATCAGGTCTGGCGTTCGCCGAACCGGGACGATCATCGGACACGCACACCGGATATCCGCACCGTGGGGCGCAGACCCGTTCCGGCGAAGTCGCGACGGATTATACGCCCAACCATCGTGGGTGGACATTCATTCGGCCAGCTGATGTTTCAAGGCCTCGCGGGGCCTTTCCCCGGACTTCTCCTTGTGTTTGCGCAGTTGGCGGTCGAGCTTGTCCGCCAGGCTGTCGACGGCGGCATACAGGTCCGCATCGTCGCTTTCCACGAAAATGTCCTTGCCTCGCACATGCACCGTGACCTCGGCGCTCTGGCGCAGCTTCTCCACCGCCAGGACGACGCTGACGCTGGTGACGTGGTCGAAATGCCGCAGGACGCGCTCCAGTTTTCCGGTGACGTAGTCGTGCATGGCCGGCGTGATCTCGAGGTGGTGCCCGGTGATGGACAGATTCATGTTGACTCCTTGTCAGATGGACTTGCGCTGATTGACGGGCGGGATGTTGAGTGCTTCCCGGTACTTGGCCACGGTCCGCCGCGCCACAACGATCCCTTGCTGGCCGAGGATGATGGCGATCTGGGAATCGGACAGCGGATTGTGGCCGTCCTCGGCACCCACCAGTTGCTTGATGAGGGCGCGGATGGCGGTGGCGGAACACGCGCCGCCCGTGTCCGTGGACACATGGCTGCCGAAGAAATACTTGAGTTCGAAGATGCCCCGCGGCGTGGCCATGTACTTCTGGGTGGTCACGCGGGAGATGGTGGATTCATGCAGGCCCAGTTGCTGCGCGATCTCCCGCAGCGTCAGCGGACGCATGGCCACTTCCCCGAAGTCGAAAAACTGGCGCTGGCGATCGACGATGGCCTGGGATACGCGCAGGATGGTGTCGAAGCGCTGATGCACGTTCTTGATGAGCCACTTGGCCTCCTGCAACTGGGACGAGAGCCCGCCGGCGCTGGCGCGCTGACCCTGCAGGAGTTGTGCGTAAAGCCGGTTGATGCGCAGCCGCGGCACCGCATCACCGTTGAGGGTGGCCAGCCACTGCCCGCGCAGCTTGCGCACCACCACGTCCGGGACGATGTAGCGCGTCTCCATCTGCGCGAAGGGCGCGCCGGGGCGCGGAGTCAGGGTGCGGATGAGAGCGTGGGCGTCGCGCAGCGCATCGTCGGTGCAATGCAACACCCTCTTGAGGCGGGTGAAATCCCGCGCGGCAAGCTGGTCCAGATGGTCGCGCACGATGGCCATGGCCAGATCGCGCTCCGGCGACGGTGCCATGGTTGCCAGTTGCAGCAGCAGGCACTCCTGCGGCGTGCGTCCCCCCACGCCGACGGGATCGAGATTCTGCAACTGGTGCAGCGCAATCTGCAGTTCCTCGGGTTCCACCCCCAGTTCCGGCGGCAGGATGGGGAGCAGTTCCTCCAGCGACTGGGTGAGATAGCCGTCGTCGTCGACGGCTTCGATGAGGAATCGCACCAGTCCCCGATCGCGTTCTGACAACGGGGTCAGCGCGAGCTGGGCGTTCAGGTGGTCGCGCAGGCTGGTGGAAGCGGCCTGGAAGTCCTGGAAATCCGTATCGTCGTCGTCGCTGCGGGCACTTCCTCCGGACGGCTCGCTGCCCCAATCGGTACCGGGCATCTCTTCAGGCGCTGATCCGGCTTCGAGGACCGGGATCTCGCCGGATGCCTCGGAAACGGGCTCGGGGGTGCCGGGAAAGACGCGTTCCTCCGTATCGGCATCTTCGCGCTCCAGCATCGGGTTTTCCGCCAGGAAGCGCTCGATCTCCTGATTGAGGTCGAGCGTCGACAACTGAAGCAGACGAATCGACTGCTGCAACTGCGGCGTCAGTGCGAGGTGCTGGGAGAGTCTGAGCTGGAGCGTCTGTTTCATGGAGCGGCGTTGCGCCGTGTGAGGCCAGGTGCGTCCTTACAGGCGGAAGTGCTCGCCCAGATAGACCTTGCGCACGCTTTCATTATAAACAATCTCGTCCGGCCGACCCGCGGCCAGCACGGCGCCTTCATTGATGATGTCGGCGCGGTCGCAGATTCCCAGTGTCTCGCGCACGTTGTGGTCGGTGATGAGCACGCCGATGTTGCGTTCCTTCAGGAAGCCGATGATTTTCTGGATGTCCAGCACGGCAATGGGGTCGACGCCGGCGAAGGGCTCATCCAGGAGGATGAAGCGCGGGCTCGTGGCCAGCGCCCGGGCGATCTCGACGCGGCGCCGCTCGCCTCCCGACAGGGAAATCGCCGTGTTGTTGCGCAGGTGGGCGATTCCCAGATCCTCCAGCAGCGCCTCCAGGCGCGTACTCTCCGTCTCCCGGTCCAGCTCCTGCAGTTCCAGGATGGCGCGGATGTTCTCGGCCACGTTGAGCTTGCGGAAGACCGACATCTCCTGTGGCAGATAGGATAGCCCCAGGCGTGCCCGGCGGTGAATCGGCAAATGGGTGAGCGCCTGATCGTCCAGAAGGATATCCCCCCCGTCCACGCCGATCAGCCCGACGATCATGTAGAAACAGGTGGTCTTGCCCGCGCCGTTGGGGCCGAGCAGCCCGACGACCTCGCCGCTGCCGACCTGGAAGGACACGTCCTTCACCACGGTACGCGACTTGAACCGCTTGCGCAGGGCGGAAACCTTGAGGATGCAGGATGTGCTCATTCCAAGTCGCATTCAAACGGGTTCTTCGTTTTCGGGCCTTGCCGCACTACGCGTCCTGTCCGCGGCTCCCTGCCCCGTCTCCGGTTGTCTGCAACGTGGGATCACGAGGTGGAATCGATGCCGGGATCGCGCAGGATCTTGCGCACTATATCGGCCGTGAAGCCGCGGTTCTGGAGAAATCGCGCCTGGCGGGCGTATTCGCGGGCGTCGGCGGGGGCAGTGCCGAAGCGGCGCGTCCACAGGGCAAGGGCGCGTTCCAGGTCGTTGTGGCCGGCCTCGTCACGGAGCGCCCGTTCCACGGTTTCGGCATCGACGCCCTGGCGCTGCAGGTCGTGGCGCAGGCGCGCCGAACCGTGGCGCGACGCGTGGCTGCGCACCCAGGATCCGGCATAGCGCGCGTCGGACAGCAGGCCGCCAGCCTGCAATTCAGCCGTGAGGGCGGCGATCTCGCCAGCGTCCGCGAACGGGGAAAGTCTGCGTTCGAGTTCGGCACGACTGTGCTCGCGGCGGGCCAGCAGGCGCAATGCCCGCTGGCGCAGGCCGGGCCCGGTTTCCGTCAAGGCGCGCCCTCTGCGGGCGCGGAACAAGGCGCGCCCTTCATGGGCGCACGGTCAGGCGTGCCCTTCACGCGCGCTCAGGCCTCCGCGCCCGCCGGCTGCAGGGCGGCGACTCCCGCGGCGGCGCGCACGCGGTTTTCGATCTCGCGCGCCATCTGCGCATTGGCGCGCAGGAACTCGCGGGCGTTGTCCTTGCCCTGGCCGATGCGCTCGCCATTGTAGGAATACCAGGCGCCGGCCTTCTCGACGATGCGCTGGGACACGCCCATGTCGATGATCTCGCCCTCGCGGGAGATGCCCTCGCCGTAGAGGATGTCGAACTCCGCCTGCCGGAACGGCGGCGCGACCTTGTTCTTCACCACCTTCACCCTGGTCTCGGAGCCGATCACCTCCTCGCCCTTCTTGATCGCGCCGATGCGGCGGATGTCCAGCCGCACCGAGGCGTAGAACTTGAGCGCGTTGCCGCCGGTGGTGGTCTCCGGGTTGCCGAACATGACGCCGATCTTCATGCGGATCTGGTTGATGAAGACCACCAGCGTGTTGGTGCGCTTGATGTTGCCGGTCAGCTTGCGCAGCGCCTGGCTCATCAGCCGCGCCTGCAGGCCGGGGAGCTGGTCGCCCATCTCGCCCTCGATCTCGGCCTTGGGCGTGAGCGCCGCCACCGAGTCGATCACCACGATATCCACGCCGCCCGAGCGCACCAGCATGTCGGCGATCTCCAGTGCCTGCTCGCCGGTGTCGGGCTGGGAGATGAGCAGATCGCCCACATTCACGCCCAGCTTCTGCGCGTAGGACGTATCGAGGGCATGCTCGGCGTCGATGAAGGCTGCGGTGCCGCCCAGCTTCTGCATCTCGGCGATGACCTGCAGCGTCAGCGTGGTCTTGCCGGAAGACTCCGGCCCGTAGATTTCCACCACCCGTCCCCGCGGCAACCCGCCCACGCCCAGCGCGATGTCCAGCCCGAGGGAACCGGTGGACACCACCTGGATGTCGCTCACCACCTCGCCGTCGCCCAGACGCATGACGGAGCCCTTGCCGAACTGCTTCTCGATCTGTTGCAGCGCCGCCTGCAGCGCCTTGGCCTTGTTGTCGTCCATTGGAGGATCCCCTTGTACAAGCCGGGAATTATGTCACAGGCCAGAGCGCGCCGGGCCGCAGCGCAGTCCCCGAGGGGGCATGTGGGAGCGGCGATTCAGACGTCCGCATTCGCGGGCAAGCCCGCTCCCCCTCATGCCGCGTCCTGCAGCAGCGCCAGCAGCCGCGCCAGGGCATGGGCCACCGACTGCCGCCGGATGGCCTCCCGGTCGCCGCTGAAGCATCGGGTCTCGGCGTGGACTCCGGCACCGCCCAGGCTCCAGGCGAAACACACGGTGCCCACGGGCTTGGCCGGGCTGCCGCCGGTGGGTCCGGCGATCCCGGTGATGGCGAGCGCCACCGCGGCATGGCTGTGTGTCAATGCTCCGGCGGCCATCTCCCGCGCCGTGGCTTCGCTCACCGCGCCGTGGGTTGCCAGCGTGTCGCCGCCGACGCCGAGCATTTCCTGTTTGGCGGCGTTGGAATAGGTGACGAAGCCCCGTTCGAACCAGCCCGAACTGCCGGCGATGGCCGTGAGCGCCCGGGCCACCCAGCCGCCGGTACAGGATTCCGCCGTGGCCAGCATCAGCCCGCGCGCCAGCAAGGCCTCGCCCACCGCCGCCGCCAGACGTTCAAGGTCGACGTCGCTCATGGCGCCGCCGGGCCGCCCCAAGGCGCCATGAGCCCCCGCGGGGGGCAGCGAGCCGGATTCATGGCGAGTGTGGAGGTCGTCGCCATGGCGCCGCCGGGCCGCCCCAAGGCGCCATGAGCCCCCGCGGGGGGCAGCGAAGCGTGGGGGCCGCCTTCATGGCAGCAGACGCTGCAGCAGCGCCAGGGCAAGCAGCGTGTAGCCGGCCGCCACCACGTCGTCGGCCATGACGCCGAAGCCGTGTTTCATGTGGCCGTCGATCCAGCCCGCCGGCGGCGGCTTGACGATGTCGAAGCCGCGAAACAGCAGGAAAGCCAGCGCCTGCCACGCCAGTGTCGGGGGCGTGAACAGCAGCACCAGCCAGAACGGCACGATCTCGTCCCACACGATGGCGCCGTGGTCCGCCTCGCCCAAGGCCCGCCCGGTGCGGTGGCAGGCGACCACGCCGACGGCAAACCCCGCCAGCAGCAGGAGCAGAAAGACGGCGTCGCCGAATGGCGCCTTGACCAGCGGGTAGAGCAGCCAGGCCAGCAGCGTGCCGGCGGTGCCCGGCGCCACCGGAGACAGCCCCGCGCCCAGTCCGCAGGCGATCAGGTGGGCCGGGTGGGCAAGCAGGAAACGCAGGTCGGGACGGGACATGTCGGTGGCTCGGGTTGAAAACGGGGGGCTACGCCGCTCAGGCGAAATGGTCGAAACCGCGCCGGGCGAAGGGCAGGGCGCGGCCGCTGGCGTCGAGCAGCCGTAACTCCCCCGCGCGGGTGCTTCGCACCGCGCCGATTCGGGTCAGGGGCAGGCCCAGCTTCACGCCGATGGCGGCAACCGCCTCGCGCTGCGATGGCGCGGCGGTGAACAGCAGCTCATAGTCGTCCCCGCCCGCGAGCAGGCACTCGCCCACCAGTTCGGGATCGGCGCCAAAGGCCTCGTCGCCGGGCCAGGGCAGGTCGGCGTGGTGCACGTCGGCGCCCAATTCCGAAGCCTCCAGGATGTGGCCCAGATCCGCCAGCAGCCCGTCGGAGACGTCGATGGCGGCGCTGGCCACGCCGCGCAGCGCCAGTCCCAGCGCCACCCGCGGCTGGGGGCGGTGCAGGGCGGAGAGGCAGGCGTCGCGCGCCGGCGGCGCCAGGGTGGCGCGACCCTGCAGGTGGGCCAGGCCCAGTGCCGCCAGTCCCGGCCGGCCGGACACCCAGATGTCGTCGCCGGTGTGCGCACCGCAGCGGCGCAGCGCCTCGTCCCGCGGCACTTCGCCGAACACCGTGGGCGCCAGGTTGAGCGGACCGCGGGTGGTGTCGCCGCCGATCACGTCGACGCCGAAGCGCGCCGCGCAATCGAAGAAGCCGCCCGCGAAGGCGCCGATCCAGACCTCGTCGGCCGCCGGCAGCGCCGCCGCCAGCAGCGCCCAGCGCGGTTGCGCGCCCATGGCGGCGAGGTCCGAGAGATTGACCGCTAAGGCCTTCCAGCCCAGCGCCGCGGGGTCGGAGTCGGCCAGGAAGTGGGTGCCCGCCACCAGCATGTCGGTGGACACCACCAGGTCCATGCCGGCGCCGGGGCGCACGATGGCGCCGTCGTCGCCCACGCCCAGCACGGTGTGGCTCACCGGCCGGGTGAAGTGGCGGCGGATCAGGTCGAATTCCGAAGCCATGGGCGGGGACGGGATGCGCGGCGCCGCGGCGGCGCCGGATCAGGCGCTGCGGCGGGGCGCCGCACGCTGGCGGTCGGCACCGGTCTCCAGCGGCCGCAGCTTGGGGGCCAGCTTGTCCAGCACACCGTTGACGAACTTGTAGCCGTCGGTGCCGCCGTAGGTCTTGGCCAGTTCGATGGCCTCGTTGATCACCACCCGGTAGGGCGTCTTGGGATGATGCTTGAGTTCGCAGGCCGCCAGCAGCAGCACGCCCCGCTCCACCGGCGAGAGTTCGCCGAAGGCCCGGTCCAGGTGGGGGGTGATGTCGCCTTCCAGGGCCACGACGTCGTCCAGCGTGCCCCGCAGCAGCGTGCGGAACAGGTCGACGTCCACCTTGGCGAAGCCCTCGTTGTCGGCGAGATGGGCCTCGATGGTGCGGGTGTCGGCGCCCCCCATCTGCCATTGGTACAGGCCCTGGAGGACAAACGCCCGGGCGCGGCTGCGCGCAGAAGGTTTCATGCGGGGATGCGCGCCAGCAGCCGGGTCATTTCCACCGCCGCCTGCGCCGCCTCCATGCCCTTCTGGCGCATGCGCTCCAGCGCCTGGTCGTCGTTCTCGGTGGTGAGCACGCCGTTGGCGATGGGCACGCCGAATTCCAGTTGCACGTCGGTGACGCCGCGGGCCGACTCATTGGAGACGATCTCGAAATGGTAGGTCTCGCCGCGGATCACGCAGCCCAGCGCCACCAGCGCGTCGAAGCGTCCGCCCTGCGCCATCTTCTGCAGCACCGGCGGAATCTCCAGCGCGCCCGGCACGGTGGCGATGAGCATGTCGCCCGGGGCCACGCCCAGGCGCAGCAGCTCCTCGGTGCAGGCCGACAGCAGGCCCTCGCCCACGTCCTGGTTGAAGCGGCTCATGACGATGCCCACCCGCAGGCCGGCACCAGAGAGTTCGGGTTCGAGTTCGGGGATGTTGTCGGTGCGTGCCATGTCATGCCTCGATGGGGGTTCCGTCGGCGCCCATGTAGCCGACGATTTCCAGGCCGAAGCCGGTCATGCTCGGCAGCTTGCGCGGGGCGGCCAGCAGGCGCATGCGCCCGACGTTGAGATCGCGCAGGATCTGCGCGCCGATGCCGTACAGCCGCGGATCCCACTTGGCGGCGGGCCGTTCGCTGGCGGCGGTCTGGCCCAGGGCGCGCAGCACGTCCTCGCCCGTCTCGGGGCGGCGCAGCAGCACCACCACGCCGTGGTCGCGCTCGGCGATGAGCGACAGCGCCCGGTCGATGCCGAAGCTGTGGCGCTGGCTGCTGCAGTCCAGGAAGTCCACCACGCTGATGGGCTCATGCACCCGCACCAGGGTCTCAAGGTCGGGGCGGATGGCGCCGCGCACCAGCGCCAGATGCACCTCGCCGGAACTCTTGTCTTCGAAGGCGTGCAGGCGGAAGCGGCCGTGGACGCAACTCACGTCCTTCTCCGCCACGCGCTCCACCAGGCGCTCCGAGGCCGCACGGTAGTGGATGAGGTCGGTGATGGCGCCGATCTTCAGGCCGTGCTCGGCGGCGAAGGGCAGCAGATCCGGCAGGCGCGCCATGGTGCCGTCGTCCTTGAGGATCTCGCAGATCACCGCCGCCGGCTCCAGGCCTGCCAGCCCGGCCAGGTCGCAGCCTGCCTCGGTGTGGCCGGCGCGCACCAGCACGCCGCCGTTGCGCGCCATGATGGGGAAGATGTGCCCCGGCTGGACGATGTCCGAGGGCCGGGCCTTGCGCGCCACCGCCGCCTGCACCGTGCGCGCCCGGTCCTGCGCCGAGATGCCTGTGGTCACGCCTTCGGCCGCCTCGATGGAGACGGTGAAGGCGGTGCTGTAGGGGCTGCGGTTGTCGCGCGCCATCTGGGTCAGGCCGAGCTGCCGGCAGCGCGCCTCGGTCAGCGTCAGGCACACCAGGCCGCGGCAGTGCCTGACCATGAAGTTGATGGCTTCGGGCGTGACGTGTTCGGCGGCGATGACGATGTCGCCCTCGTTCTCACGGTCTTCCTCGTCCACCAGGATGACCATCCGCCCGGCGCGGATGTCGGCGATGATGTCCTCGACAGGACTTATGCTGCCCATGATGTGTCCTGCCCTGCGGTGACGCTCAGCATGCGCTCCACGTAGCGCGCGATGAGGTCGATTTCCAGGTTGACGCGGCTGCCCGCGGCGAGCTGCCCGAGCGTGGTCATCTCCAGCGTGTGGGGGATGAGGTTGATGGAAAAGTCGCAGCCCTCGGCACGGTCCTCGACGCGGTTCACGGTGAGGCTCACGCCATTGACCGTGACGGAACCCTTGCGCGCCAGGTAGCCGGCCAGATCCCGCGGCGCGCGGATCACCAGTTCCCAGCTCTCGCCGCGCTGCGTCATGGAGCGCACCGTGCCGACGCCATCCACGTGGCCGCTCACCAGGTGGCCGCCGAGGCGGTCGGCCAGCCGCAGCGCCTTCTCCAGATTGACGTCGCGGGTGCCGTCCAGCCCCGCGGTGCAGTTGAGCGTTTCGCGGGACACATCCACCACGAACCGGTCGCCGGAAAGCTCCACCGCCGTCAGGCACACGCCATTGACGGCGATGCTGTCGCCGGGCTGGACGTCGCCCAGATCCATGGGCGTGGTGATGGTCAGGCGCAGTCCGTCGGGGTTGGCGTGGACGTGGCTGATGTGGCCGGTGGCGGCAACGATGCCGGTGAACATGGCGCAATCCGCAGGGAAAGGACGCGATTTTAGCCCGGATGGGCGGCGCGCGTGGCCCGCGTTGCGAGGCGATCGGTGGAAACCGGCCGCTGCGGTACAGCGGGAGGGCCGAAACGGCCTGGCCCGGTCAGGCTCCCAGCGCCCGGTCGAGCAGGGGAACGAAGCGCTCCGCCGGCATGTAGCCGATGGCGCGCAGGCCCTGGATCTCCCTGCCCTCGCGGTCGAAGAAGATGATGCCCGGCGGGCCGAACAGGCCGAAGCGCGCCAGCAACGCCTTGTCGTCGGCGCTGTTGGCAGTCACGTCCACCTGCAGCAGCAGCATGTCCTTCATGCGCGCCCGCACCTGCGGATCGGCAAAGGTGAAGCGCTCCATTTCCTTGCACGACACGCACCAGTCGGCATAGAAATCGAGCATCACCGGCCGCCCGGCGGACTTGAGCCGTGCGTCCAGTTGCGCCACGTCGGCCACGCGCTCAAAGGCCGGTGCGGCCTGGACCTCCGCGGGCGCCGCCGCGGCGCGCAGCACCGCCAGGGGCTGCAGCGGGTCGCGGCTGCCCGCGAGTGCCCCCAGCAGCATGGCGCCGCCGGTGATCAGCGCCGCCACGCCCACGCCCTTCCAGAACCGCGCCCAGCCCCGCGCCCCCGGGGGCAGCGGGTCCAGCGCGTGCAGGCAGATGCCGCAGAACAGCAGCAGCGCCGCCCAGCCCAGCATTTGCGCCAGCGCGGGGATCACCGGCGAGACCAGCCACAGCGCCACCGCCAGCATCACCACGCCGAAGGCCTTCTTCACCGCCTCCATCCAGCCGCCCAGCTTGGGCATCAGCGCCCCGGCGGACACGCCCACGGCGATCAGCGGCGCGCCCATGCCCAGGGCCATGGCGAACAGCGCCGCGCCGCCCAGCACCGCATCGCCGGTCTGGGCGATGTAGAGCAGTGCGCCGGCCAGGGGCGCCGCCACGCAGGGGCCGACGATCACCGCCGAGATCGCCCCCATGGCCGCCACGCCGGCGAGCGACCCGCCGTGCCGGCCGGCCTCCGCCGAGGCGCGGCTCTGAAGCGCCGCCGGCAGTTGCAGCTCGTAGAAGCCGAACATGGACAGCGCCAGCGCCACGAACACCAGCGCGAAGCCGCCCAGCACCCAGGGATTCTGCAGCGCCGCCGCCAGCATCGTGCCGGAGAGCCCCGCCGCCACGCCCGCCGCCGCATACACCACCGCCATCGCCAGCACGTAGGTGAGGGACAGCAGCAGCGCCCGGCCCTTGCCCACATGCTGGCCGTGGCCGACGACGATGCCGGACAGGATGGGCACCATGGGCAGCACGCAGGGCGTGAGCGCCAGCAGCACGCCCAGGCCGAAGAAGGTGGTGATGGCGACCCAGAAACCGGCGTGGCGCAGCAGTCCGGCCAGACGCGAGGATTCGTCGCCGTCGGCGCGGGCGCCGGCCGTGGGCGCACCCGGCGGTGCTGCCGAGGCGGCCGCGGATGCCGCGTCGGCCCAGGGCGCCCGGGACTGGGCCGGTGCGCCGGGCAGCAGGCCCGCGGCCGCGCCGCCGCCCGCCGGCCCGCCCGCCAGGCGGATCTTCGCCGTCTGGGTGGTGGGCGGGTAGCACACCCCGAGGTCGGCGCAGCCCTGGGAGGTCACGTCGAGTTCGAAGGCATCGGTGCCGGCGGGGGCCTCCACCGGCAGCCGGATCAGCACCTGTCCGCGGTGGGTCTCGACGCGGCCGAAATACTCGTCGTCCTTCACCTTGCCGGGGGGGATGACGGCGGGCCCGGGCCGGACGCCGTCCGGCCGCGCGGCGAAGCGGAACTTGTCGCCGTACAGGTAGTAGCCCGGGGCGATGTCGAAGCGCACCTCCACGGTGGCGGGGTCCAGGGCACGGGCGGACAGGCGGAAGGCCTGTTCCGGCTCCAGCAGTTCATCGGCGGCGCCGCCCACCAGGGGCAGCCATAGGAGCAGGGCGAGCAGGGTTCGGAGCATGGCGGGTAGGCGTGGCGTCAAGGGTTGGCGGTCTCGGCCGCCACCCAGGAGAGGTAGTCGGGCAGGCCGGCCACCACAGGGACCGCCACGATCTCGGGAAGTTCGTAGGGGTGGCCGGCGCGCACGGCGGCCTGCAGTTCGGCGTAACGCGACCGGGTGGTCTTGATCAGCAGCGGCACCTCGGTGGCGTTTTCCACCGCGCCCTGCCAGCGATAAACGGAGCGGCACGGCGCCAGGATGTTCACGCAGGCGGCCAGGCGCGCCTCCACCAGGGTGGTGGCCAGGCGTCGGGCGCTCTCTTCGTCGGGCAGGTTGGTGATGACCAGCAGCGTGTCCATGGCGCCGATTGTAGTACCAGCTATTTCATCAGCCGACGGCGCGTCAGCACCAGTGCCAGCAAAAAGCCCGCCGTGGCGTAGGCAGCCAGCACTGCCACATGCAGCAGGGGCGCCTGCGGCACCTGGCCGAAGAACAGCGGCCGCGCCAGCGCCACCGCGTGGTGCAGCGGCAACACCCCGGCGAGTTGCTGCAGCATCGGCGGCAACTGCTGCGCCGGGAAGAACACCCCCGAGACCAGCGCCATGGGCGTGATGAACAGGGTGAAGTAGTAGAGGAAGAAGTCGAAGCTGGGGGCGACGGCGGTCACAGCCAGGCCCAGCGCCGCGAAGGCCAGGCCGGTGAGCGCCGCCACCGGGATGATCCACAGCGCCATGGCCGAACCGGTGAGCCCCAGCGCCCAGGCCACCGCCAGGATGGCCATGCCCGACAGCAGGCTTTTGGCTGCCGCCCACAGCAGTTCGCCCAGCACCACGTCGTCCAGCGACACCGGCGCGTTGACGATGGCCTCCCAGGTCTTCTGCACGTGCATGCGCGAGAAGCCGGAGTACAGCGTCTCGAACGACGCCGAGTTCATGACGCTGAAGCACACCGTCCCGGTGGCGAGGAAGGCCAGGTAGGACGTGCCGTCTACCTCCGGCAGCAACTGGCCCAGTCCGTAGCCCAGCCCCAGCATGTAGATCAGCGGGTCGGCCAGGTTGCCCAGCAGCGAGGGGATCGCCAGCTTGCGCCAGACGTCGAAGTTGCGCCGCCACACCGCCAGGGCGCGCAGGCTGAGGTCCGGGGGGCGAAGGTGGGCGGTAGCCATGGCCTTGTGCTGACAGGGGCGCGGCCTCAGTCCCTCAGCTCCCGCCCCGTGAGCTTGAGGAACACGTCCTCCAGGTTGGCCGGGCGATGCAGGTAGCGCAGCCCGGGCTGGGCGTCCAGGTGCTCCAGCAGGGGGCGCGGGTCGGTGACGTAGCAGAACGCGGTCTCGCCGCTCACCTCGAAACGCCGGGCGTAGCGCGCGGCCTGTGCCTGGGCCCAGCCGTCGGCGCCGGCCCCGTTCCACTCGCCGAACACCTCCACCACCTGGGGCTCGATGCGCTGGGCGATCACCGCCCGCGGGCTGCCTTCGGCAATGATGCGCCCGCGGTCCATGATGGCCAGGCGGTGGCACAGGCGTTCGGCCTCGTCCATGAAATGGGTGGTGAGCAGGACGGTTTTGCCCTGGGCCAGCAGCAGCTTCAGCCGCTCCCAGATGAGGTGGCGCGCCTGGGGGTCGAGGCCGGTGGTGGGCTCGTCCAGGATCAGCAGTTCCGGGTCGTTGACCAGCGCCCGGGCCAGGGTCAGGCGCCGCTTCATGCCGCCGGACAGCTCGCCGATGGGCGTGGCGGCGCGTCCTTCCAGCCCGGCGAACGCCAGCAGCGCCGGGGTGCGGGCGCGGATGTCCCGCGCCGGCAGGCCGAAGTAGCGGCCGAACACCACCAGGTTCTGCTCCACGGTGAAATCCGGGTCCAGATTGTCGAACTGGGGCACCACCCCCACCCGGGCGCGGGCCTCACGGGCCCGGGCCGGCACCGGCAGGCCGCATAGGGAGACGCTGCCCGCGTGCGGCTCGGTCAGTCCGAGGATGAGGCGCAGCGTCGTGGTCTTGCCCGCGCCGTTGGGGCCCAGCAGGCCGAAACATTCGCCGGCGCGCAGTTCGATGCCCACCCCGGCCACCACCTCCCGTCCGCCGTAGCGCTTGCGCAGTCCGCAGGCGACCAGGGGTGGGGCGGCGTCGGCGAGGGGCTTCACGGCTGCCAGCAGTTGCGCACGATGGCGCGCAGGATATGCAGCCGGCGGTGGAAGAAATGGTCCGCCCCGGGCACCACGATCACCGGCAGTTCCTGCGGCCGCGCCCAGTCCAGCACATTGGCCAGGGCCACGGTTTCATCCAACTCGCCGTGGATCACCAGGGTGTCCGGCGGCACCGCCTCGGTGACGTAGCGGCGTGCCCCCGCCACCTCGCCGGTGGCCGTGCCCACCAGCACCACGCGCCGCGGCGGGCGTCCCGCCTCGGCCAGGCGCCGTGCCACGCGGCTCTGCACGTAGGCGCCGAAGGAGAATCCGCCCAGCACCAGCGGCAGCTCGCCGAAACGCTCGCGGGCGTAGTCCAGCACCGCCAGCAGATCCTCCGTCTCGCCCACGCCGTGGTCGTGGGTGCCGGCGCTTTGGCCCACGCAGCGGAAATTGGGGCGCAGGCTGGCGTAGCCCAGCTCGCACAACGCCCGCGCCAGCGTCTGCACCACCTTGTTGGTGAGCGTGCCGCCGAACAACGGGTGGGGGTGGGCCACCAGGGCGATGCCCCGCACCGGCTGCTCCGGCACCTCCACCAGGGTCTCGACGGGCCCGACCGGGCCGGGCAGCAGCAGGTGCTCGGCGGCCGGTCGCGTCATATGCGCAGGCGCTCGACGACGCGCCCGTGCACCAGGTGCTCGTCGATGATCTCGTCGATGTCCTGCTGGTCGAAGTAGGTGTACCAGACGCCTTCGGGATAGACCACGATCACCGGCCCGGAGTCGCAGCGGTCCATGCAGCCGGCGGAATTGATGCGCACCTTGCCCGGACCCTTGAGCTTGAGCGCCTTGATGCGCTCCTTCGCGTAGGTGCGCAGTTCGGCGGCGCCGCGGGCGTTGCAGCAGGTGGCGCCGGGTTCGCGCTGGTTGCAGCAGAAGAAGACGTGGTACTTGTAGTAGATCATTGCAACCCTCCGGTGGGCGGATTATAGCCGGCAGGCCGCGTGGTGCCCCTGGCGCCTCCCATGCCTGGAGCGACACACCACCTGCGCGCCGGGTGCACTCCCGATGCAGGGGGGCGGGCGGTGAGCCCAGCATGACTCGCCGCTGCGAGCGCCGCCCACCCTTCAGCAGGGTCTGGCGTGAGACACCTGCATCATTGGCTTCCAAAGAAACACAAACACCAGGATAATTGTCGCTCAGGAAAAGACAACCATGGAGACATGAACACACTCGTCGAGCAGATCATCGGCGACTTCCAGGAGCGTGCCCTGCCCCGGCCCACGCCCCGTGAGGCCGTGCTGCCCGCCATTGCCGGCAAGGTGGATTCGCTCATCGGCGTGCGCCGCACGGGCAAGAGCTGGCGGATCTTCCAGGCGATGAACGAATTGCTCGACGCCGGCACTCCCAAGCAGTGTCTGCTTTACGTCAACTTTGACGACGAGCGCCTGCATCCGATGACGGCCGGTGACCTGCGGCTCATCCCGGAGACCTTCTTCCGCCTGTATCCGGAAAACAAGACACGGCGCTGCCATTTCTTCTTCGACGAAATCCAGAACGTCCCCGGATGGGAACGCTTCATCCGCCGCCTGCTGGACACCGAACAGGCACACCTCACCCTCACCGGCTCCTCGGCTCGCCTGCTGAGCCGGGAAATCGCCACCACGCTGCGCGGCCGCTCGCTCGCCACCGAGATCTTCCCCTTCAGCTTCCGCGAGACCCTGCGCCACCAAGGCGAAGACGACACCCTGGTCGAACCCGCGGGCAGCCACCGCCGCGCCCTGCTGTCCAACCGCCTGCGCCGTTACCTGGAGATCGGCGGATTTCCCGAAGTGCAGAACGTGGACGACACTTACCGCCTGCGCATCCTTCAGGACTACGTCGACGTGGTGATCCTGCGCGACGTGGTGGAACGGCATGGCATCGGCAATCTCGCCCCGCTGCGCTACCTGATCCGCCACCTGCTCGGCTCGCCCGCCTGCGCCTTCAGCGTCAACCGCTTCCACAACGACCTCAAGTCCCAGGGCATTGCCTGTGGCAAGAACAGCCTGCACGACTACCTGGCCCATCTGGAGGACGCCTACCTGGTGCAGAGCGTCAGCCTGGATTCGCGCTCGGCACGCCAGCGCCAGGTGAATCCGCGCAAGGTCTATCCCATCGACACCGGCCTCGCGCAGGCCTTCCGCCACGCGCCGGGCATGGATCGGGGGCGCCTGCTGGAAACGCTGGTGTTCCTCGACCTGCGCCGCCGCGGCATGAGCATCGCCTACTTCCGCACCGACAAGGGCCACGAGGTCGATTTCCTCGCCCGCTCCGGCGACGACGAAGCGCTGGCCATCCAGGTGGCCGAAACCCTGGCCGACCCGGCGACGCGCCAGCGGGAATTGCGCGCGCTGGAGGCGTGCATGGCAGATCGCAGGCCGTCGCGGGGGGTCGTCGTCACGCTCGACGAGGAAGAACGCATCGAAACCGCCGCCGGCCCGGTGGAAGTCATCCCCGCGTGGCGCTGGCTGCTGCGCGGCTGATGACGCCCGGCGCGTTCGTGCATCGCCGGCGCGCAACCCGTAACGCTTGACGGTCTGCCCGGGGAGGTCGAACCCCAACAGGCCGACGATCGCGCCCGAGGTGCGGGCGCCGGCGTTCTCGAAAACGATGCGCCGGGGAATTGACGGACCCGTCAGGGTGTCTGCGTTTCACAACTGACCCACGGTCTGGCCTCGACTGCCATGGACATCCTCGACTACCACTCCCTCAGCAAGCACCATCCCGGCCGCTACGCCCCCGGCCCCGAGCGCCTGGACTGGGCGAGCCAGCCCGACCCGTTCCGCAGCTTCGCGGGCGCACCGCGTCTGGTGCTGCCGCTGGCGGCAGACGATCCCGCCACGCCGTACTCCGCCCTGCGCGCCGGCACACTGCCGCGGCCCGCGCCCTTCGACCTGCGCCACGTCGCACTGCTGCTGGAGCTCTCCCTTGGACTGTCGGCGTGGAAGGAATATCTGGGCACGCGCTGGGCGCTGCGCTGCAACCCCTCCAGCGGCAACCTCCATCCCACCGAGGGCTACGTGATCGCGCCGGAGCTGCCCGGGCTGCCCGCCGGGGTGTGGCACTACCACAGCCGCGATCACGCCCTGGAGCGGCGTGCCGCGCTGCCCGGGACGGACGGGTTCGCGCGGTCCCCGGGCGAGGGGGACGGCCCGGCCGCGGTGGTCTCCCGGGGCGCGGTCGCCTCTCCGGCTCCGGAGGGCGTGCTGCTGGCGCTCACCTCCATCGCCTGGCGCGAGGCGTGGAAGTACGGCCTGCGCGCCTTCCGCTATTGCCAGCACGACTGCGGCCACGCCATCGGCGCCGTGGCGCTGGCGGCGGGGGCGATGGGCTGGCGGGCGCAACTGCTGGAGGGCGCCGGCGACGACGTCCTGGCTGCCCTGACGGGCGTGGACCGGGAAGGTGATTTTGCCGATGCCGAGCGCGAACTGCCGGAAGCGCTGTTGTGGATCGGCATCGACGCCGCGCCGCCGGAGTGCCGCGCCCTGGCCGGGATGCTGCGCGAAGCGTCGTGGCAGGGGCAGGCCAGCCGCCTCGGCCCGACGCACGTGGACTGGCCGGACATCGAACGGGCGGTCGCCGCAAGCCACGCACCGGCCGGGGCGGCGCCGGCTTCGCTCCCGAGTGCGCCGGTGCGGGGCGGCGGTGACGATGCGCTCGCCCGTCCTCCCGGTGCGGCGCCGGCCTCGCAGCCGCCCGCACCCCGGCCGCCGCTGTCGTCGCTCCCCTGCACCCCGGCCGGGGACGCGCCCGCCGCCCGCCTCATCCGCCAGCGCCGCAGCGCCGTGGCCTTCGACGGCGCCACCGTGATGCCGGCGCCCGCCTTCTTCACCGTGCTGGACGCCACCCTGCCGCGCCCGGCCGCGCCGCCGTGGAGCGCCTGGCCCTGGCCCGTGGCGGTGCATCTGTTGCTGTTCGTGCATCGGGTGGCGGGTCTTGAGCCGGGGCTCTACCTGCTGGCGCGCGAGCCCGCGGCGCTGCCGGCGCTGCGCGCGGCGATGCGCCCCGACTGGCTGTGGCAGGAGGTGGGGCCGCAGCACCTGTCGCTGCGCCTGCTGCTGCCCAACGATGTGCGCGCTGCGGCGCAGTTCGTCGCCTGCCATCAGGAGATCGCCGCCGATTCCTGCTTCGCCCTGGGCATGGTGGCGGACTTCGATGGCGTCGCCGGCGAACCCTGGCGCTATCGCAGGCTATTCTGGGAGTGCGGGCTCATCGGCCAGGTGCTCTACCTCGAAGCGGAAGCCGCGGGGCTGCGGGGGACGGGCATTGGCTGCTTCTTCGACGACGAGATGCACGAACTCCTCGGGCTGGAGGGGCAGCGCTGGCAGAGCCTCTACCATTTCACCGTCGGCGGGGCGCTGGAGGACGCGCGGCTGACCACGCTGCCGCCCTATCCGCCGCACAGGAGGACACAGGAATGACTTCGCGCAATGATCGCTGGTCTGGCGTCGCGGCCCTCGCCGGCCTGTTGGTGCTGGGTGCCTGCGCCGGGGTGGATGGGCGCGGGTTGCGGCCGGGGGTGGCCACCGCCGAGGCGGTGCGGGCGCAGATGGGCGAGCCCTACGCCGTGATGCGGGAGGCCGACGGCGGCCAGACCTGGCAGTATCCCCGCGGCCCGCTCGGGCGCCAGACCTTCATGGTGCGGCTGGGGGCGGACGGGCGGCTGGTGGGCATCGAGCAGGTGTTGGACGACACGGGCTTCGGGCGCATCGCGGCGGGACAGAGCCGCGACGACGTGCTCCGCCTGCTGGGGCCGCCGTGCTGCGTGATCCCCTTCGAACGCCGCGGCGAGACGGCCTGGGACTACCGCTTCACCGACGTGTGGCTGCGCCCGGCCATCTTCAGCGTCATCTTCGACGACGCCGGGCGGGTGCGCAGCACGCTGGTGGTGCCGGAGCTTCCCCTGTTCGAGCGCGATTGATGAGTGGCGGCCCGGGGGGCGATCCGTTAAATCGGACCGCGCCTTCCGGCCCCGAACACGCTATAAGGACATCGGCGCCCGAACGGCCGCGATGCGGCATGTCGCGCGGCGTTCCAGCGGGTCGGGAAGCGGAAGGCGGCATCGACCCGGGCGGGGAGCGGTTTTTCAACAACGATGTCCGGCGTTGCCGGGGCGTGGACCCGCGGCGGCCGGTGTACAAAAAGGAAGGGTTTCATGGCGCAGTCGAACGGTGCTCCGGTGAAGGTGGTGTTGCTCAGCAACAACCCCACGCCGTTTCGCATTCCGGTTTTCCAGATGATGGGAAGCGATCCGCGAATCGATTTCACGGCGATTTTCTGTGCCCGGCGTGAGCCCGGCCGTCCCAGCGACGTCCCCGAACTGCCGTTCAAGCACGTCATCCTGAAGGAGCGTTACCGCATCCGCGACGACGCCTACAGCGTCCATAACAACCCCGACGTGGTCGGCGTACTGCGCCGGCTGGCGCCGGATGTCGTGATCAACTCCGGCTTCCAGCCGACCAACATCTATGCGTTTCTCTACACGCTGCTGTCCGGCAGGCGCCACGTCGTCGCCATAGACGGCACGGTGGAGTCGGAGGTGGGTCTGCGCTGGCCGCACCGCGCCCTGCGCAAGCTGTTCTTCCGCTTCAGCCAGGCTTTCGTGGGACCCAACAATGGAACCCGCAGGCTCTACGAAACCTACGGAGTGCCCGCCTCGTCGTTCTTCCGTTCCCCGCTGGGCGTGGACAATGCCCGTTTCAGGCTGTCCGGTGTCGAAAAGCGCCATGACCTGCTGTTCTGCAGTCGTCTGACGCAGATCAAGCGACCGCTCTTCGCCCTGGACATGGCGGAACTGCTGGCGAAGAAGCTGGGACGCGAAGTCACGCTGCTGTACGTCGGCGCCGGTCCCATGGAGGAGGCGGTGCGGGAACGCGCGGCATCGGCGACGGGCGTCCGGACGACCTTCGCCGGCTTCACCGCGCAGGCGGATCTGCCGCGACTGTACAACGAGGCCCGGGTGTTCCTTTTCCCCACGTCGTGGGATCCCTGGGGCGTGGTGGCGAACGAGGCCTGCGCCTCCGGGCTGCCGGTCATCGTCACGCCCCATGCCGGGGTGGTGGGCGAGATCGTCGAGGACGGCGTGAACGGCTTCGTCCTCGAGGCCGATCCCCCGCGCTGGACGGAAGCCGCCATGCGGCTGCTTGCGGATCAGGCGCTCTATGACCGCTTTTCGGCCAACTCGCGCGACATGGTGAAGGCCTATACGTACGAGGCCGCGGCGATGGGCTTCATCGATGCCGCGCTTCATGCCTTCGGCCGCGAGCCCGAAGGCCGGGCACGCAGCACCCACGCCGCGCCCGGCGAAGCCGTCCGCGGCGAGCCGTGATGCCTACCCCGGGGCGCCGGGCTGCCCCAAGCCGGGGGCGGCCCCCCCGGGGGGCAGTGTGGGAGCGTGCCTGCCCGCGAAGGCGACGGTGAGAATCGCGGGCAACCCCGCTCCCACGTACGGCTACGCCGCCGCGGCGGGCCGCCAGTCGGCCGACTCCTCGGGTTTGTGCGCCAGGTCCATCGTCGTCACGCGGTCTTCTGGGGGTACGCGCTCCGCTGCATAGCGCAGGAAGGCATCGAGCACGGTCCAGCCGCCGAACTTCTCCACCTCCCAGGAGTGTCCCCAGAAGTGGAACACCCCGCCTTTTTCGACGAGGCGATCTAGCACCGCCCTGAGTCTTGCCCCCAGCTCCTGCCGGGTGATGGCGGCGCCGAACACACGCCGCTCCTGCCACGGATGGGCACCCTTGATGAAGGTCTTGACGATGCCCTTGAGCGCCCGCGGGTAGAACTGCAGCGCCACCGGAATCCGGTAGGGGTCTGAACCGACATCATGGTGCAGTTCCTCGGTGGTTCGCGCGTAGCGGAATCCGGCCTCCCTCACGATCTGCCGGACGGCCGCATTGTGGTGGCCGCCGGGGTAACAGAAGCCCTCCACGGGCCTGCCCAACTGGTCTTCCAGCCACTGCTTTCCGGCCTCGACTTGGCGCCGCGCCTCTTCGGGCGGCACGGCGTCGAGGTAGGAGTGATCGAGGGTGTGCGAACCGAGTTCGAACGCACTGTCGAGCGCGCGCAGTTCGCTCGTGTCGATGACCGGAAAACCTTCCGGATTGCAGGCACCGCCCGGTGCCACCCGCCCGGGTATGAAGAAGGTGCCCTTGAAACCGTGTTTCGCCAGCAGTTCGGCGACGCGCAGATCAAGAGCATGCCCATCATCCCAGGATGTCGTAAACAAAACCTTTCCCATGGCCGCTTCCCCTATCGCTATTCACACCACTGTCACTACTGCCCCCTGCATGGCGCGTGCAATGCCTCCGCATTGACCGCGCCGATTCCCGCTGTAACCGGCAACGGCGATGCCGCAATTCATCCCTGCCCGCGGCCATGTCGACCGCGTCCGAGGAACGCTGCCGATTCCTCGTTGCCCGCCTGGACACCAAGGCCCCCTTCACTGGGCTCCCGCCCACAGCGCGCGCGCCGGCGCCTGGCTGCGCAGGGCCGCGATCACGATGTCCGCCCGCAGCGGGTTCACCGGCAACACGTGCCGCGCCCACCATCTGGCGGCATCCGGCGCCGGCGAAGGGTCGGCGAACTCGGCCCCGGCGTAATCGTCCAGCGGCGGGTCGTAGATGTAGTGGGCCCAGAATCCGCGTCCGCCCAGTTCGGCGCGGACGGCGTCGCGGTCGGTCACGAGCAGGGGCACGCGAAACAGCGGCAGCGGCTCGCCCCGGCATGCCACGGGCGCCACCAGGTCCAGCTCCCGGCGCAGGCGCTCGACGGCCCTGATGCGCTCCTCGCGGTCGGCGTCCAGCCTTCGCAACCTGGCCAGGATGCGCTTCAGGGCGTCGACCCCGGGCATCATTCGATAGTCATTGCGGTCGACGCGCACCCACGGCTCGAACGCGTCGAGGACGGCGCCCTGCGCGATGGCCCGGCGCAATTCGTCGGCGTGCAGGTCCATGCGATGGGCACTGCCCCGTTCGGCGCGCAACAGCACTTCAACCAGGCGCGTGCTGCGCAGCGCCCCGGTCACGCCCAGCGCGTCGAGCACGGCGCGGGCGCGCGGCTTGACGAAGTCGCCGGCGAGCTGCAGCGGCCCCCGCGCCATGACCACGCCATCGCGCAGCGCCTCGATGTCGCGGCGCAGGCTGCCGTCTCCCAGCGCGAGCACCCCGCCGCAACCGGCGTCGACGTGCTTGGAAAGGCTGAAAGCCGCGGCCGTGCCGAAGCTGCCCAGCGGCTTGCCGCCGACGCTGGTTTCGATGGCGTGCGCCACGTCCTCGATGAGCGGAATGCCCAGGGCCGCGCAACGCTCGCGCAGTTTCTCCACGCGATCGGGCAGGCCATAGAGATTGGTCGTCAGCACCCCGCGCACCCGCGACCAGGTTTCGGCGGGTACCGCCTCGACGTCGATATTCCCGTCGTCCGCGGAAAGCGGCGCCATGACCGGCCGCACCCCGGCCGCGAGCACGGTGAAATAGATCACGTCATCATTGACCGGCGACATCAGCAGGGCGTCGCCGGCCTTGAGGTGGGTGCGTAGCGCACAGTACAGGGCGATGCGCCCCGATGGCATGAAGACACACTCGCGGCCAAGCCTGTCGGCGATGTTGGCCTCGATCTCGCGTTGCAGCCGTTGCTGTTTCATTTCCATGTTGTCATCCGAACCGTCAAGCCCCGCCTACCCGTCGTCGCGCCAGCACGAGCGCCGCTACTCGTCGATCGCCGGCGTGCTCCGGGGTGGATCCAGTAGCCGTTTGGCCATCATGAGAAGCCGGGATCCGGATTCGGACCCGCGCAGCTTCGCCACCAGCCGCCGGCGCAGTTCGATCAGCGGCGCCTGGATGCGCCGGCGCAGGGAACGCAGCGCGTACCACACACGCCCCCGGCGGGACACGGCCACATCGCAGGCCCAGGTCGGGCGCACATCACTCGTCCAGTCGAACTTGTATTCCTCCATCCCGCGCAGGAAATCGAACTCCCGGATACCCTCCTTGAAGCAGTATTCCAGCGCCTTTCCCAGCAGCACCTTGCCGACGTGGAGCTTGCGGAACTCGGGGTCGAAGCCCGGCTGGTAGAAGAACATCCGGCGATCGAAGTACAGGCAGTAACAGGCCGCCACGGCGCGGCCGTCGCACCGCAGCAGGAACAGACGCACCGCATCGTCGGCCGCCAGGGCTGCGGCCACGCCGCGGTGGAAGGTGTGGACGGCGGCGTCGTCAAAGCCGCTGATGCCGTCCTTGAGCGCCCACCGCATGGAATGGAGCCGGAAGAATTCCTCCATGCCGCGCCGCACCTGTTCGGGTTCGCGGGCGACCTCCACTTCGACCTGCCGGCCTTCCGCCAGACGGCGGCCGAACAGGCGCACCTTGTAGCGGTGCTTGGACGAGAGCTTCTTCAGGTAGCCTTCGAAGCTGCCCTCGGTGCGCACGTAGGGGCACTGTTCCCACGGCCAGCTTCGATGCGCGAATCCGTCGTTCCGAGCCAACCGCGTCAGGGCAGGGAGCAGAACCGATCCTTCCGCCAGATCGGTCAGTTCCAGCGCATCGAACTGGTCCCGCAGCCTCGCCAGGCCGGCAAGGAGCGCATCGAGGATCTGTTGATGATGGGTCTGGTGGACGATCGCGTCGAGATGCTCGGGCGCCTCCGGGGCGGTACCGAGGAAGCGCAGGATCCGATGGCGAAGCGGACCCGGCCCCCTCGTCTCGCGATAAAGTGGAAGCAGGCCGACGAGCTGTCCCTGCTCGTCGCGCGCGGTCAGGACAAAGGGTTCGCGCGCACCCGAGACCGACCCGAACTGGTCCCACCAGGTCTCCATCCACTGATGCTTCAGGAAGGCGCTCGGCTGCAAGGCCCTGCCCAGCAGGGAGTTCCATTCCGCGCCCAGGCCGCGAAAGGCCTGTTCGTCGCGGCACACGCCGACCTCGTAGGGGGTCATGGCCGTCGCCGCTTCGAACGGCTGTGAAGAAGCCGTCGCTTCGACAACGTAGCTGCCGGGACGCGCAGAAAGGGCGTGGTCGTGCATGAAAACTCCTCTTCCCTGGCGGGAGTATGGTGTCGGGTCCTGTGTCGAACCGCGATCCGTCGTCGCGATCGTCGCCGCTAGTCGGCTTGCCATGGACATCATGACACCGGCGCGAAACCCGCGCCGCGGACTTGCGTCACGCCCGGCAACCCGCGCCGCGGACAAACGTCACAATCGCTGCGAGATGCCCGCTGGCCAATGGTTGCCGAACCCGTGCGATGCTCTCGTTATGGCGCCGGGGACGTCGGATCTGCCGCCCGGAGAGGGCCGGAAGGTCAGGACGCCCAGGGCAGCGAAACCATTGTATGACCGCGCCGGATTCCGGCGCAACACTCCATTGGGCTAGGGTGGCGTCATGCCTGGAGGGCGAAGTGACCCATGTTGCATTGCATCACGCCGACATGGGGCGCGGGATTCAATGGTGGCGCGGCCAGAGCGGCGGCATTGCCGGCAGGCTCGTCGGCCCCATCCCGGACACATGTGGGCGGGCGGGGTGCCTCGGCCGCGCAAGACCGGCGCTGCCGCCGGTCGCGGTCGCGGGGTGCCGTCGCCGGGCGCCCGGTCGAAACGCACCCTGCACGGGTGCAAGGACGAAGCGCACCCTGCACGGGTGCAAAAACGAGGCGCACCCTGCACGACGGGTGCTCAGCGCTCTCGCCTGCCTCCCGAGAGCACCAGAAAGATCATGGCCAGAAAGGGCCACACGGCGGATGCGAGGCGGGTGAGGCCGTTGAAGTTGAGGTACTGCCCCTGGTTCCAGGGATGGGTCGGCAGGTAGGGGTTTTCCGGCGCGATGTTGGCCAGCACGGTGACCACCAGCAGCGCCATGCCGGCCAGGGCCTGCTGCCACAGGCGCGGCAGGATCAGGGCCAGCAGCAGCAGCACGGCGCCTGCCTCCAGGCCCGCCACGTTCCCCGGCGTGACCCAGCGCGCATAGTGTTCCGGCCCCAGTTGCAGGGCCACGGCCAGGGTGCGGGCCGCCAGGGCGACGACGAAGAAGCACGCCAGCCACAGCACCGCCCCGCGCGCGATCAACTGGCGCAGCAGCAACCCGGCCGTCATCATGCCGGACGCCGCCACCCCCAGTTCCACCATGTGGATGGCTTCGCGGGTGTAGGGCAGGGCGGCGGGCAGCCCGAGCAGGGAGCGCAGGTCGCCGTTGCCGAACAGCAGCATCGCCGGATTGAGCTGCGCCACCAGCCACACCGCCATCACCACCACGCCGTACTCCACGCCGCGCCCGGTGGCGAGCACCTCGATCCGCAGCCGGGCCAGGGGGCCGCCCTCGCGCAGGGTGTCGGCCCAGCGCCATCCCGCGAGGGCGCCGGCCATCGCACCCAGGGCGTTGCAGGCCAGGTCGGCGTTGGACGGCACGCGGCTGGGCAGGTAGTTCTGGAGCACCTCCATGCCCAGGCTCAGGCCGCTGCCGAGCAGCACCGCCGCCAGTGCCGCGGGGCCGCGTCCCAGGGGGCGCGACAGCGCCGCCGCCAGCAGGAAGCCCAGGGGCAGGTAGCCGGCGACGTTGATCGCCAGGTCGAAGGCCGTGAAATAGCGCGGCCACGGCGAGGTCAGGAACTCCAGCGGCGCCACGCCGGTGTCGCGCCAGCCGTCCAGGGGGTGAAGGCTGGCGTAGGCCACCAGCAGCACACAGGCAACCGCGAGGTAGCGCGCGAGCACGGGGGTGGGCGGGGGACGGGCGTAGGCGCTCATCAACCGGTGCGCGTTGTGGGAGCGGGCTTGCCCGCGATATCGGCCGCCGCAATCGCGGGCAAGCCCGCTCCCGCACGCACGCTGCTCACCGCGCCTCCGGCCCCATGCCGCCGGGGTGCGCCCCCGGTGCGGCCGGATGATGATGTCCCGGCGCGCCCACGTGGTGGGTGAGCTCGGCGGCATGGGGCGCGTGTTCCGGCGCCGGGCGGGTGGGCCGGCCGGTCCACTGGGGCAGCAGCGAACCCGCGATCATGCCCAGCATCGACACGCCCAGGCCGATGAGCTGCGGCGGCACCAGGCTGTCCGCGCCGACGATGAACTCCACCATCAGCCAGCTCCCCAGCCCGGCGATGGTGGAAAACAGCGCCCCCTGGGTGGTGGCGCGCTTCCAGAAGGCGCCCACCACCAGCGGCACGAAGGCGCCGGCCAGCGTCACCTTGTAGGCGTTCTCCACCATCTTGAAAATGGACGACTCGGAGTTGAGCGCAAACACCAGCACCACGGCGGCAAAACACACGATCGTCACGCGCATCACCCACAGGAATTGGTGATCGCCGATGCGCGGCACGAAACCGCGCACGATGTTCTCGGCGAAGCTCACCGAAGGCGCCAGCAGCGTCGCCGACGAGCAGCTCATGATGGCCGAGAGCACCGCGCCGAAGAACACCACCTGGGCCGCCACCGGCATGTGGGTGAGCACCAGCGTCGGCAGGATGAGCTGGGAATCCTGCTCCAGCAACTGGTTGAACACCGCCGGGTCCACCAGCGTCGCCGAGTAGGCGATGAACATGGGCACGAAGGCGAACAGGAAGTAGATGGAGCCGCCCAGCAGCGAGCCGCCCATGGCCACCTTCGCGCTCTTGGCCGAGGTGATGCGCTGGAACACGTCCTGCTGCGGGATCGAGCCCAGCATCATGGTCACCCAGGCGCCGATGAAGGTCAGCCACATGGCCGCGTCCGCCGGCGGGAAGAACTCCAGCTTGCCGGCGGCGCGGGCGTGCTCCACCACCGGCGCCACGCCGCCGGTCATACCGCTCACCACGTAGCCGATGTAGAGCATGCCGCCCATGATCACGCCCATCTGCACGAAGTCCAGCACCGCCACCGAGAGCATGCCGCCGAAGGTGGTGTAGGTGAGCACGATGGCGGCGCCGATGATCATGCCCAGTTCCGGGCTGATGGCGCCGTCGGTGACGACGTTGAAGATCAGCCCCAGCGCCTTGATCTGCGCCGACACCCAGCCCAGGTAGGAGGCCACGATGCACACCGTGGTGATCACCTCCACCGTGCGGTTGTAGCGCATGCGGTAGAAGTCGCCCAGGGTGAGGATGTTGAGGCGGTAGAGTTTCGTGGAGAAGAACAGGCCGGCCAGGATCAGGCACAGGCTGGAGCCGAAGGGGTCGGCCACCACGCCGCGCAGGCCCTCCTTGACGAAAGTGGCGGAGATGCCGAACACCGCCTCGGCACCGAACCAGGTGGCGAACACCGTGGCCGTGACCACCGGCATGGGCAGGTGGCGGCCCGCCACGGCGAAATCCTTGGTGTTCTTGACGCGGGTGGCGGCGACCAGGCCGATGCCCACCGACACCATGAGGTACAGCACGACGAAGGAAATCAGCACGCGCACATGCTCCGGATCGGACTCCGCCGCGCGGGTGCCGTCTGCGGGGGCAGGGCGGGGTCGAAGGAGCCGGCGGAAGACCGCGCAATTCTAGCAAGGCGGGGCGGGCGGCGGATCGCCTTGCGCGTTGGTGGGCGGCGGATTTCGGTGGGCGCAGGCCCGCCCGCGATCAGGGCCAGGACCTGCGCCCGTGTGCCGCATGCCAGGCCGGCATCCGACGAAGACGGCGCGATGTCCCGCAGTCCGCTTGCGCTGGCTCGGACATGCCCGCAAGGGTGCCCGGCTTCATGCGTTCCCGGGCGCCCGATCAACGCCCGCGCAACAAGGGCCTGACGGTGCCGTCGAGGGGCAGGACATAGTCGTGCACTGCCACGACCACGTTGCTGGCAGGTTCAATGACCTTGAGGTTGATGAACACGTATTCGCTGCTCTCGCCGTAGGTGCCGACGATGACGGCCTGGGCGTCATGCGACTGGGCGAGATCCCTGATCTCCCGGGTCAACATCAGTTCGCCCTGGGTTCGTTTCACATAGACGTTGTTGCGGAATTTCATTTCCACCATCCGGTACCCCGCCTGGGTAAACCGGGCTGCCACGTGCTCCGAAACCAGGCGTCCAAGGGTCGAGGAGTTCTCGAGGGCGTCGATGTTGACCACCGTGGCGATGATGAGCGGCTTCGGCGTGCCACCGAGCGTGGGTCTCAACTGGTTCAGCAGGGCTTCCGCAGCGTGGTAGTTGGAGGGCACGAAGCGGTTGCTGGCGGCCTGTTCATAGCTCCCTATTCATCAATTTAGGCTTATCGTGCGCCACGAGCTTGCAGCCGCAATCGGCAAGACCCTCGCCCGCTGGAGAGCCGCGTCTGGAATGACCGAGGAGCAGCTTGCCTTGGCGCTCGACGTGGACCCGATCACCGTATCCCGCTTTGAGCGGGGCGTCACATTGCCTTCCCTGCCGACGCTGCACAAGCTGGCTGGAGTGTTTGGCGTTCCCATGGCACGTCTGCTGGACGACGCCCCACGTCTGGAGCATGCCGACGCCGGAGCCATTTCCGCCCTGCTGGCCAATCTCTCCCAGGACGAACGGGATTTCCTCATCGACACCGTCAGGCGCTTCTGCGCCCTGGCTTCGCACCGGCGAACCCGGTAGATCCCTCTCTCGGTCTGCCTTCCATGTGAGTGGCTGATGGGGGCGCCGGCGCACGACCGTGCCGTTCGGGCAAGGCGGGGAATGAAGGTGTCGGGGCTGCCGACCGATAGGATGCCCCGGCGGGCCGGTATGCCGGCATCGGGGGCCACCGGTGGGCGGCGTTCAGGTCAGCAGGAGGCCGACAAGCTCGTGGTCCGATGGAATGATGGCTTTGGCACCATGCTCACGCGCGACGCGAATGACGCGCCACGTACTCGCGAAGCACACTGTCCATGAGCGACTGCCAACCTTCACCCGTGGACTTGAAGTAGGCGACAACTTCCGGGCTATAGCGCACCGACACGAGCAGCTTCCTGTTTTCCGACTTCGGCCGGCCACGCACGGAGCGCATTGGAACCATCGCCTTGAGTTGCCTTGGCGTGAGCGGCTGCGCGTCAGGATCGCTGCGGGCTGCCGCGGTAATGGCTTTGTCCTCTTCTGCCGTGGGCATGTGGACGGCGGGGCGCTTAGGGATTTTCGACATAGTGTTTCACCTCGCGACGATTGGCGCGGCGCAGGCTGATGATCCTTCGCACCTCGCCACGATCTGCAAACGCCACGTAGTACAGGATCCCGGTCTTGGGAGCGAACGCGATCATTCGCGTCTCGTTGTACTCGAACCGTTCATCAACCCACACCAACGCAGCTTCCCAGTCAAGCTCGCCGGCCACAAGGATGGCTGGGGAACCTTCGCTTCGCATGGTGGGGAATCTTGAATTCCTACTGACACAAGATGCCCCGGCTGGCCGGTACGCCGCCTTCGGGGGAGCACCGGCGGGCGGCGTTCAGCTCAGCAGGAGGCCGTCAAGCTCTTGGTATGAGGGAAAGCGGGCGTCAAGACTCAGCAAGTGCCCCCGATGGACGATTGCCGTGGCGATGATCAGCCGGTCGGCCGGGTCCTTGTGGTGTTCGGGCAGGTGCGCCGCCAGGACCGCAATGGGTTGGGTGACCGGCATGACGACGACACCAGCTCCCTCGACTTCGTCCAGCCATTGCTCGACCGGAAATCGTAGCCGGATTCTGCCGTGCTCCACCAGCCAAGCCATCTCCCAGCAGGTCATCGCAGAGACTGCCAGGAGGTCGGCGGTTTCGATCGCCTCGATCTGGCTCGCGCTCAGCTTGTCGGGCGTCCGATTCACCCACCAGTACAGGGCGTGGGTATCGAGAATCAGCATCAGGCCAGGGTCTCCCAGTCCTCGGCGGGAGGCTCACCGAGAATGTCGCCCGTTTCTACGCCTGCGCCTGCCAGCGCGGGCGGTGGCGCGCGCCGCTGCTGTGGCGCCTGGGTCATGTCCCAAAGGACGATGACCTTTGCCCGTTCTGCGCGCTCCGGCAGCGCGGCATGCTCCACTTCCAGGCGGTGATGGGCGATCAATGCTTCCAGTTCCAGGGCTTGCATCGCGTCAAGGCTCCGCTCGAGAGACAGGGGAATGATGGCACGGGCGGCCAATAATGCAACGCCTTGCCGTAGCTACCGGCATCGTGCTTGGCGGATCGGGTTACGGCGTCGGGCCAGCTCATTGCCCCTCACCCCTCCGGAATGAACCCGTGCCGCTGCGTGTTGGCGCTCACCACCCGGCTCCACATGAACTGCTTGAGGTAATCCGGCCCGCCCGCCTGCACGCCGGTGCCGGACAGGGCCACGCCGCCGAAGGGCTGCACGCCCACCCGGGCGCCGGTGATGCGGCGATTGAGGTAGAGGTTGCCCACGCGCAGGCGCTCCTGCGCCAGTTCCAGGTGCGCCGGCAGGCGGGAGAAGACGCCGCCGGTGAGCGCGTACTCACTGTCGAGCGCCATGTCCAGCGCCACCTCGAAACTCGGGGCGCGCAGCACCGCCAGCACCGGGCCGAACACTTCCTCCCGGGCCAGGCGGTGCTGCGGCCGGATGCCGGTGAAGATGGTCGGCGGCACGTACCAGCCCCCTGACGGCACACGCCCCTGCCACGCCAGGCGGCCTTCCTCCGCGCCGATGGCGATGTAGCGCAGCGCCTTGTCCCGCGCCTGCGGCGTGATCAGCGGTCCGAACAGGTGGCGCGGATCTTCCGGCGGTCCCCAGGGAAAGGCCGCGGCGGCATCGGCCAGGCGCTCCACCAGCCGGTCGTGGATGTCGGCGTGGACGATGAGGCGCGAACAGGCCGAGCACTTCTGCCCCTGGAAGCCGAAGGCCGAGTGCAGCACCTGCACCACCGCCTCGTCGAGGTCGGCGTCGGCATCCACCACGATGGCGTTCTTGCCGCCCATCTCGCACACCACCTGCTTGACGTGGCGCTGTCCTGCGGCCGGGGACGAGGACCCCCACGCTGCGCTGCCCCCCGGGGGGGCGCACCCCGGCCTGGAGCGGTCCGGCGCCGGGGTGTGGGCGGCCTGGAGGATGGCCAGGCCCACCGCCCGCGAGCCGGTGAAGGCGACGACATGGACCTGGGGATGGCTGACGAGGTGAGCGCCCACTGGCGCGTCCCCGGGCAGCAGTTGGCACACCTCCGCCGGGATGCCGGCCGCGCGGTAGATGGCGTGCAGGGCGTGGGCGGTGAGCAGCGCCGGCAGCGCCGGCTTGAGGATGGCGCAGTTGCCCGCCACCAGCGCCGCCGCGCTCATGCCGGTGAGGATGGCCAGGGGGAAGTTCCACGGCGCGATGACCACCGCCACGCCGCGGGGCTCGTAACGCTGGCGGTTGGTCTCGCCGGGAAAGCAGACGGTGTCGTGCCAGCCGTCCAGGCGCTCCATCTCGCCGGCGTAGTAGCGCAGGAAGTCGATGGCCTCGGCCACGTCGGCGTCGGCCTCGCGCCAGTTCTTGGCGACTTCCAGCACCTGTAGCGCCGCCAGGGCGATCCGGCGCGATTCCATGAGGTCGGCGGCACGGCGCAGCAGGGCGGCGCGGGTGCGCGGTGCGGTGTCGCGCCAGGCGGGGAAGGCGGAGCCCGCCGCCGCCACCGCCGCGTCGGCGTGGGTGAGGTCGGCGAGTTCCACCTCGCCCAGCAGTTCCTCCGGGTTGGCCGGATTGCGCACTTCGTGTGCGGGAGCGGGCTTGCCCGCGACGCCGGCGCCCCCGATCGCGGGCAAGCCCGCTCCCACGGCGTGGCGTCGGGGCAGCCCGGCGCGTACCTGCCGCAGGGCGGCGCGGAAGGCTTCCTGGGCCGCCTCGCGGCTGAAATCCGTGAGCGGGGTGTTTGTGAAGCCCGCGATGCCGTTGTGGCGGGCCGGTTGCAGGTCCGGCGCCGGCGGCGCGCTACCGGAAGCGGCGATGGGCGGCGCCAGCAGTGCGGCGGCGTCGCCGCCCTCCACGTAGGTCTGGCGCAGCACCGAGGTCGAGGCGGTGTTCTCCAGCAGCCGCCGGATGAGATAGGCGATGCCGGTGATGAGATCGCCGCTGGGCACGTAGATGCGCAGCCGCACGCCCTCCGCGGCCAGGGCGTCGCGCAGCGGCTCGGCCATGCCCATGAGCATCTGCGCCTCCCACTGCTGCGGGCGCAGGCCCAGACGGCGGGCGCAGGCCAGGGCGACCGTCTGGCTGCGCAGGTTGTGGCTGGCGATGGCCGGATGAAGGCGGTCGCAGCAGCCCAGCAGGCGCACCGTGAGCTGCTCGAAATGGGCGTCGGTGTGCGCCTTGTCGGCAAACACCGGCAGCGGCCAGTGGCGCTGCGCCGCCCAGGCCACTTCCTGGTCCCAGTAGGCGCCCTTCACCAGCCGCACGCCGAGGCGTCGGCCGTGGCGCCGGGCGCGTTCCAGCATCCGGTCGAGGTCGGCGCCCGTCTCCGGCAGGTAGGCCTGCAGGGCGATGGCCGGCTGCCAGGCGGGGTCCGGCCAGGACTCCAGCATGTCCTCGAACAGCCGCAGGATGAGCGGCTTGAGCTCGTACTGCTCCATGTCCACCGTGAGGGTGGCGTGGTGGCGGCAGGCCGCGGCCATGAGCGGCGCGAGCCGCGCGAATACCCGGGCGCGGGTGCCGGTGGCGTCCAGCGGGTCGAAATGGGGCGTGAGCGCGGTGAGCTTGAGGGAAAGCTGAGGCGTCCCGCCGCCCGCCGCGCCCAGCCAGTCGAGCAGGCGCAGGTTGCGCGCCAGGTAGGCGTCGGCCTCGGCTTCGGTGAGCACCGCCTCGCCGACGGCGTCGACGGTGACGGAGGCTGGCACGCCCGCCAGGCGCCGCAGCACCCGGGCGATGCCCGCCGGCGTCTCGTCGGCCAGCAGCCGCCGCGCCAGTACCGCCACCTGGCGCTGCGCCATCCACGCCAGGGAAGGGCGCGCGCCCAGGCGCAGCAGGCGCCGGGGCCAGTCGTCGCCCGGTGCGGCATCGAGAAAGGCGGCCAGGTGGCCGGAGATTTCAACGCTCTCGCGCAGTTGCGGCAGCACGTCGACGAACTGGAACAGCACATCGCGCAGCCGCGCATCGTGCATGACGGCTTCGAGCACCCGCCCGGGAAGGCCGCGGTAGAGCCGCGGCGGGCCGGAGCGGGCGGCGGCGAACAGCTTGTGTCCGAGGGCGCGCACGGCGTCTTCGAGCTCGGATTCGTGGCCCGGCCACGCACGGTGCGGCGTTGCGCTTGCCATGCTCATCCCCCGCAGCAATCCTGGTTCATCTTAGCCCGAACGCGTCATGCACACGGACGCTCACTGGGGGGTGGGGGTCTTGTGGGAGCGGGCTTGCCCGCGATAGCGGCCGCTGAACTCGCGGGCAAGCCCGCTCCCACGCGGGGAGGCCCGAATCCGATGAGCGCCCTGGTTGGCACCCTTCGCCGCTCGGCGCGGTTGCAGGCGCTGGCCGACCCTACCTGCGGGTATCCGCCAGCGCCGCGAACGCGCCCAGCGCGATGAAGATGGCGCCGGTCAGGGTGCGCCCCGCCGCCATCACGCCCGGCGAGCGTCCGAGGGCGGCGGCGATGGTGCCGGCGGCCAGGGCGTAGACGGTGTCCGTGACGGCCGCCATGGCCACGAACAGGGTTCCCAGCGCCGCGCTCTGCTGCATCGGGGGGGCGCCGCTGCTCATGAACTGGGGCAGGAAGGCGGCGAAGAACAGGGTGGTCTTGGGGTTGAGCAGGGCCACGACGAAGCCGTCGGCGAAGATGCGGCGCACCGTCCGGGCGGGCAGGGCCTGCGGGGCGGGGGTCGGAACCGGGGCCCTGCGCAGTGTGCGAACGCCGAGGTAGATCAGGTAGGCGGCCCCGGCGTACTTAATTACCGTGAAGGCCGTCGCCGACACGGCGAACACCGCCGCCAGCCCGATGGAGGCGCCGAGCGCGTTGCACAGGTTGCCTGTCGCCACCCCGGCCACCGAGGCCAGGCCGCAGCTTCTCCCCTGGCCCAGGCTGCGGGCGACGATGTAGAGCACTCCGGGACCGGGGGTGACCGCGAGGACGAAGCTCGCTGCCAGAAATGCCGTCAGCAGCGGCCAGGGAGGCAGGAGTTCGGTCATGTCCGGCGCGCGCCGTCTGTCGAAAATGCACCCCTCACGGGTGCCCGGTCGAAACGCACCCTTCAGGACGGCCTGGAGCGCACGCGGATGATCACGTCCACCTCTTCGAGACGCAGGTGCGCCGGCAGGTGGGGGACGCCGACGACCTGCAGCTCCTCGGCGGAGATGTCGGTGAGCTGGCCGGTGTCGGCGTCGTAGAGGTGGTAGTGGGGCGAGGTGTTGGAGTCATAGACCGCGCGCTCGGGATCGACGATGAGTTCTCGCACCAGGTTCTTCTCCCGGAAAAGTTTCAAGGTGTTATAGACCGTGGCGCGGGAGGTCTCGGGCACGCTCTCGCGCACCCTGGCCAGCACCTGGTCGGCGGACATGTGCTGGGGGCTGGAGAGCAGCACCCGCACGATCTCCACCCTTTGCAGGGTGACAGGAATCCCGGCGCCGCGCAGGATCTCGGTGGCTTGCAGGACGGTCATCGTCTCCATGGTGGTTGCTCTTTGTCTTGGCCGCTGGTGAGGGGGCGCGGAGGTCCGCGGGAAGAAGGTGTGCGCATCATTTTGCATCAAAGCGGAAATTCCGCTCCAGAACAAGTCAACGAACGGTTCGCGGCGGACGTGCCCCGCCCCGGGGGGCGGGGCGCAGGTCGCTACTTCTTCGCGAACGGCTGCGGCCGCGGCGTCTTGTCGGTGGACGCCGGCAGGACCGGCAGCGTGAAGTTCGGCTGGTCGCCGGTCAGGGCCTTCAGGAAGGCCACGATCTTCGCGTTCTCCGCGTCGGTGAACTTCTTGCCCAGTTGCAGGCGGCCCATGACGTCCACCGCCTCGGCCAAGGTATTGGCGGCGCCGTCGTGGAAGTAGGGATAGGTCATTTCCACGTTGCGCAGCGTCGGCACCTTGAAGTTGAAGCGGTCGGCGTCCTTGCCGGTGACGGCCACACGGCCCTCGGCCGGGCTGCTGGCCTTGTAGGGCGCGACGACACCCATCTTCTGGAAGGAGTTGCCGCCGACGGCCGGGCCGTTGTGGCAGGCCACGCAACCGCTGTCCTTGAACAGCTTGTAGCCGGCGAGTTCGTCGGCCGTCAGCGCCTTCTTGTCGCCCTTGAGCCACTTGTCGAAGCGCGAGTTCGGGGTGACCAGGGTCTTCTCGAACTCGGCGATGGCGGCGGTGACCTGATCGATGTCGATCTTGTCCTTGCCGAACACCTTCTTGAACTCGGCCTGATAGGCGGGAATCGATTCGAGCATGCCGATCGCCAGGGTGTGCGAGAAGGCCATTTCGCCGGGGTTGGCGATCGGGCCGCCGGCCTGGGCCTTGAGGTCGGCCGCACGGCCGTCCCAGAACTGGGCAAGGTTCAGACTGGAGTTGAGCACCGTCGGCGCGTTGATCGGGCCTTCCTGCCAGTTGTGGCCGATGGAGGTCTTGATGTTGTCCGTGCCGCCCATGGACAGGTTGTGGCACGAGTTGCAGGAGATGAAGCCGGACTTGGACAGGCGCGGATCGAAATACAGCTTCTTGCCCAGCTCCACCATGCCCAGGTTGATCTGCTTGGCCGGCGTGATGGGCTGGATCGGCTCGTCGGCCGCCCACGCGCAAGCGCCGATGGTGCCGAAGGCGAGACCGATGGCAATGCTCAGGCTGCGTACTTGCATGACGTACATCCTCCAGGTAGGCGACAGGGGTGTTGCTCGGAACGGGATGTCATCACTGCGGGAATGCCGGCATCCGGCCTGCACTGCAGTGCGGGGTCGTGTCGGCGAATGTATTCTTTTAGAACCGTCCTAAACCGTGGACGCATTTCACGCCCCCTTTCGACCGGCCGTATTGATCTGGATCATTCGGTGCCGGGAGGCCAACCCGGGGGCACCAGCCCGCGCATCGTCCCGGCCATGAAGTAGAATCGCGCCGAACGACAGGTCTTCATGAATACACTCACCCTCCTGCAACAGTCCCTCCTGGATCGGCTCGGCGTGGCGCCCGAGCGGGTCACGCCCGAGGCTTCGCTCGCCAGCCTCGGGGTCGACTCGCTGATGCTGCTCGAACTGGTGTTCGAACTGGAGGAGCATCTCGGCATCGCCCTTCCCCTGGACACCGAGACGCCGCGCACCGTCGGCGATCTCGTGGCGCTGGCCGAGCGCTTGCGCCGCGGCGCGGCCTGAGATGACGACCCCCACGCTGCGCTGCCCCCCGAGGGGGCTCATGCCGCCTTGGGGCGGCCCGGCGGCGGCATGGTGACGACCCCCACGCTGCGCTGCCCCCCGGGGGGGCTTCATGCCGGCGTGGGGCGGCCCGGCGGCGGCATGGTGACGACCCCCACGCTGCGCTGCCCCCCGAGGGGGCTCATGCCG